>CAVTDU010000037.1:0-24595 GCA_963733565.1 uncultured Gammaproteobacteria bacterium
GGGCTCGGGGACAAGGTGGCGTTGATCACCGACGGGCGTTTCTCCGGTGGCAGCCACGGTTTCGTCGTCGGGCATGTCTCGCCGGAGGCGGCGAGCGGTGGTCCCCTGGCGCTCGTGCACGACGGCGACGTCGTGACGATTGATGCAACGCAGCGAATCCTCGCGCTCGATGTCCCGGACGCCGAGCTGGCAAGGCGCAGGGCGAAATGGGCAGCACCTGCGCCGTATGCCACGCGTGGCGTGCTGGCGAAATACGCGGAGCTCGTGAGCAGCGCATCGCTTGGAGCGGTCACGGACCGGCACCTCGGTGCGGCCGGAACGCGCAAATGACCTCGACATGCCGCGCGCGCTTGAGTTGGCACGACGCGATAGGTAAAGTCCGCGCCCTCGCGAGGGGTTGCGAGGTCTGTCGGGCTCTTGTAGTGTCGCTCTCTCCCGGGAAGCGACGGCGGGATCCCGGGGACCTACACCAGATATAAAAACCCCACAGCGACGGAGGGGACGTGGCGTACGAGTATTCGATAGACGATCCGGCAAAAAACAGCAAGCGCACGCTTGCCTTCATCCTGGTCGTCATCATCCACGCTTTGTTCTTCTGGGTGCTGGCGTCCGGCCTCGGCGCGAAGATCGTCGAAGTCGTGACCGGTCCGGTCGAGACCAAGATCATCGACGAGGCGCCGGACGAGGACAAGCCGCCGCCGCCGCCGCCGGAGATGGACACTCCGCCGCCGTACGTGCCGCCGCCCGAGATCTCGATCGAGATCGCGGCGGACACCGGACCGACGACGGCCATATCGAACGTCACGTCCGACCGTCCTGTCGCCGCGCCCGCTCCGGTTGCGGCACCGGCACCCGTCGAGAAGGCGGCCGTCAGGGTGCCGCCCTCCACGCAGGGCAAGGGCGCCAAGATCACCCAGCCCGAGTATCCGCCGGCTTCCCGCCGTGCGGGCGAGGCGGGCACGGTGACGCTGCAGGTTTTCGTGCAGGAGAACGGCCGGGCCGGTGAGGTCAAGGTCGCGAAGAGCAGCGGCTTCGAGAAGCTCGACGAGGCCGCCGTCAAGGAGGTCCAGCGCAACTGGCGTTTCGTCCCGGGCAAGGAGGACGGCAAGCCGGTCGCCATGTGGCACACCTTCGCCGTCACCTTCCGGCTGACGGACTGAGGCGCGTCGCACACTCGCCGCCGCTCGAGCACGTTCAAGGAAAAGCAAACCGATTCGTTGGAGGAAGATTTCGATGGCCACTGAAACTATTGCTGTAGACAACCCGTACGGAATCCAGGCGATGTGGGCGCAGGGCGACTACGTCACCAAGGGCGTACTCGTGCTGCTGGTGCTGATGTCCGCCTATTCGTGGTTCATCATCTTCACCAAGTGGTGGGAGCAGAAGCGCCTGCTCAGCCAGGCCGCGGAAGCCGACAAGAATTTCTGGGCTGCCGACAACATCAAGAACGGCGTCACGAAGCTCACCGGCAAGGGCAACGTCTTCAAGGCCATCGCAGGCGAGGCGATCGACGCCGCCGTGCACCACGATTCGCGGCTGACGCAGCAGGTTCCGCTGCACGAGTGGATCGACAACGTGATCGCCCGCGGCGTCGCCCGCATCGGCAGCGCGCTCACGACGCAGCTGCCGTTCCTCGCGACGACCGGCTCCACGGCTCCGTTCATCGGCCTGTTCGGCACGGTGTGGGGCATCTACCACGCCCTCGTGTCGATCGGCGTCGCCGGCCAGGCGAGCATCGACAAGGTCGCCGGCCCGGTCGGCGAGGCGCTGATCATGACGGCCGTCGGCCTCGCGGTCGCGGTACCGGCGGTGCTCGGCTACAACTACCTGCTCGGCCGCAACAAGACCATCATGGAGAAGGTCAAGCTGTTCGCGTCCGACCTCGAGCAGGTGATCGTGAGCGGCTCGCGCGTCGAAGGTTCGGCTGCACGCGTCATCGCCGGCGGGGCGAAGAAGTAGTCGGTACCTGGGCCGCCGGAGGCAGACACGATGGGCATGTCAATTTCGACGGGCGGTGGCCCGGGCGAGGACGAAGAGCCGCTGTCGGCGATCAACACCACGCCGCTCGTGGACGTGATGCTGGTGCTGCTGATCATCTTCCTGATCACCGTCCCGGTGATCACGCAGTCGGTCAAGGTGGACCTGCCGAAGGCGGCGAACATCCCGACGCAGACCAAGCCGGAGAACGTCAACATCGCCGTTGACGCGGACGGCAACGTCTTCTGGAACACGGGCCTGGTGCCGACCCAGGAGGCCCTGCTCGACAGGCTCAAGGTCGTGGCCGTGATGGATCCCCAGCCGGAGATCCATGTCCGCGGCGACAAGCACACCAAGTACGAGCATATCGGGCGGGTCATCGTGCTGTGCCAGCGAAGCGGCATCCAGAAGGTCGGGTTCATCACCGAACCGGACCGCGGCTACCGCCGCTGACGCCGTCACCGGCATCCAGGAGTCAAACGAATGGGAATGAGCGCAGGCAGCAGCCGCGAAGACGAGCCGATGATGGAAATGAACATGACGCCGTTGATCGACGTCCTGCTCGTTCTGCTGGTCATGTTCATCATCACGATTCCGGTGATGACGCACGCGGTGAAGCTGGACATGCCGCGGGCGACGAACGCGCCGTCGCAGGTCCTGCCGGTGGTCATCAACCTCGAGATCGATTTCGACGGCACCATCCTCTGGAACGGCACGCCGGTACCGGACTTCGATACGCTCGACGCGTACTTCCGTCGGGAAGCGGCGATCGAGCCGCAGCCCGAACTGCACATCCGTCCGAGCAAGCGGGTGGACTACGACGTGGTCGCGCGGGTCCTGGCTTCCGCGCAGCGCAACCGGATGCTGAAGATCGGGTTCGTCGGCAACGAGCAGTTCATGTAATTGCGCCGCGCGCGGGTCGCGGCCCGTCGCAGCGTGGCGCTGTTGAATCAGGCTGCCGGGACGAAGAGTCCCGGTGGCTTTTTCTTGTAGCGGGGAGCGATTGTTCTTCCCAGTGAGGCGAGCGATGAGCAAGGCAAGATTCGTTCTGGCCGCCGTCATGGCGATGGGCGGCCTCGGAGTGGTGTCCGCGGGGCTGCTGGTGCCGTCGGTCGCCGTGGCGCAGCAGAAAGTCAGCGCCAACGTCGGCAAGAGCCTGAAGACCGCCCAGGAGGCGATCCAGAAGCGCAAGTGGGACCAGGCGCTCACCGCGATCAAGCAGGCTGACGCAGCCAGCCCGAAGACCGCCTACGACCAGTACAAGATCAACGAGCTGCTCTGGTACGTCTACCTGCAGCAGGGCCGCAATGCCGATGCCGCGCGCCTGCTCGAGCAGCAGATGGCTTCCGGCCAGATGCCGGCCGGCGAGAAGGTCCAGCGCACCAAGACGCTGGCGCAGCTGTATTTCCGCGCCGGCAACTACGGCAAGGGCATCCAGTACGCCAACCAGTACCTGAAGTCCGTGCCGGGCGACCAGGAGATGCAGCTCATGGTCGCGCAGGGCTATTACCAGCAGAAGGACTACAAGGGCGCGATCGCGGCGGCCGAGCGGATCATCAAGAGCGGCCAGCGTCCGAGCGAGGACGCGCTGCAGCTGCTGCTGCGCAGCAGTTACGAGATCAACGACAAGGCGGGCACCGCGCAGGCCCTCGAGCAGCTCCTGAAGTATTACCCGAGCCCCGACACGTGGCAGCGCGTGCTCGACGGCTACATCGCGCAGACCAAGCACGACGACGAGCTGCTCTCGCTGTATCGCCTTGCCGAGGACGTGGGCGCGCTCACGAAGCCGCGCCAGTACACGGACATGGCCCAGGCGCTGGTCGTCGCCGGATTCGCGATCGAAGGGCAGAGGGTCATCGAGAAGGGCATCGCCGCGGGCGTGTTCCAGGGCGAGGAAGCCGCGCGCGCACAGCGCACGCTCGACTCGGCCAAGCGTCGCGCCGACGTCGAGCGGCAGGAGCTGCCGAAGGCCGCGGCGAAGCTCGCGGCTGCGAAGACGGGCGACGAGATGCATGCGGTCGGCAAGCTCTACTTCAGCGCCGGCGAATACGCCAAGGCCGCGGATGCGCTCCGCAAGGCGCTTGCCAAGGGCGGGCTGTCGGACGTCGATGCGGCCGACATGCTTCTCGGCATCGCACTGTCGCGCGACGGCAAGACGGCGGAGGCCAACAAGGCGTTCGCGGCCGTCAAGGACCCGAAGTTTGCGGAAGTCGCCAAGCTCTGGGTGCTCAAGGGACGCTGATCGTCCGGTCGCAGCCTCGAGCGGGCCGCCAGGAACGAAAAAGCCCCCGGCCGCGAGGCCGGGGGCTTTGTTTTTTGCGGCCCGCGAATGCGGGCCCGGTCTGACGCTCGTCAGCCGGCAGCCGGAGCGGCAGCCGGAGCCGGATTCAACTTCGTGTCGACGTACAGCAGCCAGAGCCGGGCAATCTCGGCGTACTTGGCGCCCTTGACCGCCTCGAAGGCCGGACGCGCATCCGCCGGCTTGTCGGCGCGGACCAGCGCTATGCCCAGCAGGGCATTCGCGTCGTCGAGGTCAGTGACGCCACCCTTCGCAAGACCCTTCTGGATGGCATCCGCCGCCTTCGCGTATTCGCCCACGCTGAAGTAGAGCTTGCCGGTGGCGACCATCTGGTTGCCGGTCTTGGCTTCGGCCAGCGCCTTCTCGGCGCCGGCAAGGTCCTTGCGGTCGGCGGCGGCCTGGGTCCTTGCCTTGTCGAGGTCGGCCTGCGCGCGCCCCTTGGCGTCGCCGGAAATCAGGTTGGCGGACATGGCGCGCTCGAGGATCTGCTGGGCCTCACCGGGGTAGCCGCCCGCGATCAGCACCGTCGCCATTTCCGTGTATTCGTCGGCCTTGTCGAGCGTGTTCGTCTGCTCCATCAGCCGATAGAGCGTGCGCAGCTCGCCGTCGCCCTTCGTCTCGTACAGCTGGTTGGTGAGCAGGTCCTCCCAGTACTTCTGCTGCGGGTAGTAACGCACCAGGGACTCGAGCGTCTTCATCGTGCCGGCGCGGTCCTTCAGCTCGAAACTGCTGCGCAGCGCGAGCAGCAGCAGCTGCTCGTTCGGCTGCGCGACGCCCGCCGTGTACTTCTCGGCGGTCGCACGCGTGTTCGCGTAGTCCTTCTGCAGGTAATAGCTCTGCGCGACGAGCACGGCGATGGTCGCATCGGTCGGCACCTGCGCGAGGTACTTGTTGCCGTACTCGGCCGCCTTCGGGTAGTTCTGCGCCTGGTAGTAGATCTGCGCGAGCGGCTTCAGTCGCGGCGTCACCTCGGCCGGCGGGACGAAACCGGAGTTGACGGCGCGCTCGAGCGCCTCGGCCGCCGCCGGCAGCTGCTGCTTCTGCAGCAGTACGTACCAGCCGAGCTCGTCGACCATGTACGACTCGTAGGGCGTCTTGGGCTCGACGGCCTGCGCGTCCTTCAGCGCGGCGTAGGCGGCGTCGTAGTTCTTCGCCGTCGTCTGCTCCTGCACGATCTTGAGCGGCGCGATGATCTTCGCGTTCATCTTGGGCGGAGCGTCGGCGGCCATCGCCACCGAAGGGAGCAGCGTCGCCGCCCCGAGTCCGACCACGCCGGCCGCAGCGAGTGCGACCACCACCAACAGGTTCGTCTTCTTCATCGTTGTCCTCGTGTGCCGGGAATCGGGCACCTGAATGCGTATTCTATCGCCAACGCGTCAGCCTGCCTCAGCCAGCTCGATCAGCTCGATCAGTTCGCCAGCCGCTCCGACGCAGGCCAGCGACCGTCGGCCGGCATAGGGAAGCGCCGGGGAACGGTGGGCGGCCCCGAGGCTGCGTACCGGCGTCTGGCAGCCGGTCCACCTCGAAGCTGACCATCGCCACGCCGGGCGGCAGCTGGCCCGGCTCGCAGGGGCGGGCGACCGCGCCCGGCGGCATCTCGTCCGCCTCGATGTAGCACTGCCCGGACACCTTGAGTGCCGCGATGGCGTGGCGGTAGTCCCTCGGCAGCCCGTACGGCGCGGACAGGACGGAGATCACCGACGGCATGGCCTCGGCACGGGCTACGCCGAACTGCCCATGGTAGAAATCCTGCAGCAGGTCGAGGCTCGAGCCGCCGAGGATCACGATGAACGCCCGGTCCACGAAAGCAGCCGCCTCGGGCGTGTCGAAGGCCGCGAGTCTTTCCTTGATCTGGGTGAGGTACAGGACTTCCCGGGCCGGGCCAACGACCTGCATTGCCCGGATCTTGTCGGTAAACGACAGGTCCGCAGGTGCGCCGATGACCCGGAACGGGCTGCCGGCGAGTTGCCCGGCCAGCGAGTCCACGTCCGCGACGATCAGTTCGACCGCGTTCCAGCCGAGGCAGGCGAACGGCTGGTAGTCGACGTAGGCGGGACCTTCGACGAACCGCAGGTAGGTGTCGGACCCGCTCGCCGGTTCGAGGATCACGGCCCGCGCGCTCGCCAGCGCCGGCCGGGCCCAGGCGCGAGCGGTGTCCCGACCGAGGGCGCCATCGTCCACGACGCGGTAGCCGAGGTAGCGCTGGTACGCGGCTACGGCTGCCGGAATGTCCGGAGTGTTGATCGTGACGGTGGCGATACGGCCGAGCATGTTGCGCCTTGCCTTGGTTCGATCGATTGCTTCAGTGCGCCGCGGCCGCGCGGCTCTTGTCGCGGATCGCGCGGAATTCGCTGCCCTCGCGCCAGTTCGGCCACGTGGACTCGTTTGCCAGCGCCAGGCCGACGTCGTAGTAGACCGCAATATCCTGCAGGATGCCGCTCACGTCCCACGAGGCGTCGTACTCGTCGGAGGGCTTGTGGTAGCGGTTCGCGACATAGTCCTCGAGCCAGGCGCGACCGTACTCCGCACCTTTCGTCGGGCTGTCGATCCCGGCCTTCGTGTAGAGCATCGGCACGCCCTGTTTCGCCAGCAGGAAGTGGTCGGAGCGATAGTAGAAGCCCTTCTCGGGCGTCGGCTCCGGCACGATCACGCGGCCCTGCCTCGCCGCTGCGCGGCGCAGGTACTCGTCGAGATCCGAGGCGCCGAAGCCTATGACCGTCAGGTCGCGCGTCTGGCCGATCGCGTAGAGGTTGTCCATGTTGAGCCCGCCGTACATCTGCGCGACCGGCACGGGCGGGTTCGCGGCAAAGTACTCGCTGCCGAGCGTCCCGGATTCCTCGGCCGTGAAGGCGACGAACATGATCGAGCGCTGCGGTCGCGGGCCTCGTTGCACCGAACCCACGTGCCAGTTCGATCAGCGCGGCGATGCCGGTCGCATTGTCCGAGGCGCCGTTGAAGATCGTGTCGGCGCTCTTGTCGCCGGGAACGGCCGCGCCCTTGCCGAGGTGGTCCCAATGGGCCGTGTACAGGAAGATACTCGTCGGGGTGCTTGCTCCCCGGCAGGACGCCGACGACGTTGTACGTGGTCCGGCGCTGGACATCGTTACGCACGCCCACGCTGGCCGTGATGCCGAGCGGCCGGGCCCGGAACCTGTTGTCGACGGCTGCCTGCTTCAGGGCCGCGTAGTCCTGGCCGGCCAGCGCGAGCACGCGCTGCGCGGATTCCTGCGTCATCCAGCCTTCGAGCGCGAGTCGCTGCGACTCGTAGTCGTCGATGACCATGTCGAACTGAGGGCCGTCCGAACCGTTGCGCGGGACATCCCACGGGTACCCGGCAGCCTTCGTCTCGTGGATCACGAACACGCCCGCCGCCCCTTGCCGGACCGCTTCCTCGAACTTGTACGTCCAGCGGCCGTAGTACGTCATCGCGTTGCCGGTGAAGAGCTTCGGGTCCTGGGTGGCGAAGCCCGGGTCGTTGACCAGCACCAGGGCGATCTTGCCGCGCATGTCGATGCCGGCGTAGTCGTTCCAGCCGTACTCCGGCGCGACGATGCCGTAGCCTGCAAAGACCAGTTCGGCGTCCTTCAGGCGTGACTCGGGCACCGGCCGCCGCGTCCAGACGACCATGTCGTCGGCGTTGCGCAGGCTCAGCGAGCCTTTGGCGCCGCGCACCTCCATGGGCCCTTCAACGTGCGGGACGATCTCGACGAGCGGCACCGGCTGCAGGAAGCTCTTGCCGATGCCGGGCTCGAGGCCGGCCGCGCGGAACTCCCGCTCGATGTAGGCAAGCGTCTTCTTCTCGCCCTCGGTCCCCGGAGCGCGGCCTTCGAATTCGTCCGACGAGATGCGCTCGACGTGGGCCCGGAACGCGGCTTCGGAAAATGCGGGCGCCGTCGCGGTGGCCTCGGCCGCGTGTGCGCCGCTGCCGACGAGCAGCAGGGCAAGCGCGCTCGCTCGCGCGGCATGTCGTGCGTGGTGCATCGTGTTTTTCCGGTCCTGGGTTGGTGTCAGCTGCGAAGACTACCCGTTCAGTCCCGCGTCGCGAGGTATTCCCGCACCTGGCCGAGGGTCACGACCTCCGCGTACTTCGCCTGCAGGTCGAACAGGTTTGCCGTGTGCGGCGCCTCGTGGCGGTCGCCCACGGCTTCACGCACCACGAATGGCACGAATCCATGCTGGCACGCGTCGACCGCCGTCGCACGCACACAGCCGCTCGTGCTCACGCCGGCGATGAGCACGGTGTCCACGCCGAGCGCGGTCAGCGTCGAGGCGAGCGACGTGCCGAAGAACGCGCTCGCGTACTGCTTCGTGATCACGGTCTCGCCGACGGCAGGCTCGAGCCCCTCGGCAAACGCGGCGAGCTCCGGGTGTGCCCCGGCCTCGAAGCAGGCGAGTGCCGGCACCTTGCGGAAGAACACGCCGCCGTCGCGCCCGCCGGGCTGGTATTGCACGTTGGTGTGGACAACGGGGATGCCGGCCGCGCGTGCAGCCCCGAGCAGTTCGCGGCACGCGTCGCGGGCAGCCTCGACGCCGGCATACAGCGGCGAGCCCGGCACCAGGTACGCGCGCACGAAGTCGATGACGAGGAGCGCCGGCCGGCGCCCCGGCCGCAACGACTTGCCGAAGCCGCCGGCGGCGTAGTTTTCCGACAGCGAGTCGCTCATGCGCCGGGCTCAGACGACCTTGCCGGCCTTGAGCTGCGCGTAGCGCTCCGCGCTGAGCGCAAGCAGCTCGCGGTACACCTCGTCGTTGTGCTGACCCATCGCCGGACTCGGGCGCCGGATGGCGCCCGGCGTCTCGGAGAGCTTCGGCGCCACGTTCTGCATCCGCAGTTCGCCGAAATCGGGGTGCGGCACCGTCACGATCGCTTCACGCGCCTTGAAATGCGGGTCCTCCAGCATCTCCGGCGCGCGGTAGATGAGCCCGGCCGGCACGCCGAACTTGTCCATCAGGTCGAGCACCTGGCGCGTGGTCCGCGTTTCCGTCCAGCGTTCGACGAGCGCGTCGAGCTCGACCTGGTTGGCGCCGCGCGCACCGTGCGTGGAATACTTCGGATCGGTCGCGAGGCCGCCCTGGCCCATCGCTTCGGCGAGGCGCGAGAACACGGTGTCCTGGTTCGCGGCGATCAGCACCATGCCGTCGGAGGTCTTGTAGACATTCGACGGCGCGACGTTCGGCAGGATCGCGCCGGTGCGCTCGCGGATGAAGCCCACCTTGTCGTACTCGGTGACCAGCGACTCCATCATGTTGAGCACCGCTTCGTAGATCGCCGAGTCCACCACCTGGCCGCGCCCGGTCTTCTCGCGGTGGTGCAGCGCGGAGAGCGCGCCGATGCATGCGAAAGTGGCCGCGAGCGAATCGCCGATCGAGATGCCCATGCGCGACGGCGGCGTGGTCGGATCGCCGACCACGTAGCGCAGGCCGCCCATGGCCTCGCCGATCGCGCCGAAACCGGCCTGCCGCGAGTAGGGGCCGGTCTGTCCGAATCCCGAGACGCGGATCATGATCAGCCGCGGGTTGATGGCAGACAGCTGCTCCCAGCCGAGTCCCCATTTCTCCATCGTTCCCGGGCGGAAATTCTCCAGCACGAAGTCGGACTTCGCGACCAGCTGCTTCAGCAGGTCCTGCCCGTCGGCCTGGCGCAGGTCCAGCGTGATGGCTTTCTTGTTGCGGCCGACGACCGGCCACCAGAGCGACTTGCCGTTGGCCTTCTCGCGCCCCCAGTTGCGCATGGGGTCGCCCTGGCCCGGAGGCTCGATCTTGATCACCTCCGCGCCGAAGTCGCCCAGCAGTTGCCCGCAGAACGGGCCGGCGAGCAGCGTGCCGAGCTCGAGCACGCGTAGCCCGGAGAGCGGTCCTGGCTTGACGCTGGAATCGCTGGTCATGCGAATCGTCCTCTGGTGGTTGAACGCGATTCTACCCGGCCGAGGGTGGCATGGAATCGGGGATTCCGGACACATTGGATCGCCGCCCGGCGGACTTGTATGCTCGGGTCCAGCGCGGAGGATGAACGCATGACCACGAAGCATCACATCGAAATCGTCGAAGTGGGACCGCGCGACGGGCTGCAGAGCGAGCCCGGCGTGCTGCCCACGGCGACCAAGGTGGAGTTCATCAACCGGGTCGTCGCCGGCGGTGCGAGGCGCGTCGAGGTCACGAGCTTCGTCAACCCGAAGAAAGTGCCCCAGATGGCGGACGCGGAAGAGGTGATGAAGGCACTCCCGCGCCGCGCGGGCGTGCATTACATCGGGCTCGTGCTCAACCGGAAAGGCTTCGAGCGTGCCGCGGCGGCCGGCTGCAACGAGATCGGCATGGCCGTCGTGGCCAGCAATACCTTCAACCAGCGCAACCAGGGCGTGACGACCGACGAGTCGATCGCGGCCTGGCTGGACATCGCTGCCGCGGCGCAGCAGGCGGGCATCGCGGTGCAGGTGACGGTTTCTGCGGCGTTCGGCTGCCCGTTCGAGGGCGAGGTGCCCGTGGCGCGAGTGGTCGAGATCGTCCAGCGGGTCGCCGACGCGCACCCGTTCGAGATCGCGCTGGCCGATACGATCGGCGTGGGTGTCCCTGCGCAGGTGACCGAGCTGGTCTCGCGGGTGCGCGAGGCGGTGCCGGGCATTCCGCTGCGCTGTCATTTCCACAACACCCGCAATACCGGGCTCGCGAACGCCTTTGCCGCGGTGCAGGCGGGCGTCAGGACCCTGGATGCCAGCCTCGGCGGGATCGGCGGCTGCCCGTTTGCACCGGCGGCCACCGGCAACATCCCGACGGAAGACCTGGTCTACATGCTGCAGCGATCCGGCTACGAGACCGGGATTTCGCTGGACCGTGCCATCGAGACCGGCAAGTGGCTGCAGGAACAGCTCGGCCGACCGGTGCCCGGCATGCTGGTCAAGGCAGGCGGCTTCCCGAAGCCGGCGGTGCATGCGGCTTGAGCCGTTGCCGTCGAACCCGCGCATTGCGGCGAACTGCCGGAAGTTGAATACTTCGAAGACTCGCGTGTAAGCGACAACCTGGGGTGATTTCATGACATACCGTTTGGGCGTGGACGTAGGCGGAACCTTCACCGACCTGCTGCTCGTGAACGAGAAGACGGGCCAGACCTGGAAGGCGAAGGTTTCGAGCACACCCTCGGATCAGTCGGTCGGCGTGCTGCGCGGCATCGACCGCGTCTGCAAGCAGGCCGGCGTGGCGCCGGAAGAGATCCAGCACGTCATGCACGGCACGACGGTCGCCACGAATACCGTGCTGACCGGCACCGGCGCGCGCGTCGGCCTCGTGACGACGACGGGCTACCGGCAGGTGCTGCAGATTGCGCGCAGCTTCGTGCCGGGCGGCCTCGGCGGCTGGGTGATCTACAACAAGTCGCTGCCGATGGCGCCGCTCGCGCTGACGATCGAGGCGCACGAGCGCGTGAGCTCGCAGGGCGAGGTCGTGACGCCGCTCGACGAGGCGAAGCTGCGCGAGGACCTGCGCGCGCTCGGCAAGAAGAAGATCGAGGCGCTCACCGTCTCGCTGATCAACGCCTTCTCGAACGACCGGCACGAGCAGCGCATCAAGCAGATCGCCCAGGAGGAGCTGCCGGGGATTCCCGTGTCGCTCTCGTCGGAAGTCGTGCCCGAGATGCAGGAATACGAGCGCACGGTGACGACGGTCGCCAATTCCTACGTGCGCCCGCGCGTGCAGAAGTACGTGCACAACCTCAAGTCGAAGCTCGACGCGAAGACGAAGAACGTCAAGCTGCACATCCTGCGCTCGGACGGCGGCCTCGCGTCCGCAAGGTCCGCCGAGGACTTCCCGGTGAACCTGCTGATGTCCGGCCCCGCCGGCGGCGTGACCGGCGCGCTCTGGGTCGCGGTGCGGGCGGGCTTCCCGAACCTGCTGACGGTGGACGTCGGCGGCACCTCGACCGACGTGGCGCTGATCAACAACGGGCAGCCGCGGCTGCGGCGCGAGACGACGGTCGGCGACGTGACGGTCCGTGCGTCGTCCGTCGACATCCGCACGGTCGGCGCGGGCGGCGGCTCGATCGCGCACGTGCCTGAACTCACCGGAGCGCTGCGCGTCGGGCCCCAGTCGGCCGGCGCGGACCCGGGCCCGGCCGCCTATGGCAAGGGCGGCGTCGAGCCCACCGTTACCGATGCCAACGTCGTGCTGGGCTACCTGCCGGAGCAGCAGAAGCTTGGCGGCGACATGCAGCTCGATCGCGCTCTCGCCCAGCAGTCGGTCGCCAAGATCGGCAAGGCGCTCGGCAAGAACGTCAAGGAAGCCGCACTCGGCATCTACGACATCGTCAACGAGAACATGGTGGGCGCGCTGCGCCTGGTGTCGGTGGAGCAGGGGCACGATCCGCGCGACTACGCGCTGATCGCGTTCGGCGGCGCGGGCCCGCTGCACGCCAATGCGTTGTCGCGGCTGCTCGGTTCGTGGCCTTCGATCATCCCGCCGGGCCCTGGCGTGCTGTGCGCGCTCGGTGATGCCACGACGGCCGTGCGCGACGAGTCTTCGCGGACCTTCATCCGCAAGTTCGCGCAGACCAGCAAGGACGAGATCGCGAAGCTGCTGAAGACCCAGGCGGCCGATGCCGCCAGCGCGCTCGCGAGCGAGAAGGTGTCCGCCGCCGACATGGAGTTCGGCTACCAGGTGGACGTCCGCTACCACGGCCAGGGCCTGCGCCTCACCGTCGACGTGGACCTGAAGCGCCTCGAGAAGGAGGGTCTCGACGCGATCCGCCGGCCATTCGACGAGGAGCACACGCGGCTCTTCACGTTCGCGCTGCCGCTCGAGCACGAGTTCGTCGCGTTGCGCGCGGTGGTGCAGGGCAAGGGCATCAGCATCAGGCGCCAGGTCATCGCGCGCGGCGGCTCGTCGCCGGCGGCGGCTGCGGTCGGCAGGCAGAAGTCCTACATGGATGGGAAGGACTGCACGGCGACCGTATACGACCGCGCGCTGCTCAAGTCGGGCAATCGAATCGCGGGTCCGGCGATCGTCATGGAGATGGATTCGACGACCGTCATCCTGCCGAAGCATCACGGCAAGGTCGATGCGTACGGCAACATCCTCATCTATCCGGACGACTACAAGGCGCCGAAGAAGAAGGCTGGCGCCGCGCGGCCGAAGGCGGCCGCAGGCAAGGTCCGGCGCGCGGCGAAGAAAGCCGTGCGCAAGGCCAAGTGACCGCAGTCCGCTGACACCTTTCCGGAGACAAGCACATGCCTGCCAAGATCATTCAGCGCAACCGCAAGCCGATGAAGAAGGTGAAGGTGGATTCCGTCGCCATCGACATCATCGAGAGCGCGCTCAGGAACGCCCGCTACGAGATGGACACCGTGCTGTTCCGCACGGCGATGTCGCCGGGCATCCGCGAGCAGCACGACGAGTTCCCGATGATCGCCAACCTCGAAGGCAAGATGGTGGTCGGCCAGTTCGGGTCGTTCATCTGGGGCTTCATGCAGGGCTACGACGGCACGGTGGAGGAGGGCGACATCTTCCTCACCAACGATCCGTACTCGGTGAACGGCGCCATCAGCCACCAGAACGACTGGCTGATGCTGATGCCGATCTACAAGGACGGCCGCATCATCGCCTGGTCGGCCATGTTCGGTCACATGACCGACGTCGGCGGCAAGGTTCCCGGCTCGCTGCCGACCGACGCGCGCACCGTCTACGAGGAAGGCGTGTGCGTTCCGCCGATCAAGATCGTCAAGGCGGGCCAGCTGCAGGACGACCTGCTGAAGGTGATCCTGCACAACTGCCGGCTGCCGACCTGGAATTTCTCGGACTTCAACGCGATCGTGGCGGCGCTGCGCACGGCGGCGATCCGCTGCGTCGAGATCTCGACGCGCTTCGGCGACGACGTGTTCTATTCCGCGATGGACGCCATGCTCGAGCGCAACAAGCGCGCGATGCGGCAGCTGATCCGCCAGACGGTCCCCGAGAAGAAGCAGTACTTCGAGGACTACATCTGCGACGACGGCATGAACATGGGTCCCTACAAGATCGCGTGCACGATGTGGCGCGAGGGGGACAAGTGCATCTTCGACTTCGCGGGCACCGACCCGCAGTCGATCTCCTCGATCAACTTCCTGTTGAACGAAGAGATGTTCAAGATGTTCGCGGGCGTCTACATGATCATGGTCTTCGACCCGCAGATCCTGTTCAACGACGGGTTCTACGACCTGATGGAAGTCCGCATCCCGTCCGGCACGCTGCTGAAGCCGCTGAAGCCGGCGGCGCTGTCCTGCCGGACGCACGCGCTCGGCCGCATCTTCGACATCCTCGGCGGGCTGCTCGGCCAGGGCAACCCGGCGTTCATGTGCGCGGCGGGCTTCTCCGACAGCCCGCACTTCATGTACTCGGGGTACGACAGGAACGGCGAGTGGTACCAGCTGTACCAGATCACCTTCGGCGGCATCCCGGGCAAGCCGTTCGGCGACGGGCCGGACGGGCACTCGCTGTGGCCGTCGTTCACCAACGTGCCGAACGAGTTCCTCGAGAGCTACTTCCCGCTGCGGATCGACATCTACGAGACCATCCCGGACACGGGCGGGGCCGGCAAGAATCGCGGCGGCAACGGGCTGCGGATCGGCTACCGGTTCCTCGAGCCGGGCGAGATCTCGATCCACGACGACCGCTGGCTCACCTACCCGTGGGGCGTGAACGGCGGCCTGCCCGGTGCGCGGAGCAAGAAGACGCTGGTCCGCAAGGACGGCACGAAGGAGAACCTGCCGTCCAAGGTCGACCACGTCAAGGTCGAGGCCGGTGACCTGCTGCTTTCCGACACCTGGGGCGGCGGAGGCTGCGGCGATCCGTTCGAGCGCGAGATCGAGAAGGTCGAGTTCGACGTGCAGGCCGGGCTCGTGACCGCGCAGGGCGCGCTCAACTACGGCGTCGTGATGAAGGCGGATGGCAGGGCCGACAAGGCCGCGACCGAGAAGCTGCGCGAGAAGCTCCGTGCCGAGCGCAAGGAAGTGAAGCTGTTCGACCGCGGCTTCGAGACGATCGACGAGCTGAAGGGCCGCTGCAAGGCCGAGACGGGCCACGAGCCGCCGCAGCAGCCGAAGTTCTCGGACCGGATCATGAAGAAGAAGGCGGGCAAGGCCGCGTGAGCGACAGCTACACGCGGGTCGGGTACGCGTCGAGCGAGATCGGCGGCGGGCGCCGGCCCGCCGTGCTCGTCGTCGACTTCCAGACGGCGTTCACGGACCCGAAGTACCCGCTCGGCGGCCTGCCGATGATCCATGCCGCGCGTGATCGCACGGCGGAGCTGCTGGAGGTGGCGCGGGCACGCAAGGTGCCCGTCGCCGCCTGCTACACGGCGTATTGCAGTCTCGCGGACATGCCGCTCTGGAAGGTCAAGGCCGTGCGCGACGAGTTCTACCATGGTCACGCGTGCACGGAGATGGATCCGAAGATCCACCACGCGGACAACTTCACGTACTGCAAGAACGCGCCGTCGATGTTCTTCCAGACCCCGCTGATCACGTTCCTCGTGAAGCAGAACGTGGACACCGTGATCGTCACCGGATGCACCACCAGCGGCTGCGTGCGCGCAACGATCGTGGACGCGTTCTCGTACGGCTTCCGCGTGCTGGTGGCCGAGGACTGCTGCGGCGACGCGGACGAGGTCCCGCACCGATCGAACCTGGTGGACGTCGGCCGTCGCTACGCGGACGTCATGACGATGGCCGAGGTCGCAAAGTACCTGCAGGGTCTGCCGGCCGCAGCGGCATAGCGACCACCCGAGGCTTGCGCCTCAGGTCGATTCCAGCCACTCGAACAGCGTCCGCGCGAAGCGGATCTTCTGCTCCTTGCCCGCGACGACATGGGCGACGTCGTCCCACAGGATGCCTTTCGCGCCGGGAATGCCATGCTCGATGGGCAGGGTGTTGCGCGGCGCGGTCACCACGTCCTTGCCCGCGTGGATGATCAGCGACGGGCAGCGGATCTCGCGCAGCCGGTCCTTCGAGTCGAACGCGACGCACGCGTCGATCAGGCGCGAATGCGCGGCATAGCGGCCATTGAGTTCCTTCCAGCCGCCCTGCGGGCCGAGCAGGCGCTCCTTGTTCGCGTTGTAGTACTCGGCGTCGAACGAAAGCAGCGTGACGGCCTTCTGGAACGAGAGGAAGCCGAGGTCGCGGTGGATCCAGCGGAACATCTCGAGCTGGTCGCGCAGGAAGTCGTCCACCTCGCACCATGCGCCCATGTTGAGCATGCTGCGGGCGAGGTCCGGGCGGCGAATGGCGATCTCCTGGCAGACGCAGGCGCCCATGCCGACGAGGCCCATCAGGTGGACGTTCTTCAGTCCCAGGTGATCGAGGAGCCCGATCGCGTCGTTGGCGTGCAGCTCCATCGTGGAGGGCACGGCGAGGTCGTCGCCCGAGTCGCGGATGCCGCGGTAGTCGAACAGGATCACCTGGTAGCGATCGGTGAGTCCGCGGGCGAGGTGCCCGTGGTTGTCGTGGCAGAAGGTGCCCCAGCCGCCCATGCAGAGCACGGGCTCGCCCTGGCCGAGGACTTCGTAGTACATGGGGTGGCTGTTGATGGTCGCGATGGGCATGGGAGAAGTGACTCAGTGATCAGCGGGTAGGGGATAGTGAGGAGGAGGCGCTGCGCGCTTCAGGAGGGGCGGGCGGTGCCGAGGAACGCGATCACGACGACCAGCGCATAGAGCGTGAGGACCCAGACGATCGAGCGATCGATGCCTCGCGAGATGGCCTGCTCGATGTCGGGCTTCGAGCCCTCGGCGGCGAGCCGCGCGAACGCCGGCGACACGGGATCGAACTCCCTGTCGATCATGATTCCGCAGAAGAAGATCAGCCCGAACAGCAGGATCTTCCAGCCGAGCCAGCCGCCTGGAAACGGACCGTGGCCGAGCACGGACGTGAGGCCGATGGCGGCGACGACGAGAAACAGCACCCAGTGCAGCACGACGTTCGCGTGCTTCAGTGCCGCGGCGCGCTTCGGGTCCTGCGCCCGCACCATGCCGATCACGATCGCGACCCAGACGGCGGAGACGGCCCACGAAAGGGCGCGCAGGGCGAGGGTCGGCTCGACGAGGCCCTTGGCGGCGGACAGTTCCAGGCCCACCGGAAACATCAGCGCGAATGAAAGCCGCGGCAGGATGTCGATCTTGAGCGCCATCTTGAGCGCGATCACGCGCTGGTCGAACGTGAGGTCGCTGCGCTGGGCCGCCTTGGCCAGCAGGAAGACGCCGAGGTCCGCACCGAGCCAGTAGACGAAGAGCAGGATGTGGATGAATTTCCAGACGTCGATGTCGGTGATCAACCCGCGCTCCCGTCAGGCCCTGCGCCGGCCACCTCGACGGGGCCGTGCGTCCGGCGATCATTCCACAGCGGGCAACAGCGGGCAATCGTGGACACGAATCAACTGCGCCAGTGTCCGGCTGCCGCGCGCAGCGCGGCGATCAACCCGGCTGTCTCGGCGGCGCGTGCGGCCGATCCGCGGTAGTAGAGCGAGATCGGACGTTCCCATGCGAATGCCGATACAGGAATGATCTGCAGGCGTCGGGCCGTCACGTCGGCCGCGATCAGGCCGCGCGGCAGGATCGTAAGGTAGCGCGAGTCAGGCAGCGCGAGCCGGCAGAAATCGAGCGACGAAGTCTCGATCCGCTGGCGTCGGTGCAGGCAGGCCGGCACTGGCCCAGACGGACTGCCAGGCGCGGCGACGTCGCCGAGATTCCGGCCGAGGATCCAGGGGCAGTCGACGAGATCGGCGACCTCGACGTCGTCCCGCCGGCCGAGCGGATTGCGCCTGCCGGCGACCACGGCGTACTCGTCGTGGCAGAGAACTTCGCGCGTGAGGCGCGGGTCGTGATGCTGCTCGATGTCGAGGCACACCGCGACGTCGAGGCGGCCCTCCGCGAGCTGCGCCAGCAGTTCGCGTCGCAGCCCTGCCGTCACCTCGAGGCGAACCTGCGGGCGTTCGTCGAGAAAAGCGCGGATCGCCGGCGTCACGATGGGCGCCGTCGCGGTCGGGCTGGTACCGATCCGTACCCGGCCACGACGGGCGCCTTGCCGGTGGCGCAATGCCTCATCGAAGAGGCCCAGTTCCCTGGCGATCTTCCTGGCGTGAGTCACCAGCAGCAGGCCGTGGCTCGTGGGCCTGACGTTGCGGCCGCGGCGCTCCAGCAGTTCGACGCCTGCATCGGCCTCCAGGGTCAGCATGCTCTTCGAGATTGCCTGCTGGGTCAGGCCGAGATGCTCGGCGGCCCGCGACAGGCTCCCGTATTCGACCACCGCCAGGAAGTACTGCAGCTGCTTCAGTTCCATGGCCCGATCCTAGGCTCGCGATTGCGCTATGCACAACCAAAAGTTGTGGCAAGCTAACCGGTAGTTGTTCGTTCGCGGGCCCTGCCACGGCGCAACCTCGGCCAATCTCCAAACCGAGGTTCGATCATGGCCAGCCTGCAGAGCGTCGAGCGCTGGGACTGCGAGACCGACCTGCTGATCGCCGGCTTCGGACTCGCCGGTGCCTGCGCGGCCATCGAGGCACACGACCTCGACCCAGGCTGCCAGATCCTCGTCATCGAGAAGCTCCCGCGCGAACTGGCGGGTGGGAACACGCGGGCGTCCGGGCAGTCGCTGCTGATTTCGAAGAACGCCGAGGCGCTCGCCGACTACCAGCGGATCATGAGTTCGACCAACCCGGTCCCGGAAGACATGCTGCAGGCATGGGCGAAGGCCATGACGGAACTCGAACCGTGGATCCAGGCTCGCGCGGCGGAGGCAGGCGCGCGCTACATCAAGGGAACGGGCTTCAGCGAGCGCGAGGTCGTGCGGGAATTTCCGGAACTCGGTGCGGAGCAGGCGGTCGCGTACACCGCGACGATCCTGCCGATCCCATCAGGTGTCTGGCTCGCATTCGACGCGAACGTGGCGCGGCGGCCGCGCATCCAGGTGCAGTACGAGACGAAAATCGTCGACCTGGTCCAGGATCCGGACACGCTCGAGGTTTTCGGCGCGATCGTCGAGCAGGGCGGACGGCGGCTGTGCGTCAAGGCGCGTCGTGCAGTGGTCATGGCGACGGGCGGCTTTTCGGCCAGCCCGCAGATGCATCGCGACTATTTCGGGCTGGCGGAGGCGTATCCGCTCGGCACTCCGGGCAACACGGGCGACGGTCTGCGGATACTGCAGAAGGCCGGTGCCGACCTCTGGCACCTGCGCAATTTCGGTCAGTCGGGCGGCATCTGGCCCGGCTTCAAGGTGCCGGAATTCGACGCCGTCTTCATGCGCAATTTCTTCTGGCAGACCTTCAGCTGGATCGAGATCGACGCGGAGAGCCGTCGCTTCTACAACGAGACGGCGGAGCTGCAGCTCACGCACTACAAGGAAAAGCGCCACGGCCACTGGGTCGACACGCCGCACCATCGTGCCGCGCCGGTCCACATGATCTTCGACGAGGCCACGCGGGCCGCGAATTGCCTGACGATCAAGGTGATGGGCTGGAATCCCGTCGTCGAAGGCTACGACTGGAGCGACGACAATTCCGTGGAAGTGGCTCGCGGGTGGATCGTACGCGCCGATACGCTGGCCGAGCTGGCGCTCGCCATCGGCCGTGACCCGCGGGCCGTCGAGCGGGAGGTCGCCGCATACAACGAGGCCTGTCGGTCCGGGTGCGATGTCGAGTTCGGTCGGGATCCGGCAACCCTGCAGCCGCTGGCAGCAGCCGCCTTACTACGCGATCCGCGTGGCGCCCGCGATCGTCTGCACCAGCGGAGGTGCGCGTCGCAACATCGAGTCGGAGGTTCTCGATCACGACGGGCGGCCGGATCCGGCGGCTCTACGAAGCGGGCGAGCTGGGCTCGATGGTCTCGAACCTGTACCAGAACGGAACGTACCTCACCGAGTGCATGATCTCGGGCCGAGCCGCAGGGCGTAACGGCTCGAGACTCGCCGGCTGGCAATCCTGACTGGCCGCACGCGGAGGACGCCCCATGCAGATCAAGACGCCGCAAGTGAAGCTTGCCCTGCGGATCGAAGCGGCGACGGTCGAGGACGACGTGCTCGTGCTGCGGGGACTCGCCGGATTCCTGCCGTGCGAGGCCCGCATCACGGCACCCGAGGTGCGGCACCTGTTGAGGCTGCTGCTGCGGCGCGAGTCGCTGCTCGTGGACCGTCCGGGCTGTCTTCAGCAGGGCTCCGCAGCGGCAGGAGTAGCGGGCGATAAGCTGGTAAAGTGGCGCCCTTCTCGCAAAGCCCGGGGGGGACGGCCCTTACGCACACGCGGGGGACATCCGGTGACGCACGCAGCAATTACCGGTTGGGGCAAGTGCATGCCGCCAGCCGTACTGACCAACGCCGAGCTCGAAACGCTCATCGAAACCAGCGACGAGTGGATCGTCAGCCGCACCGGCATCAGGGAACGGCGCATATCGCACGTCAATCTCGAGGAGCTGGGTTACGTGGCCGCGAAGCGTGCGCTCGCCGCCGCCGGCATGGATCCTGCCGACCTCGAGCTGATCGTCTTCGGGACCTGCAGTTTCGACGACCAGGTGCCCAACCAGGCCTCCGGCATCCAGGTGCGCCTGGGTGCGAAGAAGGCGGCGTCCATGGACGTCAACACGGCCTGCACCAGCTTCCTCTACGGCCTGAGCACCGCGACCGCGATGATCCGTACGGGCGTGGTGCGCAACGCGCTGGTGCTCGGCGGCGAGCTGATCAGCGCCTTCATGGACTGGAACAACCGCGGCGTGTCGGTGCTGTTCGGCGATGGCTGCGCCGCTGTCGTGCTCGAGGCGACCGATCGCGAGGAGGGCCTGCTCGCCGAGCGGCTGGGCTGCGACAGCGACGCCCGGCAGACGCTGGTCGTCGAAGGCATGGGCACGCGCTACGCGAATTACACGCGAATGTACGGTGACACGAACTGGATCTTCGAGGGGCAGGAAATCTTCAAGCGGGCGGTGCTCGGGATGTCCGGAGCCTGCGCGGACGTGCTGAAGTCGCGACATCTCACCGCGCGAGGACATCGACCTCGTCGTGCCGCACCAGGCCAACCTGCGGATCATCGAGGCCGTTGCGAAGCGCGCGGGAATGCCGATGGAGAAGGTGTTCGTGAACGTGCACCGCTACGGCAACATGTCCGCCGCAACCGTGCCCGTGGCGCTGGTCGAGGCGATCGAGGAAGGCCGGGTCAAGCCGGGGAGCATGCTGCTGCTGCCCGCGTTCGGTGCCGGACTCACCTGGTGCGCGCACCTCGTGCGCTGGGGCGACCGGGTCACGCCCAAGGGCTTATCCGACGCGGAACTGCCGCCGTGCGACCGGACGGGCCTCGAGATGGTGCGGGAATTCAGGCGCAGGAAGGCAGCGCACGCGGCCGCCACGGCCGGGTGATCGCCCTGGCGCGAAAGCGCCCGCCAGCTGGCAGGGACGGATGACTCCACACCGCAAGGCGCTGCTGCAGATCCATTTCTGCGTCGTGCTGTGGGGCTTCACTGCCATCTTCGGCAAGCTGATAAGCCTCCCGGCGCTGCCGCTCGTCTGGTGGCGCATGCTGATCGTGGTCGTGGCGATCGCCGCCTGGCTCCCGGTCTGGCGGATGCTGCGTCGCACGGACGTTCGCACGCTCGGCCTCTTCGCGGGCATCGGCGTCATCGTCGCGCTGCACTGGCTGACCTTCTACGGAGCGATCAAGCTCTCGAACGCATCCGTTGCCGCGACCTGCATGGCAATCGGGCCGATCTTCCTGGCGGTGATCGAGCCGTGGATCGCCCGGCGTTCCTTCGACCCGCGCGAGCTCGTGATCGGCATCGTGGCGCTGCCGGGCGTGGCGCTGGTCGTCGGCGGCACGCCGACGGGGATGCGCGGCGGGCTCATCCTCGGCGTGATCTCGGCGCTGCTGGTCGCGATCTTCGCGTCGCTCAACAAGCGCCACGTGGAGCGGGCCGACCCGCTGCTCGTCACGTGGGTGGAACTCGCGTCCGGCACGGCCTTCCTGACCGTCGTCACGTTGCTCTGGCCCGGCCCGGATGGCTCGTTCGCGGTGCCCGGCGGACGGGACCTGCTGTTGCTCGCGGTCCTCGCCATCGCCTGCACGCTGCTGCCATTCACGCTCGCGTTGCGCGCCCTGCGGCACACGAGCGCCTTCACGACCCAGCTGGCCGTGAGCCTCGAGCCCGTCTACGCAGTCGTGCTGGCAGTGCTGCTGCTCGGTGAGCAGCGTGAGCTCACGGGCGGGTTCTATCTCGGCGTAGCGGTGATCATGGGCGCGGTGCTCGCCCACACCACGCTCAGGCTCCGAAGCGCGTCATCGTGACCGGGTCGATCGGGATGGTCGTCGCCTTCAGTTCCGTGAAGAACTCCACGCTCGAAGTCGGCCCGTCGCGGCCGATGCCGGACTGCTTGTAGCCGCCGAACGGCGCGCGCAGCTCGCGCATCATCGGCGTGTTGACCCACACCGTGCCGGCCCGCACTTCGCGGCTCACGCGCATCACTTCACCGAGGTCCTGCGACCAGATGTAGCTCACGAGCCCGAACGGGGACTCGTTTGCGATGCGGATGGCGTCGTCGATGGTGTCGTAGACGAGGAACGTCGCGAACGGCCCGAAGATTTCCTCCTGGCACACGCGCGCGCTGTTCGCGGGCGCCAGCACGGCAGTTGGCTCCATGTACAGGCCGCGCTCGAATCCGCTGGCGCGGCGCCCGCCGGTGAGCAGCTGTGCGCCGTCGGCCTTCGCGATCTCGACGTAGCCGAGCACGCGCTCGAGGTGCGCCGCGAAGCAGAGCGGGCCGATCTCGGTCGTCGCCTGCATCGGGTCGCCGATGCGGATGCGGCGCGTGCGCTCGACGAAGCGGGCGATGAACTGCTCCGACACGGAGCGCTGCACGAGGATGCGCGAGCCCGCGAGGCACTGCTGCCCGTTGTTGGCGTAGATGCCGAGCAGCGCACCATCGAGCGCGCGCTCGAGGTCGGCGTGCGCGGTGATGATGTTGGCGGACTTGCCGCCGAGTTCGAGGATGCAGGGCTTGAGGTCGCGGCCAGCCGCCGCCATGATCGCGCGGCCCGTGTGCGTGCCGCCGGTGAAGCCGATCATGTCGATGCCCGGGTGCGACACGAGCGCGCTGCCGGTGACTGTGCCGCGGCCGTTCACCAGGTTCACGACTCCCGGCGGCAGTCCGGCCTCGTGGAAGATTTCCACCATCCGTGCCACGGCCAGCGGCGTGTACTCGGACGGCTTCAGCACGCACGTGTTGCCGAACGAGATGCAGGTCGCCACGCGCATCGACGCGAGCGCGAGCGGTGCGTTCCACGGCGCGATCAGTGCGGCCACGCCCTTCGGCTCGCGCGTCACGTACGTCAGGTAGCCCTTCGCCTGCGTATAGGCCTCGCCCGAGACCGTGCTTGCCACCTCGGCAAAGAACTCGAAATTGCGCGCCATGCGGGTGACGTGGCCGCGGATGTGGTGCACCGGGATGCCGGTGTTCAGGCACTCGAGATGCACCAGTTCGTCGGCGTGCACCCGCAACAGGTCCCGGATTCGATAGAGGATGTCCTTGCGCTCGTCGACATGCATCCGCGGCCAGGGCCCGCGGTCGAATGCGTCGCGCGCTGCAAGCACGGCGGCGGAGACCTCGTCGGCGTCGGCCTCGCGCAGCAGCGAGACGGTCTGCTCGGTGGCCGGATAGATGACGGGGAGGTCGTGCCCGCCGGCCCTTGGCGCGATGCGCTCGCCGGCGATCAGGCTCGTGACTCGCTCCGGGACGCCGGGCCTTCCCGGCTGGGTTGCGTCATTCATGTCTGGATCGGCACCGTGACAATCGACCGGCGCATTCTCGCACGCCACAGCCGCCAGCCAAGGAGCAGCGCAAGCACCGATGCGTAGACGAGCGGTTCGCGCCAGTCGGCCTTCACCTGCCACCAGTAGTGCACGCAGCCGAGGATGGCCGCCGGGTAGATCAGTCGATGCAGCTTGTGCCAGCGGCGTCCGAGGCGGCGCATCCAGCCTGCAGTCGACGTGACGGCCAGCGGCACCAGCATCAGGAAGGCCGCGAAGCCGACCGTGATGTACGGGCGCTTCGCGATGTCCACGAGGATCGCGCGCAGGTCGAGCCACTGGTCGAGGACCAGCCAGTTGAGGAAGTGGAGGCAGAGGTAGGTGAAGGCGAAGAGCCCGAGCATGCGCCGCACCGCCAGCAACCAGGGCTTGCGCAGCGTGACGACCAGCGGCGTGACGCACAGCGTGATGAGCAGCATGCGCAGCGCCCACTCGCCGGTCCTGTCCTGCAGTTCGTCGATCGGGTTGGCGCCGAGACTCGCGCCGGCGAGGCCGAACGCGCGCACGAGGAGCCACGCGAGCGGCAG
>CAVTDU010000038.1:0-236670 GCA_963733565.1 uncultured Gammaproteobacteria bacterium
ATCATGTCGATGCGCGCATACAGCGGGCTCGCACCGGCGATGGAATCGAAGGCCGCCGCGGCCAGCCGCCGTTCCGCCGCATCGGGCTCACGGGACGTGATGTGCTCGGCGGCGAAGAGTCCCGACACGAGGTCGTCGCCGAGCCTCAGCAGCGGGCCCTTGCGGAACGCATGGCTGTAACGGCCGCCGATGTAGACGACCGCCGTCTCCCCGTATTCATCGACGCGATCGAGGTAAGGCTGCAACATCGTGCTGCGCCCGGCCGCGAGCAGCCGTTCGACGTGCGCGAGGGCCTTGTCGCGCTCCACGCGCTGATAGCGTGCCGCATCGCGCGACCCGGCGCCGATCGCGGGCTTGACCACGAATTGCCCGAACTCGCCGCACGTGCCGACCGTGAATGCGCCGTGGCCTCCGGCGAGGAAACGGTCGAGTTCGATCCGGGGGTCGTTGCCCGGTTCGACGAACCGAGTCGGAACCACAGCGACCCCGGCGTGCGCGAGCTCGACGAGGTAATGCTTGTCGATATTCCAGCGCACGACTGCGGGCGGGTTCAGCAGGCGCGTCCGTTCGGAACAGCGCTCGGTCCAGTCCAGGAATTCCTCGATTCGATCGACGTAGTCCCACGTCGAGCGCAGCACTGCCTTGTCGAAGCTGCCCCAGTCCACTCCAGGGTCGTCCCAGCAAGGCGTTGCGACGCTCGCGCCCGCGGTCCGGAGCGCGAGCACCAGCTGCGGCATGTCTTCATCGAGGGCCAGCGCCTCGCGGGCGGTGACCAGTGCAATGTGTGCGGCCATGCCCGACACTTTATCGGGCCGGCTCCCGCTCGGCTACCGGGTCAGGATATGAATGGCGACCGCCGCTTCCTCGACGCCGACAAGGCCGCCGCCATTCTCCTGCATCGCGACGCGGGCACCGGTTACCTGGCGAGCGCCGGCCTCGCCGCGCAGCTGGGCCACGAGTTCATGAAGCTGGCCGATGCCCGTCGCGCCGAGCGGGTGTCCCTTGGATTCCAGGCCGCCGGAGGTATTGATCGGCAACATGCCGCCCAGCGTGAAGTCTCCCCGTTCGGCCGCGGGGCCGCCCTCGCCCATCGGGACGAACCCGAGGTTCTCTGACTGCAGGATCTCTCCCATTGCGGACGCGTCATGGACCTCGGCGACGTCCACGTCCTCGGGACCGACGCCCGCCTGCTCGTAGGCCGAACCCGCAGCAAGGCGCGCGATGTTGTGCTGCGGATCGTCGATGTCCCGGTGCGTGAAGCTGCGCACGACGCTGGCCGCGATCCGGATCGCGCGCGATCGATCCCCGCCCATGCGCTTGAGTCCCGCCTCGCTGCACAGGACGGCCGCCGCGGCACCGTCCGTCAATGGCGCGCACATTGGCAGTGTCAGCGGATAGGTGATCGGTGCGGCGGCCAGCACCTCTTCCACCGTGAACGGCTGGCGGAACTGCGACAGCGGGTTGTTGACCGAATGCTGGTGGTTCTTGGCCGAAACCGCGGCGATCTGTCGCTGCGTCGTGCCGTAGGTCTTCATGTGGTGGCGGCACATGGCCGCGTAGATCGACATGAAGCGGCTGTACGGCCGCGTCGATTCGGAACCCGGTGGAGGCACGACGCCATCGCCGAGTTTCACCAGGAACTCGAAATTGCGCTCCACCTGCGACACGTCCCAGCCGGCATCGAAGATTGCAAAGGCCTTCGCCTTGTCCGGAATGTTCATCTTCTCGGCGCCGATCGCGAGCGCGATGTCGCATGCGCCAGAGCGTATGTACTGCGCGGCGAGGTGCAGGGCCGAGCTGCCGGATGCGCAGGCGTTCTCCACGTTGAATACCGGCACGCCCTCGATGCCGATCTTGCTGAAGATGACCTGCCCCGGAATGGCGATCTGGCCCTGCAGGCTGCCGTTGGTCATGCCCGAGTAGAACGCAGCCTCGATATCAGGTGTCGACGCGCCCGCGTCCGCCAGGGCGGCTCGCAACGCCTCGCCCGCGAGGTCATCCAGTGTGCGCTCGAGATGACGGCCGAAAACCGTCATGCCGATGCCCGCGATATAGACACTCTCCATGCGGTTCGCTCCGTCGCCGGCGGTCAGAGGCCGAGCCGCTTGAAAAGCACGCCGTACGATCGTGGCGCGATACGCGACGCGAGCTCGACGAGTCGTGAACTCTTGCCGGTCAGGATCCGCTTCGCGCCGCGTTCGACGCCGCGCAGGATGTCGCTCGCGCACTGCTCGGGCGGCGTCACCAGCAGGCTTCCGACAGTCGCGAAGAGCTCGCGCTCGTAGTCGCCCGCATTGCGGCCCATGCGGCCCGCCTTGTCGATGTTGGTGCGGATCCCGCCCGGATGCACGGAGACGGCTCGCACGCCAGTGCCGTCGAGCTCGCGCCACAGTGCCTCGGTGAGCCCGCGCACCGCGAACTTGGACATGTTGTACGCCGATTGCGTCGGTACCCCGACGAGCCCGAAGATGCTGGAGAGGTTGACGATGCAGCCGGACCGACGCTCGAGCATCATGGGCAGGAAAGCCTTGGTGCCGTAAATCACGCCCCAGAGGTTGATGCCGAGCAGCCACTCGATTTCCTCGACCGTGCTGTGCTCGAATGTCGCAATCAACGTGACGCCGGCATTGTTGAAGACGAAATCCGCGGGGCCGAAGTCGCGCTTCACGTCGTCGGCGTGGCCGAAGACCTGCTCGCGCTTCGAGACGTCGAGGCGGTACGTGCGGACCTCCGCGCTGCCACACAGCTGCCGCGTGGCTGCGAGGCCCGCGTCATCGATGTCCGAAATTGCAAGGCGTGCGCCCTGCGCCGCCAGCAACCGTGCAAGCTCGCGGCCGATGCCCGACCCTGCGCCGGTAATGACTGCAACCTTGTTCCTGTAATAGCTCATTCGCCTTGCGCTCCCGGCCCGCAGTGCGGGACGTGTCGTTCGTGTCGCTGCATTCAGATCGTTCGCTGCCTGCCCTGCCAGTACCGGGCACGCAGGTCCTTCTTGAGCACCTTGCCAACCGGGCTGCGCGGCAACGCGTCCACGAAGTCCACCGACTTCGGTGCCTTGACCGAGCCCAGCTTTTCCTTGCAGAGCGCGATCAGCTCCTCGGCGCTCACCTGTTGCCCGGAGTTCAGTTCCACGACGGCCTTCACAGCCTCGCCCCACTTGTCGTCCGGGGCGCCGATCACGGCGCAGTCCTGGACGGCCGGGTGTCCCCAGATCACCTGCTCCACCTCGCTCGGGTAGACGTTGAAGCCGCCGGTGATGATCATGTCCTTCTTGCGGTCGGTGATGTGCAGGTAGCCCTCGCCGTCGAGGTGCCCGATGTCGCCAGTGTGCAGCCAGCCATCGACGATGGCCTCGGCGGTCTTCTCGGGCGCCTTGTAGTAACCCTTCATGACCAGGTCGCCGCGCACGCAGATCTCGCCCGGTCTGTCCCCTGGGCAGGATCTCGTTCGCGTCGTCCATGATCTCGACGCGGATCAGCGGATTCGGGCGCCCCACGGACGACAGGCGCTCGTCGGAAGCGATCTTGCCACGCTCGAAGTGCTCGCCTGGCGGTAGATAGGCGATCGACGCCGGCGCCTCGGTCTGGCCATAGCCGCCCATCATCACCGGACCGATGACCTGGATCGCCTGCTTGAGCTTCTCCACCGACATCGGGGCCGCACCGTACATGAAGTACTTCATCGACGAGAAGTCGACCTTGCGCCCGAGGTCCGGTATGTCCAGCAGGCGGTAGATCACGGTCGGCGGCAAGAACAGTTCGGTGACCTTGTACTTCGGGATCGCCGCGAGCAGCAGCACGGGATCGGGCTTGGTCACGACAACGACCGTGCCACCCCGCGCCGTGCAGGGAACGGACAGCAGCCCTGCCGTGTGGGTCATCGGAGCCGCGGCAAGATTGACGGGCCGGTCTTCGGCACCGTAGGGGCAGCCGATCATGAAGTGTGCGCAGAAGGTCTGTGCGCTGCGGTGCGTGTTCATCACGCCCTTCGGCTTGCCGGTCGTGCCTCCGGTCGCCGAGAGCATCACCACGTCATCCATGTCCACGTCCACCTCGGGGCGGGTGGCCGGATGGTCGCCGATCCAGTGCGCAAGCGAGTGCACGCCGGGGAGGTCGGCGAGTTCGTCGTCGATGCAGATCCAGAGCACGATCCTGGGCAGCTTCGGCCGCAGGTCCGCGATCACCGGTGCGAAGATCTTCTGGAAGAACAGCACGTCGCAGTCGAACGCATCGAGCACGAAATGGTTCTCGTCGGCGGGGTTGCGGGCACCGACGGGAATCCAGCACATGTTCGCGCGCCACAGGCCCAGCGTGCAGGTCCACGCCATCACGTCGTTGGTGGCCCAGACCGCTCCTCGCGCCCCCCTTGGCAGGCCGGCGGCGAGCAGGCCGTTGGCGATCCGGCAGGACAGCTCGCCGACCTCGTCGAAGCTGTAGCTGCGGTCATCCTGGATGTACGCGGCACCGGTCGGGTTGCTGCGCCATCCCTGGTCGAAGAAATCGATGATGGCCATGTACTGACTGCTCAGAGCTCCGTGACCGTTGCGCGCGCCAGGCCGCGCTGCTCGAGGAACCCGAGCAGGTAACGGTGGCCAAAGGCCTTGCAGGCCGAGGCGAAACCGACCTTGTTCGTCTCGCCGTCAAGCAGCTTCACGACCGCGGCGGTCTGCAGCGCGCCGGTCGCGATGTACGCGGTGATGCCATGCACCGTGGCACGCACCGCCGCCAGCTGGCCGCGCCCGATCGCGAAGTCTACCGTGCGCACAGTCGTCGTCCGTTCGCGCGGCGGCATGGTCGGCGTCGTCGAGTCCACGATGCTCTTGATCACGGCATCCTGGTGCTCCCGCGGCAGGTCCTTGTATTCCGCCTGCCACTTCTGGCCGATCGAATGCACCAGCTGCATGACGTTGTTGTCGTAGAACCCGACATACGAACTGCAGCTGCGTACGCGCGGGTCGCCTTCGAGGTAGACCGGCAGCGACGTTCCGCCCCAGGGCAGCGAGAACACGGGCTGCACGAAGTTCGGATCGACGACATTGACGCTGGCCCCGAACGGATGGGGAACGAGCTGCTTTTCCCACAGGTAGCAGGCTTCCTGGCGATACAGCTCGAAAATGGAGGCGGTGGAACCTACCGTCACGCCGGAAGCGCCGCCGCGCGGGCCGCGGCAGAGGGTCGCCGTCTCGAGCGCGTCGATGCCCGGCGTCTCGAGGGCGAGTTCGGCGGCGATCTCGGCAAACGTGTACATGTAGGCGATCGACGGCGACACCAGCAGCCCGGCCTGCCGGAAGAGATCGCCGAACCTGTCGCGCACCGAGCGGATGTAGCCCTGCTCGCCCGTCGTGTCGATGTGATGGCAGCCTGCCTTCAGGGCGGCCTCGACGGCGGTCAGCCCGAAATTGACGAAGGGCCCGACTGTGTTGCAGACGACCTTCGCGCCCTTGAACGCTTTCGCGAGCGCGTCCACCTCGTGGGTCGTCTCGATGATCTCGTAGGTGGCCGATTCGAGGCGCACGACTCGCTGCGCCATCATCTCCTGCGTGCGCTTCGCGTCGCGTGCCACCGCGGTGAACGGAATCTGCTGGTCGATCAGCCAGTCCATGATCAGCATGCCTGTGTAGCCGCTGGCGCCATAGACGACGACTGGATGCTTGGCCATTGTGTTGTCCTGTCCTGGTTTCGGTTGTCGTGAAAGGCCGGGCGCGGCGTCAGCCGTTCGCCCAGCCGTCCTGGTAGAGACGCGACAGCAGGCTGCCGAAGCGCATCGTAAGCATGTAGTTCTCGCCGTCCTCGATCATCGAGGCGCGCACGTCGCGGAACAGCTTCTCGAGCGGATACTCGCGCGAGGTCCCGTTGCCCCCGAACAGCTGCAGTGCCTCGTGCGTGACCTTCATCGCTTCCTCGGTGACGCTGACTTTGGCCTGGGCCGTCACGTATGGGTGGAAGCGTGGCGAGACGGTCGCATACAGGGTCGCGCGTCGTGCGACTGCACGGATCATCTCGATGCGGCGCGCCATGTCGCCGAGCCGGTAGCGCGTCAGCTGGTGCTGGATGATCGGCATTCCACCCTGCCTGCGTTCGTGGGCATAGGCGAGCGCGTGCTCGAACGCGGCGCGGGCCGTGCCCACGAACGCGTTGCACATGTGTGTGCCCGCGTACGTCCAGGCGGCGCCAAGGTTTCCGTAGTACTCGTCCTCGAACGCGATCCCGAAGCGGCGCGGAAGCCGCACGTCGTCAAAGTAGATCTCGCCCTGCGGCAAGGCACGCTGGCCGATCTTGTCGAGCGGCTTGCCGTGCGACACGCCCTTCATGTCGAGTGGCGCGATCACCGAGAGGCCCCGCGCGAGGCCATCGTCCCGGATGAACCCCTGGCCATAGTCCGCGGCCACGTAGCAGAGTGCGACCTGCGCAACGGCACCGTTCGAGACCCAGGCCGAGCACTGCCCGTTCAGGATGATCTCGCTGTCGGTCACGCGGGCCGTGATGTTGCCCTTGTTGCCGGGGGTGCCGGCCGGCCAATCCTCGCCATACAGGATCTGCACGTCCGAGCCACGGTCGGGCTGCGTGATGAGCCAGCAGCCGATTCGCTCCTTGCACAGTTCCACCAGTTCGACGTTTCCGGCTGCGTGCGCCATGAGCAGTGGGAAACCGGCGGCGGCCAGCGACGTCGCGAGGCCGGAATCGCCCCACCCCATCTCCTCGGTGATCAGCGATTCGAGCCTGGCAGCCTGGGCCGCCTCGAACTGCTGGAAGAAGAGTGCATCGATTCCGAGCTTCGCCGCCTCCGCGAATACCGCCCAATAGGGCGACCCGGGTGCGATCGCGTCCTCGGCGGTCATTCGGTCCAACTCCCGCCCGGCTGGTCGCAGCACGTCGCTGGCGAAGCGATGCGCCGCTTCCTGCAGAGCGCTTTCATCGTCGGACAGTGGCGGTTCGAATCCGGACAGACCGGCGGCAGGCAGTTGCAGTTCCTGGCCCAGACGCATCATGGTCGATCTCCGTCAGTAGTGAAGAGCATGGTCCGCTGCGAGACTCTAGCTCCCGCACGCGGCAATCCTTTATCGTTTCGGGACAGATTATTACCACTTGGTGCCACCTGCCCTTGGCCGTCCGAACCACCACCCCACGCCTCCGACCCGGCGCCAGCACGGCGCGATCGCCTCGCGAGAGACGGCTTCGTGATGCTCGTTGCCGTGGGCGCGGCCCCGCGCCTGTTGCGCCAGGCAGGAGTCGATCCTGCCGAGGTGGCCCTCGCGGCCGGCATCGACCCGGATCTCTTCGCAGATCCGGCGGCGGTCATCCCGTTCGATGCATTGGACCGCTACCTGGTCGGAGTGCGTGAGCGCCACCGCTGTCCACACTTCAGCCTGCTGCTGGGCGCCGAGGAAGGCTTTGCCAATCTCGGAATCGTCGGACGGCTCGTCGAGCACTCGCCGACCGTTGCGGCGGCCCTGAGGAATCTCAGCGCGAACTTCCATCACTACGAGCTCGGCGCGACCGTCACGCTGGTCGTGGACGACGATACTGCGGTGCTGGAGTACGCGATCGAGCAACGGGTGACAGCGCCGGAATTGATCGCGGACGGAGCGATGGCGATTGCGGTCGGCATCCTGCGACACATGTGCGGCCCCACATGGTCGCCCATCGAAGTGCAGCTGCGTCGCGCACGCCCGCCAGTGCTGCCACCTACCGGCGGATCCTTGGCGACCGCGTGCGCTACGGCTGCGAGAGGAATGCGCTGCTGTTTCCCGCCCGATGGTTGTCGCACCCGCTCAGGGGCGCCGCTCCCGACCTGCGCAGGTTCTTTCGCGATCAGCTGGCCGCCATGGGTGGCGAGCGGACGTCGGCGTTCCCGGCGCGCCTGCGCGGCATCATCCGCAGCCGGCTGCTTGGCGGAAAGTGTGGCAGCGAGGACGTCGCCCGGGCCCTGGCAGTCTCGCGCCGCACGCTGCACCGCCGGCTTGCCGCGCACGGGACCTCGTTCGAGCGCGAACTGGACGAGGTTCGCTACGACATCGCGCGCCAGATGCTGGAGAACTCGTCGGCACCCATGCTCGAGATCACGGCGTCGCTCAGTTACGCGAACTCGAGCGCGTTCACCCGTGCCTTCCGGCGCTGGTCGGGTCGCACGCCGACCGACTGGCGGCGACGACGCCAGCGCCGCTGAAACGCCGGCGTGCCGCGACCCTCGTGACCGCATTTCACGGGCTGTCCGGAGCGTCGTCAGAGGGCTGCTTGTATTTCTGAACCTGCGGCGTATATTCCGCCTGCACCTGCATGATTCCATTGAACATTCGCAGGCGGCCGGCGGGAAATCAACATTAAGTAAAGTCTGTAATTGATTGTTTTAAAAGAAAAATATATTGGACGAACGGATGGGACCGGAATGACGCAAAACTGGGAGCACTTTCGCTGCGCCACACTGACCCTGGTCGGTCCCGGGCCCGTCAAGCAGCGGCTTTGCGATGCCTACATGAAGCACCTGCGCATGGTGGACGCGGAGTCGCCTCCCCAGGTCCGTCCAGCCCGGGTACGCGGAACTGTCGCAGGCGATGCGATGCGCGCAGGCGGCCGGTGGCCTGGGCGCCGTCGAGGCCACCGTTCGCAAGATGTCCGAGCAGGATGCGGGCCTCCTCGCGGCCCGCGTGCTCGAGATGTTCGTCGTGCTCTCGCGCGACGACACGCGTGAGCCGGCTGCGCAGCCGCAGCGTCAGTTCCGCCTCGTCGGCGACGACGACATCCCCGCGTTCCTCAATCGAGCTTGAACTCGATCGTATCGAAGCGCGTCGTTTCCTCGTGACGCGCCTGGCGCTTGATGGCGTCCACGAGCTGCCGCTTGTCCCAGGGAACCACTTCGTCCCCGAGTTCCAGCACCGCCGGCGCGATCGTGTCGTGCGAGCCGAACGGCTCGAGCACGACGATCGGCTTGTCGAAGGCCTTGGCGCAATGGAGCTGGAACTCGACCCAGTCCACGTGACGCCGGTAGAGCGACGCGGGAACGATGACGATCTCCGCGTCGTTGATCTGCTTGCGCAGGCCCTCGCGCAGCGCGTCCTTGTCCCCCGCCGGCCGGTCCGCCGGCTTGGCGGTATTGCGATAGAAGAAGTTGTCCGCGCTCTCGAGGTACTCGAAGACGCGGTGATAGTCGTCGTCCTCGATCCAGACGTGCGTGACGAACAGCCGGATCGGGTTTTTCTGGGTTACGCTGCTCACTGAACCTCCGTACCGGGGTCAGGGTCTATTCTCCCGACGCCAGTGTAGCCTACCCTGCGCGTTTCCGGATCGTACCTGCTGCCACTAGAATTGCGAGCGAATGCGACTTCTCCTCTACAACATCCGTTACGCAACCGGCACCGGTGCCGCGTTCCACCTCCCGGTCCCGGGTGCGGGGTACCTGCGCAGCAACCCGAGGGTCCTCGAAGGCATCACCCGGTTCATCAAGAACCTCGATCCCGACATCGTCGGGCTCGTGGAGGTGGACACCGGCTCGATCCGATCCGGCCGGGTCAACCAGGCAGAGGTGATCGCCGAGTCGCTCGGGCATTACTCGACCTACCAGTGCAAGTACGGCACGAGCTCGTTCAACACGCTGGTGCCGATCGTCAACAAGCAGGCGAACGCGTTTCTCGCCTCCCCGCGAGTCGAGGGCGAGCGGTTCCATTATTTCGACACGGGCATCAAGCGCCTGATCATCGAGCTGGAGCTCGACGACCTGTGCGTGTTCCTCGTGCACCTGTCGCTCAAGTTCCGTCACCGGCAGTCCCAGCTGAGGCATCTGTTCGAGCTGGTGAAGCAGTCGCCCAAGCCGGTGATCGTCGCGGGCGACTTCAACACGTTCTGGGGCGAGCACGAGATGGCGCTGTTCATGGAGGCCGCGGGACTCAAGAGCGCCAATCGCGAGCGCCTGCCTTCCTACCCCGCCCGGCGTCCGCGCATGGAACTCGACTTCATCCTGCACACGCGCGGCATCGTCGTGGACTCCTTCTCCGTGCCCGACGTCACCTTCTCCGACCATCGGCCACTGGTCTGCGATTTTCGCGTCGTCGGCGAGCAGCGCGCCGCCGCGTGATGCGGGCGGGCCCTGTGCTAACATCGCGCATCATGAGAATGCGCCCCGGACCCTCGTGCCGCACCGGCGCCCACTGAAGCCATGGTTGAGTCCCCGACCGTCGAACTGGCCCTGCTGCGTGCTTTCTCGCCACTCGATGGCCTGAAGAACGAGAACCTGCGAGCGCTCGCCCGCAAGACCAGCCTGCGCGAACTCGGCCAGGGGCGCCTGCTCTTCAAGGAAGGCGACGCCGACAAGCGCACCTTCTACCTCGTCTCCGGAGTGGTCGAGCTGCTCGCCGGCGGCCGCATCGTAGGCACCGTATCCGCCCGTACCCCGGACGCGAAGCACCCGCTGGCACCCGTGCTGCCGCGCCGATGCGTGGCACGCGTCGCTTCCGACCGCATCGAGTACCTCTCGATCGACAGCGACCTGCTCGACGTGCTGCTTACGTGGGACCAGACCGGGACCTACGAAGTCGGCGAGCTCAGGGCCGACGGCGCCGGGGACGACTGGATGACCGTGCTGCTGCAGAGCCGCGCCTTCCACCGGATCCCGCCCGCGAACCTGCAGGCCGTGTTCATTCGCATGCAGCGGGTCGAATTCGCGGCAGGCGAGACCATCATCCGCCAGGGCGACGAAGGCGACTTCTTCTACGCCATCGTGAGCGGGCGCTGCATCGTCACCCGCGAGACGCCGCTCAACCGCGAAGGCATCAAGCTCGCCGAGCTCGGCATGGGCGAGACCTTCGGCGAGGAAGCACTGATCTCGGGCGCGCGTCGTAACGCGACCGTCTCGATGCTCACCGACGGCGCGCTGATGCGCCTCGGCAAGGACGACTTCAACGCCCTGCTCAACGAGCCGCTGCTGCGCTGGGTGGAATACGGCGAGGCGCAGAGCATCGTCGCGGGCGGCGGACGCTGGCTGGACGTACGCCTGCCGAGCGAGTTCGAGCACTGCCATTTCGACGCGGCGCTCAACGTTCCGCTCTACTTCGTGCGCCTGAAGCTGAAGACGCTGGACCCGGCGCTGCCGTACGTGGCCTGTTGCGACAACGGTCGTCGCAGTTCGGCCGCCGCGTATCTGCTGTCCGAGCGTGGATTCGACGTGACCGTGCTGAAGGGCGGGATCGCCACCACGGAGCTCGCCGAGGCCCTGAACTCCACCAGCCAGCCGGGCTGAGCTGGACTGCGCCGCCCCCGCGGGGCGGCGCTACATCGTGTGGGTCGGCTTGTCGCCGCCGAGTGCGCCGGCGAGGTAGGACTCGATCTTGCGCTGCGTGTTGCCGCGGTCCTGTTCGCTGAACTGCACGCCGATACCGGCAGTGCGCTTGCCCTGCGCGCCTTTCGGCGTCATCCAGATCACGCGCCCGGCAACCGGCAGCTTCTCGTCCTCGCCCATCAGGTTGAGCAGCATGAACACCTCGTCGCCGAGGCGGTAGTTGCTGCTCGTGGGAATGAACAGGCCGCCGTTCTTCACGAAGGGCATGTACGCGAGGTAGAGCGCGCTCTTGTCCTTGATGGTGAGCGTCAGCAGTCCTGGCTTGTTCGGTTGCCTTATCGCGGGGCCCATTGCGTCACTCCTCTGCGTCCGAACGAGTCGGCGAGCTCCACCAGCAGCGCCTCGACCAGCAGCTGCGGGGCCGCCGACCCCTCGAGGAGCCGCCGGACTTCGCGTACCCGGTCCACCATCCGGAACGCTGCGCTTATGTTCACTTCGGCGGCAGCCCTTTGCAACTCGCCACCCCCCGGAACCGTGAGGTGGTTCCCATTCGGCAGCGTGCGATGGCGGATGGCACTCCCCATCCACGCCTCCAGCCAGTCGAGCCGTACCGGCAGCCCGTCCCCCATCATGTGCGCGGCGGTGCCGGTCGCCTCGCTGCGGCCGGCGACCAGCGCCGGCCAGCAGGTCCGTCATCTGGCCCTGCAACGCCTCGTAATGAGGAGCGAGCGCGAGCGCGCGCAGCGGCGCGCCGTCGCTGAGCTCGAGCAGTCCCTCGACCGCGGACCCTCCCAGCTCGTGCGACAGCCATTCGAGCGCGACCGCGCGCGGCGGCCGGGCGATCTCGATCCTCTGGCACCTGCTGCGCAGCGTGGCGAGCAATCGCGAAGGCCGAGCTGTCACCAGCACGAGCAGCGTGCGCGCCGCCGGCTCTTCCAGCGTCTTCAGCAGCGCGTTCTGCGCGTTGACTGTCATCGCCTGCGCGGGCACGACGATCGCGATGCGATGACCACGCCGCATGCTCGTCATGGCGAGCTGCTCGCAGGCGTCGCGCACCTGGTCCACCGAGATCGACTTCTTGTCTTCAAGTCGCCGCAACCAATGCAGGTCCGGGTGCGAGCCGGCGCGGCTCAGCGCGCAGTCGGCACACTCGCCGCAGGCCACGAGCGCGGGTCCCCGGTTCGTGCAGAACAGCGCGGCTGCCAGCGCTGTCGCGAACTGCTCCTTGCCCACGCCGGCGGGGCCGTGCAGCAGCACCGCATGAGGCAGCCGGTTGCTCTCGACGGCCGCCTCGAGGCGGGCACGGGCCGACCCATGCCAGGGCAGCATGGTCAGCGGCAGTGGACTGCTGGCGCCCTCCTCGGTCATCTGCTTGCCTCGAGGAGCGGAGCGACCAGGGTCCGGATGCCGTGCTCGACTGCATCGACCGAGCCGGTCGCATCGACGACCTGCAGGCGCTGCGGCTCACGACGGGCCCGCGCGAGGTAGGCCTCTCGCACGCGCTCGAAGAACTCGCGTCGCTCGGTCTCGAACCGGTCCGGGCCGTCCGCGCCGTTGCGTTCATGCGCACGTGCGAGCCCGGTGTCCACCGGCGCGTCGAGCAGCACCGTCAGGTCCGGCCAGAACCCCGGGTGAACGATCGCAACGAGCGAGTCGATGTCGCGTTCGGACAGGCCGCGCCCGCCGCCCTGGTAGGCATAGGTCGCATCGGTGAAGCGATCGCAGAGCACCCACGCTCCGCGCGCGACGGCCGGGCGGACCAGGTTCTCGAGGTGCGTCGAACGTGCGGCGAACATCAGCAGCAGTTCGCAAGGCGTGGGCATGGGTTCGTCGCCGCGCTCGAGCAGCAGGTTGCGCAGCCGCTCGGCCCGTGGCGTCCCGCCCGGTTCGCGCGTGCGCACGACCTCGACGCCCTGCTCGCTGAGCCATGCGGCGCAGCGGGCCAGCTGCGTCGACTTGCCGACGCCTTCGACGCCCTCGAACGATATGAACCGACCCTGCACTTCAACGCCTCGTCTGCTGCTGCCTGTAGCGCTTCAGGTATGTCGCCACCGCCCGCTCGTGCTCGGCGAGCGTGCGCGAGAACGTGTGACTGCCATCCGCTTCGCCGGTGGCCACGAAATACAGATCGCCACGTTCGTCGGGCCTCACGGCCGCCTGCAGCGACCCTGCGCCCGGCAGCGCGATCGGCGTCGGCGGCAGGCCCGCACGCGTGTACGTATTGTACGGGCCGTCGCGCTCCAGGTCCGAGCGGCGCAGGTTGCCGTCGAAGCCGGGGCCCAGGCCATAGATCACGGTCGGGTCGGTCTGCAGCCGCATGCCCGCGCGCAGCCGCTCGGTGAATACGCCTGCGATGCGCGCCCGCTCCGACGGCAGCGCGGTCTCCTTCTCCACGATCGACGCGAGGACGAGAGCCTGGTACGCATCGTCGAGCGGCGAATCCTTGTCGCGAGCATCCCAGGCGCGAGTCGAGCTCGCGCCGCATGCGCTCGCGCGCCTGCTTGAGGATGTCGAGATCGGTCGCGCCCTTGCCGAACAGGTACGTATCCGGGAAGAACAGTCCCTCGGGCCGGACTCCCGGCTCGCCGAGCGCACGCATGACCGCGGCATCGTCCTGCCCGGCCAGCTTGTTGTCGAGGGCGGGCTCCCGCTCGAGCGCGCGCCGCAGGTCGCGGAATGTCCAGCCTTCGACGATCGTGACGGAGTGCTGCACCACGGCCCCGGACTCGAGCAGTGCGAGCAGCGTCCGCGGCGTCGTGCCGGGCGGAATGTCGTACTCACCGGCGCGGATCTTCGAGTCTGCCCCGGTCAGCGTCGCGTAGATCGCGAGCAGACGCGCATGCTCGAGCAGGCCCCGGCGTTCGAGTTCACGTGCGGTGTGGGCCAGCGGCTGGCCGCGCGGAATCTCGATCCTTGCGGGCTCCGCGCCGATGGCGAGCGGCGTCGAAAGCCAGCGATCGAGCAGCAGCCAACCAGCGACCAGCGACAACGCGCCGGCGAGCGCGAGTATCGCGGCGACCCGCGCTGGCCTCAAGCGCCGGCTCCACTCGTCGCTGTCACCAGTGCTCTTCGTGATCTCTCCGACCGGCCACTTGCGCACGCCCATGAGTTCACCGACCGGCCGGATGCCGGCGACGGCGTTGGTCACGAAGACTTCGTCCGCCGTGTCGAGAATCTCGGGGCGCAGGTCCTCGATCCCGACCGGTATGCCGAGTGCGCCCGCCGCCGTGAGCACGACCTGGCGCATCACGCCGGAGACGCCGCAATCACGGATGGCGGGCGTGAGCAGGCGTCCGCCGACCACCACGAACACGTTCGCGGCCGTGGCGCACACGAGGCGACCGTCCATCGAGAGCATCAGGCCCTCCGCGATCGCCGGATCGTCCCACTCCGCGCTGGCCATGACCTGCTCGAGGCGATTGAGGTGCTTCAGGCCCGCAAGCAGCGGATTCTGGCCGAGCCGCGTCTGGCACAGGCGAACGACGACTGGCGTCAGCGCATCACCACGCGCGCGTGGCGCCGCCGACGTGACGATGCGCGTAACCGTTGGGTCCGCCGGCGGGCGGTAGCTGCGCGGCCCGGGGCCGCGCGTCACGATCAGCTTGACGGTGCCGTTGCCCAGCCCCTCGAGCACGCGCCCGCACTCTTCCTCCAGCAGGCCCGGCGAGGGCATCGGAATGCCGAGTCGCCGGCAGCCCTCCTCCAGTCGCGCCAGGTGCAGCGCGAGGTGGCGCACATCGCCCGTCCGTGGCGGCCATGGTCTCGAACAGGCCGTCGCCGTATTGCAGCCCCCGGTCATCGAGCGCGATTCCAGCGGTGTCCGATCCGTTCACGAGGCGTCGCTTCGTCATGTCTTTCTCCCCAGCGCGCGCAGCAGGCCCTGCGCTTTCGCACGTGTCTCATCCAGCTCGGCGGCCGGCAGCGAGTCGGCAACGATGCCGGCGCCGGTGCGAAAGTCGATCCTGCGCCCGGCGACCGTCAGCGTGCGGATCAGTATGTTCAGGTCGAGCGCGCCGTCCACGCCAAGGTAGCCCATCGAACCCGTATAGGCATCCCTCGGTGCGCCCTCGAGATCGGCCAGCAGCTGCATGCAGCGCACCTTGGGGCAGCCGGTGATGGTGCCGCCCGGGAACACTGCCGCAATCGCCTGGCCCGGCGTAACCCCTTCGCGCAGTCTTCCGCGCACGTTCGATACGATGTGGTGCACGGTCGCATACGTCTCGACGGTCATGAACTCGTCCACCTCCACCGTGCCTCCCTGGCAGATCCGCCCGAGATCGTTGCGCTCGAGATCGACGAGCATCACATGCTCGGCTCTCTCCTTCTCGTTCAGCACGAGCTCGCGCTTGAGCGTCGCGTCGGCCAGCGAAGTCTGGCCGCGCGGACGCGTGCCTGCAATCGGTCTTGTATGCGCAACGCCTTCGCGGATATGAAGCAGGCGTTCCGGCGAGGAACACAGCAGGTCGAATCCCGGCAATGCGGCGCTGCCGGCGAATGGCGCCGGATTGGCGCTGCGCAGTCGCAGGTACAGGTCGGCCGCGGTCGCCCCTTCGGCCAGCGTCGCCTGCCAGCCTCGCGACAGGTTGGCCTGGTAGACGTCGCCGCGCGCGATCGCGTCGAGCACGGCCTGGACGCCGCGCAGGAACCGCTCCGGCGGCTCTTCGACGACGTCTCCGTCGAGCAGGTGGCCGGTTCCGGTCCGGTGACGGTCGCAGGCCATCGAGGTCGGCATCTACCTGCCGGTTGAGCGCATCACCGGCGTCCCCTTCGGCCATCACCGACACCTCGCCGCTGACCCTGTCGCGGATGACGGCGCCACGCATGCGCCACGCTATCGCACGTGCGTGGTGCGGTCGCGGCAGCACCAGGCTCGGCTCGATTTCGGCAGCGAGTTCGTAGCCGAGATAGAGGAACCAGCCGCCTGCGAACGGCGATTCGCGCCCTGCGGCAGGCGCTCGCTCCGCGCGGACCCATGCGTCGAGCGCGTCGAGGAAGCGGGGCCCGGAATCCTGGTGAGGACCCTGCAGGCTGCCGTCCGCCGCCTGCAGGAGACGCGTTCCCGGCAGCGCGAGCAGGACGTCGTACCGTCCGAGCGGCGCCCCGCCGCCGACGCTCTCGAGCAGGACCGGATACTTGTCAGGAAAGCACGCGTGCAGGCCGGGAAGCGCGTCCCCGGGCAGGGCCGCCCGAGGCGTCACTGTGGCGCGCGAAAGACGAGACTGCCGTTGGTGCCGCCGAATCCGAAGGAATTCGACAGCGCGATCCGCACCGGGGCACGGCGTGCGCTGCCCGGTACGTAATCGAGGTCGCAGGCCGGATCCGGGTTTTCGAGATTTATCGTCGGCGGAAGGATGCCGTCGCGAATCGCAAGGATCGTGAAAATCGCCTCGACGACGCCCGCTGCGCCCAGCAGGTGGCCCGTCATGGATTTCGTCGAGCTGACGGCGATATGCGCCGCATGGTCGCCGAACGCCCGCTTGATGGCGACGGTCTCGGCCAGGTCGCCGAGCTCGGTCGAAGTGGCATGCGCATTGATGTACTGGATGTCGGACGGATTGACGCCGGCGTCGCGAATGGCGTTCGTCATGGCGAGGCGCGCGCCGTCGCCGTCCTCGGGTGGCGAGGTGATGTGGTACGCGTCGCCGCTCATGCCAAAGCCGGCGAACTCCGCGTAGATGCGCGCGCCGCGCGCACGCGCGTGCTCGTATTCCTCGAGGACGACCGCGCCGGCGCCTTCGGCCATGACGAAGCCGTCACGATCGCGGTCCCAGGGACGGCTGGCGCGCGTCGGCTCGTCGTTGCGGGTCGAGAGCGCCCGCGCCTGCCCGAAACTTCCGAGGCCCAGCGGCGTGAACGCGGCCTCGGCGCCACCGGCGACCATCACGTCGGCATCACCGTACTGGATGAGCCGCGACGCGATGCCGATCGAGTGCGTCGAGGTCGTGCAGGCCGTCACCAGCGCCAGGTTCGGGCCCTTCATCCCGAAGTGGATCGAGACCTGCCCGGCCGCCGCGTTGATGATGCTGCCGGGAATGAAGAACGGCGAGATCTTGCGCGGCGTGCGCGACTCGAGCCACTTGGCCGTGGTTTCCTCGATCGTGCTCAGGCCGCCGATGCCCGCACCGATCGCCACGCCGATTCGCGGCGCGTTCGCTTCGGTCACTTCGATGCCGGAGTCCTTGACCGCCTGCACGGCGGCCGCGAATCCGAAGGGCACGAAGGGATCGAACTTGCGTACGTCCTTCGGCGACATGTAGTCCTCGGCGTTGAAGCCGACGACCTCGCCCCCGATGTGCACCGGGAAGGCGCTCGTGTCGAGTCGCGTAAGGGTAACGACGCCGCTGCGACCGTTGCAGACCGCGTCCCAGGCGGACGCGATGTCGCTGCCCAGCGGTGAAACGATGCCGAGTCCGGTGACGACGACCCTGCGCTTCGTCAAGCGGCGCCCCCCTGTACGGGCCGCAAGCTACGCCTGTGTGCGGCGCTCGTTGATGTAGTCGATGGCCTGCTGGACGGTCGTGATCTTCTCGGCGTCCTCGTCCGGGATCTCGGTCTCGAACTCCTCCTCGAGCGCCATAACGAGTTCGACGGTGTCGAGCGAGTCGGCGCCCAGGTCGTCGACGAAAGACGAATCATTGGTGACTTCTTCTTCCTTGACCCCCAGCTGCTCGGCGACGATCGCCTTAACCCGCTGTTCGATGCTGCTCATTTGTACGGAGTCCTCTGTGGGAAACGATGCCAGCCGGCCCTCCCCTCGGGTGCCCGGCATGGGGCGCGTATTCTAGTTTAAGGGCCGAATCGGGTCCAATTATGACGAATTCCCTTCTAGATCATGTACATGCCGCCGTTGACGTGCAGTGTCTCGCCGGTGATGTAGCCCGCCTGGGGCGAAGCCAGGAACGCCACGGCGTGGGCCACGTCGTCGGGTGAGCCCGAGCCGGCCGAGGGGCACCTGGGCCATCAGCGCCTTGCGGTTTTCCTCGCTGAGCGCGTCGGTCATGTCGGTGACGATGAACCCGGGGGCCACCACGTTGACGGTGATGCCCCGCGAGCCGATCTCCCTCGCCAGGCTCTTCGAGAAGCCGATCATCCCGGCCTTCGCGGCCGAATAGTTTGTCTGGCCGGCATTGCCCATCACCGCCACGACCGACGCGATGTTGATGATGCGGCCACGCCGCGCCTTCATCATGCCGCGCATGACCGCCTTGCAGGTCCGGTAGACGGACGAGAGGTCCGTCTCGATCACCGACTGCCAGTCCGCGGCACTCATGCGCATGAGGAGGCCGTCGTGCGTGATGCCGGCGTTGTTCACCAGTACCGTCGGCGTACCCTCGCGGGCCTCGACGTCCTTGAAGCACTGCTCGACAGAGCTGTCGCTCGACACGTCGAGCACGACGCCCCGTCCCTGGACGCCGGCGGCGGAGAACGCCTCGCCGATCGAGGCCGCTCCCTGCTCCGTGGTCGCGGTTCCGACGACGCGGGCGCCGCGCCGGCCGAGTTCCAGGGCGATCGCACGTCCGATGCCACGGGATGCACCCGTCACCAGGGCGACTTCGTTCTCAAGCATGCTGGTTCTCCCGTGCCGCGGTCAGTGCGGCTGCAAGCGAATCCGGATCGTCGATGGCCAGCATCCGCAGCTCGGGCCGCCGCTCGATACGCTTGCCGAGCGAGGTGAGCACCCTGCCCGGCCCGCACTCGACGAACGTGGTCACGCCACTCGCGATCATCGCGCGCACGGTGTCGGCCCAGCGCACGGGCTTGAAGAGCTGCTCGCGCAGCGCGCGACGGATCCCGTCCGGACTCTGGTGCGTCTGCACGTCCACGGTGTAGACGGCCGGGACCTCCGGCACCGCCAGTTCGACCGCAAGCAGCCGTTCGGCGAGCTGGTCCGCGGCGCCGATCATCAGGCTGCTGTGCGATGGCACGCTGACAGGCAGCGCCATGGCGCGTTTCGCTCCACGCAGCTTGGCGGCGTCGATCGCACGAGCGACCGCCGCGGCGTGCCCCGCGATGACCACCTGCCCTGGCGCGTTGAAGTTCACCGGCTCGACGACCTGCCCCTGCGCCGCCTCCTGGCAGGCGGCGGCAAGTTCCGCGTCGTCGAGACCGAGGACGGCTGCCATCGCACCTTCGCCGAGAGGAACCGCGCGCTGCATCGCCTGGCCACGGAACCTGACGAGGTCCACCGCCGCGCGAAAATCGAGAGCCTGCGAACACACGAGTGCCGTGTATTCGCCCAGGCTGTGTCCCGCCATGGCCACCGGCATGGGTCCGCCATGCTGCAGCCACACCCGCCAGGTGGCCACTCCAGCGGCCAGCATGGCCGGCTGGGTCTTTTCGGTGGCGCCCGAGTTCCGATTCCGGCCCCTGCTGGCACAGTGACCAGAGGTCATAGCCGAGAACGCCCGAGGCCTCGTCGAAGGTCTGCCGGACCACGGGCTCCGCCGCCGCGAGAGCCGCAAGCATTCCGACCGACTGTGAGCCCTGCCCCGGAAACACGAATGCCAGCGTCATGGTCGTTCTCGTTGTTGACGGCTGCCCCGCCTGGCCGCCGGATTATAGCGGGGCTCCGGTCGGTGGCCGCCTGCGCAGGAGCCACAGGGCGGCGAGCGCGCCGCCCGCAGCCCCGTAAGTGTGCGCCTCGTGTATGACCGGTAGCGACAGGGTCCCCGCCGTGAACGGCACTGGTCCGACCGCGTGCTCCCACGCCAGCTTGGCCGCAAACAGCGCCGCCACGATGACGGTCAGTGCGTCGCGCTCGTGCTTCAGCCACGCGACGAGCCCTGCGGCCATGCAGCCGTGCAGCACGCCCGAGAATCCTACGTACCAGTCGAGTTCCGGCTCGAAGAGAAGGAACCCGGCGTCGATTGCGACGGTCGAAGCAACCAGTACCACGAGCCAGCCGCGCAGGGTGAACTCCCCGGCAAACAGGAGCCATACGAGTGCGACACCGACCAGATTCCAGCCGAGGTGCGGCCAGTCGTAGTGCACCAGGTGCGCCGTCGCGAGCCGCCAGGCTTCTCCGGCTTCGATGGCGCCGCGCTCGTAGCGCAGCGCCGTGGTCGCCTGCGGGCCGGCAAGGTGCAGCGCAACCAGCAGCAATGCGATGGTGGCGGGCAGGAACCAGCCGCGGAAATCCTGACGTACCAGGCGCTCGAGCACTGTCTGCCGCAGGGCGGGTGCCCCGATTTGCTATGATTGCGGACTCTACAGCCACAGGCCCGACCACGCGATGAACTTATTTTCCGACGCGCCCGTGAAGGGCGTCCGGCGCACGGCAGCGCGCCTCGGCCCGAGCGCCGGCTTCACCCTGATCGAGATCATGGTCGTGGTCGTAATCCTCGGCATCCTGGCCGCGCTCGTCGCGCCCAACGTGATCCGCCGCATCGACGATGCCCGCGTGACGAAGGCGAAGCAGGACGTCCGTGCCTATGAGACGGCCCTGAACCTGTACCGCATGGACAACTTCCGCTACCCGACCACCGAGCAGGGCCTCGAGGCGCTCGTGAAGCGGCCGGTGGACCCGAACATCCGCAACTGGAAGGAAGGCGGCTACATCGACGGGATGAAGAAGGACCCCTGGGGCAATGACTACGCGTACATCGCTCCGGGCTCCCACGGTGACTATGACCTCTACACCCTCGGCGCCGACGGCCAGCCGGGTGGCGAGGGCCAAGATGCCGACATCGGCAACTGGAACATCGAGTAGTCCGCTGCCGCCGGTGCGTTCCGGCAACCGCGCCTCGGGCTTCACGCTGCTCGAGCTGCTCGTCGTCGTCGTCATCATCGGAATCGTCACGAGCATGGCCGTGATCTCCGTGCACGTGCTCGGTGGCGACCACGAGATGGACCAGGAAGCTTCCCGCCTCCGCGCGGTGCTGATCCAGGTTCGCGAGGACGCGATGCTGCAGGGCCAGGACGTCGGCCTGCGCATCGACGCGCGCGGCTACGACTTCCTGCGCTACGACACGCGTAACGAGCGCTGGCTGATCGTGTCCGACGATCCGCTGCTCCGCGAGCGTGTCCTCCCGGACGGGCTCGTTGCCGCGCTCTCGATCGAGTCCCGGGACGTCAAGCTGCCGGTTCGCGCTGCGCCCACCGGCACCGATCAGTACTCGCCGCAGGTCGTCGTGCAGGCTTCGGGCGACCTCGTGCCGTTCGAGGTGATCCTGACCCGCGACGGAACCGCGGAGTCACGCCGCATCACGGGCGCCGTCGACGGCTCCGTTTCCGTGCAGAAGAACGATGAACGGACGCAGGGCTGACAGGCTTCATCGGCAGCGACGGTCGCGTTCGCGGCTTCACGCTGATCGAGGTACTGGCGGCGCTCGTCATCGTCGCGCTCGGGATGCTCGGGGTGATCGAGGCGGTCACGCAGTCGACCCGCAACGGCACGTACCTGCGCGAGAAGACGCTCGCGCACTGGATCGCGCTGAACGTGATCACCGAGAAGCGCCTGCAGCCCGAGCCGCCGCCGGTCACCGAGTCGTCGGGTGACGTCGAGTTCGCGGGCCAGCGCTGGCGCTGGAGCATGCAGGTCACGCAGACGCAGGTCACGAGCCTGCGGCGCATGGACGTGTCGGTGCGTCCGGCGGATGCGCCGGACTCGTCGGCCCTCGCTACGGTCACGGGCTTCTACGGCTCCGCCATCGGTGCGGCCGGTGGCGGCCGACTCGACTGGAGCGGCGCCGACAAGGCCGGCGGTTCGGGTGACGGCGACGACGACGAAGGCGACGCGTCGGGACGACGGCGGCAAGCCGGCCAAGCCGGACGGGTCCGGTCAGCCTGTATCGCCGCTGCCCGCCCCGTCTCCGGAGACACCGGTCGCGCCGGTGGAGGAAGAGTGATGCGGCCCCGGCACAACGGTCGGCAACGCGGGCTTCACGCTGCTCGAGCTGCTGGTCGCGGTCGCCATCTTCGCGGTCGTGGGCACGCTCGCGTTGAGCGGCTATACGCAGCTGCAGAAGCAGAGCGAATACGCGGAGCAGCGTCTCGAGCGCACGCGCGAAGTGCAGCGCGCCATCCAGACGCTGGCGCAGGACCTCGAGCAGGCCGAGCCACGGCCGGTCCGTGAGCCCCTCGGCGAGTCGCAGCTGCCGGCGGTGTTCGCCGGGGACTTCGATCGACTACAAGCTGCAGCTGACGCGCGCCGGGTGGAGCAACACGGCGGGCCTCGCGCGTCCGTCGTTGCAGCGCGTCGGATATCGCCTCGACCAGGACGGCCTGTGGCGCGATCACTGGCCCGTGCTCGATCACACGCTCGCGACCGAACCTACGCGCCGCAAGCTGCTGGGCGGAGTCCGCGCCGTGACCTTCCGGTTCATGGACGCAAATCGAAACTGGGTCGAGCGCTGGCCGGCAGTCGACGCCGGGACGCCGACCGACGGGCGTGCGCGGCCCGCGGCAATCGAGGTGACGCTCGAACTCGAGGACTGGGGCACGCTCCGCCGCCTGGTGGAGGTGGCCGGATGAGCCGCGGATCGCGACTCGCGTCGCGCAGGGCGCAGCGCGGCGTTGCGCTCATCACGGCCGTGCTGATGGTCGCGCTCGCAACGATCCTCGCGGTGAACGTCGCGTTCCGGGGCATGCTCGACCAGCGCCGCGCCGCGACGATTTTCGCCAGCGACCAGGCGTTCCAGATCGCGCTCGGCGCCGAAGGCTGGGCCGCCGACTTCCTGCAAGCAGGACAAGCAGGAGACGCAGACCGACCACCTGGGCGAGAAATGGGCGCGCCCGCTGCCGCCGTTGCCGGTCGACGGTGGTTCCGTCGCGGGCCGGCTGGAGGACATGCAGGGCCGCTTCAACCTGAACAACCTGCTGTTCCCCGACGGGACCGTGAACGCGGAGGCGGTCAAGCAGCTCGAGCGCATTCTCGCGATGCTCGAGATCGAACCGGGCTGGGCGACCGCGATGGCGGACTGGATCGACGGCGACGCGAACCCCGGATTCCCGGACGGCGCGGAGGACTCGGTCTACACGGGACAGAATCCGCCCTATCTCGCGGCCAACATGCCGATCACGCGCGCGAGCGAGATCATGGCGCTGCCGGAGTTCGGCGCCGAGCGCTACGCGAAGCTGAAGCCCTACGTGACTGCGCTGCCGGTGGGGACGCCGCTGAACGTCTGCACCGCGTCCGGCATCGTGCTCGACTCGCTGAGCGAGAACGCGCGCGAGTTCGGGCTGAATCCGCAGGACCTTGCAAATCGGCGCAAGGACGCCTGCTTCCCCACGCTCGACGACCTGAAAGGCTCGCTGGGCAACGAGGCATACGACAAGTTGAAGAACTCGCTCACGGAATCGAGCGGTTTTTTCCGCGCGACGGTATGGGTCACTATTGGCACCACTGATTTCACCCTGTACAGTCTGCTCGCGCGTGGGGACGGTGGCTCGGTACGGCCCTACCTGCGCAGTTTCGGAACCGAATGATCCCGAGGCCCGATGTCTGAGACGCTGGTGATTCGTCTGCGCGCCGCTGAAGAGGCGCCGGCCTCGTGGCTGATCGTGGACCGCAGCGGCGCCCGCTCGGGGCCGGTGCACACCGGTCCTCTCGCCGATGCGCTCAGCCTGGTCGAGAACCGCTCGACGGTGCTCCTGCTGCCCGCCGGTGACGTCGCACTCGCCGAACCCGAGCTTCCGCTGCGCGGCGGCGCCAGGCTCGCGCAGGCAGTGCCGTTCGCGCTCGAGGAGCAACTCGCCTCCGAGGTGGAGACGATGCATTTCGCGGTCGGCGCGCGCAGCACAGGCGCCGCCGGCACGCCCGTTGCGTACGTCGCCCGCGGCCTGATGGACCGCTGGCAGGCCGCGTGCGAGGCGGCGGGCATTCATCCCGATGCGGCGTACGCCGATGCGATGGCCGTGCCCGTTTCGCCCGGGAGCATGCACGATGCTGCTCGACGAGGGCATGTTGTTCGTGCGTCGCGCCGACGGCAGTGCCCTACGCACTCGACGCGAATCCGCTCGCGGCCGCGCTCGAGCTCGCGCTCGGCGACGCCACCGAGGCGGCCGAGAATGTCGTCTTCTTCGCGAGCGCTGCCGATTACGAAGCGCAACGCGACACGATCGAGGGGCTGCGTTCCCGCACTGCCACGTTGCAGGTCAGATTGCTGCCGGACGGTGCGCTGCCGTCTGCTCGCGGCGCAGGTCGCGAGCGAAGCCGGCGTGAACCTGCTGCAGGGGCCGTACGCGGCACGCTCGTCGCTGTCGGCCCGGCTGCGCGAGTGGCGCCTTCCGGCGGCGCTCGCGGCTGCGACCGCTCTCGTGTTCTTCGCGAACCAGGGCTTTTCGATCTGGAAGCTCGGCCAGGCCGAGAAGAAGCTGGATGCCGAGATCGCGGCGGTCTTCTCGGCGGCGATGCCCGGGCAGAAAGCCGTGGATCCCCGTGCGCAGATGCAGGGCGTGCTCGGTAGCCGCGGCGCGGCGGGCGGCGCGCTGCTGCCCGCGGTGTCGGCGCTCGCGGCAGCGATCGCCCAGGCCCCGCAGGCGAAGGTCGAGTCGATGAGCTTCCGCGGCAACGCGCTCGAGCTGCGGCTCACGGCGCCCACGGTCGAGGCGCTCGACTCGATCAAGCAGGCCATGAGCCAGGGTGGTCTCAGCGCGGAATTGCAGTCCGCGACGCCGCGCGGCCAGACGGTCGAAGGTCGGCTGCAGGTCAGGCTGGGCAAGGCATGAACATCCGCCAGAGGTTCGAGGAGCTCGCGCCGCGTGAACGACGGCTGGTCTACCTTGCCGGCGGATTCGTCGCGGTCGCCGCGATCTACTTCATCATCGTGATGCCGCTCCAGGCATACAGCTCGCGCGCCGCCGGCCGCGTCGCACAGAAGTCTGCAGACCTGGCGTGGATGCAGCAGGTTGCGCCACAGGTCATGGCCGCCGGTGCGGCAGGCGGCGGCGGATCCGGCGAGTCGCTGGTCGTTCTCGTCGATCGCACCGCGCGCGAGGCTGGCCTCGGCGCGGCGGTACGCGACCAGAGCCCGAATGGCGACAACGGACTCAGGCTGCGCCTCGAGGGGGCGCAGTTCGACGTGCTGATCGCCTGGCTCGCGAACCTGCAGCAGCAATACGGCGTGACGGTGGATTCCGCGAACGTCGACGCTGCAACGGCCCCTGGACTCGTCAACGCCAGCCTGACTCTCGCGCATGGCGCTTCCACGGCGCCGTGACCGGTCGGCGCGCGAAGCGCCGTCCGGCACGCGCAACTCCTGGTCGCTCATCGCGCTCGGCGTCGTAGCGCTGCTCGTCTTCGCGGTCGCCACGCTGCCGGCGAGCCTTCTCGCGGGCCGACTGCAGCGCAATGGCGTGACCGCCGTGTCGTTCACCGGCTCGATCTGGTCCGGCGCGGCCGCCGGGCTCGCCTGGCGCGGCGCAGTGCTGGGCGATCTGCGCTGGCGCGTCGCCCCACTCCAGTTGTTCCGCGGACGGATCGGCGCGCACGTTACGCTGTCGAGGCCGGACGGTCGCATCGAGTCCGACGTGGCCGCCACGCTCGCCGGCAATCTGCACCTTGCGGGCACGCGCGTGGATCTGCCGGTAGAGGCGCTGGGCGTGCTGCCCGTGGGTTTGCCCAAGGGTTGGCGCGGGCAACTGCACGCGGATCTCGCGGAGCTCGAACTCGCGAAGGGCTGGCCGGCCGTCGTACGCGGCACGATCGACATGGATGGCCTCATCGCCCCGCCGCCGCGCAATGCGTCGATCGGCAGTTACCACGCGGTGCTGCCCGACCCGAAGGCGCAGACAAAGCCCGGAGCCGGCATCTCGGCGCGGGTCACGGACAAGGAAGGCCCGTTTGCAGTGGATGGCCGGCTCACGCTGTCGCCGGACCGCAGCTTCCTGCTCGAAGGTACGCTTGCGCCGAGAGGCGACACGCCCCCCGCGCTGCGACGGTCGCTGGAACTGCTGGGACCGGCGGACTGCGGAGGGACGTCGCCAGTTCGGCGTAAGCGGGACGATCTAGCGCCCGGGTGGCAGCCAGCTCCGCCACGCGGAGAGCAACGGGAAATAAAGCCCCAGCCGGATCGGTTCCGGGCCGAGGTGGCGCATCAGCGCGGCATAGCGCTCGAGCTGCGGACGGTAGCGCTCCTGCTCGCTCGCGAGAAACCCGTCGAGGTCCGCGCCTTCATGGCTGCTGGACTTGTAGTCCACGATCCAGCGGATTCCCTCCTCGTCGACGAACGTGCGGTCGATGACGACGGAGACGATGGTTCCGTCGACCCGCCCGGTGAGCGCGAGCTCGTTCGCGCTCGACGAGTGCCTCGCGTCGAGCAACCACCGCCCCCGCTCGTCCTCGAGCGTACGACTCACCGCGCTGGCGACGCGTTCCGCCGCCGCCTGGCGTCGCTCGGCCGGTACGCCGAGCTCGGCCAGTTCGTCGACATACCGGCGCCGCGTCACCGCCATGCTGACATCGCCGGCCGCGCCGTCGCGTGCAATGCGCTGCAGTTCCCTGTGCACCACGGTGCCGACGTGACGCGCCGTTTCTGTCGCCCAGTCGAACTCGACGGGCTGCTGTGTTGCCGCTTTCGGCGAGCTCGTCGACGACGATGCGCGGCGATTCCGGCTCCGGAACCAGCCATGCGAGTGGCAGACGGCGCAGCGGCGGCTCGCGGACGATGTCGGGTGACGCCTCGCCTTCGATGTCGCCCGTGATCGCGAGGCGTGCGGCAAATTCATGCTCGACGACGGGCCACAGCATGCCCAGCGCAACGGACGACGGCGGGCGTACCAGCGTCGGAGCCCCTTCCTGCTGGGCCTTGAGCTGGCACGTTCCAAAGAGGTGCAGCCAGCGCTTCGCCCGGGTCGCCGCGACGTAGAGCAACCGCCGCCTTTCCTGCCGCAGCTTTGCGGCCTCGAGGTTCTCGAGCCACTGGTACAGCGCATTCGGCTGCGCACCGGTTCCGGCAACCGGTGCCACTACGAGCCCCGGCTGCGGCGCTCCCGGCTGGCGCACCCACTGCAGCAGCCGCTTGTCGTCGGGACGCGACCGTCGCTCGAGCCCGGGAACGATCACGGTATCGAACTGCAGGCCCTTCGCCTTGTGAACCGTCAGCAGCTCGACCCGGATGGACTTGTCCGGGCGCGAAGGCGCATAGAGCTTCTCGAGCGCCTCGGCGAGTTTCGCGAGGTCCACCAGCCCGCTGGCGCGGCGGTCGATCTCGGCGAGTTCGTCGAGGTACGCCGCCGCCTCGTCGAGCTCCCGCTCCGTCGACGCCGTGGCGGGGCCGCCGAGTGCGAGCCAGGCGCGCTCGACGGTGTCGCGCAGGCCGAAACGCCGCAGTTCGCCAGGCGCCTCGCGGAGCACCTGCCACGCCCTGTCGAGCCTGGCATGCGCATCCGGCTCGAGGCGCGCCCGCCGTGCGGAGTCGCGGAGAAGTTCGGGCAGCGTTGCATCGCGCTCGTCGCCGCACACGCGCGTGCAACTGCTCCAGCGTGAGGCCGCACCACGGGGCGCGCAGCACGGCCAGCCAGGCAGGCCGGTCGGCGGGATGCGCGATGGCGCGCGTCAGCGCGAGCAGGTCGAGCACGACCGGCCGCTCGCCCAGCGGATCGATGTCGGTGGCCTGGAAAGGCACGCCGCGCCGCGCGAATTCGGCGACGATGGCGACGAGATGGCTGCGACCCTGCACGAGGATCGCGACGCTGGCGGAATCGTCCTCCGCGAGCGTTCGCTCGACGATGTCCGCGATGCACGCTGCCTCGTGGAGCCGGCTGCGCCGCAACAGCGCGTGCACCTGCACGCCGCCCTCCTCGCCCGCCGCGTCGGCGCCGGTGCTTGGCGTGTAGCTCACGCTGCCGGTCGCTTCGTCGTCGGTCGCGGGCAACACCCGCGCGAAATGTGTGTTTATCCAGTCGATGACTGGCCGCGTGGAGCGGAAGTTGACGGCGAGCGTCAGCGGCTCGAGACGCAGGTCGCCGAGGCCGCGATTGCGTACGTCGAGGAACAGTCCGACGTCGGCACCGCGGAAGCGGTAGATGGACTGCATCGGATCGCCAACCGCGAACAGCGTGCGGCCGTCGTCGCGTTGCCAGCCCATCGTCAGCTTCTCCAGCAGCCGCACCTGGGTTTCCGACGTGTCCTGGAACTCGTCGACGAGCACGTGCTGCAGCGTTGCGTCGAGCGCCAGCGCCGTATCGGTGGGCGCGTCCTCGGTCCCGAGCGCCTGCAGCGCCGCCTCGGCGAAGCGCGGGTAATCGGCCGCACGGCGCTCGGCGAACACGAGCTCGAGTTCCGCCGCCGCGAGCCGCAGCACCACGAGCTGGGCCTGCAGTACTTCCCACTCGGCCGCCGTGTAGAGCCTGGTCGGGCAGCCTGCGTATCGCATGCAGTCGTTCGCACAACTCGTCGAGAGGCGACGAGAGCCGCGGCGACGGCCTCGGCGCGCGCCTTGAGCGGCTTGCCCTCCGCGCCCGGAGGCATCCCGAGCTTCGAGTCGAAGCGCTTGCGCGGGGCGCCGGTCTCGGTCAGCAGCAGCGTCGCGAGCCCCAGCCAGAGCGGTGCGTCGCCGGGCTCGGCGCCCGGCAGGCCGGCATGGCCCTGCCAGACCGTGAGCGGCGATTCGGCGCCCGCGGCGGCGAGCGCGACGGCCGCCTCTCGTGCGACGGCGGCTGCTTCAGTCAGCAGATCGCGCGGGAATGCACGCAGCACCGACGCGAGGTGCGCGGCCACGAGTTCCGTGCTTGCGGCTTCGAGCTGGCTGCGGATCTCCGCGTTCGAGACTTCGTCGTCGGTGACCCCGGGCAGTTTCGGTCCCCAGGACTCACGTCGCGCCAGCATCTCGATGACGAGATCGACGAACCGCTGGACGCGGTTATCGGCGTGCCCGAGCAGCGTGGCCACGGCGCGTGAATGCAGCCTGTCGCCGGCCGGGAGGTGCTCGAGAAGGCGCTCTGCCGCCCGGCGGTACAGGTCCCGCGCGTCTTCCTCGACGGCGAGGCCCGCGCCGAGGCCCGACAGGACGGGCAGCCGCCGCGCGAGCCCCATGTTGAGCGAGTCGATGGTCTGGATGCGCAGCCGCCCGGGATTGCCGAGCAGGTCCCAGCCGAACCGGCTGTCGACGGCCAGCGCAGTTCGCGCCAGCTCGAGCGTGCGCGGATGCAGGTCATCCGGCCCCACCGCCGCTCGCCGCACGCAGCGCGCCGAGGATGCGGTGCCGCATTTCCGCCGCGGCCTTGCGGGTGAAGGTGATGGCGAGCACGGACTCCGGCGCCCGCACCGTCGCAAGCAGCGCGAGGTAGCGTCGCGTGAGGAGCTCTGTCTTGCCCGATCCGGCCGGGGCCTGCACGATGAAACTCCGCGTCACGTCGAGCGCCGTCTCGCGCGCCAGCTCGTCCGCCTTGCGCAGGTCAGTCATCGCCTGCAACCTCGGCCGCGGCGCTCAAGCGCGTTTCGCCGATGCGACACAATGCGGCGAGATGACAGTACTTGCAGGCGTGCGCCGGATCCGGCGCGAGCCGCGCGTCGCCCTGCACATGCTCGGTAGCAAGCGTGGCGAGGCGGCGCCGCCAGGCCTGCGAGCAACTCCTGCCACGACGAATACTCCCTGGGCCACCCTCTGGCAGCCGGGCTCTTCAGGCCCGGGAAGACGGCGCTGTCGCGCGTGAGGCCGCAATAGCCGGTGTCGCCCGTGCGAACCCGGCCGAATGCGACGGCGGATACGCGATCCATCCCGAGCGCCTCGGCGTAGAGCGGCAGCTGCGGCAGTCGCGGCCGTTCGCCGAGCCAGGCGTCCGGCTCGGCATCGCCCCCGGTCTTGTAGTCGATGACCACGATGCTGCCGTCGTCGAGGCGGTCCACGCGATCGATGCGCAGCGCCAGCGTCATGCCGCCGATGCTGATCGAATGCTGTTCCTCGACGCCTTCGACAGTGAACTGCGGCCGCTGCAGATCGGCCGCGAGCAACTCTGCGACACGAGCTTCGAGCCACTCGCTCTCGATCTCGAGCAGGTACCGCATCACACCCTGCGTGTCGCGCTGCGCGTCGGCGGTCTCGGCGGCGATTGCGCTGCGAACCATCGCACGCAGCTCGTCCTGCGACAGGCTCGACAGGGTCCTCTGGTCGCGCGTGTCGCGCCAGATCCGTGCAAGCACGTTGTGCACGAGGTCGCCCCTCTCCGACGCCGCAACGCCGATCTCCGGCTCCTCGAGCGCGCGCGCGCCGAGCCGGAATTCGGCCTGTGCGCGGAACGGGCAGGCGGACTGCACTTCGAGCAGCCTGGCGCCGCCTCGTGCCGATTCCCCGGGCTCGAGCGGCGGCATCGCGGCGTCCACCAGCGATTCGAGTTGCGGTCGCGCGTCGAACGCAAGGCGCGCCGGGACTCGAGCACGCCACGAATCGGGCACGTCGCCACGCGGGATGCCGCCCAGCAGCGCACTCGGCAGCAGCGGCGCATCGCTGTCGAACTGCGGCACGCTCAGGATCACTTCGGCTGCGCTGCGGCACAACCGTTCCAGCAGTGTGCCGCGCGTTCTCGGCCGCGACCTCGGCCGTGGTGCCGGGGATCCGCTGCCGCGCCTGCCATTCGCGCGGCAGGAACGGATCGGGCGATGCCGGTGCGGGCCACTGGGCGCCGTCGAGCCCGCAGACCCAGAGCCCGTCGAAGCTCATGCCCGCGCAGGTCGCAGGGTCGATGATGGTCACCGGTGCGCGCAGTTCCTCCGGCTCGAACAGCGTGCCCTGCGCCATGTCACGCAGCAGCGATGCCGCCTCGCCAGCCGATACCGCGCCGACGTAATCGTCGCAGGCGCCGAACTCGGCGGTGAGTTGCGCCCAGCGCTGTCGCGCCTGGTGCTCGTCGCTGTCGAGATCCGTACCCGGCCAGCCCATTGCGTGCAGCAGTTCGAACCACAGTCGCGACCACCGACTCGGCAATGCGCGCCGCGGCCAGTCCTGCGCCAGTGCGATGCCTGCCTGTGAGCGTCCGCGCGAGATCGGGGCACTGGTGGTCGGCCGCGAGTCGCGCCAGCCTCGAAAGGCCGAGGTCCGGCCCCTCATTGCGCCGGATGCGCGCGTCCAGCCGGGCCCGGGCGTCGGCCTCAACCGCGGACGCCGGACAGGAACGGGCTCCGGAGCAGCCTGCTCGCGACCGTGAGGTCGGTCGTGCGCGCGAATGCATCCAGGATCTCGAGCGCGGCAGCCGCCAGGGGCCGTTCCGACAGCGCGCGCGCCGCGGCAAGTTCATATGCCCTGCGATTCCGGTGCCGGCCCGCCGGTCAGCGTGGCGGCCGGGACCAGCACACGCTCGATGACGCGGCGGACGGTCGTCCCGCTCGGCGGCAAGGCCGGGCACCACGATTGCAAGACGATCCGTGGGTCGTCGCTCGAGTCGCTGCGCCGCCCAGCGTGCCGCCGCATCGTATTCGGCGATTCGATCGACGTACTCGACCCAGACTATGGACTCGGGAGTCTGCCCGGGCGAGCCGGTGGCTCACGGTTGCGCCCGATCGCTCCAGCCGCTGCAGGTACGACTGCTGCGCCGGCGTCAGCGCATCGAAGCCGATGAATTCGAGCGTCATGCCGCTCGCATCAGGGCTCAGACGTGCCACCGCACGTGATTCGTCCACCCACCCGTGTCGGTCCAGAAACGCCGCGTACTCTTCGGCCCAGCGCGCGAACGCCGCCGTTTCCGGCGTGTCGCCCGCGGCAATGACTTCGGGCGGGATCTGGTAGGCGTGCATGCGGCGCCACGATTCGTACGCCGGGCGACCGAGCAGGCCAGGCGACACCAGTCCTGCGGTGGCTGGATCGCGCTCCACGATGCGTTCCCAGACCAGCCGGGCGGCACTGTCGGGCAGCCAGCGTCCTGCCACGCGCCCTGCCTGGCGCTCGAGCGCGAACAGGCGCTCGACCAGGGCTGACCAGGTCACGACGTCCGGCGTGTGCCAGACCTCCAGGCCCTGTCCGGTGCAGGCTTCGTCGAACCGGCGGCGCAGGTAGTGGGCCAGCCGGCGGGTCGGAGTTACCCAGCAGGCATCGGGTCGCAGATCGTCAATTTCCACGACCGTTTTATTCTTTATTTCAATGCCTTACAGGCTATTTCTAGAAACGTTCAGCCTTTTGCCGCCGCATCGACCACGCGCAGCGCCGGGTTCGGCCGCGTGACCGGCATGTCGCCGACCGCGTAGTTGTGCAGCAGCTCCTCCATGCGCCCGAACACGTCCGCGATCATCTGCGGCTCCGGCAGGTTCGTGATGCGGAAGTGATTGCGGTACGGCACGTTGAAGCTGGTGCCCGGAGCGACCAGCACGTGCTTGTGCTCGAGCAGGTCGAGCGCGAACTGCTGGTCGTCGAAATCGGGCAGCGACTCGGTCTGCACGCCGACGAATGCGTACATGGCACCCATCGGCGGCGTCAGGTACAGGAAGCGGCTGCGCCCGACGGCATCGACGATCGCCTTGCGCGACTCGTACAGCCGCCCGCCGGGGGTCACCAGTTCGCGGATGCTCTGGTAGCCGCCGAGCGCCGTCTGCACGGCCCACTGCCCCGCCACGTTGCTGCACAGGCGCAGCGACGAGAGCAGTTCGAGCGCGGAAAGGTACTCGCGCGAATGCTCCACGTCGCCCGAAAAAGCGGCCCAGCCGACGCGATAGCCGCAGGCGCGATAGACCTTCGAGAGGCCGCTCAGCGTGCCGCACAGCGTGTGCTGCACGAGCGTCGCCATCGGCACGAACTCGGCGCCGTCGTAGGTCATCTGGTCGTAGATCTCGTCCGCGAGCACGACCAGGTGGTACTTCTCCGCGATGCGGGCGATCGCCTCGAGGACGTGCCGCGGATAGACCGCGCCGGTGGGATTGTTCGGGTTGATGACCACGATCGCGCGGGTGCGCTTGGTGATCAGCGACTCGATCTCTTCCGGGCTCGGGATGAAGCCGCGCTCCGGCGGGCACGGGTAGTGCACCGCCCGGCCGCGGTTCAGGTTCACCGCAGCGGTCCAGAGCGGATAGTCGGGGCTCGGGACCAGCACCTCCTCGTCCGCGGCGAGCAGCGCGCGCAGCGTCAGGTCGATCAGTTCGCTCACGCCGTTGCCGATGAACACGTCGTCGGCCGTGACACCCCGGACGCCGCGTTCCTGCTGCTGCATCACCACCGCTTCGCGTGCGGGGAAGATGCCTTTCTGGTGGCAGTACCCCTCGGCGGAGCGCAGGTTCTCGATCATCGCGAGCCGCATCGTCTCGGGCGTGCGGAAGCCGAAGGCGCCCGGGTTGCCGATGTTCAGCGAAACGATGTCGTAGCCCAGCCGCTCCATCTCGTTGGCACGCCGGGCCAGGCGGCCGCGGATCTCGTAACGGACGTTTGCGAGGCTCGGGCTCGGGCGAATCGTGCGGGTGGACATGGGCGAACTCTGCCAGCTGCAATCGCATCAATTATGGACCGGGGCGGGAGGCCTGCACAGGACGGACTTCACGCCACGACCCCGCGGCTGCGCAGCGCTGCCACGGCGCCGGGATCGAGCCCCAGGCGCTGCCGAAGCACCTCGTCGGTGTCGGCTCCCAGCGGCGGCGGCGGCCGGTCGTATTGCAGCGGCGTGCGCGAAAACAACACCGGATTGCGAACCCCGGGGACACTGCCGGACAGAGGGTGAGGCAGGTCGAGCCTGAGTTGCCGATGGCGCACCTGGGGCTCGGCGAAGACCTGCGCAAGGTCGTTGATCGGCCCGCACGGCACCTGGGCCTTGCGCAGATCCGCGAGCCACGCGGCGCTCGTGCGTGTGAGCAGGATGGCCTCGATTCGCGGCACCAGCTCCCCGCGATGGGCAACGCGGTCCTGGTTCGTCACGAAGCGCGGGTCTGCCGCGAGTTCCGCCGCTCCGGCGACTGCGCAGAAGCGGGCGAACTGCGCGTCGTTGCCGACCGCGAGCATCAGGAATCCATCGGCCGTGCGGAACGACTGGTACGGCACGATGTTCGGGTGCGCCGTGCCCCGCCGCCCCGGCGCCTCGCCCGATACGAGGTAGTTCAGGTTCTGGTTCGCGAGCCACGCGACCTGCGTGTCCAGCAGCGACAGGTCGATGAACTGGCCGCGGCCCGAGTCACGACGCTCGTTGAGCGCCGCGAGGACGGCAGCGACCGCGTACATCCCGCACATCAGGTCCGCGACGGCGACCCCTACCTTCTGCGGCCCCGCCCCCGGTTCACCGTCGGGCACGCCGGTGAGGCTCATGAGACCGCCCATCGCCTGGATCATCGCGTCATAGCCGGGCTCGGCCGCGGCCGGTCCGTCCTGGCCGAACGCCGAGATGGAGAGGTACACGAGGCGCGGGTTGAGCGACGCGAGGTCGTCGTAGGCGAGCCCGTAACGGGCGAGGCCGCCAACCTTGAAGTTCTCGACCAGCACGTCGGCCTGCGTGGCGAGGCGTCGCACCAGCGACTGGCCCTCGGCTGTCGCAATGTCGATGGCGACCGAGCGCTTGCCGCGATTGGCGGACAGGTAGTAGGCGGACTCAGTGGTATCGAGGCCCGCCTCGTCCTTGAGGTAAGGCGGCCCCCAGCTGCGCGTGTCGTCGCCGCCGCGCGGGTGCTCGACCTTGATGACCTCGGCCCCGAAATCCGCGAGCACCTGCGTCGCCCAGGGGCCGGCCAGGATGCGACTCAGGTCCAGTACGACGACGCCCTGCAGCGGTCCTGCCATGCACCCGCCCGGGCCGTCCGCCTATTTCTTGCGCGCAGGCGCCTTGCGCGCGCCGCCACGTGGTCCGCGACCATGGTTGTGGTCGAGGTCGCCACCGTCGTGGTGGTGCCAGATCCGGTCGCCCTTCTCGTCGTAGTGGGCATGCGGAAACTCGAAATCCGCCGGATGGTTGTGGTCGCCGGTCGCGACCCACTGGTAGAGCTCGGGCTTCCACGCGAGCATGCGCGCGCCGGCCCGTTCGCGGTTCTCCTCGGGCGTGGTCCACGGATTGAAGTGGAAGTGGTTGTAGAGCTGGCTGTCGGTGCGGCCGATGGCGAGCGTGCCGAGCTTGCACTGGAACGCGCCGTGGTTGATGTACGGTGGCCGCCAGAAATAGCCGCCGGTCGGCAACTCGCCGAACTGCATCATCCAGGACGTGCCCCAGATGTGGTACGCCTCCTCGGCACAGTCGTGGTACGAGATGTTGTCCTGCCAGAAGTTCGGCGTCATGCAGTACATGAACGTGAAGGCCTGCGTGCGCTCGTCGAACTTGAGGATCTTGACCATGCAGCCCGGGGCCGTGGCCGGGAAGAAGTTCGTCGAACTCCATTGCAGGTCGTCGTAGGCGTTGACGCGGATCAGCTTGTCGCGCTCGGCGAGCGGATGGTCGGCATCGGACTCGACGAACGAAGGCTCGCCGTAGTTGTAGAACATCAGCGCGGTGATGCCGCGCGGCATCTTCATGGCCGGCAGCGTCACGCCCGCGGGCAGGCATACGTAGGTGCCCGGGCCGTGCTTCTGGCCGTCCATCTCGATGTAGCCGTTCATGACGAACAGCTCCATCTCGCTGTAGCTCATGCCGGGCGGCAGCTCGTAGCCGGGCTCGAACATCACGGTCATCGAGCAGGCGCCCGTGTCCGTGTCGAGGCTCAGCATCTTGTAGTGCATGCCCTTGGGGAACCCGGGCAGGGTCATCTTCTTGAACGGGACTTCGCGGTCGACGAACGGTTCGATGTGCGGACGGGCCATCTGGCGGTCTCCTGAGGAGGCGTTTCCGGGATCAGAACACGACCTTGAACTTGCGCTTCGGCCGCTTCGGGATCTCCTCCGGCTTGATCTTGCGCATCATGTTGAAATGGACGTGGTAGCCGCGCGTCTGGAGGCGCTCGAGGAACGCGTCGATCCACTTGTCGCGCTGGGCCGCGATGGTGACGTTCATCTCGCGCTCGATCTTCCTGAAGCGCGCCTTCTGCTCGATGATTTCCTTCCTCAGCCAGGAAGCCGCCTCGCGGCTGCGGGTGTGCTTGATCGAGTTTGGCATCGGTCCCCCGTTGCGGTTGCGCTCCCCCGAACGATAAACCAATGGCCGGGCGGTGGCGAGAGGACACACCGCAAGTACGGTTCGAGGACCGCCTCGCCGGCGGCAGACGCTTATCAGTGCGGGTGGCTGTGCCGCAGGATGTGCGGGCGCTCGAGACCGTGGGCGAGCATGAGCGGTTCGTCGTCCAGCAGCCGGCGGGTCGGGCCGTCGGCGACGATCCGCCCGCCATCCAGCACGATCGTGCGCGGGCAGATCTCGACGACGAACTCGAGGTCGTGCGTGGCGATCAGCTGGGCCACCGGAAGGCGCGACAGCAGTGCCATCAGTTCGCGCCGGCCGCGCGGATCGAGGTCGCTGGTCGGTTCGTCGAGCACCAGCACTCGGGCGTCGCATGCGAGCAGGCCCGCGAGGCAGGCGCGGCGCTTCTCGCCCCGGCTGAGATGATGCGGCAGGCGTTCCTCGAATCCGGCGAGGCCCACCTGCGCCAGCGACTCCGTAACGAGTCGTGACAACTCGGGTTCGCGCAGGCCGAGCTGCCGCGGCCCGAAGGCGACGTCTTCCCATACGGTCGGACAGAAAAGCTGGTCGTCCGGGTCCTGGAACAGCAGGCCGACCCTGCGGCGGATCTCGCGGAGATTCGCCTCGGCCACCGGCAGCCCGTCCACGGTGACGGCCGGCGTCGACGGTGGACGGTCCGGCAGCAGGCCGTTCAGGTGCAGCAGCAGCGTGGACTTGCCCGCCCCGTTCGGACCGATCAGCGCCACCCGTTCGCCGGCCGCCAGCGTGAACGACACGTCGAGCAGCGCATCGTGCCCGTCCGGATAGCGATAACTGAGGCCGCGTACGGCAATCACGTCACTGCTCCCAGCCGCGCGCGCACATCGCGAGATAGACCCGCTCGGCCCGCTCGGAAGCGCGCACGAACAACCGTCCGGCGACCTGCGCCGACCCGCTCCAGGTCGCGGCGCGATCTTCGGCGAACGTGCGGCTGCGTCGCGCACGCAGCATTCGCTGCATCTCTTCGACGAGCACGAACATGAAGCGGTGCGTCAGGGCGAGGCTCGTGATCAGCAGCGTCGGCACGTGCAGGCGTCGCAGCACGTCGAGGATGTCCGAGAAACGCGTCGTCGCGGTCAGCAGGATCATGCATGCGAGGCACAGCGTGCTCTTGGTGATCATCGACAGGAACAGCATGCCGCCGTCCGGCCGCAGCAATGCAAGCAGTGCGATGCCGATCACGAGCGGCTCGACCAGCAGCAGCCGCAACAGGAGCTGGCGGATCGATGCGCGCGATGCGATGGCAATGACCGCAAGGCCGGCGGCCAGCGCGCCGTGCATGCCCCATGCATTGCGCGGCAGCAGCACGATCAGCAGGATGCAGGCGAGAGCAGCACCGAGCTTGAGGCCTGGCGGCAGCCGATGCAGCACGCTCGCGCCGTGCTGGTAAGGGCTCAGCAGGCGCTCGCGTATCACGATGTGTCCCGGCGTCCCGCTTCAGCGCGTCGCCGGCGAGCGACTCGCCGGCGTAAGGGCCCGTGCCACGAACCAGGCGACCGCGAAAGCGACCGCGGCCCCGATCAGCCCCGCCAGCACGGTCGCCATGCCGGGCGATGCGGCGGCGACGTCGAGCGAATAGCCCTCGAGCGGGGCAGCCTGCAGCGTCGTGGCCTGCTGTGCAAAGGCGAGACGACCGGCGACCCAGTCGAGCCCGTCCGGCAACGAACTCGCGACCGGCGCGACGAACACCAGCAGGGCAAGGGTTGCCAGGCTGCCGTAGGCGAGCAGCGCGCGGTGCGACATGGGGCCGGAATCAGTGCCGTCGATCAGCTCGGGCCGCGCGCGCGCGACCACGGCGACGACCAGCATCGTTATCACCGCTTCGCCCAGCCCGATCAGCATGTGTATGCCGCCCATGGCGGGCAGCGCGAGGTTCCACGGCGCGGCGCCGGAGGCCGCGAGCTGGACCGCGCAGGCAAGCGCGGCGGCGAGCGTCGAGCACCACGCGGCGAAGCCCGCCGCCAGCAGTACGGACCGCAGCCCTCCGGGCCCGCTGCGCCGCAATGCCGAGTAGACGATGTAACCGACGGTCGGTGCGATCACACCCATGTTGAGCACGTTCGCGCCGAGCGCGGTCACGCCGCCGTCCGCAAACATCAGGCACTGCAGCACGAGGACGGTCGTCATGACGATCACTGCCGCAGCAGGCCCGAGCAGCACGCACACCAGCACGGCGCCGATCAGGTGCCCGGACGTTCCTGCGGCCACCGGAAAATTGAGCATCTGCGCGGCGAAGACGAACGCGGCCGCGAGACCAATCAGCGGCACGCGTCGCGGCGGCAACTGGCGTCGCACGTCGCGCAGCGCAATGGCAATGCCGACGCCGGCCAGCACCGCGGCCGCCGCTGCCGTCCTCAAGTCGATGAACCCGTCGGGGATGTGCATGGTGCCGGCGCGCGTATGCGAAAAACCTGACTTCTGCATACTATCGGCCGGCACGCGAGACCCGCAACCCGTTGTTTTCCGCAGTGGGCCGGACGCGCACGGGCCTGGCGCATATGATGCCGTCGTCCTCGATGGCGGAGGGGCGCCCGGTGCTGAGTTCCATCGTAGCCGTCACGCTGGTCGTGCCGGATCCGGATGCCGTCGCGCGGGCGTACGTCGACACCCTCGAATATCGCGCCGTCGAGAGCGGCCAGGTGAGCGAATCGGTCGCCAGGCGCCTGGGCCATGCCGCTGCTCGCCGGCCAGCCCTTCGTGCTGGTGCAGCCGAGCAGCGGTGAGCCCGTGTACCTGCGGCTGGTCAAGGGCACGTCGACCGTGAGGCCGGCGCTCAGGACTCTCGGCTGGAATGCCACGGAGATCCTCGTCGAGGATCCCCCGGCCCTCGAACGCAGGCTCGCCGATTCGAAGTTCCGCGTGATCGGGCCGCCCGCCCCGCTCGACATGAACCCGGCAGTGGTCGCGATGCAGGCGCTGGGTCCGGCGGGCGAGTTGTTCTATTTCACGCGCATCCCGCCGGGCAAGTCGAAATTCAACCTGGGCTCTGCGCAGAGCTTCGTGGATCGCGTGTTCATCGTCGTGCTGGGCGTGCACGACATCCGTCGTACGCTCGACTTCTATTCGCAGACCTTCGGGCTGCCGGTGACCGAGCCCGCGCCATCGCGCGTCGCCGTGCTCGCGCAGGCATGGGGCATGCCGGCGGACCAGACGTTTCCGCTGGCCATCGTCCGGCTTCCGGAGCGGTTCCTGATCGAGGTGGATGAGTATCCCGCCGCGTCCGAACCGCCGTCGCGCGGCGAGACGGGACTGCCCGGCGGCATGGCCATGGTCAGCTTTACCGTCCCTTCGCTCGAGCCTTTCGAGTCGCGGCTGCTCGCCTCGCCGCGCAGGCTCGACGACGCGCCCTACGCGGGCCGCCGTGTCGGCGTCATGCGCGGACCCAGCGGTGAGTTGCTTGAACTCATAGAGTCGCCTCCGATCCCACCAGCGCCCTGAACGTGCTCAGGTCGGCGCACTCTCGCGCCAGCGGTGGCAGGCGACGGTGTGCTCGTCACCGGCAGCCTCGAGCAGCGGCCGCTCGCCACGGCAGCGATCGATCGCGTGAGCGCAGCGCGGCGCGAAGGCGCAGCCACCGCCGCCGGGCGGCGTACGCGTGCCCTCCTCCGTGACCGTCGCGGCGACCGCCCGGGACGCGAGCCGAGGATCGGGTTCGGGCACCGCGGCGAGCAGCGCTCGCGTATAGGGGTGTCGTGGCGAGCCGAAGAGCGCGTCGCGCGGCGCACGCTCCACGACTCGGCCGAGATAGAGCACCACGACGTCCTCGCACAGGTGGCGAACGACCGCGAGGTTGTGACTGATGAAGAGCAGCGCCATGCCGTGGCGGCGGCTCAGGTCGTGCAGCAGGTTGACGATCTGCGCCTGCACGGATACGTCGAGCGCACTCACTGCCTCGTCGCAGATCAGCAGGCGTGGCCGCACGACGGTCGCGCGTGCAATTGCGACACGCTGGCACTGGCCTCCGCTCAGCTCGTGCGGATAGCGGCTGGCAAAACCGGCGTCGAGCCCGACCTCGACGAGCGCCGCCTCGACGCGACGCCGGCTTTCCGCCGCAGTGCCCGGGTCCTCGAGCGCATCGAGCGCTTCGCGCACGCTGTCGCCCGCGGTCATGCGCGGATCGAGGCTGCCGAAGGGATCCTGGAACACGACCTGCAGGCCGCGGCGCATTTCCCGCATGCGCGCCCGGTCCGCGCTGTCGACCGTCCAGCCGCGCCAGCGGATTTCGCCGGCGCTCGGCCTTACGAGGCCCAGGATCGCGCGGGCGAGCGTGGACTTGCCGCAGCCGGACTCGCCCACGATGCCGACCGAGCGTCCTTCGGGAACGACGAGGTCGACGTCCCGCAGGGCCTGCAGCCGGCGCGTCCCCGGCCCGAGCCAGCCGCCGCCCAGCCTGTACTCCACTCCGAGGCCGCGCACTTCGAGCAGCGGAGCGCTCATCGCGATCCAGCCCAGCGGCAGTGGCGCGTGGCAGGCGACGCTGCGATCTCCCGCAGCCAGCAGGGCCGGCTCGGTGGCGCGGCAGAGGTCCCGGGCGGATGGACAGCGAGGCGCAAAGCGACACCCGGGCACGGTCTCGTAGGGTCTCGGTGGCTGTCCTTCGATGTTGACGAGGCGTTCCGGCTGCGTGCCGGTGAGACGCGGTACCGAGGCGAGCAGCGCCGCGGTGTAGGGATGGGCGGGCGCCTCGAACAGTGCGGCCGCATCGGCCGCTTCGACGATGCGCCCCGCGTACATCACCGCCACGCGGTCCGCGATGCCGGCCACGACGCCGAGATCGTGCGTGATCATGACGATTGCGAGGCCCCTCTCGCGTGCCGCATGCAGCACGCCGAGCACCTGCGCCTGGACGGTGACATCGAGTGCCGTTGTCGGCTCGTCGGCGATCAGCAGCTTCGGGCCCGCGATCAGCGCCATGGCGATGGCGACGCGCTGGCGCTGCCCGCCGGAGAGCTCGTGCGGGTACTGGTCGAGGCGCGACTCGGGATCCGGGATGCCGACCGAATGGAGCGCCGCGACCGCACGCTGCCGTGCTTCGGCCGCGCCGAGCAGGCCGCGATCCGTCAGCAGCTCGGTGAGCTGCCGGCCTATGCGCAGGTGCGGCGTGAGCGTGTTCATCGGGTCCTGGAAGACCATGGCCACGCGCGTGCCGCGCAGCGCGCACAGGTCGTGCTCGGTCCGGCCGACGAGTTCCTCGCCCACGAGTCGCGCCGAGCCGACGGCCCGGCCGTTCGCCGCCAGCAGCCCGAGACAGGCGAGGAACAGCTGGCTCTTGCCGGATCCCGACTCACCGACGATCGCGACGCATTCGCCCGCCGCGACCTCGAGCGATACGCCCGTGACGGCTCGCACGGTACCGTCGGCGGTGTCGAACTCGACGCGCAGGTCGCGAATGTCGAGCAGCGGCTGGCGCGTTCATCTCAGCGCTGCCTCGGATCGAGCGCGTCGCGCAGGCCGTCGCCGAGGAAGTTCAGGCAGAGCAGGATCGTCGCGAGCACCGCCGACGGTACGAGCAGTTGCCACGGCGCGCTCTCCATTTCGACGGCGCCCTCCGCGACCAGCCGGCCCAGGCTCGTGAGCGGCTCCTGCACGCCGAGCCCGAGAAAGCTGAGGAAGCTCTCGAAGAGGATCACCTGCGGCACCGTGAGCGTCGCGTACACGATCACGGTGCCGACCACGTTCGGCACGATGTGTCGCGCGATGATGCGATGCGCGGGCAACCCGAGCGTAATGGCGGCATCCACGAACGGCTGGTGCCGCAGCGACAGCGCCTGGCCGCGCACGATGCGCGCCATCGTGAGCCAGCCCACCGCGCCGATGGCGAGGAAGATCAGGAACAGGCTGCGCCCGAACACGACCGTCAGGATGATGACGAAGAACATGTAGGGCAGCGCGTAGAGCACGTCCACGAAGCGCATCATCCAGTCGTCGACCCGCCCGCCCAGGTAACCTGCCGTCGCGCCCCATGCGACGCCGATCACCAGGCTGACCGCCGTGGCGAGCAGCGCAACCAGCAGTGAAACCTGCGTTCCGGCCCAGACCCTGCACGAAAAGGTCACGACCGTTGCTGTCGGTGCCGAACCAGTGACCGTTCTCGAGCGACGGCGGCGAAGCAAGCGATGCGAGCGTCCAGTCCACCTGGTCGATGCTGTATTGACTCAGCGCCGGGCCGACGAGCGAGGCGACCACGAGTGCGCCGAGCATGGCCAGCGCGGCGATGGCGGCGCGGTTGCGACGGAGGCGCCGCCAGGCATCGGCGAGGAGCCCGCGGCCGGCGCTATTCATGACGGATCCGCGGGTCGAGCCAGCCGTAGAGCAGGTCCACGGCGAGGTTCAGCAACAGGATCAGCACCGCGTAGAAGACCACCATGCCCATGACGAGCGTGTAGTCCCGGTTGATGGCGCCCTGCACGAAGTAACGGCCGATGCCCGGCAAGCCGAACACCTGCTCGACCACCAGCGACCCGGTGAGCAGCGCGGCGGTCGCAGGCCCGAGGAAACTCACTACTGGCAGCAGCGTCGGCCTCAGCGCGTGCCTGCGCAGGATCGCGCCGCCGGAGAGGCCCTTGGCCCGGGCCGTGCGGATGTACGGCGACTGCAGCACCTCGAGCAGGCTGCCGCGCGTCAGTCGCGCGATGTAGGCGACGAACGGCAGCGCGAGCGTGACGGCGGGCAGCAGCACGTGGCGCAGGCTGCCCGGCTCCCAGCCTGCGACCGGCAGCCAGCCGAGCCGGACGCCGAAGACGAGCGCCAGCACCGGTGCCACGACGAAGTTCGGCACTGCGATGCCGGCAAGTGCGATGCCCATCACGGCGTGGTCGATCCACCCGTTGTGCCTGCGTGCCGCAAGCAGGCCGAGCGGCACGCCGAGCAGCAGCGCGAGCGCGAGAGCGGCGGAGCCTATGGTCAGCGTCACCGGCAGTCCGCGCGCGATCAGTTCGGCGACGCTGAAGTCCTTCATGCGGAACGAAGGCCCGAGGTCGCCATGCAGAAGGCCCGCGAGGTAGTTGCGATACTGCACGAGGACCGGCTGGTCGAGCCCGTAAGCGGCCTGCAGGTTCGCCTCGATCTCCGGCGGAACGGTCTGCTCCTCGTCGAACGGTCCGCCAGGCGCGAGTCTCATCAGGAAGAACGCCGCCGTGACGATCGCAAGCAACGTCGGCAGGATACCGACCAGCCTGCGCAGCGCGTACCGCGTCACGGTGCGGTCCCCTTCACTCGCGCCCCGCCCGGCCGAGCAGTCGCAGGAACTCCGCTTCTTCCACCACGCGCACTCCCAGTTCCTGGGCCTTGCGCAGCTTCGATCCCGGCTCGCCGCCGGTCACGAGCAGGGTCGTCTTGCGCGACACGGAGTCCGTCACCGTGGCGCCGGCAGCACGCGCCGCATCGCGGGCTTCGTCGCGACTCATCGATCCGAGCGTGCCCGTGATCACCACGACCTCACCGGTCATCGGGCCCTCGGCAGTCGCCCGCGACACGCGTCGCCCTTCAGGCCAGCTGACGCCGGCCCGGCGCAGCGCAGCGACGACCTCGCTGTTGCCCGGCTCGTCGAAGAACGACCGGACGTGCGCCGCGACGACGGGGCCCACGTCGCGAACCTGCTGGATTTCCTCGACGCTGGCCTGCTGCAGCGCCTGCAGGCTGCCGAAATGCTGCGCAAGGGCAAGCGCGGTGGCTTCGCCGACGTCGCGGATGCCGAGCGCGAACAGGAAGCGCGGCAGCGTGGTCTGCTTGCTGCGATCCAGTGCGTCGACGAGATTCGCCGCGGACTTCGGGCCCATGCGATCGAGCGCGGCCAGCTCGTCCGTCCCGAGCGTATACAGATCGGCCGGCGTCGTGACCCTGCCGGACTCGACGAGCTGCTCGACCAGCTTGTCGCCGAGCCCTTCGATGTCCATGGCACGGCGCGACGCGAAGTGGCTCAGCGCCTCGCGGCGTTGTGCAAGGCAGACCAGTCCGCCGGTGCAGCGCGCAACCGCTTCGCCCTCGGCGCGCGTGACGTGCGACCCACACACCGGGCAGCGGCTCGGCAACTGGACTCGGCGCGCATCCGGCGGGCGCCGCTCCGGCACCACGCGCACCACTTCCGGAATGACGTCCCCCGCCCTGCGCACCACCACCGTGTCGCCGATGCGGACGTCCTTGCGCTCGAGTTCGTCCATGTTGTGCAGCGTCACGTTGCTCACCGTGACGCCACCGACAAACACCGGTTCGAGTCTCGCGACGGGCGTGAGCGCTCCTGTGCGGCCGACCTGGAACTCGACGTCCCGCACCGTCGTGTTCTCCTCCTGCGCCGGGAACTTGTGGGCGAGCGCCCAGCGCGGCGCGCGCGAGACGAACCCGAGGTCGCGCTGCCAGTCGAGGCGGTCCACCTTGTAGACGACGCCGTCGATGTCGTACCCGAGCGAGTCGCGCCGTCCGCCGATCCGCGCGTAGTACTCGAGGCAGCCTGCGGCGCCCTGCACCACGTCGACTTCAGGGCAGGTGCGCAGGCCGAAGGCACGCAGCGCCGCGAGCACCTCGCTGTGCCGCTGCGGCTGGGTCCAGCCCTCGGCGGTTCCGACGCCATAGAAATACAGGTCGAGCGAGCGGCTGGCCGTGATGCGCGGATCGAGCTGGCGCAGGCTGCCCGCCGCGGCGTTGCGCGGATTGGCGAACGTCTTCTCGCCCTTTTCGGACTGCCTGAGATTGAGTTTCTCGAACGAACGCCGGGTCATGAAGACCTCTCCGCGGACTTCGAGGACCGCGGGGACGTCGCCGCCCGAGCAGGTGCAACGGGACCGAACGGATCGCGCGAACGTTGGCCGTCACGTCCTCGCCCGTGGCGCCGTCGCCGCGCGTTGCGGCCTGCACCAGGCGGCCGCGCTCGTAGCGCAGGCTGATGGCGAGGCCGTCGATCTTGGGTTCCGCCGAGTACTCGACCTGCTCGACGTCGAGTCGTTCGCGTACCCGGCCATCGAAGTCGAGCACATCCTGCTCGGTGAACGCGTTCTCGAGCGACAGCATCGGCACGGAGTGGACGACCTCCGCGAATTCCCTGGATGGGACCGCGCCGACGCGCTGGGTCGGCGAGTCGTCCGACCGCGAGCTCCGGATGGGCCTTCTCGAGCTCGCGCAGTTCGCGCATCAGCTCGTCGTAACGGGCGTCGGAGACCTCGGGGTCGTCGAGGACGTAGTAGCGGTAGTTGTGGTGCTCGATCAGCCGGCGGATTTCGGCGGCGCGCTTCACATCGACGCTGGCTGCCATTGCGTCCGCTTCAGCGGCCGGATTGTCCGGACTGGGCACGATCGAGATTCGTCATCTCCTCGCGCAGCTGGGCCACTCGATGCACGCTGAGCGGAGCACCCCGCTCGTCCTGCAGGTTGCCGCCGAGCCGTCCCGCAAACGAGCGTCCGACCGCGAGCAGTTCCTCGAATGCCTGCTGGGCCGGCACCGGACCCGGCAGTACCGAGAAGAGCGCGACGCCGGCGTAAGCGGCACCCGCCATCGTGGCCGGGTCGAAAGTCCCCGGCTCGCGCAGGCTGGCGAGACTGATGACGGGCCGGCCGGTCTTGTCGAGGCGATGGAACACCTGGTAGCGGCCGAATTCGAACCCTTCGGCCGCGAGTGCTTCCTGCAGCAGCGAGCCCTCGAACCGGGATGGCGACGGTGCGGTGACGCGAATGGCGACGATGCGCTGGGCGCGGGCCACGACCGCGGTCTCGCGTGTCGTCCTCGCGCGGATCCGGCTCGTCCGTCTCGGGAACATGCTCCCGCTCATCCGCGAACATCGGCTGCGGCTGTATCTCGGGCTCCGCAGCCACCAGGCGCTGCCCGAGCGTCGGCTCGCGCCGGCCGGCAGGCTGTGAGCGCGTCGCCGGCAGGTCGTCGTCGCGTCGACCTGCTGCACGAACTCCCGCTCGTCGACGGGCGGCGCATCGTCCTCGAACTCAACGAGCGGGCTCGATCCGCGCCGGCTCGAGTCGTTCGGAGGCCGGGGGCTGCTCGAAAATGACGGCACGAGCAGGCTCGGCAGCGGCCGACCTGCGCCGCGCGCGCAGGCCCCACAGGTAGATCCCCGCGATCAGCGCGAGGCCGGCTCCGAGCAATATCCAGCGCAGCTCCGACATCTTGCTTCGTCAGACCGCGGCCAGGCGCACGGCCTCTTCGACGTCGACGGTCACGAGCCGCGAGACCCCGGGCTCGTGCATGGTGACACCGAGCAGCTGGTTCGCGAGTTCCATCGTCGACTTGTTGTGCGTCACGAATACGAACTGTACGCGCCCGGACATCTCCCTGACGATCTCGCAGAAACGGCCGACGTTGTTCTCGTCGAGCGGCGCATCGACCTCGTCCAGCAGGCAGAAAGGCGCGGGATTGAGCTCGAAGATCGAGAACACGAGCGCGACGGCGGTGAGCGCCTTCTCGCCGCCCGACAGCTGGCTGATCGAACTGTTCCGCTTGCCGGGCGGGCGCGCCATGATGGCGACTCCGGACTCGAGCACGTCCTCGCCGACGAGCTCGAGGTAGGCGTGCCCGCCGCCGAACAGGCGGGGAAACTTGTCCTTCAGGCCGGCATTGACGCGGTCGAACGTGTCCTGGAAGCGGCTGCGCGTCTCGCGATCGATCTTGCGCATCGCGTCCTCGAGCGTCGCGAGCGCGTCGTTCAGGTCGGTGAACTGGCGGTCGAGGTATTCCTTGCGCTCGGACTGCTCCTTGAACTCGTCGATGGCCGCGAGGTTCACCTGCCCGAGTCGCTCGATCTTCTCCGAGGTTTCCGCGAGCCGGCTCTCCCAGCCCGTGACGTTGGCCTCGGCGACGAGCGCGGCGACGACATCCTGCAGTTCGAGGCGCGTGGCGGCGAACTGCTCGAGCAGCGTTTCCCGGCGCACCCTCAGCTCCTGGACCGAGAACTTCACGTTCTCGAGCAGGTCGCGGGCCTCCTGCACGGCTGCCTCGGTGCCCATGCGCCGTTCGTCGAGCTGACGCAGGTTGGCGTCCACCGCTTCCATTGCGCGGCGAGCGCCGGCCAGCTCTTCCTCGACTGCGACCCGCACCTGCAGCGCCGATTCGAGCGTCTGCCGGAGCCCGTTCTCGGCCGCTTCTCCCGTCGAGAGTTCCGCCTCGAGGTCCGTGCGACGCGACGAGAACTGCGCCATCTGTCCGTCGAGCCGTGCGATTCCCGCCAGCAGCGACTCGTGGCTCGCGCGCCGCGATTCGACACGGATGGCGACCTCGCGGGCGGCGTTGCGATGCTCCTCGGCGAGGGCACGGGCCTCCATGAGCCTCTGGCGCAGGCTCTCCCTGTCCGCCTCGAGTTCCTTGCGCCGGTCCTCGAGCCCGGCCATGGCTTCGATGGCCTCTTCGAGCCGGCCCCGGGTCGAGCGATTGCCGGCGTTGGCAACCTCGAGCGCGCTTTCGAGCTCGGCGAGTTCGGCGGCCAGCTGCTGCATGCGCGCGCTGCGCTGCTCGGAGCGGGCGCGCAGGCTGTCGAACTGCGAGCGCAGCGACATGTGGGCGGTGCCGGTCTGCGCCAGCTGGGACTGCTCCGATGCGAGCCGATCCTCCATGTCGCGCACGGCGGCGCGATGTGCCTCCAGCTGCAGGTCGAGCTCACGATGCCGGGACTGCAGCCGCTCGAGTTCCGAGCGCTGCCGCCGCAGGTCGTGCTCGCGCTCGATCACGCCTTCGTGCGCGTCCCGGTCACGGCTGACGCGCAGCCAGTCCGGACCGATCCAGATCCCCTGCCGCGTGATCACGGACTGTCCGGCCTTCAGCTGCCTGCGTACCGACAACGCCTCGGCCAGCGAATCGGTTGCGACGATGCCGTCGAACAGCGCGTCGAGACCGCTCGGCCCCTGCACCCGCGAGCGCAGCGAACCGGCGTCGTAACCGCTGCCGACCGGGCCCTGCCCGGCCGCAAAGAACGTCACCGTGCCGGATGCGAGGCTCTCGAGCGTGCCCGCCACGTCATCGATCGACTCGACACACACCGCTTCGAGGTAGGACCCCAGCACCGTCTCGACGGCGCGCTCCCACCCGGATTCCACCGACAGCTGTTGCGCGAGGCGCTGGTTTCCGTCGAGCCCGCGCGACTTGAGCCAGTCGACGACCTTGCCCTGCCCTTGCCCCAGCGCCGCGCGCTGCAGCGCCTCGAGCGAAACGATGCGGCCCTCGACCTCCTGGGTCTCGCGTCGTGCCGCCTGCGCGGCCTCGGCGAGTTCGCGCTCGCGCGTGCGCTCCGACTGCAGACGCGGCGACGAGCTCGCCGATTCGCGCCCGGGCCGCCTCGAGGACCGCACGTGCTTCGGCTTCCGAGCGCTCGACCTCCGCCAGCGTCGCCGCGACGTCGGCGGCCGACAGGGCGCCGTGTTCCTGCGCCGCGCGTTCGCGCTGCGCCACGAGCCGACCGAGCTGGTTGTCCATTTCGCCGAGGCGCGCGCGCTCGGCTTCGGCCGAGGACGACGCGGATCGCAGGGACTGGTTGAATACTTCCCAGTGCTCCTGCCAGGCCTGCATCGCGCCTTCCGACTCGGACAGGCGTGCAGTCGAGTCCTACTTCCGCGGCACGGGCCGCCTCGAGCGTGGGGCCCAGCTCGGCGAGCAGGACCTCGAGCGCCGCCGCCTGCTCGACATCCCGTACGCGATGCGTGCCTGCATCCTGGAGGCCCTGCGCGATCTGCTCGAGTTCCTGGCGCTGGCGGCTGCGGATCTCGCGCGCATGCTCCATCGCCTGCTCGGTGCGCGATATCTCGGCACCAACCTGGTAATAACGACCCTGTACCGCGGCAAGCGCCTCGCCATGCGAGTCGTGGTCGCGGCGCGCACGCTCGATCGCGGCTTCAACGGAGCGCTGCTCCGCGAGCGCCGACTGCAGCGCGAGGTCACGCTCGCCCAGGATCGCCTGGCGCGCGCCGGCCTCGGACTCGACCTCGCGCAGACGCAGCGCCAGCAGTTCCGCCTGCAGCTGCCGCTCTTCCTGCTTCAGCGCCTGGTAGCGGCGCGCGGTCGCGGCCTGGCGCTGGAGGTGCCGGAGCTGCTTCTCGACCTCGTCGCGCAGGTCGCTCAGGCGGGCCAGGTTCTCGCGCGTGTGCGCGATGCGGCTCTCGGTCTCGCGGCGCCGCTCCTTGTAGCGCGAAATGCCGGCGGCCTCCTCGAGGAAGGCCCGCATCTCGTCGGTCTTCGCCTCGATGACGCGCGAGATCATGTTCTGCTCGATGATCGCGTAGCTGCGCGAGCCGAGGCCGGTGCCGAGGAACAGCTGCGTGATGTCCTTGCGGCGGCAACGCACGCCGTTCAGGAAATACGACGACGTACCGTCGCGGGAGACCAGCCGCTTCAGCGAAACCTCCGCGTAGCTCGCGTACTCGCCGCCGAGCTTGCCGTCCGAGTTGTCGAAGACGAGTTCGACGAAGGCATTGCCGACCGGCTTGCGCGACGCGGAGCCGTTGAAGATGACGTCCGCCATCGAGTCGCCGCGCAGGTGCTTGGCCGAGATCTCGCCCATCACCCAGCGCACGGCGTCGATGATGTTCGACTTGCCGCAGCCGTTCGGTCCGACCACGCCGACGAGGCTGCTCGGAAGGCTGATCGTCGTCGGGTCGACGAAAGACTTGAATCCGGCCAGCTTGATCTTGGTCAGGCGCATCGTTCACCCGCGACGGAAGGGGGCTCGTGGAAGGTGCGCAAGTGTAAAAGAAAGCAGCCTCTCTCACAGCACCCGGAAGCGCCCCGCCGGTCGTTCCCGAGGCCCTGCGCGGCGCCCGTCCGAATGGGTGGACCGGCCGCTGCCGGTCTGTATAATCCCGCGTCCTTCGACCATCCGCCCGGAGTCCGTAGATGCCTGCAAAGAAACCGTCTGCCAAGCCGACCAGGCCCAAGAAGACAGTTTCTGCCAAGACGACTGCCAAGCCTGCCGCCAAGCCCGTCAAAAAGGCCAAGGCTGCTCCGGCGAAGCCCGCGTCGAAGGCACCTGTAACCCGCGTGCCTGCCAGGCCTGCGGCGGCCAAGGCCGCGGTCAAGGCCCCGGTGAAGGCGGTGGCGAAGGAGAAGGCTGCGGCTCCCGCGCCTGCCATGGTCATCAAGACCGTCCAGCCTCCCCGGCCTGCCGTGGACCTGCGTCCCGGCATGAGCCTGCTTTCCGGCCCGCGCAACGTCGAGCCGTACGTTCCTCGCAAGGGCGAGGAATACATGAGCAAGGAGCAGCTCGATCACTTCCGCTACATCCTGTCCAGCTGGAAGCAGGACCTGATGCAGGAAGTGGATCGAACCATGCTGCACATGAAGGACGAGGCGTCGAATTTCCCCGACCCGAATGACCGCGCCACCCAGGAGTCCGAGTTCAGCCTCGAGCTGCGCACGCGTGACCGGGAGCGCAAGCTCATCCGCAAGATCGACGAAGCCCTGAAGCGCATCGAGGACGGGTCCTACGGCTACTGTCTCGAAACCGGCGAGCCCATCGGCGTCAAGCGTCTCGAGGCCCGCCCCGTCGCCACGCTGAGCGTCGAGGCGCAGGAACGCCGTGAGCGGCGCGAAAAGCAGTTCGGCGATCGCGACGACTGGTACCGTTGAGCCGTCCCGGCCGTACCGGGGGCGTTTCGCACCGTCACCGAGCGGCCCGCTGCACTTCGGGTCGCTGGTCGCGGCGAGTCGCGAGCTGGCTCGAAGCCCGGGCACGCAATGGCGAATGGCTGCTCCGGATCGAGGACCTCGATCCGCCCCGCGAGAAGCCCGGCGCCGCGGACGACATCCTCGCCACACTGGACCGACTCGGATTGCACTGGGATGGCGCGGTGCTGCGGCAGAGCACGCGGCTCGACGCCTATCGCGCCGCGCTCGACCGCCTTGCAGCGAATGGCCAGCTCCGGAATTGCACGTGCACTCGGGCGGCGCTGGCCGCCCTGCCCGAAAACCAGCGCCCCGACGCGGGCGACGAGCTGTTCCATCCGCCGCAATGCCTGCCGGCTGCCGGCGACTCCGGCGGCGGGAGCAGCCCTGCGGTTCCGGGTGCCTGACCGGGACGTCGAGTTCGTGGACCGCGTCCAGGGCCTGCGGGTCTCCAACGTCGCCCGGTGCGTCGGGGATTTCGTCCTGAGGCGCCGCGACGGCCTGTTCGCATACCAGCTCGCCGTCGTCGTCGACGACGCCGAGCAGGGCATTCTGGACATAGTCCGGGGCGCGGACCTGCTTTCGAGCACGCCGCGGCAGATACTGCTGCAGCAGGCCCTCGGTTTGCCGCTGCTCACATACATGCACATCCCACTTGCCGTGGGACGCGACGGCCTTAAGCTTTCAAAGTCCGAAGATGCGCCCGGACTGATGCTTGCCGCGCCGGCCCGACTTGCGGTGGCCGCGCTCGAGTTTCTGGGGCAGGAGCCTCCCTCCGAGCTGGCGCGAGGCGGCGTTGCAGCGGTGTGGGACTGGGCAGTCACGCACTGGCGCCCGGAGCGCATGGCCGGGCTGGGGTCGCGCATGGCACCGGCCGCGCTGTAGAGAGTTCAGGAACAGGAATACATGACAATGACGACCAGAGCGAAGACCAAGCGGGCGAAGAGCGGTGCGCAGGCATCCGAGGGCGGCAAGAACGCGCCTCGCGTCATCCGCAAGTACCCGAACCGGCGCCTGTACGACACTGTCGAGAGCCGCTACGTGACGCTGGCCGACGTGCGACGCCTGGTCGTGGAGCGGGTGGACTTCGTCGTGCTGGATCGAAAGTCGCAGCAGGACATCACGCGCAGCATCCTGCTGCAGGTCATCGCCGAGCAGGAAGGTGCCGGCGAGTCGCTGATGAGCCGCGACTTCCTCTCGCAGGTAATCCGCACCTACGGCAGCGGCCTGCACGATTTCGTCGGCCGCTACCTCGACGAGAGCATCCAGCAGTTTGCCCGCGATCAGCGCGAGCTTCGGGAGAAGTTCAAGAACGTGCTGGGCATCGACCCGGTCGAGACGGTCACCGCGGTCGCGCAGAAGAACTACCAGCGCTGGAAGGCGCTGCAGGAAGAAGTGTTCAACCGGATTCCGCGGCCGTGGGGGCGGGAAGAAAAGGAATAGGAAAGCGGGTAGTGATCAGTGGATCAGCGGTTAGTGAAGCAGCGCGCCGCCGGCGCGTCTGGCCACTATCCGCTAACCGCTGATCACTACCCGCTTCCTCCGCCTCAGCCGTCGACGTTCCGCATCGACAGGCGCACGCGACCCTGGCGGTCGACCTCGAGCACCTTCACCCGCACGACGTCGCCTTCGTTGAGCTTGTCGCTCACGCGCTCGACGCGCTCCTCGGAGATCTGCGAGATGTGCACCAGGCCGTCCTTGCCCGGCAGGATCTGCACGAACGCGCCGAAGTCCATCAGGCGCACGACCTTGCCCTCGTAGACCGCACCGACCTCGACCTCGGAGGTGATCAGCTCGATCCGCTTCTGGGCTTCCCGGCCGGCAGCGCCGTTCACGGACGCGATCTTGACCGTGCCGTCGTTCTCGATGTCGATCGTGGCGCCGGTTTCCTCGGTGATGCCACGGATGACTGCGCCACCCTTGCCGATGACCTCGCGGATCTTCTCCGGGTCGATCTTCATCGTGATGATGGTCGGCGCCCACTCGGACATGTTCGGCCGGGCGCTGGTGATCACCTTCGCCATCTCGCCGAGGATGTGCAGGCGGGCCTTGTGGGCCTGCTCGAGCGCGACCTGCATGATCTCGCGCGTGATGCCCTCGATCTTGATGTCCATCTGCAGGGCGGTAACGCCCTCAGCCGATCCCGCGACCTTGAAGTCCATGTCGCCGAGGTGGTCCTCGTCGCCGAGGATGTCGGTGAGCACCTGGAACTTGCCGCCCTCGAGCACGAGGCCCATCGCCACGCCGGCCACCGGCGCCTTGAGAGGCACGCCCGCGTCCATCAGCGCGAGGCTCGTGCCGCACACCGAGGCCATCGAGCTCGAGCCGTTCGACTCGAGGATCTCCGAGACGACGCGGATGATGTACGGGAACGTGGTCATGTCCGGCATCACGGCGCTGACGCCGCGGCGCGCGAGGTTGCCGTGGCCGATCTCGCGGCGCTTCGGCGAGCCCATCATGCCGGTCTCGCCCACCGAGAACGGCGGGAAGTTGTAATGCATCATGAACGGCTCTTTGCGCTCGCCCGCAAGCGCGTCGATGATCTGCGCGTCGCGGCCGGTGCCGAGAGTCGTCGTGACGAGCGCCTGGGTCTCGCCGCGCGTGAACAGCGCCGAGCCGTGCGTGCGGGGCAGCACGCCCGTCTGCACGGTGATCTTGCGCACCGTCTGCATGTCGCGCCCGTCGATGCGCGGCTCGCCGGCGAGAATGCGGCGGCGGACGATGTTGTACTCGAGGCGGCCGATCTCGTCGGTCACCTTGCGGGCGTCGAACTTCGGCGCATCGCCGGAAGCCAGCGCGGCCACGGCGGCCTTCTTGATCTCGCCGACGCGCGTATATCGCGCCTGCTTCTCGGTGATGCTGTAGGCCTTGCCGAGGTCGGCCTCGGCCTGCGCCGCCACCGCTGCGACGAGCGCCGCGTCTTCCGCCGGAGGCGACCAGTCCCACGCCGGCTTGCCGGCTTCGGCCGCGAGTTCCTTGATCGCCTTGATCGCGACCTGCATCTGCTCGTGTCCGAAGACGACCGCGCCGAGCATGATCTCCTCGGAGAGCATCTTCGCCTCGGACTCGACCATCAGCACGGCGTCGGCCGTGCCGGCCACGACCAGGTCGAGCTTCGAAGTCTTGAGCGTGCCGAGCGACGGATTGAGCACGTACTGCCCGTCCACGTAACCGACGCGCGCCGCGCCGATCGGTCCCTTGAACGGGATTCCCGACAGCGCCAGCGCGGCGGACGCGCCGAGCATCGCCGGAATGTCGGAGTCGATCTCCGGATCGAGCGAGACGACGGTCGGCACGACCTGCACTTCGTTGTAGAAGCCCTCGGGGAACAGCGGGCGGATCGGGCGGTCGATCAGGCGCGAGGTGAGCGTCTCCTTCTCCGACGGACGTCCTTCACGCTTGAAGAAGCCGCCCGGGATGCGGCCCGCGGCGTAGGTCTTCTCGACGTAGTTGACGGTGAGCGGGAAGAAGTCCTTGTTCGGGTCGGCGTTCTTGCGCCCGACGGCGGTCACGAGGACGACGGTATCGCCCATCGAAACGAGGACGGCGCCATCGGCCTGGCGCGCGAGGCGGCCGGTCTCGATGGTGACGGAGTGCGGACCGTACTGAAAAGTCTTCTTGTGGACGTTCACGATGGTGTCCCGTGCTGCAAAGCGTTTGGTGGGTGCAGAAACGAATCCGGCCCGCATTGCGGGCCGGATGTCGGGAGAGTCAGCGACGCAGGCCGAGCCGGCTCACTACTTCCTGGTAGCGCGTGGGGTCCGAGGCCTTCAGGTAGTCGAGAAGGCTGCGGCGCTGGGTGACCAGCTTGAGCAGGCCGCGACGCGACGAATGGTCGCGCTTGTGCGTCGTGAAGTGCTCGCCGAGTTCGTTGATGCGCGCGGACAGCAGCGCGATCTGGACTTCCGGCGAACCGGTGTCGTTGCTGCTGCGGCGATAGTCGCCGACGATCTCGCCCTTGCGCTCGGTGGTCAGTGCCATCGTTTGAAAACCTCGAAACCTTGTAGGCCCTTGAATTGAGCCGCGCATTTTACCTGTCTGGAGGCCCGGATCTCAAGTGAAAGTCGCAGGCCCGGCCGAACCGGCGTCGCCGCTCACGAACAGGCGCTCGACCCTGATCGCGCCATCCGCACCCACGGCGACCAGGCCGAGGAATCCACCGTCGGGGCCATAGGCCGCCGTTCCGGCCGATTCGGGCGTGCCGGCCGGTGCGACGAGGACGCGCCCCTGGCGAAGATGCAGCGCCTGGGTAGAGTCGAGTTCGATCCGGGGGCGGCCCCGAAACGCCAGGTCCATTGGCTGGAGCCAGGCAGGACGCCCGGCATCGGACTCGCCCTCGCCCGCCGGCCGCTCCACCTCGTCGAGCGAAACCATCCCAGCCGCCGAAAAGGGCTCGACCCAGACCCTGCGCAACGCGACCAGGTGCCCGCAGGATCCGAGCGCGGCCGCGATCTCCTCGCCCAGGACACGCACGTAGGTGCCCTTCGAGCAGACGACCTCGAATTCGAGGTTTCCCGCCGCCGATCGAGAGCAGTTGCAGCCGTTCGATGTGGATGTGGCGGGCCTCGCGAACGACCTCGATGCCCTCCCTCGCCAGCTCGTAGAGCGGCCTGCCGTCCCGCTTGAGCGCGGAGTACATCGGGGGCACCTGCTCGCGATCGCCGACGAAGCCCGCGAGCACGGCCTCGACCAGCGGCCTTTCCAGCGCAGGCACCGCTGCTTCGCGGATGACGCTGCCTTCGGCATCGCCGGTGTCGGTCGCCGAGCCGAGCCGCAGAGTGGCCCGGTAGCACTTGGACGAGCCGAGCAACTGGCCGCAGGCCTTGGTCGCATGCCCGAAACAGAGCGGCAGCATCCCGGTGGCCATCGGGTCGAGCGTTCCGGCGTGACCGCCCTTGGCCGCAAGCAGGCGTCGCCGCACGCGCTGCAGCGCCTGGTTCGAGCTCATGCCGGGAGGCTTGTCGAGCAGCACGATGCCGTCCACGTCGCGCCAGCGCCGGCGCGCGGCAGTGACCGCCGCTCACTGCTCCTCGTCTTCGGACGCCTCGTTCCCGTCCGGGCTGCGTTCACGGTCCGTGCGCACGGCCTTGGTGATCAGGTCGCCGAGGCGGTTGCCGCGCTCGAGCTCGTCATCCGGCTGGAAATGCAGGTGCGGCGCCACGCGCAGGCGCAGCATCCGGCCGAGCGGCCCGCGCAGATAGCGCGCGGCCTCGTCGAGGATCTCCTTCTGCAGCGGGTCGTGCGTGTCGCCGGTCAGCAGCGTGTAGTGCACCCACGCGTGCGAGAGGTCGGGCGACACCCGGACGTGCGTGATCGTGACCGGCTTCAGGCGCGGGTCGCGAATCTCGCGCCGCAGCAGTTCCGAGACGGTGCGCTGCACCTGCTCGGCGACGCGCCTCGCCCGGGGAACTTCACGCGGCATGCCGGTACGTCACACGTTCCGTGCGACCTCGACCCGGGCGAAGCACTCGATCTGGTCGCCCGCGCGGATGTCGTTGTAGTTGCGCACGCCGATGCCGCACTCGGTGCCGGCCCGTACCTCGCCCGCCTCGTCCTTGAAACGACGCAGCGAATCGAGCTCGCCCTGGTGGATGACGACGTTGTCGCGCAGCACGCGCACCGGGTTGCCGCGCTTGATGAAGCCCTCGACGACCAGGCAGCCGGCGACCGTGCCGAACTTGCTCGAGCGGAACACCTCGCGCACCTCCGCGAGCCCCATGATCTGCTCCTTGATCTCCGGCTTCAGCAGGCCGGTCATGGCCGCCTTTATGTCGTCGATCGCCTCGTAGATGATGCTGTAGTAATTCACCTCGACGCCGGTTTCCTTCATCGCGCTGCGCGCGGAACCGTCGGCACGCACGTTGAAGCCGATGATGCGGGCCCGCGAGGCCGCGGCCAGCGTCACGTCGGACTCGGTGATCCCGCCCACGCCGCTCGCGATGACCTTGACGGCGACCTCGTCGGTGGAGAGTTTCGAGAGCGCATCGCGCAACGCTTCGGAGCTGCCCTGCACGTCGGCCTTGACGATGACCGCCACGGTCTCGCCCGCCGCCTCGCCCATCTGCGAGAAGACGTCCTCGGCCTTCTTCGCGGCGCCGGCAAGGCGCACGTCGCGGAACTTGCCCTGGCGGTACAGCGCGACTTCGCGGGCCTTGCGCTCGCTTTCGACCGCGAGCAGGTCGTCACCCGCGTTCGGCGCGTCGGACAGGCCGAGCACCGCTACCGGGGTTGCCGGGCCGGCGGACTGCACCTGCTTGCCGGTCGCGTCGAACAGCGCCCGTACGCGGCCGAATTCCTGGCCCGCGATGATCGGGTCGCCTGCCTTCAGCGTGCCGCGCTTGACCAGCACGGTGGCTACCGGACCGCGGCCCTTCTCGATCGCCGACTCGAGCACCACGCCAACCGCCAGGCCGTCCTGCGGCGCCTTGAGGTCGAGCACCTCGGCCTGCAGCAGGATCGTCTCCAGCAGCTTGTCGATGCCGTCGCCGGTGCGGGCCGAGACGTGCACGAAAAGCGTGTCGCCGCCCCAGTCCTCGGGAATCACGTTGTGCTTGGCGAGGTCGTTCCTGACCCGATCCGGGTCCGCATCGCCCTTGTCCATCTTGTTGACCGCGACGACGATCGGCACGTGCGCGGCGCGCGCGTGCTGGATGGCCTCGACGGTCTGCGGCATCACGCCGTCGTCCGCAGCGACCACGAGGATCACGATGTCCGTGACGTTCGCGCCACGGGCACGCATCGCCGTGAACGCAGCGTGGCCCGGCGTGTCGATGAAGGTGATCAGGCCCTTCTCGGTCTGCACCTGGTAGGCGCCGATGTGCTGCGTGATGCCGCCAGCCTCGCCCGCCGCGACCTTGGTGCGGCGGATGTAGTCGAGCAGCGACGTCTTGCCGTGGTCGACGTGACCCATGATCGTCACCACGGGCGGTCGCGGCAGCGACTCGACCTCGTCGGTGGACGATTGCAGCTGGTCCTCGAGCGCACTCTCGCTGATGCGCACCGCCTTGTGGCCGAATTCCTCGACCACGAGCTGCGCCGTGTCCTGGTCGATGGGCTGGTTGATGGTGGCCATCACGCCCATCTTCATCATCGTCTTGATGACTTCGTTCGCCTTGACCGCCATGCGAGCGGCGAGCTCGCCGACCGTGATGGTCTCCGGAATCTGCACATCGCGAATGACCGGCGCCGTGGGCAGCTCGAATCCGTGGCGGGAGTCGACGCTCACCTGTACGGGCCGACGGTGCCGGCTCGACTGCTGGCGCTTCTTGAAGCGCGCACTGGCGTCGCCACCGACGTGCAGTTCCTGCCGGCCGTACTTGGTCGGCGCACCCTTGCGCGTGTCCGTCTCGACGGGTGCACGCGGCTTGACGACGGGCGCCGGACGCGCGGGTTCGGCCGCGCGCCGCTCGGCCTCGACGCGTTCCCGCTCCAGTCGATCCCGATCGCGGGTCTCGCTCTGGCGGCTGGCCTCGTCGTCGGCGCGGGCGCGGGCCTCTTCCTCGGCGCGCCGCCGCGCCTCCTGCTCGAGGCGCTCGAGCTCGAGCCTCTCGCCGTCACGCTTCTCGGCCTCGAGCTTCTCGGCTTCGAGGCGCACGGCCTCCTCGGCCTGGCGTACGCGGTCGATCTCGTCCTGTCGCTGCCGCTGCTCTTCCTCGAGCACCGTGCGGTTGAGGTACGTCTTCTTCGCGCGCACCTCGACGGAGACCGTGCGGGCACGGCCCTGCACCGAGGCCACCTTGATCTCCTGCTGCGCCTTGCGCTTCAGCGTGATCTTGCGCGGCGCGGCCGCGTCCTCCTGCCGGCCGTGGGCCCGGCGCAGGTGCGTGAGCAGCTCCATCTTGGACTCGTCGCTGATGACGTCGTCGGCGCCCGAGACACTGATGCCGGCTTCGTCGAGCTGCGTGAGCAGCTTCTCGACCGGGACCTTCAGAACCTCGGCGAATTGACTGACCGTGACTTCCGCCATGGGGTACCTCCGGTCAGGCCTGCTGACTCTGCTCGAACCAGTGCTTGCGCGCGGCCAGGATCAGCTCGCCGGCGCGCTGCGGGTCGAGATCGGTGATCTCGCCCAGGTCGTCCACGGACTGCTCGGCGAGATCCTCGCGCGTGACGATGCCATGCCGCGCGAGTTCGCCGGCCAGGCCTTCGTCCATGCCCTCGACATCGAGCAGATCCTGGGCCGGCTCGCCGGACTCCATCGTCTCCTCGGTCGCAATCGCCTGGGTGAGCAGCACGTCGCGCGCGCGGTTCCTGAGTTCCTGGATGATCGTCTCGTCGAACTCCTCGATGCCGGCGAGTTCGGACTGCGGCACGTAGGCGATCTCCTCGATGCTCGAGAAGCCCTCGCCGACCAGGATGGCGGCGACGTCCTCGTCCACGTCGAGCTGCTTCATGAAGAGCTCGCGCAGCTCGCGCTGCTCGGAATCGCTCTTCTCCTCGGCGGCAGCCTCGCTCATGATGTTGAGCTTCCAGCCCGTCAGCTCGCTCGCGAGGCGGATGTTCTGCCCGCCGCGGCCGATCGCCTGCGACAGCTTCTCCTCCGCGACCGCGATGTCCATGCTGTGGGCTTCCTCGTCCACGACGATCGAGCTCACCTCGGCCGGCGCCATCGCGTTGATGACGAACTGCGCCGGGTTCTCGTCGAACGGGATGATGTCCACGCGCTCGCCCGCGATCTCGTTCGAGACCGCCTGCACGCGCGAGCCGCGCATGCCGACGCAGGCGCCGACCGGGTCGATGCGCGGGTCGTTGCTGCGCACGGCGATCTTGGCGCGGGCGCCCGCGTCGCGCGCGGCGCCGAGGATGTTGATCAGGCCCTGGCCCACTTCGGGCACCTCGAGCTTGAAGAGCTCGATCAGGAACTCGGGCGCGGTCCGGGACAGGAACAGCTGCGGGCCGCGCGGCTCGGTCCGCACGTCCTTCAGGAAGGCCTTGATGCGGTCCTGGGTGCGCACGGGCTCGCGCGGGATCATCTGCTCGCGCGAGATGAAGCCTTCGGCGTTGCCGCCGAGGTCGACGAAGATGCCGTTGCGGTCCACGCGCTTGACGAGGCCGGAGACGAGCGTGCCGACGCGGCTCTTGTACTGCTCCACGACCTGCGCACGCTCGGCCTCGCGCACCTTCTGCACGATGACCTGCTTCGCCGTCTGCGCCGCGATGCGGCCGAAGGCGACCGACTCGAGCGGCGTCTCCACGTAGCCGCCGATCTCGGCGTCGGCCGTGATGTCGATCGCGTCGTCGAAACGCAGTTCCTTCTCCGGGAACTCGAGCTCGGTGGAGTCGTCGGCGAACACCTTCCAGCGCTGGAACGTGTCGTAGTCGCCGGTCTTGCGGTTGATGGCGACCCGCACGTCGATGTCCTCGCCGTATTTCTTGCGCGTGGCCGACGCGAGCGCCGCCTCGAGGGCCTCGAAGATGATTTCCTTGTCGACGCCCTTCTCGTTCGAGACAGCGTCCACGACCATCAGGATCTCTTTGTTCATCTGTCGTCCTCCCGCATTGCGGGGATCAGGCTTGCGGCGCAAGGTGCGCCTTGCGAATTCCGTCGATCGGCAGCACAAAGCGCCGACCGTCCACTTCGACCTCGATCGTCCCGGCACCCGCCGCGGCGAGCGGACCCAGGAACCGCCGCCTGCCGTCCAGCGGCTGGGCCAGTTCCACGAACACGGTCTCGCCCACGTACGGGGCAAAATGCTCCGGCGTCCTGAGCGGACGGTCGAACCCGGGCGAGGACACCTCGAGCGTGTACTGCCACGGCACGGGGTCCTCGGCGTCGAGCAACTTCGCTCACCGCGCGGCTCACCCGCTCGCAGTCGTCGACCGTGATGCCGGCTTCCGCGTCGATGAACAGCCGCACGTAGCCGTTGCCCTTTCCGGGGGCACACTCGAGTTCCCACAGCACGTAGCCAAGGCCCTCGACCACCGGCCGCAACATCGCCGTCAGCGTGTCCCTGAGCATCCGTTCGTCCTTACGCAGTGCGCAGAAACAAAAAATGGGCCGGCGGCCCATTCGTTTCTTCGCGCTCGAGCCGGTGTCGGCCCGTCGCAAATGAAAAATCCCCGCTCAGGGGGATTTCTCTGGCGAATCTCCCGCCGGACCGGCCGACCCCGTTTCCCAGGTCCGCCTGCTCGGCCGAGAACCCGCGCCAATCAATGACTTAGACTGGCTGCGAATCCAAGGAGCCGCGATTCTATAGCAAGGTGTGGCGCGCGGCTAGTCCACGGGTGCGGGGCCACTCTGCCCGGGCGGCGACTGCGCCGGCGACGGGGACGACTGGACTGCGCTCCAGTACAGTCCGGCCTGACGCGCCATCGAGGGGGACCGCATGAAGCCCGACGTCTCTGAGTTCCGCCGCGGCGGTGCGGTGCTGTTTGCCGCCGCGCTCGGCACGGCGTTCGGCGCCTCGCCGCTGCCATTCAACTCGATCGGCCCGTTCACCAGGCCGCTCGCGGAGGAGTTCGGCTGGGGACGCGGCGACATCCAGCTCGCGCTCTTCTGCTTTACGGCGGCGGTCGTGCTCACGGTGCCGTACATCGGCGGCCTCGCCGACCGGATCGGCGTGCGCAAGGTCGCGCTCGGCACGCTGTTCCTGTTCGGAATCTGCTTTGCAGCGCTGGCCTTCACGCCCGCCTCGCTCGCGGTGTTCTACCTGCTGTTCGTCGCCATGGGCGCGCTCGGCGGAGGATCCACGCCGGTCTCGTGGACACGGGGAGTAAATGCCTGGTTCGTGCAGAACCGGGGACTCGCGCTGGCGCTCACGCTCCTCGGCACCGGCGTCACCGCCGCGCTTCTGCCGAGCCTCGCGACGTGGCTGATCGAGCACTACGGCTGGCGCAAGGCGTTCATCGGCATTGCGCTGCTGCCGCTCGCCGTCGGCCTGCCGGTCGCGTACTGGCTTTTCCGCGAGCCCGACGACTCGGACGGCATGCACGAGCTCGCGGTGGCCAATCGCACCGGAGTCTCCGTGCGGGCCGCGCTGCGCGACTACCGGTTCTGGGTGATCGCCGTGTCGGTGCTGTGCGTCTCGATCGGCGTCGGCGGGTCCATCACCAACTTCCAGCCACTGCTGATCGACCGCGGTTTCCTGGCACAGGATGCGGCGCGCGTGGCCGGCGTGATCGGGGTCAGCATCATCGTCGGCCGGCTGGTGGCGGGCTTCCTGATCGACCGGTACTGGGCACCGCTCGTGACGCTGCCGATGCTCGCCCTGCCTGCCGTCGCCTGCATCCTGCTCGCCCGGCCGGAGGTCTCGACCTCGGCCGCGGCGATCGCGGCGATGCTGATCGGGCTCGCTGCCGGCGCCGAGACCGACCTGGTGGCCTTTCTCACGGCGCGCTATTTCGGCATGGCCCACTACGGCCGGATCTACGGGCTGCAGTATTCCGTCTTCGGCTTCGCGTCCGGCATCTCGCCGTTCCTGTTCGGCAAGGTCTTCGACGTGTACGGCACGTATCGCCCGATCCTGTATGCAGCGGCCGTGCTCTTCGTTTTCGGGGCGGTCGCGCTGCTGTCGCTGGGCCGTTACCCCCGCTTCGAGGCGGAGACAACCGCGGAATGAAAGCGATAAGATCCCGCCGTCGATCACAACACTGCAAGGAGATGCCGTTGAACAGGATTCTCGCTGCGACCGCTTTCTCGGTCGCCATCATGGCCGGTTCCTCTGCCGCCGTCGCCGACAACAAGCTGTCCGCCGAGGCCAGTCTCTGCCAGCGCGACGTCCTGACGCGGATCCAGGTGGAGCACCCGAAGGGCAAGGTCGATTTCAACAACAAGGGCGTTTCGTCGCAATCCGTTGACCGGCTCCGAGGTGCAGGTGACCGGCAAGGGCAACTTCACCAAGCACGACGGCACCGTGAAGGAGATTCGATTACAGCTGTCGCGTGAACACCGCCGAGGGACGCGTCGTGGACGCGAGCTACACGCAGACCGGCAAGAAGGACTGAGGCCCGGCTGAGTGACCGCGACGGAACGGCCCGCGAGGGCCGTTTCTTTTTCAGCCCATCACCGCCACGATGCTGTCCGCCACGCGGTCGACGTTGGTGGCGCTCACGCCGGCGATGTTGATGCGCCCGTCCGGTGGCACGTACACGTGGTGCGTCGAGCGCAGTTCGCCGATGGCGGCGCTGTCGAGGCCCGCCAGCGAGAACATGCCGCGATGGCGCGTGACCCACGAGAAATCGCGGTCCGGCCGCCGCGCGGCAAGATGCCCCGCGAGGAGCACGCGCAGAGCCTTCATGCGGGACACCATGCCTGCGAGTTCCGACTCCCACGCCGCGCGCAGCGCCGGATCGCCTAGCAGGCGCGCCACGATGGCCGCGCCGTGGTCCGGCGGCATCGAGTACATGCGCCTCGCCGTGCGCGCCTGGTGCGTCGCGATCGCGGCGGCCGCGGTCGCGTTCTCGGCGATGACTGCGAGTGCCCCGGTGCGCTCGCGGTAGAGACCGAAATTCTTCGAGCACGAGAGCGCGAGCAGCAGCTGCGGGACGCGGGTCGCGAGCAGCCGCAGGCCCTGCACGTCGGTCTCGAGATCGTCGCCGAACCCCTGGTAGGCGAGATCCACGAACGGCACGAGTCCGCGGCTCTCGATGACCCCGGCGAGCGCGACCCACTGCCCGGCATCGAGGTCCGCTCCGGTCGGGTTGTGGCAGCAGGCGTGCAGCAGCACGATCGACCCGGAAGGCAGGCGCCCGAAGTGCTCGAGCATGCGCTCGAACGCGACGCCGCGATTCGCGGCTTCGTAGTACGGATAGCGCTCCAGTGCGAGACCCGAGCTACCGAGCAGCGGCTCGTGGTTGGCCCAGGTAGGGTCGCTGACATGGACGATCGCGTCGGGCCGCGATGCGCGGATGAGTTCCGCGCCGACGCGCAGTGCCCCGCACCCGCCGACCGTCTGGATCGTGGTCGTGCGCTCCTTCAGCCCGGCGGCGACCGGACCGAGCGCCATTTCCACGATCCGCTGGTTGAACTCCAGGTTTCCCATCGGCCCGACGTAGGTCTTCGTGACCTGCCCGTCGAGCAGCGCGCGCTCGGCGTCCCGGACCGCGGCCGGCACCGGCGTGTTGCCTGCATCGTCGCGGTAGACGCCGACGCCGAGGTCGATCTTGCCCGGCGACGGATCGGCACGAAACGCCGTGGTGACGCCGAGAATCGGGTCCGGGGGAAGCTTTTCGAGATTGGCGAAGATCATGCGCCGATTCTCGCACGGGAATCAGCGCGCAGGCACGACCCGCTGGTCGATGGCACCGAAGATGCTGCGGCCGTCCCGGTCGAACATCTCGATCCGCACACGGTCGCCGAACGCCAGGAACGGCGTCGTGGAGCGTCCCTGTTCGACCATCTCGAGCATGCGGCGTTCGGCGATGCAGGATGAGCCGAGCGAGCGGTCGTAGTTCGAGACGGTGCCGGAGCCGACGATGGCGCCAGCGCCGAGGCGTCGCGTCAGCGTCACGTGCTCGATGAGCCGTGCAAAGTCGAAGGTCATGTCGACCCCCGCCTCCGGCCGGCCGAACAGCACGCCGTTCACGTGCGAAACGAGCGGCAGGCAGGCCTTGCCTCCATCCCACGCGTCGCCGAGTTCGTCAGGGGTCACCGCGACGGGCGAGAACGAGGTCGCCGGCTTCGACTGGTAGAAGCCGAAGCCTTTCGCAAGCTCGAGGGGAATCAGGTTCCTGAGCGACCAGTCGTTCACCAGCATGACGAGCTTGACGTGTGACCGGGCCTGCCCGGCCGGCGTGCCCATCGGCACGTCGTCGGTGACGACCGCGACCTCGGCCTCGAAGTCGATGCCGTATTCCTCGCTGGGCACGGCAACGTCCGCCGTGGGGGCGATGAAATCGTCCGAGCCTCCCTGGTATACGAGTGGGTCCGTCCAGAAGCTCGGCGGCATCACTGCGCCGCGCGCCTTGCGGACGAGCTCGACGTGGTTCACGTAGGCCGAGCCGTCCACCCAGTGGTGCGAGCGCGGCAGCGGCGCAAGCACGGTCGTCGGATCGAACGGAATGCTGCCCGACGCCCTGCCCGACTCCAGGCCATCGGCCGCGTCAAGCAGCCGGGGCGCGAGGCGCGCCCAGTCGTCGAGCGCGCCCTGCAGCGTCGCCGCGATCTGCGGGACCGGAAGTGCGCGAGTGAGGTCGCGACTGACGACCATGAGCTGGCCGTCGCGCGTGCCGTTGCGGAGCGTTGCGAGCTTCATGATTTCCAGCTGTGGACGTAGTCCGTCCATTCGACGGCGCTTGCGGCCTCGGTCGGCTCCAGCGGATCCCGCGTGTCGATCATCACGGCGTACTCGTCCGTGGCCGGCTTCTCCTGCCTGAACATCCGCTTCAGCGCCTTCGGGTGCGGCCCGTGGGTGAAGCCGCCCGGGTGCAGCGTCATCATCCCCGGGTGGATGTTGTCGCGGCTGAAGAAGTCGCCGGCGTGATAGAAGAGCACTTCGTCGTAGTCGTCGTTGTTGTGGAAGAACGGCACCTTGAGCGCGCCGGGGTCGGTCTCGAACGGTCGTGGCGCAAAGGTGCAGACGACGAAGCGATTGGACATGAAAGTCGTGTGCGCCGAGGGTGGCAGGTGGTAGCGATGGCTCATCAGCGGCCGGATGTCGCGGACGTTGATGCGCACCACCGAGAGTTCGCCGTGCCAGCCGACGACGTCGAGCGGATTGAACGGATAGGTGATGAGCGACACCTGGTTGCGTCGCTTGACCTCGACCTGCCAGGGCGTCGAGTCGCTCTGCTGGGCCAGGAACGCGGCATCCACCTTCGGCGTGTCGAGCAGGGCCGGATCGAAGATCGCGTGATTGCCGACCATGCCCTTGTCGGGAAGCATGTAGCTCGAGTTGGTCGCCTCGACCAGCAGCGCCTCGAGCGGGGCCGCGCAGTCGATGCGCCACATCGTGCCTCGGGGCAGGACCACGTAGTCGCCCTTCGCGATCTCGAGGTGCCCGAAGTCGCAGTACAGGTGACCGCCACCTGCGTGGACGAACAGCAACTCGTCGCCGTCTGCGTTTCGTGCGAGCCTCGCCATGCCGGCTTCGAGGCGCCAGTAGCGGATCCGGCAATGGGCGTTCGCCAGCACTTCGGTCGCCGACCACGGACTCGTCGCCGGCGACGTCAGCTTCGACAGGTCGTACGCACGCGGCTGCAGCGGCCCGGTGAAATCGGTCCAGCCCGTGGGCGGGTGACGGTGGTGGAAGAACGCGGCGGGCCCGAAGAAGCCCTCCTTGCTCATCTCGCGCTCGTAGGTCCCTTCGGGCAGGTCGCAGTGGGCCTGCCGCGACGCCGTGCCCTCGACCCTCGACACCGGGATGTATCGCTTCACTGCGCGCCCTCTTCCACTATCCCCTACCCCCTGATCACTACCCGCTTCCGTCAGATCACTCCCCGCCGCTCCTGGTCGAGCTCGATCGACTCGAACAGCGCGCGGAAATTGCCCTCGCCGAAGCCCTCGTTGCCCTTGCGCTGGATGATCTCGAAGAAGATCGGGCCGATGACGTTCTTCGTGAAGATCTGCAGCAGGATGCCGTCCCTGGCGCTGCCGTCGATCAGGATGCGCCGGCTGGCGAGCTCGGCGAGGGATTCCCGGTGGCCTTCCACGCGGGCCTCGACGCCGTCGTAATAGGTGTCCGGCGTGTCCTGGAAGTCGATGCCGTTGCGCCGCAACTGGTCCACCGTCGCGTAGATGTCGTCGGTGGCGAGCGCGATGTGCTGGATGCCCTCGCCGCGATACTCGCGCAGGTATTCCTCGATCTGCGACTTGTCGTCCTGCGATTCGTTGATCGGGATGCGGATCTTGCCGCAGGGGCTGGTCATCGCACGGCTGAGCAGCCCGGTCTTGCGGCCTTCGATGTCGAAGTAGCGGATCTCGCGGAAGTTGAACAGCCGCTCGTAGAACCCGGCCCAGTGGCCCATGCGCCCGCGCTGCACGTTGTGCGTCAGGTGGTCGATCAGCGTGAGTCCGGCCGGCAGGCTGGAGGACGTCTGGGCGACCGGCACGAAATCGACGTCGTAGATCGTGCGCTCGCCGTAGCGGTCGACCAGGTAGACGACGCTCCCGCCGATGCCCTCGATGGCCGGGATGCTGAGCTCCATCGGGCCGACGGGGCTCGCGACCGGAGTCGCGCCAAGCTCCACCGCGCGCCGGAACGCCTGCGCCGCGTCGCGGACACGAAACGCCATTGCGCACGCCGACGGCCCGTGCTGTTGCGCGAACCGCTGCCCGAAGCTGCCCGGCTCCGCGTTGATCAGGAAGTTGACGTCGCCCTGCCGGTGCAGCGTGACGTTCTTGCTGCGGTGGCGCGCGGTGACCGGGAAGCCCATCCGCGCGAAGAGCGTGCGCAGCTGCTCGGGATCCGGCGCCGTGTACTCGACGAACTCGAATCCGTCGGTACCCATCGGGTTCTCGAAAAGGTCGGCCATCGCCCTGCTCCCGCCGCGCATTTGATTGCAGATGAAACTAACGTCGCGATTGTAGGGCAGGCGCGGCGCAGCAATCCAGCGCCGCCGGCTAGCCGGTCGGCGCGTTCGGGTTCCCGGACCCCATCACCGTCATCTGGGTGCCCGAATTCTCCTCGAGCACAGGCGCATCGGTGACGAGCAGCGTCGTGCCGGGCGCCAGCAGCGGGTACAGCTGCCTCGCGAAGTCCTGCGGCATGCGGACGCGCCCGCCGACAACGGACGACAGGTCCGTGCCCGTCTGCGCCGTAGCCCGGCATCGGCACGGCCATCCAGTTTCGCGCCGCCGCGCCCTTCAGGATGACGCTTTCGCCCGGTCCCCTCGCCGGCCTTGACGATGAACGCATGCGTCCCGAGCGGCTTGCCGGGGTCCGTGAAGATCACGCGAGACCGACCGATCTCGACGCCGTTCCTGATGACGATCACGCGCTGGTCGGCCCCGCTCATCACGATCGATACCGGACCTTCGGGCGATTTCTCGGGCTGCCAGCGCCACTTCTCCCCGGCCTGCAGCCGGGCTTCGATGTCCGCCGCGCCCGTCGACGCATCCACGGGCGCAAGGGCCGCAGGGTGCACGACATCCGCGGGCGCCGTCTTGGCGTCGACGACGACCACGGTCATCCCCATGTGCGAGACGCCGAAAAGGTCCTCGGCGAACTTCGACGGCAGGTGAACGCAGCCGTGCGACTCCGGGTAGCCCGGCAGGCCGCCCGCGTGCAGCGCAACGCCGTCCCAGGTGAGGCGCTCCTGGTACGGCATCGGCGCGTTGTTGTACTTGGACGAGTGGTGGTCCTTGTCCTTCTGCAGGATCGTGAAGATGCCGGTCGGCGTCTCGTGTCCCGGCTTGCCGGTGCTGACGGTCGTGTACCCGATCTGCGACGCCGTTGCGATAGACGTAGGCGCGCTGCTCGGTGAGGCTCACGACGACGACGATCGGCCCTTCCGGGGCGACGTCCGGAGCCCAGACGAATTCACCCGGCTTCAGCGCGCCGGGGGCGTGTCGGCCGGGCTCGACTCCTTCGCGCCCCAGAACGGCACGGCAAGGGCAGGCGCCGCGAAGAAAAACGTGAGCAGCAGCGAAAGAGCAAGGCGTCGCATTCCTGGTTCCTCCAAAAAAGAGGCCGGGGCGAAATCACCCCGGCCTCGCACCATCCCGATGAATCAGGGTCCCTTGATCGTGATCGTCCCGTTCGGCAGCAGGTTCGCGGCGATGTCCGGCTTCAGTGAACGGAATCTGCCGCGGATCCCTGTCCGCGTACCGGCGCTGCTGGTCGTTGTAGAACGGCGACGCGGCATTGGACGACTGGGAGTAGCTCAGCAGTCCGTACGCACGCGGACCCGTGTCGGTGAAGTCGAGCCCGAAGTGCCAGCTCGTGCCGTAGGCGATGTTCCAGCCCTCGCCCGGCTTCGCCGACAGGCCCGCCGTGCTGCCGATCAAGGCGGCGTTGATGCGCGGAATCCGCGTGTCTTCCTGCACCGACGAATCCACGAACGAATCGCATTGAAGGTGCCGTCCAGCGTGCCGTCACCACCGTGCCACGGGAACGACGCGCCCTGAAGCACCGGCGTTCCGCCCGGCGGCACACCGCCCGAGGCCTGGTAGACCTGCACCGTGCCGAAGCGCGCGTTGTACGCGATGCCACCCTGGTCGAGGCGCTGCAGGCCCGCGGCCAGCGACGTCAGCATCGGGTCGTTCGCGAGGTTCGCCGGATCCACCGGCTTCGGCGTCGACGGAGTCGTCACCGGGTTCGCGGGGTCGAAGGGCTTCGTCAGGTCCGTGGCGAACTTGTTGCGATAGTCCACGATGAACACACGGAAAACGTGCGCACCGACGCTGTCGGAGTCATAGACGCCGCTCCACGTCTTGAGCACCGCGCAACCCGTGTCGACCTTGCGCGTGGCGCCGCCGGCCAGGTTCACGAGTCCGGCGCCCACCAGGTCGCAGCGCGAGCGCAGCTCGGGCAGGAACTCCTCCGCGTACCAGCTGCGGTCGTTCCAGATCGACCGGAGCAGTTCCTGGCCGTTGAACTTGCCGTCCTGGCCAGCCGGTGCCACGGCCGCATAGCCCTTGGCAGCCGGGTTCAGCAGCATGTTGAGGCCCACCCGCGTGCGCGGACCCTGTGCGGTCTTCTCGGGCCCGAAGAGCGGCGAGAAGCCCTCGAGCGGCGCCCGGGTATTGGTCGCCCAGTGGCTGTCGTTCGAGTTCTGCACGAAATCGTTGCGGGTGAGCTGCGGCTTCTGGTCGAACGGCACGCGGCCCTTGCACTGGCCCGCGACCCAGTCGTCGCGCGACGTGGAGCCATCGAGCAGCGTCAGGCCGGCATTGAACAGCGCCGCGTAGGCCGGGCTCGCAGCCCGCTTCGCGTTGACGACGCCGATCGCCTGCGCCGACAGGTTCGGCACCGACGAGCTGTCGATGTAGAAGGCGTTGCCCTTGTCGTCCGCGTAGGTCGTGTTCACCCACAGCGTGCTGCCGCAGTTGCGGAACACGTCCTTCAACTGCTCGAGGTTCGTCGCGCGCGACATTTGCAGCCACGTCGAGAGCAGGTGCCCGGCGTCGGCGTTGGCGTCGCGATAGGTGTAGGCGGTTCCCGCAGCGCCCCACGCCGGCAGGCCGCCACTCGTCACGAGGTCCGCGGCCAGCATCGGACCGTACTCGGAGTAGTAGAACGTCCGCTGCAGCGTGGTCGGAGTCGGTGCACCGGTCGCCACCTGGATGCGGATCACCTCCTGGGTGATCGGCTTCTCGACGCCGTCCTTGACGTAAACGAGGTTGTCGCCGGCCTTCAGCTTCAGCTCATACATCGTGAAGCGGCGACTCGCGCTGACCGTGTGCGACCAGCCCAGGTTCTGGTTGAATCCGATCAGCGGAGTCGGCGAACCGAGCAGGCCCGCGCCATGGAAATTCACGTAGTTCGGGACCGTGATCTGGCTTTCGTAGAAGCGCCGCGCACCCGTGTACGGAAAGTGCGGGTTGGCGAGCAGCGCGCCCTTGCCGTTCTCCGTCATCGTGCTGCCGATGCCCCAGGCGTTGCTCGCGAGGCCCATGTCGGTGAAGTCGACCTTCGCGGCAGACTCGCGCGCGAACATCGCGGTGTCGCTCGTCAGGGCCTTCAGACGAGTCGGGAGCCGCATGGCCGATGCGACCGGTATCGGAGCCGGACTGTACGCCGGCGGAACGGCCGCGTAGATCGCGCCGGTGGCGAACAGCGCGCCGCTCGCGACCTGGGACAGCAGGCGCAGGTGGGCGACGAAATCCTCAGGCTCGATCTGGAACACCCACGGCTGGTTGCGACACTCGGCCGGATAGCTGGCCGGACTCGTCTCGCGGACGTACTTGTTGTAGCCCTGCGTGAAGCCGAAAATGAGTCGCACGGCTGGGATTGTCCATCGTCGCCAGGTCGGCAAGTGCACCGCTGCGGATGTGCTGCGCCCTCAGGCTGAAGTCGCTGATGACGTGCGTGTTGTTCGGGCCGGGGCCGAGATACCTCGCACGCTCGCCGCGGGCCTTCAGGAACGCATCGGCGAGAATGCACACGTTGTCCTGCGCCTGCGCGTAACCCATGGCAAATGCCGCCGATTGCAGGTCGTCGGCCTTGATGTGCGGTACGCCGCCGGTCGTCCGGCGAATCGTCGCGACCGGGCCGGTGGGCGGCGCAAAGATGACGTCCTGCGCCGGTGGCGGCTGTAGGCGTAACGACGGGCGGCGACTCGGGCTTGTCGATGCCGTCGGAACAGCCGGCCAGCAGTGTGACTGCGGCAAGCGTTGACAACGCAAACGCGCGTGAAAACCCGCCCCGACCGCGGGGGCTCGAGAATCGACCTTGCATGGCAAATCCCTCTGATCCTGGTTGCTGGACTCGGCGCTCTGCGGCGCCATCACGATTTATCACCCGCGCGCGCCGCTGTAAACAGCCGGCGGCAGTTCGCTCGCCGCGCGCCGCGGCGACCGCGCTCTATTGCGCCGCAACAGTTTCGGGCGAATACGTGTAGTGCCAGGGCTCACGCGGCGAGGCAAGTGGCCCGACGAACCGCTGGCTCGCGGCACGAACGGCTGCATCGAGCTTCGCGGACCAGCCCGCGCCATCCCATTCGGTATCTATCGTCGAAGTCCTGGGACCCGCGATGACCTGCTCGCCCTGGTGCACCTGGAAGTCGATCGCGCGCATCTGGCCATGAGGCGAAAGCCCCGGGGCCGCGATCGTCGGCGTCGGCTCGGGAACATACGATGCGAGAAACGACTCCAGTGCCTTGGTCGCGCGCGCCGGCTGCGCAGCTGGAAACGCCGGCGATGCGACGACCTCGTTCGCGGCAGCAAGCAGGTTTGCGGCCGCAGCGGCTACCGATTCGTTCGTGTTCCAGTGTTCGAGCTGGATGTCGAGGCTGCGCACCTGCGGGTTGACCCACAACTCGAAACCGGGATTCTCGCGCGCAAACGCCGCGCTGACCCTGGCGATCTCCTGCTGCAACTCAGCATGCTCCGGAGTCCCCTCGTACGCAGCGATCTGCTCGCTGGTCCAGCTCCAGCGATCCGCAAGGTGCGCGCGGCTGCGGACGTACGAGCGCAATGCCAGCAGGCGGCGGCCTGTGCCGTCGATCCGACTCAATGCGTCGGCCACGCGCGGATCCTGCTCCGCGGCCAATGCCTCGATGTAGCGGGCCAGCGCCGCGTCGGCGTCGTCCCCGGCACGTGCGGACTGCGGCAGGATGAGGATCGCAGCCGCCAGTGCGGAAAAGATCGCGAAGATCCTGCGCCAGAGCTGCATTTTCGCCCCCGATTGCAACGAAATGGTGGGCCGTGCTGGATTCGAACCAGCGACCAACTGGTTAAAAGCCAGCTGCTCTACCGACTGAGCTAACGGCCCGCCCGTAGGGGCCGCGAATGATACCGGATCGGGCCCCGCGCATCACTGGTAGCGGGTCGGGTCCGGCAACTGCGCGGCTGCGAAGCCGTCGCGGCGCAGCCGACAGGAGTCGCAGCGACCGCAGGCGCGGCCGGCGGCGTCAGCCTGGTAACAGGAAACGGTCGCACCGAAGTCCACGCCGAGCGCCGTGCCGCGCCGGATGATCTCTGCCTTGCTGAGTTCGATCAGCGGAGTGCGGATCCGGATCCGTTCGGCCCCCTCGACGCCCGCGCGGGTCGCCAGGTTCGCGACCTGCTCGAACGCCGCGATGAATTCCGGCCGGCAGTCGGGATAGCCGGAGTAGTCGACCGCGTTCACGCCGATGAAGATGTCTTTCGCACCGAGCACCTCGGCCCAGGCGAGCGCGAGCGAGAGAAAGACCGTGTTGCGGGCCGGAACGTAGGTCACCGGAATGCCGCTGGAAGCCTGTTCGGGAACGGCGATGCCAGGGTCGGTGAGCGCCGAGCCACCGAACGCGGCGAGATCGATGTTCATCACGCGGTGCTGCGCGGCCCCGAGCGCGCGGGCAACGGACTCGGCGGCCTGGAGTTCCGCCGCATGCCGCTGGCCGTAGGCGAAGCTGAGCGCGCAGCAGCGAAAGCCCTCGGACCGTGCAATCGCGAGACAGGTGGCCGAGTCGAGCCCGCCGGAGACGAGCACGACAGCCAGCGGCCGCGAGGCATCTGTCGAGACGTCGCTCATCTGCCCGGCTCGTTGCCCCAGAGGTACTTGTGCAACTGCACCTGCAGCCTGACGTCGAGACGATCGGCAAGAATCCACTCCGCCAGGTCTCGCGGTTCCACTTGTCCCCAGCTCGGCGAGAAAAGCACGTTGCAGGCGACCTGCCCCGCCCGCTCGCGCAGCAGGTCCCGGGCCCACTCGTAGTCGTCCCGCGAGCACAGCACGACCTTGACCTGGTCCCGCTCTCCGAGCAGGGCCAGGTTCTCGAGGCGGTTGCGCGCCGACTCGCCTGAAGCCGGCGTCTTGACGTCCACCACCCGGCTCACGCGCGGGTCGACCGCGAGCCACGTCCATCGCGCCACTGGTCTCGAGCGAGACGTCGAATCCCGCGTCGCACAGGCTCTCGAGCAGATCGAGGCAGGCCTTCTGGGCCAGCGGTTCGCCGCCGGTGACGCAGACACGGCGCACGCCGCTGCCTTTCGCGATTTCGACCAGTTCGCCCGTCTCGCGCCATTCGCCGCCGTGAAAGGCGTACTGCGTATCGCAGTAGACGCAGCGCAGCGGACAGCCGGTCAGGCGGATGAACAGTGTCGGCCAGCCGACGGCGTCCGCCTCACCCTGGATCGAAACGAAGGTCTCGGTGACCTTGACGCGGCTCACCGCCCTTCGACATCCATCTTGGCCAGTCGCTCTTCGGCGGACCGGCCGGTCTCGGTACCGGGATACGTGGTCGCGACCTTCTGCAGCGTCGCCCTGGCATTGCGGTACGACTTGAGCTCGTACTGGCAGAAGCCGACCTTGAGCAGGGCGTCCGCCGCCTTGCGCGAATTCGGGTACGTCGTCACGACCTTGTAGAACGACTTGATCGCGGACGCGTAATCACGCTGGACGTACTGCGCTTCGCCGAGCCAGTAGGTCGCGCTGTCGGCTCGCGGTCCCTGCGGATACTTCGTGAGGTAGAGCTGGAATCCAGAGATCGCTTCCGGGTAGCGTCCTGCCTTCAGCGCGGCGAACGCGTCGCCGTAGACGGTGGTCTCGTCGGCCGCGAGGATCTCGTCCTGCGACGCCGGGCCGCCAGCCGGCGCGCCACCGACCTGCGTGCCCGGCTGAACGCCCGGCTGGACGCCGGGCTGGACGCTGCCGGCTGGCCGGCCCGCACCCGATGCGGCAACACCATTGTTCTCGAGCATCAGCAGCCGCCGGTCGAGATCCGAATAGAGGTCGCGCTGCTGCTTGCGCACACCTTCGAGTTCGTGCCGGGCTTCCTCGATCTGGCCACGGAGCGCGCGGATGTCCTGCCGGGCGGTCTCGATCTGCTGCTGCAACTCGACCAGCGTCTCGTTCGCACGTTCCACGGCCAGCGAGCCGCGCATCCAGCTCGTTCGCGCGCGCCTCCAGTTCCTTGTTGCTGGCCGTGGCGTGGGCTCCGACGCCCCAGAGGAACAGGACCGTCGCGGCAAGAGCCGCCGCACGGGTCGTCGTCGCCGGACTACTGCGCATACACGAGCTCGACGCGCCGGTTCTGGGCGTACGCGGCCTCGTCGTGGCCGGGCACTGCAGGGCGTTCCTCCCCGTAGCTCACGGTCGTCATCTGCCCGTCGGCCACGCCCTTGGCGAGCATTGCCCGCCGCACCGTCTGCGCGCGGCGCTCGCCGAGACCGATGTTGTACTCGGGCGAACCGCGCTCGTCGGTATTGCCCTCGAGGCGCAGTCGCGCGGTCGGGTACTTCACCAGGTACGCCGCATTCGCCGACACGACGGCGAGGTACTCCTGCGGAATCTCGCTGCTGTTGTAGTCGAAGTAGACGATGTTCTTCGTCCTGAGCGCCGCGAGTGCCTGCTGCTGCGCCGTGAGCGGCTTCGAGCCGGTCGCGGCCTCCCCGACGCCACTGGTCGACGCGCCGCCCGTCTCGGCGGTCGCCGGCGGCGGCTCGGAAGGCTTCGTCTGCTTCGGCTTGGTGCAGGCGGCGAGTCCGAGCGCGAGAAACGCGACGGCGAGGACGTGCGTGAACTTCATGACGGGCAGGCTCCTTTTTCCATCATCGATCGGGGCAGGCGCAGCACCCGACAAGAGTGCGCGCCTTTTACCACAACGGCACCGCTGGATCATCAGCGCGCCGGATAAGGGGACCATGCGGGCTCGCGAACGTCGCCACTGTCGGACCGCAGGCGTTCCTGGTAGCGGCCGTCGCTCGACACCAGGGCCAGGTCGCCGTTCCCGCGGCTTTCGGAAGCAAAAATGATCGTGGCGCCGTTCGGCGCAAAGCTCGGCGACTCGTCCTGCTGGCCATCGGTGAGCACCCGCAGCGTGCGCGACTTGAGGTCCATTACGCCAATGCGGTAGCCACCGCGATCGAGCGTCACCATCGCGAGCTCTTCCCCGTTCGGCGAGACACGCGGGCGCGCGTTGTAGCCGTTCGTGAAGGTCACGCGCTCGGCTTCCTGCGCGACCGCGAGGTCCACGCGGTAGACCTGCGCGTTGCCGGCGCGGTCGGACGTGAAATAGATGCTCTTCCCGTCCGGTGACCACGCGGCCTCGGTATCGATGGCTTCGTCGGAGGTGACGCGCGTCAGCGCCTGCGTCGCGAGATCGAGTATGTAGATGTCGAGGTTGCCGTCGCGGGACAGCGTGATCGCGAGCCGACGGCCGTCCGGCGCGAACGCCGGGGCGCCGTTGATGCCTGCGCGCGCGGAGACGCGGCGGCGCTCGCCGGTCGCAAGCCGCTGCACGTAGATCGCGGAGGTGCGCGTCTCGAACGATACGTAGGCGAGATCCTTCCCGTCCGGCGACCAGGCAGGCGACATGATCGGCTCGCTCGATTCGGTCACGTTGCGTGCGTTGAACCCGTCCGCGTCGGAGACCATGAGGCGATACCGGCGTGACGGCGCAGTGCCCTCGACCGAAACGTAGGCGATCCGGGTCGAGAACGCACCGGGGATGCCGGTCAGGCGCTCGAAGACGAGATCTGCGATCCGGTGTGCGGCGGCGCGCATGCTCTGGCCGGGCACGGGCACAGTCTCGGCCAGCAGCGGCTCGCCTGTCTGGACGTTGAAGAGTTCGAAGGCGACCGATGTCGCGCCGCGCTCGGTCACGACCCGCCCGACGACGATGTAGTCGGACTTGAGCAGCCGCCAGTCCTGGAACCGGATCTCGGTGCCGATCGTCGGGCGCGCCACCATGTCCTTGCGATCGAGCGGTGCGAACCTGCCGCTCAGGCGCAGGTCGCCGGCCACGACCGCGGCGATGTCGTTCGTGCCACCCTCGGCCTGGCCCCCGAATGGCACGACGGCGATCGGCACTGCGTCGCGCACGCCTTCCGTGATGTCGAGCCGCAGCTGCGCGAGGCTCGCGCCGCTACCGGCCAGCAGCAAGCCCGAGGCTGAAGATTACGAAACGGGCCGCTCGCCAGCCCAGCCAACCTGTCGTCGATTGCATCGATTCGCTACTCCGTCGGCCTGAACACGATTTCCAGCCTGCGCTCGAATGCGCGGGGATCGCGCGGCGCGGGCAGCGGCGACGCACGATACACGGCATTGACGATGGACTCACGCACCGACTGGTCGCCGTTGCAGGCTCCCAGCTTGACGTCGACCACGGTGCCGCCCGGCGCCTGCGATACGTGCAGCGTGCATTCGAGGCCTGCCTTTGCCGACGGCGGGCGAATCCAGCTGCGTTCGATGGCCTGCGACAGCAGCGTGCGGTACTCGTCCACGACGCCTGAACGCGCCATCGCCGCGGCGCCCTCCTCCTCGGCAGCCTCGGCCGCGAGTCGTCGCTTGAGGTCCGCCTCGCGGTCCGCCTTCACCTTTGCGTCCTGCGCGGCCTTGGCCTCATCCTGCTGCTTGCGCTTCGCGTCCGCGTCCGCCGCCTTGCGCCGCTCGGCCTCTTCCGCCTTCGCCTTGCGTTGCGCCTCCGCCGTTGCCTCTGCCTGCTTCTTCTGCTGCGCCTCGGCCGTCTTCTTCGCCTCGGCCTTGGCCTGCAACGCGCGGCCTCCTCGGCTGCGCGCTCACTGGCTTTCACTGACTCCTCGGGCGCCTTCACCGGCTCGGGCGGAGGCTCCGGCGCAGGAGTCGGCGCCGCAGGCTCTGGCTGTGGCTCCGGTTCAGGCGCCGGCTGCGGCTTCGGCCGGCCGGCCCGAAGCGAGTCCGGCAGGCTGCGAGAATCCACGACCACGCCCTCGATGGCAAGCTGCACCGGCGGCGGCGGGGTCGTCCAGCGCAGGGTCGCGACGGCCATCGCCGTCACGAGCAGCAGGTGCAGCCCCGCCGAGCCGGCAAGGGGCCGCAGATGCTCACGAGCGAAGCCGGGCATCGCTCAGCGCGGAGCCTGCGGCCGCCGCTCGTCCGCGACCGGCTCGGTCACGAAACCGACCTTCCTTGCACCCGACTTCTGCAGCAGCACCATGCCCTCCACGACCCGGCCATAAGCGACAGCCGTATCTGCCTTGACCAGCACGGGGCGCTCAGGTTCCCTGCGCAGTGCAGCCGAGGCGATCTCGAGGATGCGATCGGCCGTCTGCGGGGCGTCGGGATCGCCGATGTTCACGTAGAGGAGCCCTGCCCGATCGATGCTCAGGACCAGCGGCTCGAGCTTGTCGGGTTCGATGGGTTCGGCACCGGCCCTGGGCAGGTCCACCTTGATGCCCTGGCTCAGCATCGGGGCCGTGACCATGAAGATCACCAGCAGCACGAGCATCACGTCGATGTACGGAACGACGTTGATCTCGCCCATCAGTCTGCGTCCGCGATTGCGCTTCATGGGCCCGCCGCCTCAACCCTGCCCGCCGCCGGCGTGGCGCTGCAGGATCGTCGAGAATTCCTCGACGAAAGTGTCGTCGCGAAGCTCGAGGCGGCCGACCTGGTCCGCATAGCGGTTGTAGGCGACGACGGCCGGGATCGCCGCGAACAGTCCCATCGCCGTCGCGATCAACGCCTCCGCGATCGCAGGAGCGACGACCGCGAGCGTTGCCTGCTGCACGTTGCCGAGGCCCTGGAACGCACTCATGATTCCCCAGACGGTGCCGAAAAGGCCCACGTACGGGCTCGTTGAACCGATCGTGGCCAGCGTCGAAAGATTCTGCTCGAGGCGATCCGTTTCGCGCAGCTGGGCGACCTTCATCGCGCGCCGCGTGCCCTCGAGCAGCTGCGCGCCGCCGAGCCCCACCTGCTGTCTCAGGCGCGAGAACTCGCGGAAACCCGATACGAAGACGCTGGCCATGCCGGTGGGCGAAGTGCCCTCGTACGACTTGTAGAGCGACAGCGAGATCGCCACCCGACCAGAACTCGTCCTCGAAGACGTCAGTGGCCTTGATGGTGCTGCCGAGCAGGCGACTCTTGCGGAAGATGATCGCCCAGGAAACGACGGACGCCGCCGCGAGCAGCGCCATCACGAACTGGACGGCGAAGCTCGCTCCCAGGATCAGGTCGAGTGCGGAATGTTCACCTATCATCCGGAATCCTCAGGTCTCGAACAGGCCCATGGTGCCACCCGCGCGCTCGATGGCCGGGGGCGTCAGGCCGAAGTGCAGGTAGGCGTTCCTGGTCGCGACCCGACCACGCGCCGTGCGCATGATGAACCCCTGCTGGATCAGGAACGGCTCGATCACGTCCTCGATGGTGCCGCGCTCCTCGCCCAGCGCGGCCGCGAGGCTGTCCACGCCGACCGGGCCGCCTTCGAATTTCTCGATGATCGTGAGCATCAGCCGGCGATCCATCGGGTCGAATCCCTGCGGGTCGACGTCGAGAAGGTCGAGTGCGCCCTGCGCGACGGCTTCGGTGACCCGGCCCTGCCCCTTCACTTCGGCGAAGTCACGCACGCGCCGCAGCAACCGGTTCGCGATGCGGGGAGTGCCCCGGGAGCGCTGCGCGATGCGCGTGGCGCCAGCCTCGTCCGTCGGCACGCCGAGGATGCGCGCCGATCGCTCGACGATGCTCTGCAGTTCCTCGTGACCATAGAACTCGAGCCGCTGCACGATGCCGAAGCGATCGCGCAGCGGCGAGGTCAGCAGCCCGGCCCTGGTCGTGGCTCCGACCAGCGTGAACGGCGGCAGGTCGATCTTGATCGAGCGGGCGCCCGGCCCCTCGCCGATCAGGATGTCGAGCTGGAAGTCCTCGAGCGCCGGGTACAGGATCTCCTCGACCACGGGGCTCAGCCGGTGGATCTCGTCCACGAACAGGATCTCGTTCGGCTGCAGGTTGGTGAGCAGCGCCGCGAGGTCGCCCGGCCGCTCGAGCACGGGGCCCGAGGTCTGCTTGAAGCCGACGCCGAGCTCGTTCGCGATCACGTGCGCGAGCGTCGTCTTGCCGAGACCCGGCGGGCCGAAGATCAGCACGTGGTCGAGCGCCTCGCCGCGCTGGCGAGCCGCCTGGATGAAGATCTCCATCTGGGCCTTCATCGCGCGCTGCCCGACGTAATCGGCCAGCGACTTCGGCCGCACCGCACGATCGTAGGCTTCTTCCTCGCGCTGCGGGGCGGCGGAAATCACTCGATCCTGCTCGATCATGCGGCGCCTCCCCGACTCAGCCCGCCGCCGCGCGCAATGCGTGACGGATCATCTCTTCGGTCGACGTCGCGGCGGGATCCACCTTCTGCAGCAGTCGCGTGACTTCGGCCGGCTTGTAGCCGAGCGCCACGAGCGCGCTGAAGGCCTCCGCCTGCGGACTCGGGGCAGTGCCCGCCGGGAGGCCCGAGCCGCCACCCGGGGGCGCTCCGCCGATGCCCTTCAGCCGATCGCGCATCTCGATCACGAGTCGCTCGGCCGTCTTGCGGCCGATGCCCGGCACCCGCACCAGCGAGGCGACGTCCTCGGACTCGATGCAATGATGGAACGCGTCCACGCTCACGCCGGACAGGATCGCGAGCGCGATGCGCGGCCCGACGCCCGACACCTTGATCAGCTCGCGAAACAGCGCCCGTTCGCGCTCCGTGGCAAAGCCGAACAGCACGTGGGCGTCTTCGCGCACCACCAGGTGCGTGTGCAGGCTCACCTCGGCTCCTACGCCTGGCAGGCCATAGAACGTCGACATCGGAGCCTCGACCTCGTAGCCGACACCTCCGACGTCCAGCACCAGCTGGGGCGGGTGCTTCGCGGCCAGGCGTCCGCGCAGAAAGCCGATCAAGGCCGCGTCCCGCCGGCGACCGACCCGGAGACCGCCATCCGCGCCTGGCGCGAATAGGCGTGGCAGAGCGCGATGCCGATCGCGTCGGCCGCATCCGGTCCGAGCTCGCCCTCGAGCCTGAGCAGCGTCTTCACCATGAGTTGCACCTGTTCCTTCTGCGCCCCGCCCTGCCCGACGACGGCGAGCTTCACCTCGCGCGGCGCGTACTCGAATACTGCCGGATCCGTGGAGAAGGCCGCGCACAGCGCCGCACCGCGCGCCTGGCCGAGCTTGAGGGCACTGTCGGCATTACGGTGCATGAATACCCGCTCGATGGCCACCTCGGCGGGCGCATGTTCCCGCATGAGCACGAGCACGCCGTCGAAGATCTGCCTGAGGCGCGGCGGAAAGTCGCTGCCGGTCGTGCGGATGGCGCCACTCGCCACGTAACGCGCATCGCCGTCGATCCAGTCGATCACGCCGAAGCCGGTGGCCTGCGATCCCGGGTCGAGGCCCAGGATACGCACGCTCTGCCCGCGCACTGCGCCCCCTCCTCCCGACGGAAGCGCCCAGCGCCGGCCACTACGACTGAGCCTGGGCAAATCCTCACCCCACAGGTGTCTTGACGACGGCGGCGTATGATAGCGCACGCAGTGAAGCCCGCCGAAATCGACCTGCAGTCCCAGTCCCCGCGCGTCCGCGCCGCGCTCGAGCACGTGCGGACGCTCGAGCCCGCGGTTGCGGCCGACCGCGGCGTGCAACTCGCTGCCGTGCTGTCCCAGCTCCGTGCCGACGAGGACGTGCTGCTTGCAGGCCTGCTGATACCGCTGCTCGAGGCCGGCAGGCTCGACGAAGCGCACGCGAAGGAGCATTTCGGCGAACCTGCCTTCAGGCTGGCGCGCGAGGTCGAGCGGGTCGACGGCATCGGCATGCCCGCGGACTGGAATCCAGGCCAGCCGATGAAACCCGAGCAGGCGGAGGGGCTGCGCAAGCTGTTGCTCTCGCTGGCCTCCGACGTGCGCCTCGTGCTGCTGCGGCTCGCGGTCCAGCTGGTCCGCATGCGTAACCTCAAGGGTGCGTCCGAACTCGAGCAGCGCCGCGCAGCGCTCGAGACTCGCGAGATCTACGCGCCACTCGCGAACCGTCTCGGGATCTGGCAGCTCAAGTGGGAGATCGAGGACCTGGCGTTCCGCTACAGCGAGCCCGACGAGTACAAGCGCATCGCGGGCTGGCTCAAGTCGAAGCGCACGGAGCGCGAGACCTACATCGAGGACGTCAAGCGCCGGATCGAGCGTGAGCTGGAGCAGGCCGGGATCGACGGCGACGTCACCGGCAGGCCGAAGCACATCTACAGCATCTACCGGAAGATGCAGCGCAAGGGACTCGCATTCGAGCAGGTGATGGACGTGCTCGCGGTGCGCATCCAGGTCGAGACGGTGGCCGATTGCTACGCGGCCCTCGGCATCGTGCACGGCCTGTGGACCTACATGCCGGGCGAGTTCGACGACTACATCGCCACTCCCAAGGAGAACAACTACCGCTCGCTGCACACGGCGGTCATCGGTCCCGGTCGCCTGCCGCTCGAGGTCCAGATCCGCACCCGCGAGATGCACGATCACGCGGAACTCGGGGTGGCGGCGCACTGGCAGTACAAGGAAGGCCGCAAGGCGGAGACGAGCTTCCAGCAGAAGATCAACTGGCTCCGGCAGCTGCTCGAGCCGGTCACACGCGCCGGCGGCGAGCGGGACCTGCTCGACGGGCTGCAGGCCGAGATCTTCGAGGACCGGGTCTATGCGCTGAGCCCGAAAGGCGAGGTCGTGGACCTGCCGCGCGGCGCCACGCCGCTCGATTTCGCCTACCACGTGCACACGAGCCTCGGTCACCGCTGTCGCGGCGCCAAGGTGAACGGCCGCATGGTGTCCCTGAACCATGTGCTCGCCAACGGCGACACGGTCGAGATCATCCCCGGCAAGCAGCCTAACCCCAGCCGCGACTGGCTGGTGCCCTCGCTCGGCTTCCTCGTCTCGCAGCGCAACCGGGCCAAGGTGCGCACGTGGTTCCGCAAGCTCGACGAAGGCGAGAACCGCGAGCATGGCCGACAGATGTACGACCGGGAACTCGAGCGCCTCGGCGTGCGTACGCTGCCGCTGCCCGAGGTGCTCGACGAATTGAAGCTCGCGGATGCCGACGCACTGTACGTCGGCCTGGGCGAAGGCGAGATCTCGCTGGCGCAGGTCGCGGGCGCCATCCAGCGGCGGCTGCAGGAGCGCGCCCCGCCGAAGGCACCGCGCACGACCGCGGCCGCCGACAAGCCCGGCAAGGCAACAGGCCTCATGGTCGACGGCGTCGGCGACCTGATGAGCACGATCGCCCGTTGCTGCCGGCCCGTGCCGCCCGAGGCGATCGCGGGCTACATCACGCTCGGTCGCGGCGTCAGTATCCATCGTGCGGATTGCGCCAACCTGCTGCGGCTGCGGGACGCGCAGCCGCTGCGCGTGCTGGCCGTGGACTGGGGCGACTCTTCGCCGGAGCGCACGTTTCCGGCCTCGATCCGGATCGAGGCGTTCGACCGGCGCGGCCTGGTGCGCGACATTTCTGCCGTGCTCGCGGACGAGCGGATCAGCATCGAGGCGATGAATACGGTGACGAATTCGGCCGAGAACACGGCCACGGTGGAGTTGACCGTGACCGTCCACGGGCTCGCCGAGCTGAGCCGGCTGCTCGGCCGCTTCGCCGGCGTCGCGAACGTGATCAGCGCGACTCGCCGTCGCTGAGCGCGGCGCGGCGAATCCGCTCGCCGCTCGCCGCAGCCTACCTGTTCGGCATGTCGATCGCGCGCCGGTCGGCTGCGAGCGCGGCTTCATGCAGCGCCTCGCTCAGCGTCGGGTGCGCGTGCATCGTGCGCTGCAGGTCCTCGGTGCTGGCGGAATACTCGAGCGCGAGCACCGCCTCGGCGATGAGCTCGCCGGCCATCGGGACCCACGATGTGGACGCCGAGGATCTCGTCGTCGTCGGTCGCGGCAATCACCTTGCAGAAGCCGTTCGCCGCTTCCATCGCGCGGGCCCGGCCGCTGGCGAGGAACGGGAACGACCCGACCTTGTACGGGCGCCCGGTCTTCTTCACGTCCTCTTCGGTCTGGCCGACCCAGGCGATTTCCGGGGCGGTGTAGATCACCGACGGGATCGCCTTGTAGTTGACCTCGGAGATACGGCCGGCGATCAGGTCGCCGACCATCACGCCCTCTTCCTTGCCCTTGTGCGCGAGCATCGGGCCACGGACGACGTCGCCGACCGCCCAGACGTTGCCGGCGCCGGTGCGGCATTCGTGATCGACCTTGATGAAGCCGCGCTCGTCGAGTTCGACGCCGGTGCCCTCGCCCAGCAGCTCGCCGGTGAACGGGCGCCGCCCGATCGCGACCACCACCTTGTCCACGGTCACGGACTTTGCGCCCGAGGCGTCGCCATACTCGAGCGTGATCCCGTCCTTGCCCCGCTTCATGCCGCCGACCTTGGCGCCGAGACGGACATCGATGCCCTGCTTCTTGAAGTGCTTGAGCGCTTCCTTCGCGACCTGCTGGTCGGCCATGAACAGGAACTGCTCCATGGCCTCGAGCACCACGACCTCGGCGCCGAGCCTGCGCCAGACACTGCCGAGCTCGAGGCCGATGACTCCCGCGCCGATCACGCCGAGCCGCTTCGGGACAGCGTCGAACTCGAGCGCGCCCCACGAGTCCACGACCTGCCTTGCCGTCGAACGGCACGCTCTTCAATTCCATCGGCACCGAGCCCGAGGCGAGCACGACGTGCTTCGCGACCAGCTCGCTCTTCGTGCCGTCGAACGCCGTGACCTCGACCCGGTTGCCCTTGAGCAGGCGCCCGTGGCCCTGCAGTCCCGTGACGCCGGCGGCCTTGAACAGGGCAGCGATGCCCAGGGTCGATGCCTTGACGATCTTCGCCTTGCGCTTCTGCATGGCCGCGACGTCGAAGCCGAGGCTGCCGACCGAGATGCCGTGCACGCCAAACTCGGTCTGGGCCCGGTGATAGAGCTCGGAAGACTCGAGCAGCGCCTTCGACGGGATGCAGCCTGCGTTCAGGCAGGTGCCGCCGAACGCGTGGGTGCCGTCGTAGTTCTTCCACTCGTCCACACAGGCGACCTTGAGGCCGTTCTGGGCGGCACGGATCGCGCAGGGGTAACCGGCCGGGCCGGCGCCGATCACGATGACGTCGTAGGAGGAGTCAGGCATGGGAGCTCCGGCGGGAGGGAAGGAAAAACAAGGGGGTAATGATCAGGGGGTAGGGGGTAGTGAAGAGGCTGCGGACAGTGAGTAGCGGATAGCGGATAGTGGATAGTAAGAATCAGCATCGGCCGGCACGCCGGCCTCTTCACTACCCCCTACCCCCTGATCACTACCCCCTATTCTTCCTCTGACTATCCCTTATCCGCTACTCACCATTCACTTCCTCAGACCTGCAGCAACAGCCGCGCCGGATCCTCCAGCGCGTCCTTCACTGCGACGAGGAACTGCACGGCGTCGCGGCCGTCGACGATGCGGTGATCGTAGGTCAGCGCCAGGTACATCATCGGCCGCACGACGACCTGCCCGTCGACCACGACCGGGCGTTCCTGGATCTTGTGCATGCCGAGGATCGCGCTCTGCGGGGCATTCAGGATCGGCGTCGACAGCAGCGAGCCGAACACGCCGCCGTTGGTGATCGTGAAGGTACCGCCGGTCAGTTCCTCGATCGTCAGCGAGCCCTCGCGCGCGCGGTTGGCGTAGCCCACCACGGCCTGCTCGATCTCACCGAAGCCGAGGGCATCGGCATTGCGCAGCACCGGCACGATGAGCCCGCGATCGGTAGAGACGGCCACGCCGATGTCGTAGTACTCGTGGTACACGATGTCGGTTCCATCCACCGAGGCATTCACCAGCGGAAAGCGGCGCAGCGCCTCGATGCTGGCCTTGACGAAGAACGACATGAAACCGAGCCGCGCGCCGTGGGCCTTCTCGAAGCGCTCCTTGTAGCGCGCGCGCAGTTCGTTGACCGCCTTCAGGTCCACTTCATTGAACGTCGTCAGCATGGCGGCGGTCGCCTGGGCCTGCACGAGTCGCTCCGCAATGCGCGCCCGCAGGCGCGTCATCGGGACCCTGCGCTCGCCACGGGCGCCGGCCGGAGCACTCGCCGGCGCAGCAGGTGGCGCCGGAGTCGCGGCGGCAGCCGCGGGACCAGCCGCCCTTGCTGCCAAGGTGGGAAAGCACGTCACCCTTGGTGATGCGTCCGTCGCGGCCGCTGCCGGGAATCGCACCGGGCTCGAGCTTGTGCTCCTCGACGAGGCGACGCACGGAGGGCGCGAGCTTTTCGGCACTGCCGCCCGTCTTCGCATCGGCCGCTGGAGCAGGCTGCGTGGGCGCAGCAGGCGCCGTTGCCGCGGCTGGTGTCGAAGCTCCTGCGGCCGCGCCTTCATCGAGCAACGCGAGCACCTGGCCACTCGTGACGACGGCGCCGTTCTGCACCTTGAGTTCCCTGATGACGCCCGCCGCCGGCGCAGGCACTTCGAGCACGACCTTGTCGGTCTCGAGGTCGACGAGGTTCTCGTCGCGGCTCACCGCGTCGCCGGGCTTCTTGTGCCAGGCCACGAGCGTCGCATCCGCGACCGACTCGGGGAGTTGCGGGACGCGTACTTCGATGGTCATGTGTTCTTCCTGCTGGAGGCGCGCGCAATCGCTTCGGCGGCGGCGCGACTGGGGAGCTGCGGGACGCGTACTTCGATGGTCATGTGTTCTTCCTGCTGGCGGCTGCGCGCAATCGCCTCGGCGGCGGCGCGACCTCTTCGTTGGTATGGGCGCGCAGCGCCGCGGCGACGAGGCCCTGCTGCTGCTGGTTGTGGAGTTGCGGAATGCCCGTCGCCGGCGCCGCGGACGGCCCGCGGCCGCAATACATGAGCTCGCGTCGCCCGAGCGGCTCCTGCAGGCGATGGCGGATCTGGAACCAGGCGCCCTGGTTCTGCGGCTCCTCCTGGCACCAGACGACGTCCTTCGCGGCGGGGTAGCGCTTGAGGATCTCCGCATACTCGTCCGCCGGGAACGGATACAGCTGCTCGACCCTGACGATCGCGACGTCGCGGGCCTCGGTCGACCTGCGCGTCTCGAGCAGGTCGAAGTAGACCTTGCCGGAGCAGAACACGATGCGACGGACCTCGGCCGGATCGAGGTCGTCGATCTCGTCGATGACGTTGCGGAAGAACCCCTTCGACAGGTCATCGAGCGCCGATACCGACAGCTTGTGCCGGAGCAGGCTCTTCGGCGTCATCACGACGAGCGGCTTGCGGAAGTCGCGGCGCATCTGCCTGCGCAGCATGTGGAACATCTGCGCCGGCGTCGACGGCACGCACACGATCATGTTGTTCTCGGCGCAGAGCTGCAGGAAGCGCTCGAGGCGCGCCGACGAATGCTCCGGGCCCTGCCCCTCGAAGCCGTGCGGCAGGAACATCGTGAGCCCGCAGTAGCGGCCCCACTTCGCCTCGCCGGAGCTGATGAACTGGTCGATGATGACCTGCGCGCCGTTCACGAAGTCACCGAACTGCCCTTCCCAGATCACGAGGCAGTTGGGGTCCGTCGTCGAGTAGCCGTACTCGAAGCCGAGCACCGCCTCCTCCGACAGCAGCGAATCAGTGACGCGAAACCGCGGCTGACCGGGCTTCAGGTGCTTGAGTGGAACGTAGCTCGCACCGGTCTTCTGGTCGTGGCCCACGGCGTGGCGGTGGAAGAACGTCCCGCGACCACTGTCCTGGCCCGTGATGCGGACCTCGTACCCCTCGTCGAGCAGCGTGGCGTACGCGAGCGTCTCGGCGAAGCCCCAGTCGAGCATCATCTCCCCGGCCGCCATCCTGCGGCGGTCGTCGACGATCTTCTGCACCTGCCGGTGCAGCACGAAGCCGTCGGGATAAGTCGTTGCACGGATGCCGAGATCCCGCAGCACCTCGCGCTTCACGCCGGTGCGGATCTGCTCGTTCCAGTCCACGTCGTGGTACTTCGTCCAGTCCACGGTGTGCACGTTGCCGGCGGTACCGAGGATGTTCTTGGCCTGCGGCTTGCCGTCACCGTCGTCGAGGCCATTGCGGTACTCCTCGACCATCCTGTCCGCGTCGCCGGCGACGATCACTCCGTCGCCGATCAGCCTTTCCGCGTAGATCTGCCGCGTCGTCGGCTTGCTGCGGATCGCGGCATACATCACGGGCTGCGTGGCCGCCGGCTCGTCCGCCTCGTTGTGGCCGAGCCTGCGGTAGCAGACGAGGTCGACGACCACGTCCTTGTGGAACTTCATGCGGTACTCGAGCGCGAGTCGCGTGGCGTAGACGACGGACTCCGGGTCGTCGCCGTTCACGTGCAGGATCGGCGCCTCGATCATCTTCGCCACGTCGCTGCAGTAGAGCGTCGAGCGCGTGTCGCGCGGGTCGTGCGTCGTGAAGCCGACCTGGTTGTTGATGATGATGTGCACCGTGCCGCCGGTGTAGAAGGCGCGCGCCTGCGACATCTGCAGCGTTTCCATGATGACGCCCTGCCCGGCGAAGGCCGAGTCGCCATGGATCAGCACCGGCATCACCTTGTCGCCGGTCGAATCGCCGCGGCGTTCCTGGCGCGCCCGTACCGAGCCCTCGACCACCGGGTTCACGACCTCGAGGTGCGAAGGATTGAAGGCGAGCGCAAGGTGCACGTTGCCGGATGGCGTGTACACATCGCTCGAGAAGCCCTTGTGGTACTTGACGTCGCCCGAGCCCTTGAGCTTCTTCAGGTCGTACTTGCCCTCGAACTCGGAGAAGAGCACTTCGGGCACCTTGCCGAGCACGTTGACGAGCACGTTGAGCCGGCCGCGGTGGGCCATGCCGATCACGATGTCCTCGACACCGTGCGCCCCGCTCGTCTGGATCAGGTCCTCGAGCAACGGAATCAGGCTGTCGCCGCCCTCGAGCGAGAAGCGCTTCTGCGCCGGGTACTTCGTGGCGAGGTAGCGCTCCAGGCCCTCTGCGGCCGTCAGGCCCCACAGGATGTTCTTCTTCGCCTCGGGCGAGAAGTGCTGCTGAGTGCGACCGACCTGGAAGCGATCCTGCAGCCAGAGCCGCTCGGTCTCGTCGGACACGTGGGCGAACTCGGCGCCGATCCTGCCGCAGTAGATATGCTTCAACTGCTCGACGATGTCGCGGAGCCTGAGCCGCGGCTTGATCGCGTCATTGCGGCTGCCGGTGAGGAACTCGGTCTCGAGGTCGGCGTCGGAGAGACCGAGGTAGTCGAGCCCGAGCACCTTGGGAACCGGCCGGACCAGCAGGCCGAGAGGGTCGATGTCGGCGACCAGATGACCGCGGTTCGCATAGATCTGGATGAGTCGCGAGACCGCGCCCTGCTTCGCGCGCACCGTCGGGCCCGACCTGGCGCCAACCGAGGGCGCGGCTGCCGAGAGGCGCCACGCGCGAGGAGCGCGCCCGGGCGGCCAGTTCTTCGACGAGCGGGCCGTGCGCGACGTCCGAACCGAGCCCGCCCATGTTGCCGAAGTAGTCCCGCCAGCGAGCGTCCACGGACTGCGGATCAGCGAGGAACCGCTCGTACAAGGCCTCGACATAGGACGCGTTGCCGGCAGCGAGCGGCGTCGAGGAAAGCAGTGCCTGAAGATCGCTCATCGCACCAGGAGGTTCGGGTTGCAGGGGCATGCGGATTCGCCGCGGGACGGCCGGTGTCAGGGCCGCGTAGTGTAGCGAAAACCCCTGGGAGCTTGCAGATGGCGCCAGGCGACTCCGGGCGCCACGCTCACTCCCGGGTCGTGTACGGCTCCAGCGCTCCGAAGCCGCGCTGGTCGATGCGGTCGACCCTCGCGTCGAGCGGCGGATGAGTCTTGTACAGCTGCGCCAGGCTGGCGGACTCGCTGCCGAGCGCGGTGAGCTTCTGCAGCAGCGAATACAGCGCCAGCGGGTTCATGCCGGCGCGAGCCAGGTAGACCTCGGCACCCTCGTCGGCCCGGTATTCCGCCTCGCGATCCAGCGAGGTCAGCATGATGGCGGCTCCATGCTCCTCGGCGTAACGCCTGGCGTAGCGGCCGGCGGCCGTATCGTTGCCGGTCGTGACCTGGCTCAGCGCACGCTCCTTGGCGGTGTCCGCCATTTCCTGCTTGTGGATCACGTTGTAATGGTCGCGCTGCACGCAGTGACTGATTTCATGGCCGAGGGCCGCGGCGAGTTCGCTGTCCGTCGACAGCAACTCGTAGAGGCCCCGCGTGATCAGGATGTAGCCGCCTGGCGCGGCAAACGCATTCACTTCCGGCGTGTCGATTACGCCAAACGTCCACGGCAGGTCCGGGCGACTGGTCTGCGAGGCGACCCAGCGGCCGACGAGGTTGACGCGCCGCTGCGCGGCGGGATCGTTCCACAACGGCCGGGCGCCCAGGATGCGGCCGGTGATCTCCGGGCCGAGCGCGAGTTCCTCGCCTGCAAGCTCGTCCTCGGATTTCGGGACGACCTTGGCGGCATCGTCCAGCTTCGAGCCGACGTTCACACCCAGCGACCCGAGCAGGCTGCTCACGGCCTTGGTGGCCTTGGCTTTCGAAGCGCCGGCATCTGCCGCCGACTTGCCGCGTACTCTTGCCACGCTTGGCTTCGTCGGCATAGGCGACGCTGGTCGCCTGCCAGCCGTGCTCGGCGGCATAGGCGGCGGCCGTGGGACCATCGACTCGGTTCGCAACCATGCTGTCGAGTTGCGCCTTGTTGAACGCGGCCGCCTTCAGGTCGCTTTCGTCGATGCCGCGCACGCCGGCGGTTTCGGTGACCCTGCCCTTCCCGGCCTTGCCGCCCATCAGCACGCGCATGTTGGCTGCGCCATCCTCGACGCCGGCATAGGCGAGGCGCACGTCGTTGACGCGCAGGTAGCCCGGCTTGCCGGGCGAGACCTGCAACTCGTACCACAGGCCCTGCTGGGCCGAGATCATCACGGCGGTGTCGCGCTGCAAGGTCGCGAGCTTCGCCGCGTCGAACGCGGGCCGCGCATACACGTCCGCGGTGGGCTTGTGAACGATGGCGGGCAACTCGGCGGCAGGCACGCTCGTCGCAGCCAGCCATCGTCGCGATCAGGGCTACTGGGAAAGCTCGCATCACGATTCTCCCGACTGAACGTCCGCTGTGAGGTGACAACTGCCCGTGCCGCGCCAGCGGCACTTCGGCCGACGATGCCAGCACCCGGCCGACCAGTTCGTGCAGCCGGAGGCGCGCGGCCTGGGCGGACCCGGCGGCCACATCATCATCTATCTCGGCGCAGGCAAACGCCAGTCGCACGCTGCCATCGTCGGGCAGTCGCGCGTCGTACCTGGCAAGTTCCCGCTCGAGCCTGGCGAGATCATGCATGGCTGCAGCACGCGCTGCCGCCTGGCTTTCGCCGTGCCACACGAGGACCATCAGGTCGCTCAACGCATCGTGCAGCCAGCTCTTGCGCTCGACCACGCCCTCCAGCATCACGGCGTCGCTGCCCGCATACAGGAAGCGACGCAATCGTCGGCGGTATTCGCGTTGCCGTCGCGCCGCCGGCGCTGCGCCGTGCTCCGCATCGAGCACGAACCGCAGGCGCGCGATGGCCAGCCAGCGATCCTGCGCGCGGAGCGTACTCCGGCAGGAAATCGCCATTGCCGACCGCGCGGCCACGCTGCAACCCGGCATAGCCGCGACAGAATCCGAAGATCAGGCTCACGAAGCCAATGCTGGCGAAGATGTCGAAGAAGAACCCGAAGAAGGTGATGCCGACGAATGCGGCACTGAGCAATGTCAGGTTGCTCGCGACGAAGACCGAGTCGATGTCATTGGCCGGCTCGCCGCGGTAGAAACGCAAACGTGGTCAGCAGGACCAGGAAAGTCGCAAGGACGTACTTGAGCCAGGCGGGTGGCGTGCGAATCGCGCTCCCCGCCACGAGGGCCTCGGTGGCCTCGGCCAGGACTTCGACACCCGGCATCACCGGATCGACCGACGTCGGCTTGGCGTCGTTGAGGCCCGATGCGGTATAGCCGACCAGCGCCACGCGTCCATTCAGCGCCGGCACCCCCTCCGCCGCATCCCGACAGACCGCCTTGCCAGTCAACAGATCGGCGGCGCTGACGTGCGGCAGCCGGGTGTCCTTGCGCCAGTTGGGCCTTACGGTCGCGGGAGTGCCGTCTGGTGCTGCCGACATGGCCGTCGTCGCGAGCCGCAGCGGCAGCGAGGGCAAGGCCCAGTCGCCGGCAGCCTCGTGCAACGGAATGTCGCGAAGCACGCCGTCTTCATTGCGGGTCACGTTGGCGATGGCACTGAATCGGGCCATCGACTCGCCGTACGGCATCAGCATCGCAACGCGCGGATCGCGCCGGGGTTCGGCCTCGAGCGGAAACGCTGCCGGGACCATCGACGCACGCAACGGCGCGCCCGAATCGAAATCCGGATGCAGTCTCGTGGAAGCGAAGACGAACCGGCCCGCGCCGCCCTTGGCCATCGCTTCCAGGGTCTCGTCGCCCAGCGGATCGATCGGCGAGGGATCTTCAAACAGCACGTCATAGCCGACCGCGCTCACGCCGGCGCGATCCAGCTGGTCGAGCAGGTCGGCGTGCCGTTGCCGGCTCCACGGCCAGCCGCCTTCACCGCGCGATCGAAAGTACTCGAGCGAGCACTCATCGATCTCGACCACGACCACGCGGCCGGAAGGCTTCGGTTCGAACGGCCGCCACTGCACCACGCGATCAAAGATCGCGTTTTCAGCCGAGTTGAGTGAACGGTCGTGGCCCCAGTCCCAGGCGAGCCACGCTATCGCGCCGAGCGCAAGCAGCGGATAGAAAGCGAACTTCAGCCGGAACGCCAGTTGCCGACAAGGGCCGCCGGTAACTGCGCTCGACCCTGGTCCACTCGCGCATGAAGCCGTGGCCGAGCGTCGCCAGGCCGGCGTCCAGCCACGAGAGCACACGGTCCGTGAGCCTGCCGAGCATCAAGGTTTCCCCCGGCCCAATAATGGCAGGATTACCGGGTTGCCGCGAAGAGGCACTGACAGCAGGCGCCAATTGGCGCCCCGGATAGGAGTTGAACCTATGACCTACCGCTTAGGAGGCGGTCGCTCTATCCACTGAGCTACCGGGGCGCGCGGGTCGCAGTGTACCGGCGCGAAGGAACCGACGGCCAGCACGCCGCCGCCAGACACGAAGACGGCCGGGTCTCGAAGACCCGGCCGTCGTGTCGTGGTGGAGCGGAAGGGGATCGAACCCTCGACCTTCGCATTGCGAACGCGACGCTCTCCCAGCTGAGCTACCGCCCCACGAAAGGGCGCGCATTGTAGCACCGGGTCGCTGCCCCGCAACCTCGAACCTTCCGCGGCTGTATGATCGTCCAATGAACATCGCCGTCCGCCCCGCCACTCCCGCCGACATCGACACGCTCGTTGCCGGCAATATCGCGATGGCGCTCGAGGCCGAGCACAAGAAACTCGACCCGGCGACCGTGCAGCGCGGCGTCAAGGCCGTGTTCGACGAACCGGGTCGCGGCCGCTACTTCGTCGCCGAGATCGCCGGCAAGGTGGTTGGCCAGGCCATGTACACGTACGAGTGGAGCGACTGGCGCAACGGCACCTTCTGGTGGCTGCAGAGCGTCTACGTCGCCCCTGTCGCGCGCCGAACCGGCGTGTTCCGCGAGATCTATGCCTGCATCGAGCGCCTCGCGACCAGCACTCCCGGCGTGTGCGGTCTGCGACTCTATGTGGAGCTCGACAACGAAAGGGCACAGCAGACCTACGCCCGCTGCGGCATGGTCGATGCCGGCTACCGGGTGATGGAAGTGGACATGTCCGGCGCCGTGACGAGCGCCAGGGGGGAATGACGATGCTCGCAAACGGCCAGAAAGCGCCCGAATTCGATCTTGCCGACCAGGATGGCCGCAAGCACACGCTCAAGGCGTTGCTGAAGGACGGGCCGCTCATCCTTTATTTCTATCCGGCGGACTTCACGCCCGGCTGCACGAAGGAAGCCTGCAGCTTCCGCGACCTCCACCAGGACCTGCTCAAGGCGAAACTGCGGGTGGTGGGCGTGAGCCCGCAGGACGTGGAGTCCCATCGGCGCTTTGCCGACAAGCACGGGCTCAATTTCCCGCTGCTCGCGGACCCCGACAAGAAGGCGGTGAAGGCCTATGACCTCGACGGGCCGCTGGGGTTTGGAGTTCGCCGGGGAACGTACCTGATCGGCACCGACGGAAAGATCCAGGACTCGGTGCTTGCCGACCTGCGCATCGGGTCGCACGAGGCGTTCGTCAGGAAGGCGATCGAAGCGGGGGCACAAGCCTGATTCAGCGCCTTAAAGCCTTTTGAAACAGCCGTTTGTATCGATTATTTAAACGGCGACTCAGCCTTCAGCGGCCCTTGCCGGCACTCGCCACCGCTGCCCCGTACTGAAGCCGGAAGGTCCGCGTCGGTCCGGGACTCGGCAGGACGACCAGGAAAATCGAATCGTAGTCGTCCTCCGCGATCGCGACGCTGGATGCACTCAATTCGCCAAGCACGACCGGGATCGTGCTCGCGTAACCAACGACGACGACGACCTTGCCACGGTGCTCGCGCTTGATACGGCTGGCGAACCCGGCCCAGTCGCTGCTCGCCAGCAGGTTGACCGGCAGCTTGAACTCGTTGGCGATCGGTGCTGCCGTCTGCTGCGCCCGCCGCGCGTCGGCGGCATAGAGGTAGTCGACCTTGTCGCCCGCGAGGACCCTGGCAAGGTACTCGCCGAGCCCGCGCACCCTCGCCTCCCCGGCCTTGCTGAGGTCCGGGTCACCTGACGGTGCGGATTGCGCCTCCGCGTGGCGGACGAGAATCACGACCGTGGTTCGCGCCCAGGTACCCAGCCACCAGATGCCCCCGCCCGCCGCCAATGCGATCAGCAGCGGCACCATGATCGGGGCCAGGTGCGGGCGGCGGCGCGTCCGGGTCTGCGGGGCATCTGCCATTCGGGGATGATAGCCGTCAGCGCAGCGGGCGGCGCAAGCGGTCGAATGCGGGCGTGGATCGTTCCGTGAAGCCCGGCCCGTCCGCATTGCGCTCGATGAACAGGGCGGCGAGGCCCAGTCGCCCGGCAAGTGCCATGCCTTCCTCCCGGCCCGAGCACCATCAGCGCGGTCGCATACGCGTCGGCGAAGGCGGCCGACCGATGGACGACGGTGACCGACGCGAGACCATTGGCGACCGGCGCGCCGGTATGAGGGTCGATGGTGTGCGAGAACCTGCGACCGTTCAGCTCGCGGAAGTCGCGATAGTCGCCGGACGTCGAGACGGCGAGGTCGTCGAGTTCAACCAGCGCGTAGGGCTTGCGCTCACCGCTCAGTGGCGCTTCGACGGCGACTCGCCAGGGGCGCCCCGCCGGGCTGCTGCCGCGGGCGCGCACTTCGCCACCGAGTTCGACGAGGTAATCGCGCACGCCCAGCGCATCGAACCGTTCCGCGATGAGGTCGACCGCGTAGCCCGGGGCGATGCCATTGACGTCAAGTTGCAGCCCTGGGACCGTCTTGCGCAGCGAGTGCCCGTCTGCCCCGAGTTCGAGCCTGGCGAAGCCCACCTCGGCCCGGAGCCCGTTGATTGCGGCAGGGCCGGGAGCGATTTCCGCGGCAGGCGATTCGACGCCAAAGCCCCACGCCTGCACGAGCGGACCGACCGTGATGTCGAACGCGCCGCCGGTCGCCACGCTGACTTCGCCAGCGATCGCGGCGACCGCGCGCAGGCTGGGCGACACCGCTATCGGATCGGTCGTCGCATTGGCATTGAACCTGGAGATCTCGCTGCGCGCGTCGTAGGTCGAGAGCGTTCGGTTGATCTCGTCCAGTACCCCGTCAATTGCCGACTGGATCGCCTCTCGACGGACAGCGCGCGGATGCGACGCCACGGTGACGCTGTAGGTCGTCCCCATCGTGTGGCCATGGAATTGCTCGGGCGACGGCCCGGGGCTGCAGGCGCACAGTGCAAGGAGCGCGAGGAATACGGCACGCCGTGGCATGTGCGGCAGTGTGCACGATCCGAAAACAAAAACGCCCCTTGCGGGGCGTTTCAGTTTTCTGGCGGAGAGGGTGGGATTCACTCGGCACATCCCTGTGCCTCGCCCGTTGGGCGCCCTCGCCCGCTCACGCGGCGAGGGCGTGCAGATCGGCATCCCTGCCGATCTGTCGAACCCACGTGCCACGTGGGTTCTCATGCCCACCCTCGGGCCCGAAAACCAAAACGCCCCTTGCGGGGCGTTTCAGTTTTCTGGCGGAGAGGGTGGGATTCGAACCCACGTACACCCGTGAAGATGTAACTGGAATTCCAGTCCAGCGCCTTCGACCACTCGGCCACCTCTCCGCTGGGGGCGCAGAGACTACACGTTAGGCCCGGTACCGAAAAGCCCCACGCCGGTCAACCGGCCAGGACCCCCGCTGCGCGCATGGCGGCCTCGACTTCGCCGCGCTTGCCCGCGGTCAGGGGAACCAGCGGCAGCCGCAGGGCCTCGCCGATCAGTCCCATGCGGTGCACGGCCCACTTGACCGGGATCGGGTTCGGCTCGACGAACAGCGCCCTGTGCAGCGCCGCCACCCGCCCGTCGATCGCCGCTGCTTCGTCGTGATCCCCACGCAACGCTGCGGCACACACTTCATGCATGGCGCGAGCCGCCACGTTGGCCGTCACGGAAATCACGCCCAGCGCGCCCGCCCGCATCAGCGCCGCGGCAGTCGCGTCGTCCCCACTCAGGAGGACGAAACCCGGCTCGCGAGAGTCGCAGCACCTCCCGTCCGCGCTCGACGTCGCCGGTCGCCTCTTTCACCGCGACGATGCGGGGGTGGCGAGACAAGCGGGCGATCGTCTCCGGCAACATGTCGCAGGCCGTCCGGCCCGGCACGTTGTAGAGGACAAGAGGGATCCCGACCGCGTCGGCAATGGCCGTGAAATGCTGGAACAGCCCTTCCTGTGTCGGCCGGTTGTAGTACGGGGTGACGACGAGCAACGCGTCCGCCCCGGCCGCCTCGGCCGCCTTCGACAAGACGACGCTCTTTGCCGTACCGGCCGTGCCGCTGCCCGCAATCAAGGGAATCCGGCCCGCAAGCCGCTGCCGGGCACGCCGGATCAATTCCTCGAGTTCGGACCGCTCCAGCGCCGGCGACTCGCCGGTCGTACCGCCGACCACGACGGCATCGGAGCCTTCGGCCAGGTGGAAGTCGAGCAGGCGGTCCCAGGCCTCGAAATCGATGGCGCCGTCGCCACGCATGGGCGTGACCAGTGCCGGGATGCTGCCCTTGAACATTGATGCCCCTCGACCTTCGCCCGAGGATGCTACTCACACGCCGCCTCTCGAGGCAAGGTAAAGACCGCGTGTACGTGGCAGGCGCGCCCCGCTACACTCACGGGAGAAAACCATGAAACAACTTATCGCGATTTCCGCAATCGGCAATGACCGCACCGGCCTGGTCTACGACCTGACCCGTGTCGTCGTCGATTGTGGCGGCAACGTCCTCGAAAGCCGCATGACCGCACTCGGCAACGAGTTCGCGGTGCTCATGCTGGTGGCGGGGAACTGGCACACGCTCGCCAAGCTCGAGGGCGAACTCGCCAAGCTCGGCGAATCCTCGGGCCTCACGATCATCAGCCGGCGCACCGAGACACGGCCGCCGCGGACCGACATGGTGTCCTACACCGTGGACGTCGTCTGCCTCGACCAGCCGGGAGTCCTGCACTCGCTTGCCGGCTTCTTCTCCTCGCGCGGCATCGACATCGGCGACATCTCGACGCGCACGTACAACGCTGCGCACACCGGCGCACCGATGTTCTCCCTTTACATGGTGGTCCACGTCCCGACGCGCATCCACGTTGCGGCGCTGCGCGAAGAGTTCATGGACGTCTGCGACCACCTGAACCTCGACGCGATCCTCGAACCACTCAAGGCATGAGGCCACATGGCTGAAAAGACCGCTGCCGTCGGCAGGAAAGTCCCGGACTTCGCGCTCCCGTCGACCGGGGGCAAGCCATGGAGGCTCGCCGACGCCGCGGGAAAGAAGGTCGTCCTCTACTTCTATCCCAAGGACAACACCTCGGGGTGCACCAAGGAAGGCCAGCAGTTCGGCGAACTGCACGCCGAGTTCCGCAAGGCGAAGACCATCGTGCTGGGCGTGTCGCCGGACAGCCTCGCGATGCACGACAAGTTCAAGGCGAAGTTCGATTTTCCATTCGAGCTGCTGAGCGACGAGGAGAAGAAGGCCTGCACCCTCTTCGGCGTCTGGAAGGAGAAGAGCATGTACGGCAGGAAGTACATGGGCGTCGAGCGCAGCACGTTCCTGGTCGACGCGCAGGGCATCCTGCGGCAGGAGTGGCGCAAGGTGAAGGTGGACGGGCACGCCGCCGAAGTCCTCGCCGCCGCGCGCGACCTCTGATCCCGGCCGCACCCTCCCCGCTCACCGGAGCCCGCCGTTGCCGTCCAAGAAGCAGTCCTCCCAGCGCCGCATCTTCCTGCTCGATACCAATGTCCTGATGCACGACCCGACGTGCATCTTCCGCTTCGAAGAACACGACATCTTCATCCCGATGATCGTGCTCGAGGAGCTCGACGCGGGCAAGAAAGGCATGTCGGAGGCTGCACGCAACGTGCGCCAGGTGAGCCGCTTCCTCGACGAGCTGATGGCGAATTCGACCAAGCAGCAGATCGACCGCGGGATCGAGCTGCCCACGGCCAAGCCGATGAGCGGCGGCAAGAAGCCGCCGACCGGGCGCCTGTTCTTCCAGACCCGGCAGATGACGACCGGACTGCCGGACACGCTGCCCGGGCACGGCGCCGACAACGCGATACTCGCCCACACCGTGGCGCTGCAGCGGGAGCACCCGAAGACGCGGGTGACGCTGGTGTCGAAGGACATCAACCTGCGCATCAAGGCGGCGATCATCGGCGTGCACGCCGAGGACTACAGCAGCGACAAGACCATCGAGGACGCCGATCTCCTCTACACGGGCATGGAGGAACTGCCGGCCAACTTCTGGGATCGCGCTGGCCGCAGCCTCGAATCGTGGCAGGAGCATGGCCGTGCCTTCTACCGGGTTCGCAACAAGCTGGTCGCGAACTGGGCCCCGAACCAGTTCGTCTACCAGCCTGGCGAGCACGGCATCGAGGCGCTCGTCCGGCGCATCGAGGGCGATACCGCGGTGCTCGAGGTCGTGCGCGACTTCCGTCGCGAGCGTCACGGCATCTGGGGCATCAACGCGCGCAACCGCGAGCAGAATTTCGCGCTCAACCTGCTGCTCGACCCCGAGATCGACCTCGTGACGGTGCTGGGGCCCGCCGGCACCGGCAAGACGCTGCTCACGCTCGCCGCCGGCCTCGCGCAGACGCTCGAGACCAACCGGTTCAGCGAGATCATCATGACGCGCGTGACGATCCCGCTCGGCGAGGACATCGGCTTCCTGCCGGGCACCGAGGAAGAAAAGATGGAGCCGTGGATGGGCGCGCTGATGGACAACCTCGAGGTGCTTACGCACACGCAGGAAGGCGGCAGCTGGGGACGCGCCGCGACCAACGACCTGCTGCGCAACCGGATCAAGATCCGCTCGCTCAACTTCATGCGCGGCCGCACGTTCCTCAACCGCTACGTCATCCTCGACGAGGCGCAGAACCTGACGCCGAAGCAGATGAAGGCGATCGTGACCCGCGCCGGCCCGGGCACGAAGCTCGTCTGCCTCGGCAACATCGCCCAGATCGACACGCCTTACCTGTCGGAGACGACCTGCGGGGCTCACCTATGTCGTCAACCGCTTCCGCGGCTGGGCGCATTACGGCCACGTGACGCTGATGCGCGGCGAGCGCTCGCGTCTCGCGGACGTGGCGTCCGAGATGCTCTGACGCGCAAGGCCCCGGGGCCACGGAACCCCAGGGCCCGCCGCCGGTCGAACGCAGGCATGCCCCGAACTCTCATTCGCCGACCTGTCGCCCTCGTCGCCGGCCTCGGCGTCGCGGGGTGGCTCGCCCTGCCGGGCCAGCTCTGCGCCCAGGAGACCCACGACCAGCTGCCCGAGATGGGCACCGCGGCCGCGTCCACGCTCAGCCTCGAGGACGAATACCGCATCGGCCGCATGGTCATGCGCGGCCTCAGGGACACGGGCCGCATGCTCGAGGACCCGGAGACGAACGAGTACCTGCAGACCCTCGGGCTGCGGCTCTCGAGCATGGCGCAGGACGGCAACCGGAGATTCAGTTTCTTCCTGGTCAACGACCCGACCATCAACGCGTTTGCGCTGCCCGGCGGATTCATCGGCATCCACTCGGGCCTGCTGCTCGACACGCGCAACGAGAGCGAACTCGCCGGCGTGTACGCGCACGAGATCGCGCACGTCACCCAGCGCCACATCGCGCGCAGCATCGAGGATCGCGCGCGCTCGAGCGTCGTCTCGACGGCGGCGACGGTCGCGGCCATCCTGCTCTCCGCCGTGGCTGGCATGCCGTCCGACGTGACGATGGGTGCGATTGCGACGGCCCAGGGACTCGCGGCCCAGTCGCAGCTCAATTTCACGCGCGAGAACGAGTATGAGGCCGACCGTGTCGGCATCGGGATCATGGCCAGCTCCGGCTTCGATCCGAACGGCATGCCGGCGTTCTTCGAGGAGATGGGACGGCGCACGCAGCTGAGCCCCGACTGGGTACCCGAGCTGCTGCGCAGCCACCCCGTCACCAGCTCCCGCATCGCCGAATCGAAGGGCCGCGCCGCGCAGTATCCGCCGGTCGAGACGCGCGAATCGATGAGTTACGCCATCACGCGCGAGCGGGTCCGCGTGCTCACGACGCCGGCCGGCGCCGACCCGCGCAGGTACTACGCGTCCGTCACGGAGAACGAGCCGGACGCCACGGTCGCGCAGCTGTATGGCAAGGCGCTCGCACGATTCATGGCGGGCGATGCACAAGGCGCGATTCCGGCCTTCGAGCGCCTCGTCGCGGCGCACCCGGAGGTCATGCAGTTCCACACGGCGCTCGGCCAGGCCCAGCTGTCGGCGGGCGACGTCAAGGCTTCGCTCGCCACGCTGGAACGGGCGCTGGAACTCTCGCCTCGCAACGTGCCGGTCACGGTGCGGTACGCGGAGGCGCTGCTGCAGGCGGGGCGCCCGAAGCGCGCCCACGAGGTACTGCTGGACCTGTTCAACAACGTACCGCCCTCGGTCGAGCAGGTCCGGCTGACCGCCGTCGCGGCCAATGCCGCTGGCGATGTCGCCGACTCGTACTCGTACATGTCCGAGTACTACGTCATGAGCGGCGACCTGATGCTCGCGATCAACCAGCTGGAACTGGCGTTGTCCGTGCCTTCGCTGACCGACGTGCAGCGGGCCCGCTTCATGTCACGCCTGAAGGAGCTGCGCGAGGCGCTTCCCCCGCGCAGCCGCGGTGCCCAGCCCACGCAAACCGCCGGCGGCGGCCGAAGCCCGAACGGGTGACGCCCATACTGTAGAATCGCGCCTCCGCGGCGAGCTTGCCCCGGTCCTGGAGTTGTCGATGAAATTGCCTGCAACGGAACTGTTGCGCGTCGCCGCGCTCACGTGTCTCGCCATGATCGATGGCCGGCTGCGCCACGACGGAAACGCGCAGTCCCGGCGATCCGTTCGAGCCCGCGAACCGCGGCGTGTTCGAGGTCAACCGCGCGATCGACCGTGCAGCACTGAAGCCTGCCGCAAAAGCCTATGTGAAGGTCACGCCGTCGTGGTTCCGCATCGGTGTCGGGAATTTCTTCAACAATCTCTCCGTGCCCTACACTGCGCTCAACCAGGTGCTGCAGGGCAAGTTCGTCGCGGCGGGACAGGACACGCTGCGCTTCGCGATCAACACCACGCTTGGCTGGGGCGGCGTGCTCGACGTGGCTGCAGGCGCGCATCTCCCGGACCACGAGGAGGATCTGGGCCAGACGCTCGGCAAGTGGGGCGTGCCACCCGGGCCGTTCCTGATGCTGCCCCTGGTCGGGCCCTCGACGGTGCGCGACTTCCCGTCCGTCGTGGCGGAGCGCGTTCTCCAGCCGCTCTTCTGGTTCAACATGGGCAACGCCAAGTGGGGCTCACTGGTGCTGAGCGCGGTCGACGGCCGCGCCCGATACCTGGCGCTCGACCCGACTCTCGATCGCGTGTACGACAAGTACACGTTCGTTCGCGACGCCTTCCTGCAGCGCCGCCTGTACCTGATCCATGACGGCAACCCGCCCGAGGCGCCGATCGACCCGGAGCTGCAGGAGGCAATCGACGAGGCGGATGCCGAAGTCCCGCCGCCGGCTCCGTAGACCGGCTGCGGCCTGCGCCTGCCGCCCTCAGCGGCCCAGCAGCAGGTCCTCGAGGTCCGAGATTCGCGCGATGGCCAGCATCTGCGCGGGGATTGCCTCGTAGGCGATCGAGCTGCCGCGCGCCTTCGCGGATGCCAGCCAGTCGACCAGCACGGCGACACCGGCGCTGTCGCCCGATTCGACGCGCCCGAGATCGATCACACACGCCTGCTCGACGCCGGATGAGTTCGTCGCCCTGCCTGAGCGCCTGTGCGGCCGTCTCGAATCCGAGTTCGCCGCTCGCCACGAGACGTCCCGGGCTCGCCCGCTCGATCGCGAAGTGGCCCGCCATCATCCGGCCTTGGCAGACGCCTTGGCCGCCGGCGGCTTCGCAGAACTCGTGTTCTCGGTCTCGAGGCGCTGGATCACGGCATCGAGCCCCTTCGCGTCGATCTCCGAGCCGAAGTCGGTACGGAAGTTCTTCACGTACGAGACGCCTTCGATCGTGACGTCCCAGGCCTTCCAGCCCTGTGGCGTGCCGCGCATCGTGTAGTTGACCGGCACCGGCGTGCCGTTGTCGCGCTTGACCTCCGTCCTCACGGTCGCGGTCGTCGCGGCCGGATCGCCCTTGAAGGGAAGGATCGTGAGCCGGTCGCCGGTGAAGTCGAGCAGCGCCGTGCCGTACTGGCGCATCATCGACTGGATGAACGCCTCGACGAACCGATGCTGCTGCTCGGGCGTCGCGGTACGCCAGTGCTTGCCGAGCACGAGCCGCGCGGCGTAGTCGGCGTCGAAGTTCGGCAGCAGGTTCTTGTCGACGAGCGCCCTGAGCTTCGCGGGGTCCTGGCGCAGCGCGGCGCGGTTCGCGTCGATGTCGCGCAGCATGTCCTGCGACACCTTCTCGATCAGCTGCTGTGGCCCCGGTCCCGGGATCGCCTGCGCATTGGCGACGCCGGTGGCGCCGATGAAGACGCAGGCAGCGAAAAACGACAGCAGGGACGAGCGCATACGGGTTCTCACTTCTGGGCCTCCGGCTGGGGGGTGGCTTCTGCAGCCTTGGCCGCGGACTCCTTCTCGGCCTGGCTGAACAGGTACTTGCTGATCAGGTTCTCGAGCACGATCGCATCCTGCACGAACGCGACCTGGTCGCCGTCCTTGAAGTACTCCTCGGAGCCGCCGGGAGTGATGCCGATGTACTGCCCGCCGAGCAGGCCCGCGGTGAAGATGCTCGTGTCGCTGTCGTTCGGGATCTCGTTGTAGCGCCGGTCGATCCGCAGCGTGACGACAGCCTTGAGCAGCTTCATGTCGTAGACGATGCCCTCGACGCGGCCGATGGTCACGCCGGCCATCTTCACCGGGGCACCGGTCTTCAGGCCGCCGACGTTCTCGAACTGCGCCTGCACCCGGTAGGATGAGTCGCCGAGCGAGAACTCGCGGTTCGAGATCTGCGTCGCAAGGAACGCGATGGCCGTGAGGCCGAGCAGGACGAACAGGCCGGTGGATACGTCTATGGCGCGGGAATGCCGCATGGTCGCCTCGGGGTCAGAGAAGGATGGCCGTCACGATGTAGTCGAGAACCAGGGTCGCCACGGACGAAACGACGACGGTTCGTGTGGTCGCACGGCCGACGCCCTCGGCGGTCGGCTCGGCATTGTAACCTTCGAATACGGCGATCAGGCTGCAGGCGAGGCCGAAGACCAGCCCCTTGATCAGGCCTTCGCGGACGTCCTCGATCTCGACGGCGCCACGCATCTCCGACCAGAACTGCCCCTGGTCGATGCCGAAATACTGCACGCCGATCAACTGCACGCCGTAGAGACTGATGGCGACGAAGACCGCCGTCAGCAGCGGCATCGAGATCACGCCGCCGAGAAACCTCGGCAGCACGACGCGACGCATCGGGTCCACGGCCATGATCTCCATCGCGGAGAGCTGGTCGGTGGCGCGCATCAGGCCGATCTCCGAGGCGATCGAGGTGCCGGCGCGTCCGGCGAACAGCAGCGACGTGACCACCGGCCCGAGTTCCTTCAGCAGCGTGAGCGCCGCACCGATGCCGAGCGAGTCCTCCGACCCGATGCGGCTCAGCAGGTCGTAGCCCTGCAGGCCCATCACCATGCCGACGAAAAGCCCGCTCGTCATGATGATCACGAGCGAGAGCGCACCCGCGTTGTAGACCTGCTCGACCACGAGCCTCGGGCGCAGGAAGCCGGACGGCGTCAGCCACAGCAGCCGCAGGAAGAAACGCGTGAGTGCGCCGACCCGGGCGAAGAACCCGGCGAAGCTCGACAGCATGTCGCGAATCACGCTCACCGCCTCGCCTCGGGCGCGTGGAGCAGCTGCTCGTAATAGTCGGGCGCCGGGTAATGGAACGGGACGGGCCCATCGGCGAGGCCGCCCATGAACTGGTGGACGATGGGCGACGGATGGTCGTGCAGCTCGCGCGGCGTGCCGCTCGCCACCACCTGGCCTTCCGACAGGATGTAGCTCAGGTCGGCGATCTGCGCCACTTCCTTCACGTCGTGCGTGACGACGATGCTCGAGATGCCGAGCGCGTCGTTCAGCGACCTGATCAGGCGCATCACCACGCCCATCGAGATGGGATCGAGACCCGCGAAGGGCTCGTCGTAGATCAGGATGTCGGGGTCCATGACGATGGCGCGCGCGAGCGCGACACGCCTCGCCATGCCGCCGGAGAGCTGCCTCGGCAGCATGTGCGCGGCACCGCGCAGGCCGACCGCGTGCAGCTTGGTCAGCACCAGCGTGCTGACCAGGCGCTCAGGCAGCCTCGCGTGCTCCCGGAGCGGAAACGCCACGTTCTCGAAGACGTCGATGTCGGTGAGCAGCGCGCCGTTCTGGAACAGCATGCCCATGCGTCGCCGCAGCGCGTAGAGCTCGTCGCGACTGAGACTCGAGACGTCCTTGCCGTCGACGATCACGCTGCCGCTGTCGGCCTGGATCTGGCCGGTGATGAGCCGCAGCAGCGTCGTCTTGCCGGTGCCGCTCGGGCCCATGATGGCGGTGACCTGCCCCCGGCCGATGGCGATGTCCAGCCCGCGAAAGATGGGCTTGTCGTCCACCGAGTAGTGGACGCCCGTCAGCACGGCGATATCGTCCGGACGCGCGACCGGCATGCCGCCGTTCGCGGACGTGTGGTTACTGCTCACGATCTGGTCGGCCGGGCGCTCTACGCGGCCTCGAACTGGTTGTGGTCCACTTGAGAATCCTCCGACCGTGGCGCCCGTGCGGGTGCGGGCCAGCGGTCACTTCGACTGCAAAAATTCTAACAGGTTCACCCGGCCAGGCCCTTGGCGGCAGGCGCAGTTTTGCCAGGCGAAACGATTAGGACTAAAATTGTACCAATTACGGGGTACGCGATGTTAAGGATCAGCAAGCTCACGGACTACGGCACGGTGATACTCGCCTGCCTCGCCTCGCGCGCCCGAGCGGCGCTGCACGGCGGCGGAGGTGTCCGAACGCACGCGACTCGCGCTGCCGACGGTCAGCAAGCTGCTGAAGAACTTCCATCGGGCCGGGCTCGTGACGTCCGTGCGAGGCTCGCACGGCGGCTACAGTCTCGCGCGGCCAGCGGCCCAGATCAGCGCCGCATCGATCATCGACGCGATCGAGGGGCCGGTCGCCATCACGGAGTGCAGCGGCGACCACAGCGCCTGCGATTTCGAGACCTCCTGCAGCACCGGCGTTTCCTGGCAGCGGATCAATGGCGCCATCCGGCGGTCGCTGGAGGAGATCTCGCTCGCCCAGCTCTCGGGCCAGGAAGCCGTCGCCGTCTGGCGCCCGGACCTCTCCACCGTGCCCTTGCGCGGGCAGCCCCTGCCCCGCTCCGGCGGCCGCCTGTGAGGGCCTGAACCATGTCGACGAACCAGCAGGACCTCGACGCGATTGTCGGACAGAAGTACCAGCACGGCTTCGTCACCGATATCGAGGCCGACACCGTCCCGCCGGGCCTCGACGAGGACGTCATCCGGCTGATCTCCCGCAAGAAGGGCGAACCCGCAGTTCCTGCTCGACTGGCGGCTCCGGGCCTATCGGCACTGGCTGGGGATGACGCCCCCGGACTGGGCGCACCTGCGGATCGCGCCGATCGACTACCAGGCGATCTCCTATTACTCGGCGCCGAAGGCGCGTGCCGACGCCCCGAAGAGCCTCGACGAGGTCGATCCCGAAGCTGCTCGCGACCTACGAGAAGCTGGGCGTGCCGCTGCACGAACGCGCCAGGCTCGCCGGCGTCGCCGTGGATGCGGTCTTCGACAGCGTCTCGGTCGCGACGACGTTCAAGGACCGGCTCGCCAGCGCGGGCGTGATCTTCTGCCCCTTTTCGGAGGCCGTGAAGAATCATCCGGAACTGCTGGAGCGCTACCTCGGCACCGTCGTGCCCTACACGGACAATTTCTTCGCGACTCTCAACTCCGCGGTGTTCACCGACGGATCGTTCGTCTACGTGCCGAAGGGCGTGCGTTGCCCGATGGAGCTGTCCACCTACTTCCGCATCAACGCCGCGAACACCGGCCAGTTCGAGCGGACGCTGATCGTGGCCGACGAGGGCAGCCACGTGAGCTACCTCGAAGGCTGCACGGCGCCGATGCGCGACGAGAACCAGCTGCACGCGGCGGTGGTCGAGCTGGTCGCGCTGGGCGACGCCGAGATCAAGTACTCGACGGTGCAGAACTGGTATCCGGGCGACGAGCAGGGCCGCGGCGGCATCTACAACTTCGTCACCAAGCGCGGCGAGTGCCGCGGAGCGAACTCGCGCATCAGCTGGACGCAGGTCGAGACCGGCTCCGCCATCACCTGGAAGTACCCGAGCTGCGTGCTCACCGGGGACAACTCGGTCGGCGAGTTCTACTCGGTCGCGCTGGCCAATCACTACCAGCAGGCCGACACCGGCACCAAGATGATCCACATCGGGCGCAACACCCGCAGCACGATCGTCTCGAAGGGTATCTCGGCCGGCAAGGGACAGAACACCTACCGCGGGCTCGTGAAGATCCTGCCGTCCGCCGAGGGCGCGCGTAACTACACGCAGTGCGATTCGCTGCTGATGGGCGATCGCTGCGGCGCGCACACGTTCCCGTACATGGAGATCCGCAACCCGACCGCCATGGTCGAGCACGAGGCCACGACCTCGAAGATCGGCGACGACCAGCTCTTCTACTGCCGCAGCCGGGGCATCTCCGAGGAAGACGCGGTGAACATGATCGTGAACGGCTTCTGCAAGGTCGTGTTCAAGGAGCTGCCGATGGAGTTCGCGGTCGAGGCCCAGAACCTGCTGTCGGTGAGCCTGGAAGGCGCCGTCGGCTGACGAGCACATCGAGAGACAATCATGCTCAGCATTCGCGACCTGCACGCCCGGATCGGCGCACGCAACATCCTCAAGGGCGTCAACCTCGAGGTCCGTCCCGGCGAGGTGCACGCCATCATGGGCCCGAACGGCTCCGGCAAGAGCACGCTCGCGAGCGTGCTTGCGGGACGCGCGGGCTACGAGGTCACGCAGGGGACGGTCGAGTACCTGGGCAGGACCTGCTCGCAATGGAGCCCGAGGAACGCGCCCGGGCCGGCGTGTTCCTCGCATTCCAGTACCCGGTCGAGATTCCCGGCGTGAACAACGCGTACCTGCTCAAGGCCGCGTTGAACGCGATCCGCAGGCAGCGCGGCGAGTCGGAGCTCGACGCTTTCGATTTCCTCGCGCTGATCCGCGACAAGATGAAGCTGATGCAGATGGACGAGAGCTTCCTCGAGTCGCGGCGTGAACGAAGGCTTCTCGGGCGGCGAGAAGAAGCGCAACGAGATCCTGCAGATGGCGGTGCTCGAGCCGAAGCTCGCGCTGCTCGACGAGACGGACTCGGGCCTCGACATCGATGCGCTGCGGGTCGTGGCGAACGGCGTCAACAGCCTGCGGGGGCCGGACCGCGCAATCGTGCTGGTCACCCACTACCAGCGGCTGCTCGACTACATCGAACCCGACGTCGTGCACGTGCTCTCGGACGGCAGGATCCTCCGCAGCGGCGACAAGAGCCTCGCGCTCGAGCTCGAGAAGCGCGGCTATGACTGGGTGCGCCAGGAGGCGGCGGTCGCATGAGCGCAGCGCCCGCAAGCGAGTCGCTGGCCTGCTACGGCGCGGCATTCGAGTCCGCCCGCGCGGTCGCGGGCGAGACCGAGGCGGCGCGCTCGCAGGCGTTTGCGCGCTTTGCGGAGCTTGGGTTCCCGGCCGCACGCGACGAGGCGTGGAAGTACACGAGCCTGCGGCGTCTCGAATCGCGCCGCTTCCAGGCGGCACGCCGATCGCCCGACGCATCGGACCTGCCCGAAGTCGCCGCGCTCTCGCCGCACCGCGTCGTGCTGGTCAACGGAGCCGTCGTCGAGCGATCCGCCCTGCCCTCCGGCCTGCGGGTCCGCACACTGGACGAGGCGCTGCGGGACGGCGAGCCACAGAGCACGCTGCTCCGGGTTCCGGCCGGCGGGGGCACCGAACGCTTCGCGGCCCTCAACGTTGCGCTCTGTGCGGACACGCTGGTCGTGGACATCGAGGAGCGCGCCGCACCCGAGGAGCCGCTGCATCTCGTGCTGGTCTCAGCCGGCGCGGAAGCGCGCATGGCGCACCCGCGGGTGCTGATCCGTGCCGCCCGCGGCAGCACCGCACGGATCATCCTGCATCATGCAGGCGACGACGCAGCCGAGCAGTTCGTCAATTCATTCGTGGAGGTGGAGCTGGCCACCGAAGCGAAACTGCATCTTTACCGGCTGCAGGCTGCGGGCACCCGCTCGTTCCTGATCGAGCGGATCGAGGCGACCCTGGGACCGCACGCCGCGTTCCTGATGCACGATGCCGAGCTCGACGCTTCGCTGTCGCGGCTCGACCTGAACGTCCGGCTGGCGGCCCCGGGCTCCGCAACCGAACTCTCCGGGACTCTTCCTGGCCGACGGCGCGCGGCATCTCGATGCGCACGTCCGGGTGGACCACCTCGCGCCAGACACGACCAGCCTCGTGGACTATCGCGGGATCGCCGCCGGGCGCGGTCGCGGCGTCTTCAACGGCAAGGCCGTCGTGCACGTGGACGCCCAGCGGTCCAACGCGCGGCAGACGAACCGCAACCTGCTGCTCACCCCGGGCGCCGAGATCGACTCGAAGCCCGAGCTCGAGATCTATGCCGACGACGTGAAGTGCAGCCACGGCTCGACGACCGGCCAGCTCGACCCTGCGGCGCTCTTCTACCTGCGCTCGCGGGGCCTCGGCGAGCGCGAGGCGCGCAGCGCACTCACGCGCGCCTTCGCTGGCGCCGTGCTGTCGCGCATGGACCTCGCATCCTACGCGGCGGCGGTGCACGCCGTCCTTGACGAGCGGCTGACGCGCCTGCTCGAGACGCCGGCATGAGCGCGGCCAACGTGACGCCCGCTCCGGCTTCCGCGCCACTCGACGTCGCGGCGATCCGGCGTGAGTTCCCGGTGCTCTCGATGAGCGTGCACGGCAAGCCGCTCTGCTACCTCGACAACGCCGCCTCGAGCCAGCGCCCGCAGTGCGTGATCGACGCCGTGTCCCACTACTACGAGACGACCCACGCCAACGTGCATCGCGGCGTGCACGCGCTGAGCCAGCAGGCGACCGACCTGTTCGAAGGCGCCCGCGAGAAGCTGCGTCGCTTCGTGAACGCGCGCTCGACGCGCGAGATGATCTTCGTGCGCGGCACGACCGAGGCGATCAACCTCGTCGCGCAGAGCTACGCGCGACCGCGCCTGCAGAGCGGCGACGAAATCCTCATCTCGTGGCTCGAGCACCACGCCAACATCGTGCCCTGGCAGATGGTCTGCGAGCAGACCGGGTGCGCGGTTGCGCGTGATCCCGATGACCCGGGCGGGCGAAGTGGACTTCGCCGCCTTCAAGTCGCTGCTGACGGATCGCACGCGACTGCTCGCGCTGACCCACGTATCGAACGCGCTCGGCACGATCGTGCCGGTGCAGCACTTCATCGCCGAGGCGCACAGGCGCGGCGTGCCCGTGCTGCTCGACGGCGCCCAGGCCGTGCCGCATCTCGAGGTCGACGTGCAGGCGCTCGATTGCGACTTCTACTGCTTCTCCGGGCACAAGATGTGCGGCCCGACCGGCATCGGTGCGCTCTACGGGCGCGAGTCCCTGCTGGCGGCCATGCCTCCCTGGCAGGGCGGCGGCGACATGATCCTGGCCGTGAGCTTCGAGCGCACGATCTACAACGACCTGCCCTACAAGTTCGAAGCCGGCACGCCGCACATCGCCGGCGCCATCGGTCTCGGTGCGGCCGTGGACTATCTGCAGGCGCTCGGGCTCGACCGTATTGCCGACGCGGAACACGACTTGCTCGAGTATGCGACCGCCCGCCTCGCCGCCGTCCCTGGCCTCGAGATCATCGGCACGGCGCCCGAGAAGGCCGCGGTCGTCTCGTTCACGATGCAAGGCATCCACCCGCACGATCTCGGCACGATCCTCGACAGCGAGGGCGTGGCGATCCGCACCGGGCACCATTGCGCGATGCCGGTGATGGAGTTCTACGGCGTCCCGGCGACGGCGCGCGCCTCGTTCGCTTTCTACAACACACGCGCGGAGATCGATCGACTCGTCGATGCGCTGGCCCTGGCACGGGAGGTGCTCGGCTGATGGACCTGAGCGAGCTCTATCGCGACGTGATCGTCGATCACAACCGCAATCCGCGCAATTTCCGGCCGATGCCCGGGGCCGACAGCCATGCCGAGGGCTTCAATCCGCTGTGCGGAGACCGCCTGACGCTCTTCGTGAAGCTCGACGGCGACCGGATCAGCGACGTGTCGTTCCAGGGCAGCGGCTGCGCGATCTCGGTCGCATCGGCCTCGCTGCTCACCGAGAGCGTGAAAGGGCGGACGATCCCCGAGGCCGAGCGACTCTTCGCAACCATGCACGCGCTGCTCACCCGCGACGACGCGACGGTGGATGTCGCCGCTCTCGGCAAGCTCGGCGCGCTGTCCGGCGTGCGCGAGTTCCCGGCGCGGGTGAAGTGCGCGAGCCTCTGCTGGCACACCCTCGATGCGGCCCTGCACCGGCAATCCGAGCCGGTCCGGACCGAGTGAACCGTCACCGGGAGCACCAAAGTGCAGCGATCAGACAACGAGCCGATCACCTTCTCCCGGGACGTCGATGCGGTCATCGTGCCCGCCGGCGTCAACGTGAAGCTGCGCGAGGGCCAGCAGGGTTTCATCACCCAGGCGCTCGGCGGCAGCTTCACCGTGTACGTCGAGGGCAACCTGTTCCGCATTGCGGGCAAGGACGGCGACGCGCTGGGCAAGGAAGCTGCGGACGTGCCGCGACTGCCCCCGAATGCGAGCGACGACGACGTGCGCGACCTCGCCTGGGCGCAGATGAAGACCTGCTACGACCCCGAGATTCCGATCAACGTCGTCGATCTCGGGCTCGTCTATTCGTGCGACGTGAAGTCCGAGGAGGACGGTCGAGTGGTCGCCGTGACGATGACGCTGACCGCGCCCGGCTGTGGCATGGGCGACGTGCTGGTGCAGGACGTGAAGGACAAGGTCGAGATCATCCCGACGGTGAAGCGGGCGGACGTCGAACTGGTGTTCGACCCGCCGTGGAACCAGTCGATGATGTCGGAGGCCGCCCAGCTGCAGACGGGCATGATGTGAGCTGGGTCAAGGCTGCTCCCGCCGCGTCGATACCGCCGGGCGACTACGCGACCGCGGAAGTGGACGGCGTCTTCGTCGCGATCTTCAACGTCGCGGGCGAATTCCTCGCCGTCGAGGACGTCTGCACCCACGACGGCGGCGGCCTCGCGGGAGGCGCAGTCGAAGGCGACCAGGTCATCTGTCCGCGCCACGGCGCGCGCTTCTGCCTGCGCACCGGCCGGGCCCTGTCGCCACCCGCCTACGAGCCCGTGCGTAGCTACGAGACGCGAGTCGTGGACGGCCAGGTCGAGGTGCGCGGCGCATGAAGCGACTTACGCTGGTACGTCATTCGAAATCGGACTGGTCGCTGCCCGGCCAGCAGGACTGGGACCGCGCGCTCAACAAGCGCGGACAGCGCGACGCTCCGGAAATGGCGCGACGCCTGCGCGCAAGGAAACTGAAGCCCGACGTCATCCTCTCGAGCCCGGCCGTGCGCGCGCTGGCTACCGCCACGATCATGGCGCGGGAGCTCAAGGTCGCGGCCAGCATCGTCCGCCAGGACGAGCGGCTCTACCTCGCGGGGCCTGCCGACATGCTGACGGTGATCCGGGAACTCGGCGGCAGCGCAGGGCACCTGATGGTCTTCGGCCACAACCCCGGCATCACCGATTTCGCGAACCGGCTGTCCGCCGGGGACCGCATCGACAACATGCCGACATCGGCGGTGTTCACCGCCACCTTCGCGATCCGGGACTGGAGCGAGCTCGACTGGGGCAGCGGCCAGGACGCGCAGTTCGACTACCCGAAGAACCTGGCCTAGCCCCGCCCGAAGACGGGGACAGCAGCGCCGGTCACCGCCTCCGCGCTGTCGGAGGCAAGGAAAAGCACGACGTCTGCGATCGCCTCGGGCGTGACCCAGCGCGAGAAGTCCGCGTCCGGCATGTCCGAGCGGTTGCGGGGCGTGTCGATCGTGCCGGGCAGGATCGCATTCACCGTGATGCCGCGGTCCTTGAGTTCGTCCGCCAGGCTCTCGGTCAGCTTCTGCACGCCCGCCTTCGATGCGGTATACGCGCCCATGCCGGCGCCGGCGCGCGCGGCCGCTGCACCCGCCCCGATGTTGATGATGCGGCCCCTCCCTCGCTCCAGCAGCATGGGCAGCGCCTGCTTGCAACTCACCACCGCCGTGCGCAGGTTCATGCGGTAGAGCTGGTCCCAGGTCTCCACGTCGCCGTCCGCGAGCGTCTGCCACTGGAAGCCGCCGGCCACGTTCACCAGCACGTCCATTCCGCCGAGACGCATCGCGGCGGCCAGCATGGCCCGGCGCGTCGATTCCACGTCGCCGAGGTCCACGCCGCCGATCAGCAGATGACCCGTCGCGAACTCGGCCTGCAGCGCGGGCGGCGGAGTCTGCGCGAGGTCGAGCAGTGCGACGTTCGCGCCATGACGGGCGAACGCGCGCGCAACCGTCGAACCGAGCACGCCGAAGGCGCCGGTCACCACGACCACCCTGCCCTTCATGTCCATGCTCAGCACTCCGGGACGTTGACCGCGAGCCCGCCCTGGCTCGTCTCCTTGTAGATCACGCTCATGTCGCGGCCCGGTCTGCCGCATCGTCGCGATCACCTGGTCCAGCGTGACTTTCTGCGTGCCGTCGCCGCGCATCGCGAGCCGCGCCGCGTTGATGGCCTTGACCGCGCCCATGGCGTTGCGCTCGATGCACGGGATCTGCACGAGGCCCGCGATCGGGTCGCAGGTGAGGCCGAGGTTGTGCTCCATGCCGATCTCCGCGGCGTTCTCGATCTGCTCGTTGGTGCCGTTCAGCGCCGACACGAGGCCGGCCGCCGCCATCGAGCAGGCGACCCCGACCTCGCCCTGGCAGCCCATCTCGGCGCCCGAAATCGACGCGTTGCGCTTGTAGAGCATGGCCATGGCCCCTGCGACCAGCAGGAACCGCACGATCCCTTCGTCCGATGCGCCCGGCTCGAAGCGACGATAGTAGGCGATGACGGCAGGCACGATGCCGGCCGCACCGTTCGTCGGCGCAGTGACGACGCGCCCGCCGGCGGCGTTTTCCTCGTTCACCGCGAGTGCGAACGCATTGACCCAGTCCATGGCGGCGAGCGGACCAGGTTCGGCCGACTCGACCAGCATGCGATGCAGCCGCGCCGCGCGCCGCTTCACCTTCAGGACTCCGGGCAGCAGGCCCGCGCCGAGGAAGCCCCGCTCGATGCAGTCGTGCATGACGGACCAGATGCCGAGCAGCGCCGCCCGGGTCTCGTCGTCGCTGCGAAATGCCCGCTCGTTGGCGAGCACCAGCTCGTGCAGCTCGAGCCCGCTTGCACGCGCGCCGTCCAGCAGTTCGCGTCCGGACGTGAACGGGTGCGGAGTCGCCACCTGGTGGCCCTCCTCCCGCGGTCGCCCGAAGTCGCCGGCCCGCACGATGAAGCCGCCACCCGTGGAGTAGAACTCCTCGCGGTGCAGGACCGCTGCTGCCGCATCGAGCGCCGTGAAGCGCAGGCCATTCGGATGGAGCGGCAGCACCTGGTCGCGGTGGAACAGCAGGTCCATCGGCTCGTCGAACTCGATTTCGTGCGTGCCGCCGAGAGACAGTCGCCCGGTCGTGCGGATGCGCTCAAGCGCGGGCTCCATGCCGGCCGGATCGAGCGTGTCCGGCCGGCTTCCTTCGAGGCCGAGCAGGATCGCACGATCGGTGCAGTGACCCTTGCCGGTCAGCGCAAGCGATCCGTAGACCTGCGCGCCCACTTTCACGGTCCGCTCGAGCACGCCCATTGCCCGGAGGTCCGCAACGAACGCACAGGCGGCATTCATCGGGCCCATCGTGTGCGAACTCGAAGGGCCGATGCCGATCTTGAAGATGTCGAGGACGCTGAGGGACATGGGGGAAGCGGGAAGCGGAAAGCGGTTAGTGACTAGCGGTTAGCGGTTAGTAGGAAGGATACTGCAGTGGCAGGTCCACGCGCTGACGTTCACGGAGAAGGATAGCCCGGCCGCAGCGCGCTGCCTCCTCACTAACCGCTAACCGCTGATCACTAACCACTTTCCGCTTCGCTTCCGCCTCTACTCCATCGCCAGCAGCGACGCATTCCCGCCGACCGCCGACGTGTTGATGGTGAGCGTCCGTTCGTGGGCGAACCGGTGCAGGTAGTGCGGACCGCCGGCCTTGGGTCCCGTTCCCGACAGCCCGCAGCCGCCGAACGGCTGGGTGCCGACCACGGCGCCGATCATGTTGCGGTTCACGTAGACGTTGCCGGCCGTGATGCGGGAGGTCACGCGTCGCACGGTGCTGTCGATGCGGCTGTGGATGCCGAAGGTCAGCCCGTAGCCCGTGCCGTTGATCGAATCGACGAGACTCTCCAGGTCCCGGGCACGGTACTGCAGCACGTGCAGGACCGGACCGAAGACCTCGCGTTCCAGCACGTCGATCGCCTTGATCTCGACTGCGAGCGGCGCGACGAAGGTGCCGGCACGGGTCGCGGGGCCGAGTTCACAGCGGTGATGCCACGCAGCCCCCTGCACGATCGATTTCGAATGCCGCTCGAGGATGTCGCGCGCCGCCACGTCGATGACAGGCCCGACGTCCGTCGCCAGCAGGGCCGGATCGCCGATCACGAGCTCGTTCATGTAGCCCGCGAGCAGGCGCTTGACCTTGGGCGCGATGTCTTCCTGCACGCACAGCACGCGCAGCGCCGAGCAGCGCTGGCCGGCACTGTTGATGGAGGACTGCACGGCGTCGATGACAACCTGTTCCGGAAGCGCCGAGCTGTCCGCGATCATTGCGTTCTGGCCGCCGGTCTCGGCGATCAGGACCGGAATCGGCCCATCGCGTCCGGCGAGAGCCCGGTGGATGAGGTGGGCGGTCTCCGTCGAGCCCGTGAACGCCACGCCTGCAACGCGCCTGTCCGCGACCGCGCGCGCACCGACGATTGCACCGTCGCCCGGCAGGAAATGCAGCACCTCGCCCGGAATGCCCGCCTGCAGCATCAGCCGCACGGCCTGCGCCGCCACGAGCGGCGTCTGCTCGGCAGGCTTGGCGACGACGGCGTTGCCCGCCGCCAGCGCGGCGGCCACCTGCCCCGCGAAGATCGCCAGCGGAAAATTCCACGGGCTGATGCAGACGAATACGCCCCGTCCGTGCAGCGAGAGCTCGTTGCTCTCTCCGGTCGGTCCCGGCATGCGCAGCGGCTTGCCGAAGTCCTCCCTGGCGCGCGCGGCGTAGTAGCGCAGGAAATCCACGGCCTCGCGGACTTCCGCGATGCTGTCCGGCACCGTCTTGCCCGCCTCGCGGACGCACATCGCGACCAGCTCGTGCAGGTTCTGCTGGAACAGGTCCGCTGCCCGGTCGAGCGCGGCCGCGCGCGGCTCCGGACCGGCCATGTCCCAGGCTGGCTGGGCTCGCACTGCCGCCGCGATCGCTTCATCCACCTGTGCAGCGCTGGCCGTACGCACGGTGCCCACGACTTCCGCCGTATTCGCCGGATTGCGGATCGGCTCCGCCGGTCCGTCCGCGTCGTGACCCGAGATGATCGGCGAGGCCACCCATGGGCGCTGCGACACGCGCTCCATGCGATCGGCAAGTTCGCGCAGCGTCCCGCCGTCCGCCAGGTTGAGACCAAGCGAATTGCGCCGCTGCGGCTCGTACAGGTTCACGGGCAACGGGATTCGCGGATGCGCGACGCGCTCCACGCTGTCCACCGTGCGCACCGGGTCCGCAACGATGCTGTCGACGGGCTCGGCTTCATTGACGATCCGGTTGACGAACGACGTGTTCGCGCCGTTCTCGAGCAGTCGCCGGACGAGGTATGGAAGCAGGTCCTCGTGCTCACCCACGGGTGCGTAGACGCGGCACGGTACGCCGATCCCGTCCGCCCTCGTGACCTCGGCGTACAGGCCCTCGCCCATGCCGTGCAGGCGCTGGAATTCGAATTCCCGCCCCGAGCGCCTGGCCATGTGCCACACGGCCGCCACCGTGTGCGCGTTGTGCGTGGCGAACTGCGGGTAGAGGCGGCCCGCCCCCTGCTCCAGGATCAGCCTCGCGCAGGCAAGGTACGAGACGTCCGTGTTCGGCTTGCGCGTGAACACCGGATACCCCGCCAGGCCACGTTCCTGGCCGCGCTTGATCTCTGCGTCCCAGTACGCGCCCTTGACGAGCCGCACGTGCAGTACCCGGTTCGTCTCCGTCGCGAGGCCGGCGAGATACCGCAGCGCCGCCTGCGCGCGCTTCTGGTAGGCCTGGACCGCGATGCCGAAGCCGGACCATTCGGCGAGGCGCGGCGACCGGCAGACCGCCTCGACCAGTTCGAGCGTGAGCTCGAGGCGCTCCGACTCCTCCGCGTCGAGCGTGAGCGCAACTCCGGCGTCACGCGCGCCGACGCACAACTCGACCAGTCGCGGCGCGAGCTCGGCCAGCACGCGACGGCGGTGCGCGCGCTCGAACTTCGGATGCAGCGCGGAGAGCTTGACCGAGATGCTCGGCCGCGACTCTGCGTCGGCGTACTCGCCGGCGCGGCCCTGCAGCGCACCGATGGCGCGCCCGTAGGCGTCGAAGTAGCGATCGGCGTCGGCGCTGGTCAGTGCCGCTTCGCCGAGCATGTCGAACGTGTATCGATAGCGACGGTTGGCGCCGGCGAGCGAATTGTCGAGCGCTTCGGCAATCGTGCGCCCCATCACGAACTGGTGGCCCATGATGCGCATCGCCTGGCGCATCGCGGTGCGCACGACCGGCTCGCCCATGCGGCCGACGACGCGCGAGATCGCTCCCTGCGGCGCCGAAACGTCGCTCGCGTCGAGGCGGATGATGCGGCCCGTGAGCATGAGTCCCCAGGTCGAGGCATTCACGAACAGCGACTGGCTGTCGCCGAGGTGACTCGCCCAGTCGCCTGCCCTGAGCTTGTCGGCGATCAGGCGATCCGCGGTCTCGTCGTCCGGAATCCTGAGCAGGGCCTCGGCGAGGCACATCAGGATCACGCCTTCCTGCGAGGACAGATCGTACTGGCGCAGGAATGCATCGATCCCGCTCTTCGCCGCCGGGGCACGCCGCACAGCTTCGACGAGGCGCGTGGCGGTAGCCTGCACCTCGGCCGAATCCGCGTCACCGAGGCGAGCGGCCGCGGCCAGCCGACGCACGACCGCCTCCTCGTCGGCGAGGAAGTCTTCGTTGATCGCCCGCCCGGCGTCCGTCAGGAAATCCGCGGCATCGGCAAACAGGAACCTGGACGAAGATCCTTCGCCGGATGGACTGGACATGAAGCTACCTACTTGGTCTCGTACAGCAGGCCGATCGTCGTCAGCGTGTCGGTCTTCTCGATGCCCGGCGGGACATCGGTGTTGTAGCGCACCTCGTAGCCGATCCGCAGCCCGAGCGCCCCGGACATCATGACCTCGAGCCCGAGGTTGTTCTGCAGGTAGGTGTTGTCGGAACCGGTCTCGATCAGGAACCGCTCCACGATCTTGGTATTCCCGGTGAGCTGCTGCTCGAAGCCGAGGTCTCCGCGGAAGATCAGCCCATCGATGGTGTCACCGGTATCCGCTCCTTGGAAACTCGATAGCCCGGGCCGCCCTGCACCCAGAACTTGGTCTTGTCCGTGTTGATGAACCTGTAGCCAAGACCGGTCGCGAGCGATCCCTGGTAGTCGAAGGCGCTGAAGCGGTCGTCGTCGTAACGGCCAGCGCCGAACCAGTAGGCTTTCGGCGTGAAGTCGTAGCTCGACTGTCCGCGGACCTCCCAGCGCTGGGCCGTGGTCTCGCCCCCGGAACTGCCATAGTTGCCCGAGAAGCCGAATTCGTCGCTCCACGGGCCGCGAACGTACTTGACGACCGCCGCCGCGTTCGCCGACTCGGCGTCGCTGTTGCCAGTGGCGAAAGACCCGCCGAGTTCGGCCTTGCCGGACCAGTCGGCATGGGCCGGCAGACAGGCTGCCAGCAGACCCAATCCCAGCAGCGATGCGTGCTTGTGCTTGATCACCTATTCGACTCCTTGCCGCATTGCGGCAGATCCCGATTCCGGCGCGAGTATAGCCAAACAGGCGACGCCGTCGGACAGAACGACGGCCTTGCCGAGTGCGACGCGGCCCTTGCGACGCATCCCTTCTGCTACGCAGAATTGACTCCCTCCCTCCCGACGGCCAGCACATGAGCGACACGCCCTACAAGTTCGCAGCAACCACCGAGAGCTTTGCCACGGCCGTCGTCGAGGCTTCGCGAGAGCGACCGGTGCTGGTGGATTTCTGGGCGCCCTGGTGCGGCCCGTGCCGGACACTCATGCCCCTGCTCGAGCGCATCGCGGACGACTACGGCGGACGATTCGCGCTCGCCAAGGTCAATACCGACGAGGAGCAGCAGGTCGCCGCACATTTCGGCATCCGCAGCATTCCCACCGTCATGCTGTTCGACCAGGGCAAGGCGGTCGAGCAGTTCGTGGGCGTGCAGCCCGAGCAGGCGATCAGGGCGCTCCTCGACCGGTACCTTGCCCAGCGCGCGGGCGACGACTCCGGCGGACCCGCCGGTGCCGCCGCAAGTATCGAAGAGGCGCTTGCCGCCCGCGATGTCGCGCAGGCAACGGCCGCGCTTGCCGCGCTCGAGGCAGAGGATCCGCAGCGCCCTGCATTGAAGGGACTCAGGGCGAGAGTTTCCTTCCTCGAAGCCGCGACTGCCCGGCCTGACGTCGTGGCCCTGAGGTCTGCGCTCGCGAGCGACCCATCGGATGGGGCGGCCCGCCACGCGCTCGCCGCGCATCACGCGCTGGCCGGCGACTACGCGACGGCGCTGTCGGAGTGGCTCGATCTGATGCGGCGCGACCGCCGGTACGGCGACGACCTCGCCCGGCGCAGCCTGCTGGCGGCATTCGACGTGCTCGGCGAGGGGCATGAGCTGACGGCAGGCTACCGGCGCCGGATGGCGAGCCTGCTGCACTGAGGTTGGCAGGTATACGTCTTGCCGACGCCATGTGACCGAAGTATAAGAAGCCGCGAGTGGCGCCAGACTTTCAGCCCCGGGTCTTGCGATGGCAGAGAAGCCTGAGTCCGAAGAGTTCGACGACGAAGAAGCCGACGAGGTCGCCGGCGGCGAGGACTCGCTCGACGTCGACCGGCTGATGCAGGACCTCGACAAGCGCAAGCGCGGGGCGCCGAAGGGTGCCGAGCCTGCGTGGCGCAAGCTCGAGCGGCTGCTCGAGCAGAAGCGCACTTCGGAACTGCTGAGCGATTTCGACGACTACGACATCGGCGACGGGCGGCGTCCGCGCAAGAGCTGACCGGGCCCGGGCCCGGCCGGCTGCAGCGTTGCTGCTAGTGAAAGTCACGCGGGCTGGTCGCGATCCGCCCCAGCCACCGCGACAGATCCACGATCCGGTGCGCGATCACGTGCATCACCTCGCCCTCGAGCTGCAGTTCCCCCGCCACGCCCATCAGGCGCGAGCCGATGAGCGCCTGGCGCTGGCGGTCGGCCACGTTTCTCCACACGATCAGGTTGACGTACCCCGTCTCGTCCTCGAGCGTGACGAAGGTGACGCCCTGGGCGCTGCCTGGACGCTGCCGCGTGATGACGAGCCCGGCGGTGCGGACCGTCGCGCCCTGCTTCATCCCGCGCAACTGCGCCGCGGTCAGGATCCCGCGCGTCTCGAGCCTTGCCCGCAGCAGCGCCAGCGGGTGGCGACGCAGCGTGAGCCCCGTGTGTGCGTAGTCGGCCACGATATCCTCGCCTTCGCGCGGCGCACGCAGCATGGGTATGCCTTCGGCAATCCGCAGCTGCGGGAGGATCGGCAGCGGCGCCTCGACGCCAGCCACGTTCCACGCGGCCCGGTGGCGATGGCCTGCGAATCCTTCGAGCGCACCAGCGGCGGCCAGGCAGCCGAGTTCGCGGCGGTCGAGCCTGGCCCGTTCGGCGAGGTCCTGCACGTTCGCGAACGCGCCCGTGAGCCGCGTCTCGACGAGGCGCAGCGCGGCCGGCTCCGACAGTCCCTTCACCAGCCGCAGGCCGAGGCGCAGCGCCGCTGCGCCGTCCTCGCGCCGCTCGAGCGTGCAGTCCCAGTCGCTCGCGCGCGCGTCGACCGGGCGGATCTCGACGTCATGGCGTTGCGCGTCCTGCACGAGCTGCGACGGCGCGTAGAACCCCATCGGCTGGCTGTTCAGCAGCGCCGCGGTGAATGCCGCCGGCTCGTGGCGCTTGAGCCACGCCGACACGTACACCAGCAGCGCAAAGCTCGCGGCATGCGACTCCGGGAATCCGTACTCGCCGAAACCGAGGATCTGCCGGAAGATCTGCTTCGCGAACTCCTCGGCGTAGCCCCGCTCGCGCATGCCGCGAATCAGCCGTTCCTCGAAGTGCCCGAGTCCGCCCTTGCGCTTCCAGGCGGCCATCGCGCGGCGCAGCTGGTCCGCCTCGCCCGCCGTGAAGCCCGCGGCGACGATCGCCAGCTGCATCACCTGCTCCTGGAAGATCGGCACGCCGAGCGTGCGCTGCAGCACTCCTTCGACTTCCGCGCTGGGGTAACTCACGGGCTCGAGCCCGCCGCGGCGGCGCAGGTACGGGTGCACCATGTCGCCCTGGATCGGGCCCGGGCGGATGATCGCCACTTCGATCACGAGGTCGTAGTAATTGCGCGGCTTCAGGCGCGGCAGCATCGCCATCTGCGCACGCGACTCGATCTGGAACACGCCCATCGTGTCGCCGTGGCCGATCATCTCGTAGACGTCCGGGTCTTCCGCCGGCACGCTCGCGAGCGTCCAGCGCGTGCCGCGGAACTGCTCGACCAGCGCGAAGGCACGGCGGATGGCGGCGAGCATGCCGAGTCCGAGCACGTCCACCTTGAGGAGCCCGAGCGCGTCGAGGTCGTCCTTGTCCCACTGGATGACCGTGCGCTCGTCCATCGCGGCATTCTCGACCGGCACCAGTTCCTCGAGCAGGTCGCGCGCGATGACGAAACCGCCGACGTGCTGCGACAGGTGCCGCGGGAAGCCGAGCAGCGCACGGGCCAGCGCGATCACCCGCGCGAGCACCGGGCTCTCGGGATCGAGGCCCGCCTCGCGCACGCGCTCCGCATCGATGTGCGACCCGTCCCACCACTGCATGGAGCGGGCGAGCGCGTTGACCTGCAGCGGGTCGAGCCCGAGCGCCCTTGCCACGTCGCGGAGCGCGCTGCGCGGCCGGTAGCAGATCACCGTGGCCGTGAGCGCGGCGCGGTGCCGGCCGTACTTCGCGTAGATGTACTGGATCACCTCCTCGCGCCGCTCGTGCTCGAAGTCCACGTCGATGTCGGGCGGCTCGTTGCGTTCGCGCGAGATGAAGCGCTCGAAGAGCAGCGACATCCGCGCCGGGTCCACCTCGGTGACGCCGAGGCAGAAGCACACCGCGGAATTGGCGGCGGACCCGCGCCCCTGGCAGAGGATGCCGCGCGACCGCGCGTAGTTGACGATGTCGTGCACGGTGAGGAAATACGCCTCGTAGCGCAGCTCCTCGATCAGCGCGAGCTCGTGCTCGATGAGTTTCGCCGCCGCTGCCGGCACTCCTTGCGGCCAGCGTCGCCGGCACCCCTCGTCCGTCAGCCTGCGCAGCCAGCTCGAGGCCGTCTCGCCCTCGGGGACGATCTCGCGCGGATATTCGTAGCGCAACTCGTCGAGCGAGAAACGGCAGCGTGACGCGACATCGAGCGTCGCGGCGAGGAGCTCCGGGGGATGGAGTTCCTCCAGCCGCTGCAGCGGCCGCAGGTGCCGTTCGCCGTTCGCATGCAACGCGTAGCCTGCGCGGTCCACGGTGGTCCCGAGGCGCGTGGCCGTGAGCACGTCCTGCAGCGCGCGCCGGCCGCGCACGTGCATGTGCACGTCGCCGGTCGCCACCAGTGGCAGGCCGAGCGCCCGGCCGAGTTCCTGCAGCGTCGCGAGCCGGCGGCGATCATGCCCGGTGGTGAGCAGCTCGACCGCGATCCACAGCCGGCCGGGAAAGATCGCAGCGAGCCAGGCGGCCTCCGAGGGATCGGGGCGGGCCGAGGGCAGCCAGAGAGCCAGGCAGGAGGGAAAGGGGATAGCGGATAGCGGTTAGCGGTTAGTGAAGAGGCCGACTGCGTCGGCCGCTCTTGATTCTTACTATCCGCTAACCGCTGATCACTAACCGCTCTCTTGCTATCCGCTACCCCGCTCCTCTCCCCGCGAAGTCCTCCCGCTCCAGCCGATACTGCCCCTTCGGCGCCGCCCGTCGCGCCCGGGTGATCAGCCGGCAGAGTTGCCCGTAGCCTTGCCTGTCGGTGGCCAGCAGCACGCAACGCAGGCCGTCGACGAGGCGGAATTCGCTGCCGATGATTATCCTGAGGCCCCTCGCCTTTGCCGCGACGTGTGCGCGCACCGCACCGGCGACGGAACACTCGTCGGTGATCGCGAGCGCCTCGTAACCGAGCGCGACGGCCCGTTCGACGAGTTCCTCCGGGTGCGACGCGCCGCGCAGGAAGCTGAAATTGCTGAGGCAGTGCAGTTCGGCGTAGCCCATGTCCGCTCAGCCGAACACGCCATGCAGAAACCAGCGGCCCTCCGCACGTCGCTCGCGAAACACCCACAGGCGCATGCCGCCGGCCGTGCGCGCCACGTAGTAGTCGCGCCGCACGTCACGACCGTCCCACCATCCGGATTCGATGCGTTCCGGGCCTTCCTCGAATTCGAGCCTGCCCTCGTAGCGCGGATGCTCCCTTCCGTCGAGCGGCTGCGGCTCCGCGAGCAGCCACAGCGGCCTGGAGGGGACATTCTCCGGGAGGGGGACATTTTCCCGGAGGGGACATTCCCTCTTCCGGCCGACGCTTCCCGTAGCGGAGAGGGCAAAGGGGAATGTCCCTTCCCCTCCCCGGGAGAATGTCCCCTATTTCCCAGGCGGACTCGGGGCGATGCTCCGGCACCACCTGTATCCCGTACACCGCGTCCGTGCCGAGTCGTGCCCGCAGGCGCTCGACCAGTTGCGGCACGCTGGTCGAGCGCCCCCGGGCGCGTGCAAAGAGATCGCTGGCCTCCGGGTTCGCCACCACCAACGGGCCGCTCCGCAGGCGGAGCGCGCGTACGGGCCCGGGCAACTCAGTGCGTGCAAGCCGCTCGCGCAGCAGCTCGGTAATCCGGCCGGCCTGCGCCGTGGGCTCCGCAAGGCGCAGACACACGCGTGTCGGTGGCACATCGCGGTGCAGCAGCGAGAAGTCGAGCACGTCCACCCCGCAACACCTGAGCTCGAGGAACGAGCACAGTTCATCCACCAGCGGCCCGGCAGCCCGGCCAAGGCGTTCCGTGTCGGAGATCTCGGGCTCGAGGTCGCGCCGCACCGAGTAGCGTTCCCGCGGCACGAAGGCGACACGCGGATCGGGCGCGCACCCGACGGCACGATCGAGCGCACGCAGCATCTGCGGCACGAACCGGCGGGCGAATCCGTCACGCGGCAGCTTCAGGCAATCGCCGATGGTGCGCACGCCCATCGCAGCGAGTGGCTCCAGGCACTTTTCCGGCCAGCGCGCACAGGCGAGCGGCAGCCGCGCGAGGCGGCTTGCGAGTCCGTCCCTGCTGCGCAAGGCGACTTCCTCGCCCATGCGCGCGAACCAGAGCGAAGCCAGCGGCGTTGGCGTGAGCGCGAGCAGCGGCGCCAGACCCATGGATTGCAGCCGCTCACGCACCCGGGCGATGAAACGTCGTACGCCGCCGAACAGCCTGAGACTGCCGCGCACTTCGAGCAGCACCGCGTCGGGCGGCTCGAGCACGACGCGCGGCGTGAATCCGATTGCGATTGTTGCCACTGCCTCGAGCAGCGCGCGTTCGGCCTGCGCGTCGCGCGCCAGCACGTGCAGGCCAGGCAGCAATGCGAGGGCCGAGTTGAGCGCCATTCCGCGCGTGACGCCGGCCGCGACCGCAGCGGCATCACCTGCGCAGACCACCTTGCCTCCGCCTTCCAGGTCCACGACCACGGTGGCGGTGCCGGGGTCGTGCCCGGCGACGTGCTGCGCAGCCGCCGTGCGCTGGCGCAGAGACTCGAGCACGTAGTGCGGCAGATGAATCGCGAGCCAGAGTTCGTTGCTCGTCGCGGCCGCGCGGACCGGCTTGCCTGCGCCACGCCCTCCGCCAGGTGCTGGCCGCAGCCCCGGCTGGTTTCGCACCGTTGCGCGAGACGGCTGGACTGCGGGCGTGGCCCGACGTTTTCCGGGCAGCGACATGGTCAATGCGCGACGGCGTGCGCCGCGGGGTCGAGCCAGCCGAGCTGCACGGTCGCCGCCTGCCCGCCGCGGCTCTTCACGATGTGCACCACGAGGCCCTTGCGACTGGATTCGAGCGCGATGCGCAACACCGCGGGCGACGGCTCATTGCCATCGGCCAGCCTGCGGAAGAGCACCGCCATGCAGCGCGACTGCTCTGCCGCGAGTTGCAGGCGGCGCAGTCCCTGGCGATCGCGAAACTCCGCCCAGCCGAGCACGGCGCTGCAGGCGCCCGAGCGCAGCGCCTGTTCCATCGCCCACTCCGCAGGCTGTGCGCGCACGAGCAGCAGGCGCCGCACGTCGATGCCGCATGCGACGAGTGCGGGTGCGTAAGGCTGGTAGGGCGGCGCGACCCACGCGAGCCAGCCTTCCCCATGATCCTCGTGGCCCAGCGCGGCGAGCGCGGGCATGAGCAGGCTCAGTTCACCCACGCCGTGACGATCGGTGAGGATCTCGATCAGTCCCTGCGCAGGCCAGCCGCCGCCGGGCAGGCAACGATCGAGCGCCACGTATCCCGTGGGCCGACCCGCGGGCTGCGACGTCGCTCCGCCCTGCTCCCTCGCGCGCCAGAGACCGGGATGACGCAGCAGGTCGTCGATGGAAGACATGGGGAGGGGAAGCGGATAGTGAGTAGCGGATAGTGGATAGTGAGAACGGAAAGGGGGTAGTGATCAGGGGGTAGGGGGTAGTGGAAGAAGAAAGCGGTTCGTGATCAGCGGTTAGCGGTTAGTGAGGAGTAAGGATCGGCCGGCGCGCCGGCCTCTTCACTATCCCCTACCCCCTGCTCACTACCCCCTCTCCGACTTCTTACTAACCGCTATCCGCTAACCGCTAGTCACTCTCCGCTTTCCTCACGCCCTGCCCGCCTCCTGCCTGACCACCCCGACCACCACGCCTTCGATGATCAGCGACTCGTGCTTGAGGTCGACGCGCAGCGGCTCGAAGTCCAGGTTCTCGGGCAGCAGCCACACGACCGTGCCCTCCTGGCGATAGCGCTTCACGGTCACCTCGTTCTCGAGCCGCGCCACGACGATCTGCCGGTTGCGCACCTCGGGTGTGCGGTGAACGGCGACGAGGTCGCCATCGAGGATGCCGGCGTTCTTCATGCTCATGCCGCGCACCTTGAGCAGGTAGTGCGGCCGCGGCTGGAAGAGCTGCGGGTCGATCTGGTAGTGCGCCTCGATGTTTTCCTCGGCAAGGATGGGCCGGCCGGCGGCGACCCGTCCGATGAGCGGCAGGCCGAGCTGTTCGCGCAGGGAGTCGCGGAGCAGGATGCCGCGCGAGGTGCCCGGCCGCAGGTCGAGGACGCCCTTGCGCTGCAGGGCTCGCAGGTGATCCTCGGCAGCGTTGGCCGACTTGAAGCCAAGCGCCTCGGCGATTTCGGCGCGGGTGGGCGGCATGCCCTGCTGGTCCACGGCGTCCTGGATGAAACGCAGGACCTGTCGCTGGCGCGGGGTGAGATCATCCATGGCGGCTCCTGTATGCATGAACAGTGACTGTTTATATATACAGCATCCGTCGGTATTGCAAGCACTGCGCACGCCCGTGCTGCATCGAGGCCACTGCAAAGTGCCGTGGCTATTACGCTTTCACATAGTCACGGGATCGGGTAGCATCATCAGGCGTGACTGTTTTTGAACTTGGACCTTCGAGTCCGGGCGATTTCAGTCGGCCCGTTCAAGCAGACTCACTCACACCAACCACCAAGGGAACAAATCAAATGAAGAGCACCATCGCCAAGATCCTCGTCGCCACCGCCGCCGCCGCCGCCCTGGCTGGCTGCGTCAGCGAGAAGAAGTTCAACGAGCACGTCGCTTCGTCCGACGCCGCCATCAAGGCTGCCGCCCAGGAAGCCGCTGCTGCCAAGTCGGCTGCCGACGCCGCCGGCGCCGCTGCCTCGAGCGCCTCGAGCGCTGCCAGCTCGAGCGCCCCGAGCGCTGCGAACCAGGCTCTGCAGGCTGCCAAGGCTGCGCAGGCTTGCTGCGACGCGAACAGCGAGAAGATCGATCGCGCGTTCCAGAAGTCGATGGGCAAGTAACCGCCCAGCGGTTTACTCGCAAGTTCGAGAGGAGACGCCGCGGCAACCCCGCGGCGTTTTCTTTTGTGGTGGCCGCTACCGCGGCCGCTGCTCGACCACCGACGCGCGACGCGCAATCGGCCGCGAAAGCGGCACAGGCACGCCGGTCGCCTGCTGGAACGCACGCTCGGCCCCGGCCCAGTCGACCTCGACGTTGTGCCCGGAGACCGCGGTATTGATCAGATCGGTCATCTCGGCGGGGTCGCTGTGGCCCGGGTTGTCGGTCCCTTCGAGCGGTGCATGGCGCTCGACGTACAGCGTGCCCCGCTGCCAGCCGACCTTCGTGGTCTGGTCGATGAGATTGACCTTGGTGTTGATCGAGACCAGGCCGAAGAGCTCCTCGACGTCCTCGGGGTACATGCGGATGCAGCCGTGGGTCACCTGCATGCCGACACCGGCGGGCTTGTTGGTGCCGTGAATGAGATACGCGCCACCGGGAATGCCGAGCCGCATCTTGTACTCGCCGAGCGGATTGTCCGGCCCCGGCGGCACGACCTTCGGCAGCGGATCGCCGCGCTCCTCATGCTCCTTGCGCACGGACTCCGGCGGATACCAGTTCGGTCGCTTCTCCTTGGTGACGATCTTCGTCACGCCCATCGGCGTGTTCCAGTCCATCTTGGCCGTGCTGATCGGGTAGGTGCGCACCACCCTCGGCTCCCCATTCCTGGCCGGCGGGTAGTAGTACATCCGGTGCTCGGGCAGGTTGACGACGATGCCTTCACGCGGCGCGTCCGGAATGATGTAGCGCGACGGAATCAGGATCTCGGTGCCCTCGCCCGGCAGCCAGGGATCGACGCCCGGGTTTGCGGCCAGGATCTCCTCGTAGCCCACCCCGTTGCGACGGGCGACGTCGAAAAGGGTGTCCTCCTGCGCGGCCAGCTCGCTCGTGTTCGAACCGATGACGTTGTCGCCGTTCAGCCGGCAGCACGTACTCCGCCCCCGACGCCGTCGCTGCGACCAGCAGCACCGTTGCTGCGACGACCGTCCGTCCTGCCATGATCAATGCACGTACCATCTGCTGTAACTGCTGCAACCCTGCCCGGTTGGGGCGCATTCTAACGACACTCGAGGCTCTGCGTTGACCGCGTGGCGGTCCTGCCAGTAGCCTTCGCGGCGCATAGGGGGGTCAAATGGCCTACAAGCTCACCATCGAACTGTCGGAACGCGACCTGAAGCACTTCCGCCGGGAACTGCGCCGGGCCCGCGAGTCGGTGGGCATTGCGGACGACGAGGAGATCCTGGGGGCGGCAGCCGAACTCGTGGCGTCGCTGCGCCGGACGGAGCTCCCGGATTTCGTCACGGCCCGGCTCGAGAAGCTCGAGTTGATGCTGGCGATGATGAGGGACGACGACTGGGAGCTCGACGAGCAGGAGCGCAATCCGGTGCTGTCCGCGCTCGCCTACCTCTGCGATCCCGAGGACATCATCCCGGACAACATCCCCGGCATCGGACTGCTGGACGATGCGGTGATGATCGAGCTCGCCTTCCGCGAACTGCGCCACGAGATCGACGCCTACGAGGATTTCTGTCGTTACCGCAAGTCGCTGCCGCGCAAGACCATGGCGCAGCGCGATGCCGCGACGCTCGCCGCGAAGCTCGGCCGGCGGCGGGCGCAGCTCGTGGCCAGGATGCGCCGCCGCAGGCGCGACGAGCGCAGGCGGGGCAAGTCGTAGCAGGATCTCAGCTCGACGGCGGCGCAGAGTCCATCGACGCGCTCACGCGCGCCATCAGCTCGCCGATCTGGTCCGGCACGCCCTTGCGCGCCTCGGTGACGGCGACCCTGACGGCACTTGCGAACGCGACGCGGTTCGCTCCGCCGTGGCTCTTGATGACCACCCCTGCGAGACCGACCATGCTGGCGCCGTTGTAGGCGCTCGGGTCGAGCCGGCTCTTGAGCGCCTTGAGCGACGGAGCCGCGGCGAGCCCGCCGATCTTGCGCAACGGACTGCGCGTGAATTCCTCGCGCATGACGCCGCCGATGAATCGCGCGACGCCCTCCATGGTCTTCAGGGCCACGTTCCCGGTGAAGCCGTCCGTCACGACGACATCCACGTCGCCGGAGAAAATGTCGTCACCCTCGACGAAGCCCGCGTAGTTGATCGGCGCCGCGGTCAGCCGCCGATGCGCCTCGCGAATCTCGTCCGTGCCCTTGATGTCTTCCTCGCCGATGTTCAGCAGCCCGACCCGCGGACGGTCGATGCCGTGCAGGTCGGTCGCGATGACCGAGCCCATGACGGCGAACTGGACGAGGTGATCGGCGCTGCAGTCCGGGTTGGCTCCGAGGTCGAGCATCACCGTGTGGCCGTGCGCCGTGGGCACCGCCGAAACGATGGCCGGGCGGTCGATGCCGGGGATCATGCCGAGCACGAAACGTGCCGTGGCGAGCAGCGCGCCGGTGTTGCCGGCGGAGACGCAGGCCGTCGCCTCGCCCTTCTTGACGAGGTTGACGGCGACGCGCATCGAGGAGTCCTTCTTGCGCCGGATCGCGTCCCGGGGCCGCTCGTCCATGCCGACGACTTCGCTCGCCTCGACGATCGAACAGCGGGCCGGTAACGGATCACCGGCCAGCGGACGCAACACGTCGCCCCTGCCGACGAGCAGCAGTCGAAGGTCTGGTGTCGCAGCAAGGACGTCGAGCGCCGCGGGAACGGCGACGTCCGCGCCGTGGTCGCCACTCATGGCGTCCACGGCAATGATGAGCCCGGCGGTCATGCTCGGGCGCGGAAGGCCCGGATTACTCCTGGCCTTCGTCGGCTGCCGGCTTCTCGATCACCTTCTTGCCGCGGTAGAAACCGTCGGGCGTGATGCGGTGGCGCAGGTGCGTCTCGCCGCTCGTGCGGTCGACCGACAGCGCGGGCTTGGGGAGACTGTCGTGCGAACGGCGCATGCCCCGCTTCGAGGGCGACTTGCGGCTCTTCTGGACTGCCATGATCTATTCTCCTGTCGCGGGTCAGCGCTCGCTCTTGTCGAGCAGTTCCCGCAGGTTCGCAAAGGGCTTCTGCTTGTCCTCCGCCGTCGAGTCCTTCTCGACGGCGGTCACGGGCGCCGCTGCATCGAGGCACCCGTCATCGTCTTCGTGCATCGGCACCAGCGGCATGCCGAGCAGCATCTGTTCCTCGACCAGCTCTGTCACGGACAGGCGCTCGGCATCACCGAGCACCGGCTCGAAACCGCCGGGGACTTCCTCCGTGTCGTCCGCCACCACGATCAACAGCGCGGTCTCGTCCAGCGGGCATTCGCACGGGCGAAGGCACCGCTGGCACGGCAGCACCAGGCTGCCCTCGACGCTCACCTCGACGGTCGTCCTCTTCTCGAACGTACCGAACGTGAGCCGTGCCTCGGCACGCGTTCCCTCGAGTGCGCCCGCCTCCGCGAGCCGCGGGAGCCGGCCCAAATCGAAGCTGCGTTCCAGCGTAGCCGACCGGCCGGCCAGCTCGACTGCGTTGACGAGATCGGACCGGGCTGCCGACATGGGGCGCGTATAATAGTGACGCTCCTCCCCGGTGTCAAAACGTAGCGAGCTTAAACCCTTGTTTTTCAAGGACCAGAGCGCGGCGTTCCCCGACATGAGCGCCGTGCCCCGCCCCAGCCTCGTCCTCGCCTCGACCTCGCGGTACCGTCGCGCGCTGCTCGAGCGGCTGTGCGTACCGTTCGAATGCGCCGCTCCGCAGGTCGATGAGACTGCGCTGCAGGACGAAACGCCGCAGGCGCTGGCCGCACGGCTCGCCCGGCTGAAAGCGGAAGCGGTCGCCGCAGCCCATCCGGGCGCGGTCGTCATCGGCTCGGACCAGGTCGCGGTGCGCGGCTCGGAGGCGCTCGGCAAGCCCGGCAGCGTCGAGCGGTGCGTCCAGCAGCTCGCTGCAGTCTTCGGGCCGCGAGGTCGAGTTCCTGACGGCCGTCTTCGTGCTCGACGCTGCTGCCGGCCGCAGCGAGGCATTCGTCGATCGCACCGTCGTGCGGTTTCGCAGCCTTGCCCGGGCCGAGATCGAGCGTTACGTGGCGGCCGACTCCCCGCTCGATTGCGCGGGCGGGTTCAAGGCCGAGTCGCTCGGCATCGCACTTTTCGAACGTATCGAATCGGCCGACCCGACCGGGCTCACCGGCCTGCCGCTGATCTGGCTCTGCGGCGCGCTGCGCCGCGCGGGGATCCCGGTGCCTTGACGAGGGCGTCGAGCACGACCCGCAGGTCGTCCCCGAGTGGCGCGCTCACGTGCAGCGGTTCGTGTGTGCCGGGCCGGTTCACGCCGATCGACGCCGCGTGCAGGAACATGCGGTTCAGCCCGTACTGGCGCAGCACGGCGTTCTTTTCGCGATCACCATACTTGTCGTCGCCCGCCACGGGGTGCCCGGCATACGCCGCGTGAACCCGGATCTGGTGCGTCTTGCCGGTGTCGATCGCGACCTCCATCAGCGAGGCCACGTTGCCGAAGAACTGCACGGGCCGGAACGTGCTCACCGCCATCTGGCCGTGGCCGCGCACGGCCACGTGGCGCTCGCCGCTGCGTCGCTCGCCGGTCGCCAGCGCCAGCTCGATGCGCTTGTGGCCGAGGTTCCACGTGCCGCAGACGAGCGCGAGATAGAGTTTCTCCGTCGTGCCGTCACGCAACTGCGCGTGCAGGTCGCGGAGTGCGGAACGGCGCTTGGCCACGAGCAGGCAGCCGCTGGTCTCGCGGTCCAGCCGGTGCACGAGATCGAGCTCGGCGCAATCCGGCCGCGCAGCCCTCAGGGCCTCGATCACGCCGTGCGACATGCCGCTGCCGCCGTGGACAGCGATGCCCGCCGGCTTGTTCAGGACCAGCAGGTCCTTGTCCTCGTAGACGATGGCGGCGGTGAGCAGGTCCTGGAGAGACTGGCTGGCCGGCCGTGCACCGGCGGCCGCGGCCGGATCCGGGCGACGAACCGGGGGCAGCCGAATCCGGTCGCCGGCCGCAACACGCTGGTCAGGCTTGGCGCGCTTGCTGTTCACCCGCACCTCGCCCTTGCGCAGCAGGCGGTAGATGTGGGTTCGCGGTACGCCCTTCAGCACCCGGACCAGGAAATTGTCCAGGCGCTGTCCGTCGTCGCCCTCGCCGGCGTCGACATACTGCACGCCCGGGCCGCGCGCGCCGGCGGGCTCTTCGGCCACACCCTTTGGGTTCTCGTAAGCCATTGATTTTCCGACCTTCGCTTGCTAGAGTCCGGCACAGAAGCGCTGTCGGACCGCTGTTGCGGCCGGATTTGCGCCGATTCCGCGTGACGACCGTGGGCCGAACGGCTTGCGGCGCGCGCATCTTAGTTGGTTCTGATACGTCAGACCATCGCACTGCCGTGAACACGCGCAGGTACCCCGGCCCCGGCGGGCGGCGGACCAGCGCGGAAACCGGCGGGCTCGATGCCAGACAACCAGGATTCGGTCCAACGCCTGCGTTCCCTTTCGAGGGCAGGCGCCACAAATGACAGCCGCATGACACTTCAGGCCGCTGCCAGACCTCTCCGCAAGGCCACGGCACCACCCGTCCGGGCGTTCACGGTCCCAAGCTCGTATTCAGCGAGGACCGATGAAGAGAATGCTCGTCAACGCAACCCAGGAAGAGGAGTTGCGCGTTGCGCTGGTGGATGGCCAGCGGATTTATGACCTCGATATCGAAATTCCCTCCCGGGAAACCAAGAAAGCCAACGTCTACAAGGGTCGCATCACCCGCGTAGAGCCCAGCCTCGAAGCCGCGTTCATCGATTATGGCGCCGAGCGCCATGGCTTCCTGCCGCTCAAGGAAATCTCCCGCGAGTACTTCAAGGCCCAGGACGGCGAAGCGGGCCGACCCGGCATCCGCGAACTGATCCAGGAAGGCCAGGAACTCATCGTCCAGGTCGAGAAGGAGGAGCGCGGCAACAAGGGCGCAGCCCTCACCACGTTCGTGAGTCTCGCCGGCCGCTTCCTGGTCCTGATGCCGAACAACCCGCGGGCGGGCGGCGTGTCCCGCCGCATCGAGGGCGAGGACCGCGACCAGCTGCGCGAGGCGATGGACAACCTGCAGATCCCCGACGGCATGGGCGCGATCGTGCGCACGGCCGGCGTCGGGCGCACTCCCGAGGAGCTGCAGTGGGACCTCAACAACCTGGTCGACATCTGGAACGCGATCAAGCAGGCGACGGACGGCCGCCCTGCCCCGTTCCTGATCTACCAGGAGAGCAAGGCGATCCTGCGGGCGCTGCGCGACTACCTGTCCGACGACATCGGTGAAATCCTGATCGACAAGCAGGAGATCTTCGCCGAGGCGCAGGACTACATGCAGCGCTTCATGCCGGGCAACCTGCGCAAGCTCAAGTTCTACGACGACCACGTCCCGGTCTTCACGCGCTACCAGATCGAGAGCCAGATCGAGTCCGCGTACTCGCACAAGGTGACGCTGCCCTCGGGCGGCAGCATCGTGATCGATCACACCGAGGCGCTGGTGTCGATCGACATCAACTCCGCGCGCAGCACCCGCGGCACGGACATCGAGACGACGGCCTGCAACACCAACCTCGAGGCTGCGGACGAGATCGCCCGCCAGATGCGCCTGCGCGACGTGGGCGGCCTGATCGTCATCGACTTCATCGACATGGAGTCGCAGAAGAACCAGCGCGCGGTCGAGGACCGGCTGCGCGACGCGGTCAAGCAGGACCGCGCCCGCATCCAGATCGGCCGCATCTCGCGCTTCGGCCTGCTCGAGCTCTCGCGACAGCGCCTGCGGCCGTCGATCAGCGAGACGACCAACATCGTCTGCCCGCGCTGCAGTGGCATGGGCGTGATCCGCAGCGTCGAGTCGCTGGCGCTCGCCATCCTGCGCCTGATCGGCGAGGAGGCGCGCAAGGACCGCACTTCAAAGGTGATCGCGCAGTTGCCGGTGGACGTCGCGACCTACCTGATGAACGAGAAGCGCGAGTGGCTGCACAGCATCGAGGCGCGCAGCGGGATCGACGTGATCCTCGTGCCGAACCGGTACCTCGAGACGCCCGCCTACGAGCTGCGCCGCGTGCGCGACGACGAGGCGGACATGCCCGAGTTCTCGGTGATCAGCCACCAGATGGCCGTGCAGCCGCAGGTGAACCTCGATGCGATCGCCGCCGAGGAAAAGGCCGCTCCGCCGCCACCCGTGCCGGCGGTGACGACGGTCGTTCCCAGCACGCCGGCTCCCCCGTCGGCACCCGAGCCGGTGGCCGTTGCGCCCGCGGCACCGGCCGTCGCTGCGGCTGTCGTCCCGCAGTACGGCCCGCGCGATGGCGCGCTGGTGCGTTTGTGGCACTGGCTCGTCGGCGACAAGCGTGCGCCGGAACCGCAGGCCGCGACCCCGCCCGCACGAAGTGATGCGGACCGGCACCTCAGTCGCGACCGCGACCGCGACCGTGGCCGGTCCCGCGACGGGCGTCAGGGCGGGCGCGACGGGCGCCGCGACGAGCGTGGCCGGGACGAGAAGCGCGCGCAGCGCGACGGCGAGCGTCGACCGGAGCGCAAGGACGGTGAGCGTCGCCCTGAACCGCGCAACGAGCAGCGTCCGGAACAGCGCGGCGACCAGCGTGGAGAGCGCGGCCGACGGCCCGACCAGCAGCAGGCCCAGGGCGGGCAGCGTGAGCGTCGCCCGGAGGGGCAGTCGCGCAACCAGCAGCAGGCCCAGCCGCAGCGCGACGAGCAGCGTCCGGAGCAGCCGCGAGTCGAGCAGCAGCGCGCGCCGCAGCCGCCCCGGACCGACATGTCGGCGGGACCGGTCGACGGACAGCAGGCCGAGCAGACAGAGCGGCCCGAGGGCGAGCGTGGCGAGCGTACCGGTCGTCGCTCGCGTCGAGGCGGACGGCGCCGTCGCCGTGAGCCTGGCGAGACGTTCGGCGGCGAGCAGCGGCCGGAGAACGGATCGTTCGAAGGTGGCGGCGCCCAGTCGCCGGCACCCGCTTCCGAATCTGCGCCTGACTTCTCGCCTGCGCGCGAGAGTGCGCCGCCGCGGGACATGCCTCGCCCGCAGCCTGGATCGTTCGATTTCGAGCGCGTCCCCGAGCGCGCAGCGGAGCGCACCCAGGCTCCCCCGGCGGCATTGCCGATCGTGCGACCGCCGCACGAGGTGCAGGAATGGACTCCGACGCCACCGAGTGATGCGACTCGCGCGGAGCCGCGCAACGAGCCGTGATGCCGGCCGGCGTCGTCTAGCGGCGCCTGGTGGCTGACCGGGCAAGCAACTCGTCGAGGAGGCCTTTCGAGGCCTCTTCGACGAGGTCGAGCACGTGCTCGAATCCGACCGGCCCGCCGTAGTACGGATCCGGAACGTCCTCGACGTCGCGTCGTCGGTGCGAACTCGAGCATCAGCCTGACCCGTTCGCGATATTCGTCGGGGCTGCGATCGAGCAGGACCTCCCGGTTCAACTGGTCCATGGCGACCAGCAGGTCGAAGCCCTCGAAGTCGGCCTCGTCAACCATGCGGGCCCGCAGACCGCTCAGGTCGATCCCCCGGCGCGCAGCCGCGGCAATGGCACGCCGGTCCGGCGGCTCGCCGACGTGGTAGGCGTGCGTGCCGGCCGAATCGATCTCGACCTGGAGGTGCGGCGCGCGCTCCTGGACCAGCTTGCGGAATACGCCCTCGGCGGTGGGCGACCTGCAGATGTTGCCCATGCAGACGAACAGGATCCGGGTGGTCATCGTTCACCTCGCAAGGTAGTGCATCCAGAGTATGCGGGCGGCGACCGACCGCCACGGGCGACCAGCGTTCCGCCATCTCGACCTGCTGCTCGCGCGACGGCACGTCGCCGAGTCGCTTCACATCGCGCATTGCGATCGCCAGCGCCAGGTCGCCGCGAGGCCAGACGTCCGGCCGACGCAGCGCCATCAGGAAATAGATGTCGACGCTCCAGTGACCGATGCCGGGAACCTCGAGCAGCATCGCGCGCGCCTGCGCTTCAGGCGAGCGACTCACGACACGCAGGTCGAGGGCGCCGTCCAGCAGTCGCTGCGCGAGTTCATTGCAGTAGCGCGCCTTCTGTCGCGTCAGGCCGAACTCGCGAAGCCCGGAGATCCCCGCATGCGTCACCGCAGCCGGCGTGACCTGCCCCCCGAGGGCGATACGCAGCCTGCGGAACAATGTTCGCGCCGAAGCGATCGAGACCTGCTGCTCGAGGATGATCCAGACCAGCGTCGCGAAGCCCGGCTGTCGCCCCCACATCGGCGGGCAGCCATGCTGCTCGACGATGCGGGCAAGGTCCCGGTCGCGAGTGGCCAGCTGCCGGGCACCGGCCTGCAGCGTCCGCCGCCGTCAGGCGTCGACTCGCCGCGCGTCCGCTTGCCTCGTCGATCCGATCGGGTGCGGGCATCGCTGCCATCAAGGGGCCTCATCTGCTGCGCGGAAGTGTCGCGTCGCCTATGGTACCGTTCAACGCAGCCTCCATACGCGGCCTGACAAGCGCGCCAGACGCATGCAACGGAACCGACTCGTCTATTCCACCGGCACCGGCCGCCTGTGCCCGGAATGCGGCCGCACGAGCGTGGAATGCCGCTGCAGGCGCAGCAAGCCCGCGCAGGCGGCGCCCACGGCGCCGCAGGGCGACGGAATCGTCCGGGTCGGGCGCGAAACCAAGGGCCGCAAGGGCAAGGGCGTCACGGTGATCAGCGGCATACCGCTCGCCGGCGATGAACTCGGCGCGCTCGCGACGAAACTGAAGAAGCGCTGCGGCTGCGGCGGCACGGTGGATGGGGCCTTGATCGAGATCCAGGGCGACCACCGCGACCTGCTGGTCGAGGAACTCGGCAAGCTCGGCTACACAGTCGCGTCGCTCGGGCGGCTGAGTCACCTGCCCGTGCGGATCAACAAGTATCTCGCTGAGACCGGCACGTGCTCACGGCGCGAGGCCGACCAGTGGATCGAGGCCGGTCGCGTCACGGTCGACGGCACGCAGGCCGTGCTCGGCACGCAGGTGAGCGAAGGCGCCATCGTGCTGGTGGACGGCAAGCCCCTGCCCGACAAGCCACACCGGGTCTACCTCGCGCTCAACAAGCCGATCGGCATCGAGTGCACGACCGATCGGGAGGTGCCAGGCAACATCGTCGACTTCGTCGGGCACCGCGAACGGGTCTTTCCGATCGGGCGGCTGGACAAGGACTCCGAAGGACTCATCCTGCTGACGAACGACGGCGACATCGTGAACACGATCCTGCGCGCCGAGAACGAGCACGAGAAGGAGTACGTGGTCGCCGTGGATCGCCCGCTCACGCCCGCCTTCCTCGCCGGCATGGCGGCCGGAGTGCCGATCCTCGATACCGTCACGAACCCGTGCAGGGTGACGCAGGTCGGCAGGAACACCTTCCGCATCGTGCTCACGCAGGGCCTGAACCGCCAGATCCGCCGCATGTGCGAGCACTTCGACTACACGGTGCGCGGACTGCAGCGTGTGCGGATCATGCACGTGCGCCTCGGCGACCTGCCTGTCGGCAAGTGGCGCAACCTGACGGCGGAGGAACTTCGCGGCCTGGTCGCGTCGCGGACGACGCTGAGCCTGCGTCCACGCGCCAGGCGCCCGGGAACCTGACCGGGTTCGGTCAATCGGCCGCTGCGGCCTCGCGCTGCGCCCGCTTGTGCGTCAGGTCCAGGTACAGGTTGTAGCCCGCGACTCCCGCCGGGAACAGGTTCGAAAGAATCCCGACCGAATCGTTCTTGCCGAAGATGAAGTACGACAGCAGCAGCAGGCTGCCGGAAATGCTCATGAACCAGAACACGGTGGGCACGACCGGCTTGCCGTGCGCGCGGGAGTAGGCCATCTGCACGAACCATCGCCCCGCGAACAGCACGACGCCGGCATAGCCGACCAGCTTCCACGGCGTGAGCGTGACGCCGAACGCGACCATGAGCACCTGGTTCACTGGCTGCCTCCTGTGCTGCCGGCGCCGCGCGCCGCGCGGGTCCGGGCATGTTCGAGATCCTGCTCCGTGTCGACGCCGGGACCCGGTGCCTCGACACACGTTCCCACCACGATCCGGACGCCGTTCTGCATGGCCCTGAGCTGCTCGAGCTTCTCGCGCAACTCGAGGCTGGACGGCGCCAGGCTCGTGATGCGCCGGAGCACGCCGACCCGGTACGCGTAGATGCCGACGTGACGCAGCGCGTCGCCGAATTCGCGCTGGCTGGCGAGCCCTGCCGCGGCGCCGTCACGCGTCCACGGGATCGGAGCCCGGCTGAAATACAGGGCGGCACCGTCGGTCGCAGTCACGACCTTGACGACGTTCGGGTCCATGAACTGCTCGAGCGACTCGATCGGAGTCGCAAGCGTTGCGATGCCGGCGGCCGCGTCTCGCTCGAGCAGCGCCGCGACCTGGTCGATCAGCGCCGGCGGCAGGAAGGGCTCGTCGCCCTGCACGTTCACGACGATCGTGTCGTCGCTCCAGCCGAACCCGGCCGCGACGGCCGCGACGCGATCCGTGCCGGACGGAAGTGCCGGATCGGTCATCACCGCGATCCCGCGACCCGGCGCACGCGGATCGGTCACGACCGCGGCAATGCGGGCATCGTCCGTGGCGACCAGCACCTGCGTCGCGCCACTGGCACATGCGCGCTCGACCACGTGCTGCACCATCGGCCGGCCCGCAATGTCCAGCAGCGGCTTGCCCGGCAGCCGGGTCGAGGCGTAACGCGCCGGGATGACGACGTGGAACGCCAAGGTCAGTCCCTGAGCAGCGGATCGTCGAGGTCGAGCCGCTTCGCTTCGTCCTCCAGCATCACCGGAATGTCGTCACGCACCGGATACGCGAGCCGGTCCGCGCGGCAGACGAGGCAAGGCACGTCGCGATGCCACTGCAGCGGGCCCTTGCAGACCGGGCACGCGAGTATGTCGAGCAGCTTGCTATCCAAGTTTGACTCCTGCACCGGTGAGGCCGGCGCGCTCGAGAACTAGTGCGATCAGGTCCTGCGCCGTCTCCCGCTCGATCACGTACGTCCAGTTCGACGTACCACCAGTCGGGCCGCGCGTACGACGCGCATTTTACGGCATCCTTCTCCGTCATCAGGACCGTCGTTCCATCGGGGAACGGCAGGTGCCGCGGGTCGAGCGCGCCGTGGTCCGCAAGCGCATGCCCTCCGCCGTAATTCCGGCTTCGCTCAATGCAGCGAAAAAAGCCTGCGGATTGCCGATGCCGGCAAGTGCATGCACGCGAGTCCCGCGAAACGTGGCGAGTTCCCGCCGCTCGCCGGACCGGAGATTGACCGCCGGTCCGGTGTCGAACCGGGCATCCGCGACGAACGGCCGACGCGGCCTCGAGCTGCCGATTCCGCGGAGACGCTGCGCCGCGCAAGGACCACGGCGTCCACTGTCTCGATGCGGCTCGCCGGTTCGCGCAGTGGCCCTGCCGGCAGCAGCAGCCGGTTGCCGAAGCCACGCGCCGCGTCGACGACCGCGATCTCGTAGTCGCGCGCGAGACGCAGGTGCTGCAGGCCGTCGTCACAGACGACGATCCGGGCACCCTGCTCCACCGCCAGCCGCGCGGCCGCGACACGGTCGGCACCGATCACGACCACCTGGGGACCGCGACGCGCATGCAGCAGCGCCTCGTCGCCGACTTCGGCCGCGTCGTCCGCCGCGGTCACGACCCGCGGCGCCCCCGAATGACGGGCACCGTAGCCACGCATCACGATTCCGACCCGATGCCCGCGAAGCTGCAGCTGCCGCCCCAGCCAGAGCGCGATCGGCGTCTTGCCCGTGCCGCCGACCGTGAGATTCCCGACCACGACGACTGGCACCGGCACGCGGTGGCTGCGCAGGATGCCGGCGCGATAGAGCCCGCGACGCAGCGAGACCAGCAGCCAGGAACACGAGGCTCAGCGGCCAGAGCGGCAGGCCGAGCCACGCGGGCCCGTACCAGATCCGCTGCAGGACCGACTCGAGGCTCATTCGTTGAACTGCATGCGGTAGAGCACCGCATACTGGCCGTTCCGGGCCAGGAGCTCCTCGTGTGTGCCCGTCTCGATCACCCGCCCCCCGTCCATCACGAGGATGCGGTCGGCCTTCTCGACGGTGGACAGCCGGTGCGCGATGACGAGCGTCGTGCGGTTGTGCATCAGGTGCTCGAGCTGCTCCTGGATCTGGCGCTCGAGCTCGGTGTCGAGCGCCGAGGTCGCCTCGTCGAGGATCAGGATCGGCGTGTTCCTGAGCAGCGCGCGCGCGATCGCGATGCGCTGTCTCTGTCCTCCCGAGAGCAGCACGCCGCGGTCGCCGACGATGGTCTGGAGCCCCAGCTCCATCTGGTCCGTGAACTCCGTGACGCGAGCGGCAGCCGCGGCCGCCTCGATCTGCGCGTCGGTGGCGTCGAAGCCGAAGGAGATGTTCTTGCTGACCGTGTCGTTGAACAGCACGACGTCCTGGCTCACCAGGCTCACCTGGGCACGCAGGTCCTGCAGCCGGTAGTCGCGCACGTCGTGGCCATCCAGCCGCACGCTCCCCGACGTCACGTCGTAGAAGCGCGGCAGCAGGTTCACGATCGTGGACTTGCCGCCGCCCGACCGCCCGACGATTGCAAGCGTCTCGCCTGCCCGAACGCTGAAGCTCACGCCCGAGAGCACCGCCTCGGCGCCAGTCGGATAGCGGAAATTGACGTCGCGATACTCGACCTCGCCGCGGGCGCGCCCGAGCACCCGGTCGCCGCCCGCGTCTTCAAGCGGCGTGTCGATGATCTGGAAAATGCTCTGGGCGGCCGCAATGCCCTGCTGCAGCGGGCCGGCGACGTTCACGAGCCTGCGCAGCGGCGCCGTCACGAGACCGAGGGCGACCATGAACGCCGTGAACGACCCGACGGTCGTCTGCCCTGCGACGGCGTCGACGGTTGCCATGTACAGCACGCCGGCCATTGCCGTGGCCGCAATGGTCTGGACGACCGGATTGCTGAGGCCCTTGGTGAACATGAGCCGCATGTGCGAGCGGCGGTTCTTCTCGATGACTTCCTCGAAGAGCCCGGCCTCGTAGGCCTGCGCGTTGAAGACACGCACGACCCGCGGCGCCTCGATCGCCTCCTTCGCCACGCGCGTCACGTCGCCCATCGAGTTCTGGATGCGACGGCTATGCCGTCGAAACAGCATGTTGATCCGCCGCACGATGAAGGCGATGAGCGGACCGACGGTCAGGCTGATCAGCGTGAGCTTGGGGTTGAGGTACAGCAGGTAGCCGATGAGCCCGACGATGCTCAGGCTGTCGCGAATGAACACCGTGAGCGAATCCGTGGTCGCCTGCGCGACCTGCTCCGTGTTGTAGGTCAGGCGCGAGAGCAGCACGCCGGACGCCTCGTGATCGAAGTAACCGACCGGGAGGTGCAGGTAGCGGTCGAATATCTGCGAGCGCAGCGTCTTGACGATGTGTCGCCCGACGTAGCCGGGACAGTACGTCTGCATGAAGTCGCCGACGCCGCGCAGCATGAACAGGCCGATCAGCGCGAGCGGCACGAGCCAGACCATGCGCGGGTCCTTGTCGACGAAGGTGCCGTCGAGGAAGAACTTCGCGAATGCGGCCCAGCCCGCATCGGTGGCCGCGAAGATCACCATGCCGACCACGCCGAGCGCGAACATGCCGCGGTGCGGCCTCAGGTAGCCGACGAGCCTGCGATAGGTCTGGATCGCCCCGGCGGGCATCCGCAGTTCGGTGACCTTACTTGCCTTCAGTCTCATCGTTGACCGTTGCGATGTTGATCTGCCGGTAGCCCAGCCGCCCGGCGACGTCCATCGCCGTCACGACCGACTGGTGCATGGCGCGGGCATCGGCCCGGATCGTCACGGGCATGGCCCGGTTGCCGCCGGCCGCCTTGCCGATCGCGGTTGCGAGCGTGGCCGCGCTGTTGTTGATGAGCGCGCCGGCCGTCGACGCTGAAACCGCCCTCCGCGGAGACTTCGATTTCGATCGACTCGGGCTGCGCCTCGGCCTCCGGCGCGACACCCGCCTCCGGCAGCCGGACCTTCAGCCGGCCCTCGTCGATGAACTTGGTCGACAGCATGAAGAAGATCAGCAGCAGCAGCACGACGTCGATCAGCGACGTCATGTTGAGGTCGGGCTCTTCGGTGCGTCGCGGCTGGAACCTCACGCCGCGTCTTCCCGCGCCATCAGCGGCATCGAGACGGTACCACTGGTGCGATCGATGGCCTGCACCAGCTTGATGGATTCCTTCTCCATCTGGATGACGAGCGTGTCCACGCGGCCACGCAGGTACCGTAGGCGACCAGCGCCGGTATCGCCACCAGCAGCCCCGCGGCCGTCGTGATCAGCGCCTCGGAGATGCCGCCAGCCATGGCCGTCGGGTTGCCGACGCCCGCCAGCGTGATCGCCTTGAACGTGCGGATCATGCCGGTCACGGTGCCGAGCAGCCCCAGCAGCGGCGAAATGGCCGCGATGGTGCCGAGCATGTTCAGGTAGCGCTCGAGGTCGTGCACCACGTGCCGGCCGGCGTCCTCGATGGCGCCGATCATCACGGCACGGTCCCGATGCCGGTTCGCGAGGCCCGCCGCAAGCACGCGGCCCAGCGGCGAATGCTGCTGCAGCGCCATGATCTGCTTGTCGGACAGCGCGCGGTTCTCGACCCACTGCCAGACCTTGTCGGTCAGCTCGACCGGCACGACCCGCTGGGAGCGCAACGTCCACAGCCGCTCCAGCGTAATGGCGACGGCCAGGATGGAGCACAGGATGATCGGCACCATGACGATGCCGCCGGCCTTCACGATCTCGAACATGTGGTGGCTCGTTGTCCCCTGCCGCTGCGCCCGCGGATCATACTTGAAGGGGGACCCAGCCGCGACCCGGGACCGCCTAGGGAAGCTCTGCACAGGTGCGCACGGCCGCCTTCTGTCCGGTCGCCGTCACCGAGCGCGCAAGGTCAGCCACGCCGACTTTCGCTTCGGCACCGCGCGTCGAACGTGCGAGCGCGGTCAATCAATCGCGGGCGCGTCCGACCCGGTACCGTTCCCCGAGCTTGGAAAGGCAGACACGCGCTCTGGGAACGGTACCGGGTCGCACGCTTGCGACGTGCCAGCCTGCGGCGCCGTTAGAGCGCACGATCCGGTGCCTGTCACAGAGCGCGTGTCTGCCTTTCCAAGCTCGGTGACAGGCACTGGATCGAGCGCTCGCAATGCGGACCTGCCCAGCGCTTCCCTAGGGATCCGTCCAGATGCGCGCGTGCGCGAGCCGCCATCGCGAGGGTGGATCGAGTGGCAGGCCTGGAATGACGTCGAATTCGATGGCGCCCGAGTTCGACGTGTGCAGCACTTCCGCCCCGCGAGTCCCGCCATCGCTCGACGATGGCCGGGGCCGGGAATCCCCAGCGATTGCGATGACCTGCCGACACCACGGCCCAGCGCGGCCGGGTTGCGGCGACGAACCCCGCGCTTGACGACGTGCGGCTGCCGTGATGCGGGACGACGAGGATGTCTGCCGGACCGGACAGCCCAGCGCTCGAGCAATGTGCTGCTCGGCGAGCTTCTCGACGTCGCCCGTCAGGACGATGAGACGCGGTCCCACGCGTATCGCGAGCACGCACGAGCGATCGTTGTCGCCGGGCAGCAGCGGCTCGGACGGATGCAGCCAGTCGAAGCGCACTCCGTCCCAGGTCCAGTGCTGCCCGGCCCGACAGGGCTGGACGCGCCCGAGCGGATCGAGCGCGCGACCGCTTGCCACCCGCTCCCGCACGCGCAGCAGCTGCGCAACCGACGCGGCTCCCCCGGCGTGATCGTCGTCGTCGTGACTGGCAACCAGCATGTCGACCGTGCGTACGCCCCGACTGCGCAGGTATGGCTCGACGACGAGCAGGCCCGTGTCGGTACCGCTGCGGAAGGCCGGGCCGGTGTCGTACACCAGCACGTGACGACGCGTCTGCACCACGACTGCAAGCCCCTGCCCCACATCCAGCAGCGCGAGGTGGACCGCGCCCGGTGCGGGCGGCGGCGCCCGCCAGGCCGCCGAGCGCGACGACCATGATCACTCCGGCAACTCGTCCCGGCGCCGGCAACGGCGCGAGCGCCGCGACAGCCCCGGCAACGAGCGCAATCCAGCCGGCGACCGGCAGGGAGGCGATGCCCCAGGTGGCGTGCAGCCAGCCCGCCGGCGCTTCGATCAGCGGCCAGGTGAACTCGATGAGCGAGGCCACGACTCCCAGTACTGCCGCACCTGCTGCAGGCGCGACCAGCGTCACGGCCGTTCCGATGAGGATTGCCGGAACGATGACCAGCGTATAGAGCGGAATCGCGGCCGCGTTCACGACGGCCGATACCAGCGAAACGCTGCCGAATGCGCCTGCAAGCACCGGCACGAGCCCGATCGTCACGGCCATCTGCACGCGCGTGAACCCGGCCAGGATGCCGGGCTCGCGAACGTGCCCGGTGCCGACGAACAGGATGACCGCTACGGCGACGAAGGACAGCCAGAAGCCCACGGCGAGCGGCGCCAGCGGATCGAACGCCAGGACTGCAAGCGCGCCGAGCGCGAGCGCGTCGGCCGCTCCGACACGCCGGCGCAGCCGCAGCGCGGCCGCAGCGAGCGCGATCATGATCACGGTGCGCTGCGTCGGAACCGACCAGCCCGCCAGCAGCGCGTAGCCGAGCGCCGTCAGTGCGCCGACCGCGACCGCTGCATCACGCTGCGTGCCGAGCGCGCCACGCCGCTGCCGCCAACGCTGCACGCGCCCCGCCACCCACGCGGCGACCGCCCCGAGCATGCCGATGTGCATGCCCGATATGGCCATCAGGTGACTGGTTCCGCTGCGGGCCAGCGCACGCCATTGCTCCTGGCTGAGCGCATCCTGCAAGCCGACGGCCAGGCCCGCGACGATCCCGGTCGCGGGTCGCTCGCCGAGCGCGACGCGGATGCGCGTCGTAGATCTCGCCGCGAGCGACGAGTACCGGCCGCCGCAGCACGTCACGCCAGCGTCGCCCGTCCCTGCTCGCCGTCCTTATGTAGCCGGTGGCGCCGATGCCTTCCCGCAACAGGCGGGCCTCCTGGTCCATGCCGCCCGGGTTCGAGAATCCGCGCGGTCGGCGCAGGCGCACGTCGAGTTCGAGCCGCTCGGCAGGCAGCGGCTGCCATTCGGGTTCGTACCACGTGAGCTCGACGATGCGGCGGTATTCCAGCCGCCGGGACAGTAGCGAAGCCGGAAGCGCACGCCCCCGGAGCGTAACTGCGGCACGGAGGCGACTGTGCCGCGGACCGTTACCGTGCGGCCCTCGAGCGACGGGTCGAGCCTCTCGTTCAACCGTGCGGAAACGTCCCACCACGCCGCCGCGAATCCCAGCGCAAGCGCGAGGACGGGCCAGGCACGCAGCGCGAGCGCCGACAGCCGTGGCAAGCGCGACGGCCGCCGCCACCACCTCGCCGCCGGGAAGCTCCGCCAGCAGGAGCAACGCGCAGCAGCCCGCGAGGAATGCACAAGCCGCAGGAACCATCGCCGTCTCCGCGCCGTCTGCCACAGACAGCAGACTGCACCGCGGATCGCGGCGACTGCGCCGCGCGAATCCGGCGGGTTCGTGCAGATTCAGGCCTGCACGAGGCGTCCGTCGCGCAGCGTGAGCACGCGCTGCATGCGCGCGGCGATCTCCGTCGCGTGCGTGACGATGACGAGGCTCGTGCCAAGCTCGCGATTGAGTTCCAGCATCAGGTCGAGGACCGCGCGCGCGTTGACGCCGTCGAGGTTCCCGGTCGGCTCGTCGGCCAGTACCAGCGCCGGTCGCGTGACGAGTGCCCGGGCAACCGCGGCACGCTGACGCTCGCCACCGGAAAGCTGCGCCGGCCGATGACCGAGCCGGGCACCCAGGCCGACGCGCTCCAGCAACGCTCGCGCCTCGCGCTCGGCCTCCGCAACGCGCGTCCTGCGCACCAGCAGGGGCATCGCGACGTTCTCGAGCGCCGTGAACTCGGGCAGCAGGTGATGGAACTGGTAGACGAAGCCGAGCGACCGGTTGCGCAGCACCCCTCGCTCCGCGTCCGACAGGTCGGCCAGCGACTGCCCGGTGATGCGCACGACGCCGCTCGACGGCAGGTCGAGCCCGCCGAGGATCTGCAGCAGCGTGGTCTTGCCGGAGCCCGAGGCTCCGACGATCGCGAGCGTCTCGCCCCGGTTGATGCGCAGCTCGACGCCCGACAGCACCTCGAGCCGGTGACCGGCCTCGTCGAAGTGCTTGCGCACGCCATCGCAGCTCAGGATCTCGGTGTCAGTCATGTCGCAGTGCCCTCGCCGGATCGGTGCGCGCCGCGCGCCAGGCGGGATAAAGAGTGGAAAGGCAGCACAGCGCGAACGCCGTCACGGCAATCAGCGCGACGTCGGCGGGCTCGACCCGCGCGGGCAGGTCGCTCATCAGGTACACGCTCGCATCCATGAAGTGCACGCCGAACACGCGCTCGAGGCCGTGGACCAGTGACTCGAGGTTGAGCGAGAGCAGCACGCCGAGCGCGACGCCGCCGAGCGTGCCCAGCAGGCCGATGACGGTGCCCTGGGTCGCGAAGATCGCGAGCACGCTGCCCGGGCGCGCGCCCAGCGTGCGCAGGATCGCGATGTCCGGCTGCTTGTCCTTCACGGCCATGACGAGCGTCGAGACGATGTTGAACGCGGCAACAGCCACCACCAGCAGCAGGATGAAGAACATCATCCGCTTGGTGAGCTCGATGGAGCGGAAGAAGTTCGCGTGCTGCCGCGTCCAGTCCTCGACGAACAGGCCTCCCCCGAGCGCGGTGGCCACTTCGCGCGACACCTGCGGGGCCTGGAACGGGTCCTTCATCTCGAGCCTCAGGCCGCTGACGTTGGCGCCGAGCCGGAACAGGCGCTGGGCATCCGACAGGTTCACCAGCGCGAGCCCATTGTCGATTTCGTACATGCCGGAATAGAAGACGCCCGCGACGGTGAAGCGCCGCATGCGCGGCACGACGCCCGCCGGCGTCACGATTCCCTGCGCGATGGCCATCACGACGCTGTCGCCCGCGGCGACCCCGAGGTGGGAGGCAAGCTCGGCGCCGAGCAGCACGCCGAAGCTGCCGGGCTCGAGCGCTGCAAGCGAACCGCTGCGCAGCCGACCGGCGATGTCGGACACCTGCGCCTCGAGTCCGGGATCGATGCCGCGGACGCTCGCGGGCCTGGCCTCGCCGCCCGGCCGGTCGGCGATCAGCAGCGCCTCACCCTCGACGAACGGAGCCGCCCCCGAAATACCCGGGTTGCGCAGCGCCGCGTCGCGCAGCGAGGGCCAGTCGGCAACCCCGGCACCGAACGCGCTGAGCGTTGCATGAGAGGTGATGCTGAGGATGCGGCTCCTGAGCTCGCTCTCGAAGCCGTTCATCACCGACAACACGACGATCAGCACCGCGACGCCGATCGCCACGCCCACCATGGACATCAGCGAGATGAACGACAGGAAGCGATTGCCGCTCGAGCGCAGGTAGCGCCGGCCGATCCTGAGTTCGAATGGTGCGCCGCCTGCCATCATTCGTACCGCAGCGCTTCGGCGGGCTCGGTCGCCGCGCCGCGCAGCGCGGGGTAGATGGTCGCGAGGACCGTGAGCAGGAAGGCAATGCCGGAGATCGTGACGACCTGCCCGAGGCGCACCTCGGACGGAATCTCGGTGATGTAGTACACGGTCGGATCCATCACGTGGAAGCCGAACAGCTTCTCGAGCACCGGCACGATGACGCTGACGTTGCTCGCCACGAGGATCCCGAGCACCGTACCGAGCAGCGTGCCGATGGCGCCGATCACGAGGCCCTGCGTGAGGAAGATGCCCACGACGCCGCGCGGCGCGAGCCCGAACGTGCGCAGGATCGCGATGTCCGAGCGCTTTTCGTTCACGACCATCACGAGCGCCGCGACGATGTTGAACGCCGCGACCGCCACGACGAGCATCAGGATCAGGCTCATCATGGTCTTCTCGATGCGGATGGCGCGGAAGTACGCCGCATGCTCCTTGCTCCAGTCGCGCACCGTGAAACCGTCGCCCAGCGCGGCAGCGACTCCGGCGGCGCGCACCGGCGCCGCCATCACATCGTCGAAGCGGAGCCTCAAGCCCGCGGGCGCCACGCCCTTCCCGGCGAGCTCCGCGGCGTCGTCCAGCGACACGATCGCCAGCGTCGCGTCGTGATCCTGCAAACCCACCTCGAACAAGCCCGGCCACCGTGAACGTCTGCAGTGCAGGCCGCCCTGCGCCGCTGATGAGATCGCGCCCAGGCACCATCACCGTGATTTCGTCGCCGACCTGTGCGCCCAGCTGCCACGCAAGCGCCCGCCCGATGATTGCGCGCCGCGAGCCGGGCGCAAGGTCCTCGAGCTTGCCCTCGAGCAGGTGCTCCGCGATGGTCGACACGCCGGGTTCCACGGCCGGGTCCACGCCGTGCAAGTACCGCGGGCTGCAGATAGCCGGAACGGCCGACCATCGCCTGCACGTCGACGAACGGTGCGGCGCCAACCGTGCCGGGCGCGGCAAGTGCGCGTTTCGCGACCGATCGCCAGTCGCGCATGAGTTCGGCCGGACCCTCGACCGTCGCGTGCGCGGTAAGCGCGACCAGCCTGCTCCTGAGTTCGCCTTCAAACCCGTTCATCACCGAAATGATGGTGATCAGGGCGGCCACGCCCAGGCAGACGCCCAGCATGGACACCCAGGAAATGAACGATACGAAGAACCCCCTGCTACGGGTCCGGACGTAGCGCAGCCCGACGAAGACTGGCAGGGGTTGGAACATGCACGACCTTTGCGAAAGGCGGCAAGGCTACCCGCCGCAACCCCGTTTTGCACGCTGCAAACCGGCAGCCGGTCACGCCCGGGTCCGCTGGACGAGTGCTATATTGAGCCAGCCTTCACCGTGGGGATCGACGATATGCGCAAGACGGTGCACTCAGCCATTGCAGTGGCCTGCGTCGGGATGGCCCTTGCGACCGCGCAAGCCCAGAACCTGCAGATGACCGGCACCCAGGCCGCCAGCCGCGCCGGCGTGCCGTCACGGGGCACCACGATGGCCCAGGTCGAACAGCGCTACGGCGCGCCGGCCGACGCGGCTCGCCGCGGTGGGCCAGCCCCCGATCACGCGCTGGGTCTACCCGTCGTTCGTCGTCTTTTTCGAAGGCAACATCGTGATTCACGCGGTCGCGTCTTCCGCCGCGCAACCGGGCGGCTGAGCGCCCGACCGCCATCCCCGCGACTTCGGTCGGTCTGCTAACCTCTGCAGCCCGCGGCGCAAGCCGCGCACGCGCTGTTCTCGAACGAATCTCATGATTCGTCCTTATACTATTGTTTTATAAATGGTTTTAGACACAGAAATCCCGCGCCAAGGGCAGCCACGCGTGCGCTGGACGGGCCTTGCCGGTGCCGCGACCGCGATGTATCTCGCGCGCTCGGCGGCAGCCGCGGCCACGGCCGTCCTGCTCGTTGCGCGGGACGCCGGGGAGGCCTCCCGCCTCGAGGAGGAACTGCGCTTCTTCGCGCCCGCGGATCTGCCGGTCCTGCTGTTCCCGGGCTACGAGACGCTGCCATACGACCAGTTCTCCCCGCACCCGGACATCATCTCGCAGCGGTTGCGTACGCTGGCCCGGTTGCCGGGACTCAAGCACGGCATCGTCGTCACCGACCTGCCGACGGCGCTGCAGCGCCTTCCGCCGCGGACATTCATCGACGCCCACGCGCTCGCGCTGCGCGTCGGCGAGGAACTCGACCTCGAGGCATTCCGCCTGAGACTGGCGGCGGCCGGCTACGCGAGCGTGCCGCAGGTCGGCGAACCCGGCGAGTTCGCGATCCGTGGCTCGCTGTTCGACATTTTTCCGATGGGCAGCGACCTGCCGCTGCGCATCGACCTCTTCGACCGGCAGGTCGACAGCGTGCGCAGCTTCGACCCGGAGACGCAGCGCTCCGGCGACCAGTTCGAGCGCCTCGAACTGCTGCCAGCCCGCGAGTTCTCGTCGAGCCCGGACTCGATCCGCGATTTCCGCCGTCGGTTCAGGACGCGTTTCGAGGGCGACCTGACACGGATGCCGGTCTATCGCGACGTAGGCGACGGCCTCGCCCCGGCCGGCATCGAGTACTACCTGCCACTCTATTTCGAGGCGACGACGAGCCTGTTCGACTACCTGCCGCGCGGCGCCATCGTTGCCGTATCGGCCGAGCACGAGGCCACGCTCGTCGCCGCATGGAGTTCGATCGAGGAGCGGTTCGAGGAGCGCCGCTACGACATCGAGCACCCGGTGCTCGCGCCCGCCGAGGTCTTCATCACGCCGGACGAATGGCGCACGGCGATCTCGGCGTCGCTGTGTCTCACGCTCGGCGGCGAAGCGTCGACAGACAGCGGTGAAGCGGGGATCGTCGTCGACCTCCGCAGCACCGCCGCCCCATCGCTGCGCCTCGACCAGCGTCGCGAGGAAACGGTCGATGCGTTCGCAGCGACGCTCGCCGCGCACCCGGGTCGCGTGCTTCTCGCCGCGGAATCGCCCGGTCGCCGCGAACTGCTGCTCGACCTGTTGCGTCCGCGCGGGGTTGCCCCACGTGCCTTCGCGGGATGGAGTGAGTTTCTCGCGAGCGACTCTCCGCTCGGTATCACGGTCGCACCGCTCGCCTCCGGCGTCGCGCTGCAGGAACCGCTGCTCACGCTCTACGCCGAGGAGCAGCTCTTCGGCGAGCGCGCACGGCAGGAGCGCCGCCGGCGACGATCGGACCGCGACCCGGCCCGCATCATCCAGCAGCTCGCCGACCTGCGCGCCGGGGCGCCTGTCGTGCACGAGGACTACGGCGTAGGCCGCTACCTCGGCCTCACGACCATGGACGCCGGCGGCGTGCTCGCCGAGTTCCTGGTGCTCGAGTACGCCGGGGGCGACAAGCTCTACGTGCCGGTCCAGGCGCTCGAGCGGATCAGCCGTTACACGGGTGCGCCCTCGGAATCCGCGCCGCTGCACAAGCTCGGAAGCGACCAGTGGTCAAAGGCCCGCGGCCGGGCCGCGGCACGCATCCGGGACGCGGCCGCGGAACTGCTGGACGTGTATTCGCGCCGTGCTGCGCGCGAGGGGCACGCCTTCGCGGTGGACGAAGCGCAGGTCCGCGCATTTGCGGCGGGATTCCCGTTCGAGGAGACCGCGGACCAGGCCGCCGCGATCGCACAGGTCGAGGAAGACCTGCGCTCGGCCAAGCCGATGGATCGAGTCGTCTGCGGCGACGTGGGGTTCGGCAAGACGGAGGTGGCGCTGCGTGCCGCATTCATCGCAGTGCAGGGAGGCAAGCAGGTCGCGATACTGGTCCCGACGACGCTGCTCGCGCAGCAGCACTACCAGACGTTCGCCGACCGCTTCGCCGACTGGCCGGTGCGCGTCGAGCTGCTGTCGCGTTTCCGGGGCGACGCGCAGGCGAAGACGGCACTCGCGGGTCTCACCGACGGCAAGGTGGACATCATCGTCGGCACGCACCGGCTGCTGCAGCCCGGCGTGCGCTTCAAGGACCTCGGGCTGCTGATCATCGACGAGGAGCATCGCTTCGGCGTCCGCGACAAGGAGCGGCTCCGGGCGCTGCGGGCCGAGGTCGACGTCCTGACGCTGACGGCGACGCCGATTCCGCGCACGTTGAACATGGCGCTCGGCGGCCTGCGGGACCTGTCGCTGATCTCGACGCCGCCCGCCGGCCGGCTGTCGATCAAGACGTTCGTGTCGGAGTGGAGCGCACCGGTGATCCGCGAAGCCTGCCTGCGCGAGTTGAGGCGCGGCGGCCAGGTCTACTTCGTGCACAACTCCGTGGACACCATCGAGAACACTGGCCGCGTGCTCGGCGAGCTCGTGCCGGAGGCGCGCATCGCGATCGGCCACGGGCAGATGCGGGAACGCGACCTCGAGCAGGTGATGCTCGACTTCTACCACAAGCGCGCGAACCTGCTGCTCTGCACGACGATCATCGAGAGCGGCATCGACGTGCCGACCGCCAACACGATCATCATCGATCGCGCCGACCGCTTCGGGCTCGCGCAGCTGCACCAGATGCGCGGGCGCGTCGGCCGCTCGCACCACCAGGCCTACGCCTACATGGTCACGCCGCCGCGCAACGCCATGACATCGGATGCGGCCAAGCGGCTCGAGGCCCTGGAGTCGCTCGAAGATCTCGGCGCGGGGTTCGTGCTCGCGACGCACGATCTCGAGATCCGCGGCGCCGGCGAGCTGCTCGGCGAGAACCAGAGCGGCCAGATCCACGAGATCGGTTTCGCGCTCTACATGGAACTGCTCGAGCGCGCGGTCGAGGCGCTGCGCGCCGGCAAGACTCCGGAGCTCGAGCGGCCGCTGCACCACGGCCCCGAGATCGACCTGCACGTGGCGGCCATGCTGCCCGAGCAGTACCTGCCCGACGTGCACGCGCGGCTCGTCCTCTACAAGCGCATCTCCGGCGTCGAGCTGGAGGCCGACCTCGATGACCTGCAGGCCGAGACGGTGGACCGCTTCGGGTCGCTGCCGGAGCCCGCGCGCAACCTGTTCCGGATCGCGCGGCTGCGCGTCGGTGCCGCGCGCCTCGGCATCGAGCGACTCGATGTCGGCGCGACTGGCGGCTCGGTCACCTTTTCGGACAGCACGCCGGTCGATCCGGGCGCGCTCATCCTGCTGGTCCAGAAGAGTGCTCGCGCTCTCCGGTTCGACGGCCCGAACAAGGTGCGGTTCAGCGGCAGCTTCGCCGAGCCGGAGGAGAAGTTCGTGGTCGCCCAGGCGCAGCTGGATGCGCTGGGGAAGTGCGTGGCGCGCGGCGGAAAGTGATCAGTGATCAGCGGTTAGCGGTTAGTGAAGAAGCGCGGCGGCAAGCGGGGTGAGTCTCCGCCACTAACCGCTGGTCACTGATCACGAACCGCTTTCCGCTTTCCTCACAGGTCCCCGCCCACCACCTGGTTCCCGCCCGCCTGCTTCGCACGTGCCAGCGCCGCCTGCGCCGCCGCGAGCAGGTCCTCGTACGGTCGGTCGCGCGGTGGCGTCGCGGTCACGACCCCGCCGCTGATGGTGAGAAAGCGCCCCGAGCGCGACCGGGGGTGGTGGATCGCAAGCGACCGGATGCGATTGAGGATGACCTCGGCATGCGCGCATGCCGCCGCCGGGTCCATCTGCACGCAGAGCGCGACGAATTCGTCGTCGCCGAAACGGGCGATCACGTCGCTCGCACGGCGCATCGCCGAGCCGATGGTGCGTCCGAGCTGGCGAAGCACGTTCTCCGTCGCGACGCGGCCGAAGACTTCGAAATACTCGCGGTAGGCATCCACGTCGAAGCGCATCAGCGTGAGAGGACGACCGTCGCGCTGCCCGATCGACCAGTCGCGGCGCAGCACCTCGTGCAGGTGCTCGGGTGTGCTGAGCCCGCTGGCCCGGTCGACCGCGGCCGCCAGTGCGCCGGTTCCGGCGCGCGAGAGCGGCCGGAAATACAGGGCCAGGCGACCTTCCGGCAGCATGACAGCCCATCGCTCGCACTCGACCAGCACTCCGTCGAGGCGCCTCAGCCGGACACGCAACCCGACGCCGGCACTGGTCACGTTTGGATCGGCCGGCGCCTCGATCTCGAACTCTTCCAGCGGGCGGCCAAGCACGGCTTCCTCGGGTCGCAGCAGCAGCGCAGCCAGGGTCGCGTTGACATAGACCACGCGCGGCGCGCCATCCGCACTTTCGACGACGGCGATTCCGTCGAGCGCGTGGTGCAGGATCTCGGCGAGCATCTGGGGATCGGCGTGATTCATGGGGCGAGTCTAGCGGCTCTCTAGGCGTCAAGCTGCAGTCGCGGCGCGTCGCGGCAGTGATCCACTGCGCTGCGGCACTCCTGCCAGCGCCCCGAATTCACCAGCGCGTCGCGCTCGAGGGCCGGCCGCCCGTGCAGGCGCGCGAGCCGCACCTGGCTCAACGGATCGGACTCGCCGGCCAGCTCGTCGAGCGTGGCCAGCACGGCCGCGCGGTCGTTGCACACCGACAGGATGTCGCAGCCGGCGGCAAGCGCGCGCCGCGCCCGCTCGGGGACGCTGCCGGCGAACGAGGCGCCGCCCATGCTCAGGTCGTCGGAAAAGACCGCACCGGTGAACCCGAGTCCCCAGCGCAGTTCCTGCTGGATCCAGCGGCGCGAGAAGCCCGCCGGCGCGTCGTCGACCTCCGGAAACAGGACGTGCGCCGCCATGACGGCCGTGAGCCCGTTGTCGACGAGCCGTCGATACGGAAGCAGGTCCTCGCCGAGCTCGGCGAGCGGACGACGGTCCACCGGCAGTGACTTGTGGGAGTCCGCGACGACCGCCCCGTGGCCCGGGAAGTGCTTCGCCGCTGCGGCCATGCCCGCTGCGCGCATGCCCTGCATGCAGGCGATGGCCAGCGTCGCGACGACCTCCGGGTTGCGGTGATAGGCCCGGTCGCCGATGACTTCGCTCACGCCGTAGTCGAGATCCACGCAGGGCGTGAAGCTCAGGTCGACGCCGGCGGCGCGCAGCTCGGCCGCGAGCAACCAGCCGCATTGCCATGCGAGGCGTCGGCCGGCATCCGGGTCGAGGTCATAGGCGCGGCCGATCGCGCGCTGCGGGGGCAACTCGGTAAAACCCTTGCGAAAGCGCTGCACTCGCCCGCCTTCGTGGTCCACGGTCACGAGCAGCGGCGGCCTGCGCACGGCGCGGATCTCGCGGACCAGCCCCTCGAGCTGGGTCACGGTCGAGAAATTCCGCGTGAACAGGATGATCGCACCGACCAGCGGGTGCGCGAGCACGCGCCGGTCCTCGGGCGTGAGTTCCGTACCCTCGATGTCGACCATCAACGGACCGAGCGTCACGTAGCCTCCTCTAACGGCATCGCGTCAACGTTCGAAGACCGCCACGGCCTCGACATGGGTCGTGTGCGGGAACATGTCCATCACACCCGCCGCCGCGAGGCGGAAGCCGTGCTCCCGGACCAGCAGCCCTGCGTCTCGAGCCAGGCTGCCCGGGTGACAGGAAATATACACGACGCGTGCCGCGCCGCAGCCTCCGACGACCGGCAGGATCTCGCGCGCACCGGCGCGCGGCGGGTCGAGCAGGACCCGGTCGTAGTGACGCTGGGCCCACGGGGCGCCGCTCGAATCGGCGAACAGGTCGGCCACGTGAAATGCCGCATTTCCGAGCGCGTTGCGCGCGGCGTTGAGCGCCGCCCGGGCGACCAGGCCCGCATCCCCCTCGATGCCGACGACCTCGCGGGCGCGGGTCGCGAGCGGGAGCGAGAAGTTGCCGAGTCCGCAGAACAGGTCGAGCACGGCGTGATCGGGTTCGAGCCCGAGCAGTTCCACGGCACGACCGACCATCCGCTCGTTGAGTTCGCCGTTCACCTGGATGAAATCGGTCGGCTCGAACTCGAGCTGCAGGCCGAACGACGCAAGCGCGTAACCGAGCGGCGGCGCGCCCGGCTGGAGCGGCCGCACCGACTCCACGCCGCCCGGCTGGAGGTAGAAGCGCACCGCATGCGCCGGCTTCGAAGCCGCGCAACAGGTCGAGATCGGCCTCGGTCGGCGGGTCGAGCACCCGCAGCACGATCGCGCAGACGCCGTCGGCGACCGCGACTTCGGCCTGGGGCACTCGAGCGGCGATCGAAAGGCCGGCGACCAGCTCTGCCAGCGGATCGATCAGCATTCCCGCGGGCGGCGCGAGAACGCGGCATTCGTGCAGGTCCGCGACGTAGGGCGCCGAACGTTCGCGAAATCCGACCAGCACGCGTCCCTTGCGTGGCACCAGCTTGATGCCGAGCCTTGCGCGCCTTCGATACCCCCAGACCGGCCCCGTGAGCGGTTCGAGCACGCTCGCCGGCTCGACGCCGCCGAGCCGGACCAGGCTCTCCAGCAGCTGGGACTGCTTGAACGCGAGCTGCGCGGACGGAGCGAGGTGCTGCAGCGCGCAGCCGCCGCAGAGGCCGAAATGCGGGCACTCGGCGGGCACACGGTCCGGACTCGCGCGCAGCACCCGCTCGAGCACGGCCTCGTCGAAATTCCGCCTCCGCCCCACGCGCCGCAGGACCACGCGCTCGCCAGGCAACGCGTCCGGGACGAAAATGGCCTTGCCGTCCAGCTTGGCGACGCCTCGACCCTCGTGCGAGAGATCGACGACCTCGGCCTCCTCGGGTGCCGCGCTGATGCGCTTCATGCTCAGCCGACCGGCCAGGCCCCGGCGAACCCGGCCAGGTGCGCCTTGCCCGCGGACTCGAGCCACGCACGTACGGTCGCGCATTCACGATCGTGCTCGTCGGGGTTGAGCCGTCCGCGCATCAGCTCGAAGCGCAGGTAGATCAGGTACGTGTTGATGACGTCCGTCTCGCAGTAGTTGCGGATGTCCTCGCTGCGACCCTCGAGGTGAGCGTCCCAGACCGCCTCTCCCGACATGCCGAGCTTCCCGGGCAATCCGAGCAACAGCGCCATTCGGTCGAGGCCTACCCGGCCGCGCCCCTGGTAACCGGCGAGCACGTCCATCAGGTCGATGTGCCGCCAGTGGAACCGCCCGAGGTAGTTGTTCCAGCGGAACGACTGCTCCTCGTCGCCCGTCTCCCAGTACCGATGCGCCTGCACGCGGTGGCGCATTGCCCGGTAGTGCAGCACCGGCAGGTCGAAGCCGCTGCCGTTCCAGCTCACGAGCGTCGGGCTGAAGCGCTCGATGGCGTCGAAGAACAGGCGCACGAGTTCGGCCTCGGTCGAATCGGGCTCGCCGAGGCTCCACGCCTTGAACCCTTCGCGCGTCCGCGTCGCGACCGAAATCGCCACCACGCGCTGCTGCTCCAGCGACAGGAACTCCGAGCCCGTCTGCTCGCGCTGCCGCGTCTGCATCACGTAGCCGACCTGCTTGTCGGACAGTCCGTCCAGCCCGTGCAGCCGGCGGCCGAACTCGACGTCCGGCACGGTCTCGATGTCGAAGGCGAAGACGTTGCTTACTGGTCACTTTGACTCCCGTCGCATGAGCACGGCCACGGCCACCACGAGGCCAGCCTCGTCGGTCAGGGTCACGTGTCCTTCCCCGGCGCCGAGCCGATCACGCAGCGCACGGCCGCGCTCCGACCAGATCACTTCCGGCCGGCCCCATTCATTGGCGCTGACTCCGACGTCACGGATCCAGATCCCGTGCGCGAAGCCCGTGCCGAGCGCCTTCACGATGGCCTCCTTCGCCGCGAAGCGCATCGCGAGGAACCGCACCGGTCGCTTGTAGCGACGGAACGCGGCCTCCTCTTCCGGCATCAGCAGGCGTCGGACGAAATGCTCGCCGTGACGCTCGAACGTCGCCTGCACCCGCTCGAGCTGCACCACGTCCGTGCCGATGCCGAAGATCATCGCTGGAGGACCTCAAGCCCTGGAGCGGCAGAGCGCGCCGCGAGTCGTCCATCAGCGACTTCATCTCGCGCACCGCCGGCGCGAATCCGCTCATGACGGCGCGCGCCACGATCGAGTGGCCGATGTTCAGCTCGACGATTTCCGGGATGGCGGCGACCGGCTGCACGTTGTGGTAGTTGAGCCCGTGACCGGCGTGGACGGTCAGGCCGATCCGCGAGCCGAAACGCGCGGCCTCGGCGATCCGCATCAGCTCGATCGCCTGCCGCTCGTCGGTCGAATCGGCATAGGCTCCGGTGTGCAGTTCGACCACCGGCGCGCCGGCCGCGAGCGCGGCCTCGAGCTGCGCAGGCTCCGGGTCCACGAACAGCGAGACACGGATGCCGGATTCGCGCAGCGCCGCGCAGCAGTCACGCAGGCGGTCGAGCTGCCCGGCGACGTCGAGCCCGCCCTCGGTGGTGAGCTCGGCGCGCTTCTCCGGAACGAGGCAGCAATCCTGCGGGCGCACGTCCCGCGCGATGGCCAGCATCGCGTCGGTGGCCGCCATCTCCAGGTTCATGCGCGTCTGCAATGCCGCGCGCATGCGGGTGACGTCGTGGTCCTGGATGTGCCGGCGATCCTCGCGCAGGTGCAGCGTTATGCTGTCGGCGCCCGACTGCTCCGCGACGAGCGCGGCAAGCAGGGGATCCGGGAACGTCGCCCGACGTACCTGCCGCAGCGTGGCGACGTGGTCGATGTTGACGCCGAGGCGCAATGGGTGGGTGAGCATGCTTCAACCTCCGGCCGCGCCGCCGCCGTGGGCGCGCATCGCGATCAGCACCTCGCGGGTGCGCAACGGTCGACCGTCGAGACACTGGTCGAGTGCCGCCCTGAGCAATCGACGTGCATCGGCGAGGCTGCGCTCGTCGCCGAGTTCCTCACGCGCCAGCGACAGCAGCGAGGCGCCGGAAAAAACCAGGGTTCCCTCGGCCACGCCATCGATGACCTCCGGCCCGCCGTCGATGCGGTACCGATAGCTGCGCAGCGGCTCGAGCGGATTGCCGCTGCCGGCATCCGACTCGAGGCTGAGTCCCCAGCCGAGTTCGTCCAGCAGGCGCTTCTCGAAAAGCCGCAGCGCCCGCGCCTGCTGCCCGTCGCCTTCATGCAGGCGATCGAGCAGCGTCGCATAGGCATCGAACAGCGCCGGATGCGGGTCGTGCCTCGGGAGCAGCTTGATCAGCAGCTCGTTCGCGTAAAAAGCGCTCATCAGGCGGTCGCCGGCCAGCGCCGCCGGCGCACGCACGCGCTCGGCGCCCGTGAGCTGCCCGGCGTCGCCGCGCGACGTCCAGGACACGAGCAGCTCGCCGAAGGGCTGCAGGGTGGCTGGCAGCGTCGAGCCGCCGCGACGCGCGGCCCTGGCGAACACCGACACGCGGCCCTGGGACCGGGTCATGCAGCTCCAGTATGCGGCTCGAATCGCGCCACGCGTAGTGATGCAGCAGGTACGCGGGCTCGAGTTGTACGCGCCGCGCCGCTGCGCTCACGCGTCGTACCCGAACTTGCGCAGCGCGCTCTCGTCGTCGGACCAGCCCTCGCGGACCTTGACCCACAGCTCGAGATGCACCGGCTGGCCGAAATGCTGCCGCAGCTCGAGCCGCGCGGCGCGGCCGACCTCCTTCAGCAGCTCGCCGCCCTTGCCGATCACGATGGCCTTCTGTCCGGTGCGCTCGACCCAGATCGCGGCCTGCACGATGAGCTTGCCGGGTTCGTCCTCCGCCTCGCCCATCCCCTCGACCTCGACCACGAGCCCGTAGGGCACCTCCTCCTGCAGCCTGCGCGTCAGCTTCTCGCGGACGATTTCCGCGGCCGCGAACCGATCGCTCATGTCCGTGATCTGGTCCGACGGATACAGGTGCGGCGACTCCGGCAGGTAGCCTGCGATCAGCGCCGGAAGCCGCTCGAGGTTCGAGCGCTTGAGCGCCGACAGCGGCACGACCTCGGCGAACTCGGCCTTGCGGATGATCTCGTCGATGAACGGCAGCAGCCGCGACTTGGGCTTGGCCCGGTCGACCTTGTTGATGATGAGCACGATCGGCCGCCCGGCAGCCTTGAGCTTCTCGAGTGCCCGCTCGTCCTCGTCCGTCCAGCGCAGCGCCTCGATGAGAAACAGGTTCACGTCCGAGTCGGCGAGCGACGCGAGCGCCGTGCGGTTCATGTAGCGGTTGATGGCCCGTGGCTGCTTGGTGTGGATGCCCGGCAGGTCGACGAACACGATCTGCATGCCCGGACGCGTGAGCACGCCGTGGATCCGGTTGCGCGTCGTCTGGGGCTTGGGGCTGACGATGCTGACCTTCTGGCCGAGCAGCGCATTCAGCAGCGTGGACTTGCCTACGTTCGGGCGGCCCACCAGCGCCGCGAAACCGCAGCGCGCGGTCTCACCGGTTGGTTCCACTTCGTCGCCTGGGTTGCTCATTTGGACTCCTCCCGATTCGCGAGCGCATCCAGCACACGCTGGGCCGCCGACTGCTCGGCGCGCCGGCGGCTCGAGCCTTCGCCCAGTTCCCGCAGGCCGAAGCCCGCGACTTCGCAGCTCGCGACGAACCAGTGCTCGTGCGGCTCGCCACTCATCTCGTCCACCGCGTAGGCCGGCAACCGCTCGCCGCGACCCTGCAACCACTCCTGCAGCCGCGTCTTCGGATCCTTGAGATCCCGGGCCTCGGGCAGCGTCGCGACGCGGGCGGAAAAGACCGACTCGATGACCGCACGGGCCGCCTCGAGGCCGCCGTCGAGGTAGATTGCGCCGAAAATCGCCTCCAGCGCGTCGGAAAGGATGGAACTGCGGCGGAAGCCGCCGGTCTTCAACTCCCCGCTGCCGAGCCGCAGCTGGTCGCCGAGGCCCAGTCCCACCGCGGCTTCGGCGAGCGACTGTCCGCTCACCAGCGCGGCACGGTAACGGCTCAGGTCGCCCTCGTCCGCTTCCGGATACGCCTGGAAGACGAGACCGGCCACGGCGAAGTTGAGCACCGCGTCACCGAGGAATTCCAGCCGCTCGTAGTTCTGCTTGCCGGCGCTGCGATGCGTGAGCGCGGCGTCGAGCAGCGCCGGGTCGCCGAACCGATACCCGAGTCGCGCCTCGGACCATTCGCCGGAAGTGAGCAAGTCCTTGGCTTACTGCTGGATCGTGACCAGCTTGTCGAACTTCGTCAGCAGGTACACGTTCGCGACGAAGGGCCGCTCGACGTCGTAGGTCGCCTGCACGTCGTAGCCGTCGGCCGTCTTGGTGATGGCGATCTCCTTCCAGCCGATGCTCTCGATGTCCTCGACGTCCCAGTGCCTCTCGAGCGCACGGCGGATCATCTGCGGATTGGTGTCGTTGGACGCGTTCTCGTCCCGCACCTGCTCGAGGGCACGCGCGACCTTGGTGTACTCGAGGTAGACCGGCACCAGGCGGATGCCCGCGTACAGGCCCGCGCCGAGGATGAGCAGGATGATCACGATGCCGAGGAAAGTCGCGCCGCGCTGACGGTGTTTCATGATTGGGACTCCGGTGGGGTCAGTGGATCGCGTCGCCGATCCGGTTCCAGATCGGTGCGTGGGGCAAGCGCCAGTTGAGCCAGATGCGAACCGCCTTGCCGACGACGTTGTCGACCGGCACGAAGCCGACTTCCGGGAAGCGGCTGTCACGGCTGTTGTCGCGGTTGTCGCCCATGAAGAACAGGTGCCCTTCCGGCACGACCGAATCGAAGTCGTAGGACGGCCGCTCGCCGATGTAGAGCACACGGTGATCCACGGTGCCGAGCGTCTCGACGCCGATCTGCGCAAGCGGCGTGCTGGCGAACGGCTCGAACATTCCGTCGAGCCTGACCGGCATCTCCTCGCCGTTGACGTAGACGCGCTTCTCACGCACGACGATGTGATCGCCGGGCAGGCCCACGAGCCGCTTGATGTAGTTGGTCGAGGGGTCGGACGGCAGGCGGAACACGACGACGTCGCCGCGCTGTGGCTCGCCGAGCGCGACGATCTCCTTGTTGACGACCGGCAGGCGCAGGCCGTACGTGAACTTGTTGACGAAGATGAAATCGCCGTCGAGCAGCGTCGGCATCATCGAATCGGAGGGGATGCGGAACGGCTCGAACAGGAACGAGCGGATCAGCAGCACGACCAGGATGATCGGGAAGAACGAGCGTGCGTACTCGACGACGATCGGCTCGTCCGGCAGCGCGCCAGTCGTGGCCCTCGCCAGGCGGCGCGGCCGGAAGTACCAGGTGTCGGCCGCCCAGACGAGCCCGGACACGACAGTGGCGACGACGAGCCAGAACGAGAAATCGACGACCAAGATTCACCTCGCGAAAACAACCGGAGTATTGTGCACTTTCTTCGCCCAATCAATGCCTTGCGTCACTCTTTGCGGCCGACCTGCAGCACGGCGAGGAACGCCTCCTGCGGAATCTCGACCTGCCCGAGCTGCTTCATGCGCTTCTTGCCCTCCTTCTGCTTCTCGAGCAGCTTGCGCTTGCGCGAGATGTCGCCGCCATAGCATTTCGCCAGGACGTTCTTGCGGAGCGCCTTGACGGTGGCGCGGGCGATCACGTGCGCCCCGATGGCCGCCTGGATCGCCACCTCGAACATCTGGCGCGGGATCAGCTCCTGCATCTTGTCGACGAGCTGGCGGCCGTGCTGGTAGGCGCTGTCGCGGTGCGTGATGATCGAGAGCGCGTCCACCTTGTCTTCGTTGATCAGGATGTCGAGCCGCACCAGCGGCGCGGCCTGGAAGCGGTCGAATTCGTAGTCGAATGACGCGTAACCGCGGCTGCAGCTCTTCAGGCGGTCGAAGAAGTCGAGCACGACTTCCGCCAGCGGCAGTTCCCACTGCATCGACACCTGGTTGCCGAGGTACAGCAGCTTCTTCTGCACGCCGCGCTTGTCGAGGCACAGCTTCATCACCGGGCCGACGTAGTCGGGCGGCAGCAGGATGTTGGCGACGATGATCGGTTCGCGCAGCTCCCGGATCTTGTCGACCGGCGGCAGTTTCGCCGGGTTGTCGACGTTCACCGTCGCCCCGTCGGTGGTCAGCACCTCGTAGATCACCGTCGGCGCGCTGGTCACCAGCGACAGCTGGTATTCGCGCTCGAGCCGCTCCTGCACGATGTCCATGTGCAGCAGGCCGAGGAATCCGCAGCGGAAGCCGAAGCCGAGCGCGGTCGAGACCTCGGGCTCGTAGTGCAGCGCCGAATCGTTGAGCTTCAGCTTCTGCAGCGCGTCGCGGAAGGCTTCGTAATCGTCGGAACTGACCGGGAACAGGCCGGCGAAGACGCGCGGCTTGATGGCCTTGAAGCCCGGCAGCGGTTCGCTGCAGGGCCGCGCGTCGAGCGTTATGGTGTCGCCCACCGGCGCGCCGTCGATTTCCTTGATGCCGGCAATGACGAACCCGACTTCGCCCGTCTCCAGTGACTCGGCGACCAGCGACTTCGGCGTGAAACGGCCGAGCTTGTCGACCTGGTGGGCGCGACCGGTGGTCCAGACGCGGATCTTCTGCCCGGTGCGCAGCGAGCCGTTCACCACGCGCACGAGCGACACGACGCCCACGTAGCTGTCGTACCAGGAGTCGATGATCAACGCCTGCAGCGGGCCCGTGGGATCGCCCTTCGGCGGCAGGCACGCGCCTGACCAGTTCCTCGAGCAGTTCGGTCACGTTCTCGCCGGTCTTGGCGCTGACGCGGACCGCATCCTCGGCCTCGATGCCGATGATCTCCTCGATCTCCTTGATGACCTTCGCCGGGTCGGCCGACGGCAGGTCGATCTTGTTGAGCACGGGCACGACTTCAAGGCCCTGGTCCATGGCCGTGTAGCAGTTGGCGACGCTCTGGGCCTCGACGCCCTGCGCCGCGTCGACGACCAGCAGCGCGCCCTCGCAGGCCGCGAGCGAACGGGAGACCTCGTAGGAGAAGTCCACGTGCCCCGGCGTGTCGATCATGTTGAGCTGGTAGACCTGCCCGTCGCGCGCGTTGTAGCGCAGCGACACGCTCTGGGCCTTGATGGTGATGCCGCGCTCGCGCTCGAGGTCCATGGAGTCGAGCACCTGCGCCTGCATCTCCCGATCCTGCAGCCCGCCGCAGATCTGGATGAAACGGTCGGCGAGCGTCGACTTGCCGTGGTCGATGTGCGCGATGATCGAGAAGTTGCGGATCAGTTTCATCGGTGCGGGCACTCCGGCCCGGCGCCGGTGCAAAGGGCGCGATTATACCTGCAGAGCGCGCCTGACCCGCGGGGCATCGTAACGCCCCTCGCAGGCGACCTCCCCGGCCACCTCGAGCACCGGCACGCGAAGCCCGTAGCGGGCCGCGAGCCCGGGATCGTGGTCCACGTCGACGACCGACAGGTCACGGTAGGCCGGGCCCATTTCCAGCGACAGGTCCACGAGAAAATCGTCGCAGAGGTGGCAGCCTTCCCGGACGTAGAGGGTCACTTTCGGGGCGCCGCCCGTCATGCCGCCTCGCCGTCGATCGGCTTGACCGAGACGCCTGGCGGACGGCTTCGCGACCAGGTCCGCGCAACGCCCCAGCCAGCGAGGCCGCCCACGGCGGCCATCAGCAGCGTGCCCACCTCCCCGGCTACACCCAGCGCGCTTCCAGCCGCTGCACCCAGCAGCAGCCCCGTGAGAGGCGGCAGGTAGACGGTCGCGGCAGCGCGGAGGACCTCGCCGTCGCCGACGGCAATCGTCACGGCCTGGCCGGGCCTGAGCAGCACCTGGTCGCTGGTCCGGGCGGGGACTTCCAGCGTCGCGCCGGCCCCGCCGGAAAACCACTTCAGCGCGCAGCGGCCTCCTCGTCCGCAGGCACCGCAAGCCGCACGGTCATCGCAGGCGATGCGGGCCCGGCCGTCCCGGACCGCGAGGACCCGGGCCGTGGTCTCCATCAGCGGGAAACGTGCGCCGGTGGTTGCGCGATCTGCGACGGGCACCACCGAGGTGGCCACGTCGCGCACCGTCTCGAGCGGCACCTCGCCCACTGCCGTGACGACGTGGCCGTGCACGATGGTCGAGAAAGCGTGGGCAGAACCGACGCTGGTCGCCTGCGACGGAGCGGGACCCGACGGGCTGCCCGGCTCGATGAATACCGAGATCGAGGCGAATCCGTCGGAGAAGATCAGGTGCTGTACCGGCAGCGCCACGCCCGGAACGACCTGCGTGCGGCTCGCGACGAGGCGGAACCCGGGCGGCAGACGCGTCGGCCTCCAGGCGGCCACCGTCGGCCGAGGCTCCGGCGGCGGGCGGGCCGAGCGCACCCACCGGAAGCCGGCTGCGTCGACCGTGGGCTCGATCTCCTTCGAGTCGATGCGGCGCGGCATGTCGAGCTGCGTGAAGTTGATCAGTTCGATCGGCCGGCCCCGTCCGTCCGCCACGACCGTGCGCAGCGGCATCGCGGTCTCTTCGTCGAGCCACAGCCGATAACCATATCGCTGGGCGTCCCGCGGGCGAATGTCCAGGACACGCACCTTGCGACCGAGCAGCTTGTTGCCGTCCCTATCCGCAGTTCGTACAGTGCGTCGAACTGCGGGCCCGGCGCCGGCAGCGCCTTGGACAGCGAGCCCTCGTCCGTCCGCGGCTCGACGAGCACGACCCCGCGGTCCGGAAGGTAGACGTGCACTTCGCTCGGCGTGCGGACGATTTCCCGACCGCTGCCATCGAGCGAGACCAGCCGCTCCGTGCTGCCATTCCTGCCGACGCGGTGCACGATGCGCATCGTCTCCGACTGGCGACCGGTCGTGTGCGTGAAGAGGCCGACGTAGTTGCGTGTCGCGAGGGCCTCGCTCATCCGCTCGAGCCAGGCCCGGGCATCGTCGTCCGACGCTCGTGCGGGCTGCGACAGCAGCCCCATGAGCCCAAGGGCGAGCGCGGCGCGGACCAGGCGCATTCAGGGGGTCTCGGCAAACTCGTAGGAAACCCGCGTAATTCCGGGATCCGAGGCGAGAACGCTGGACCAGACATTGCGTCGGCCGATGGCGCCCGCGAACTGGCTGTGGGCCATCAGGTAGCCCGCGAGTCGCTGGCTGTGCGCCGGCGTCGGACTGGATTCGGCAATGATCGGCAGCGAAGCGAGCGCCAACGCACGCTGCGCCTGCTGCATCGCGCCGCCCGCAACCACCGCGGTTTCCTGCACGGCGGGCTTCACGAGCAGCACGGCCACGACGGCGGCACTTGCTGCAACCGCGGTCGCCAACGTGGGACGGAGCCAACGCGCCCGTTCCGGCTGCGCCGCCGGGACCGGCGTCGCGTCGACGGTGCCCGCGTCGATCGCGGCGCTCACCCTCGCCGCAAACCGGGCGCTGGCGAGCGGGCCGCTCGGCGAGCGCAACGCCTCGCCGGCGAGTACGTAGTTGCCGAAGGCACGCCGCAGGTGCTCGTCGCGCTCGAGGCGGCGGACCAGGAGGCCCATTTCGTCCCTGGGCAGCTCGCCATCGAGCAGGGCCGACATCTGTTCGCGAATACGGTCTGTCATTGTTGCAACTCAGTCGAGCAGCGGTTTCAGGTTTCGATCGATCGCTTCCCGCGCGCGGAAGATCCGCGAGCGCACCGTACCGACCGGGCAGTCCATCGCTGCCGCGATCTCCTCGTAACTCAAGCCCTCGATCTCCCGCAGGATGATCGCGGTGCGCAGGTCCTCGGGCAGTTCCGCGACCGCCCGGTTCACCGTCGCATGTATCTCGTCCGACAGCACCGTGGCCTCGGGCGTGTCGGAGTGGCTCATGCGCGACGCCACGGCCGACTGCTCCGTCTCGCTCAGGTCCGCCTCGTAGTCGAGCGGCCGGCGCTGCCTGGACGCCATCGCGTTCCGGGCGGTGTTGACGGCGATCCGGTACAGCCACGTATAGAACGCGCTGTCGCCGCGGAACGAAGCCAGCGCCCGGTATGCCTTCACGAAGGCCTCCTGGGCAACGTCCTCGGCTTCCGTCGGGTCACGTAACAGCCGCGCCACGAGCTTCACGACCTTGTGCTGGTACCTGAGAACCAGCAGGTCGAACGCTCCGCGCTCGCCCCGCTGGGCCCTCCTGACGAGCTCGAGATCGCTTTGCTCGACGCCCGATGCCGGTCGCGGTTCGGCGTCCCGAGGCTCTTGCGTCTGCATAGACCCGTCAGATGGTGGAAAGTTCGCCACGGGCTTCATCGATCCGCCGCCATGAGCCGCACGGCGAGGCGGCGCAGTTCCACGGCGGGCAGGTCCCGGGACGTCAGCCAGGCAGAACGGGTCAAACGACCGCCCCTGAGACGCAGCACGACGGTCGGCCCGAGAACCCGGGACCCCGGCAGCAGGACCGCCGCCACCCGGCGCCCATCGGCCAGGCCCAGTTGCCATTCGCCCCGCCGGTCCAGCGTGGCGGCTGCGGACCATTCGCGGACCGGCGACCCAGCCAGAAGTGCCACAACGCCAGCAGGACGCCCGCCGCAAGGCCGATTCCAGCCTGCCCGTCCGGGTAGCGGGCCACGACGATCTCTACGACAACGGCCGCGGCCACGAGCAGGCCGACCACGGCGCGGTCCGACGCGAGCCGCTCGGGAAGTTCAATCGTCAACACGTCGGATCCGGGCGACGACATCACGCAGCGACGCCTCTGGGGGAGAGTCCCGACCGACAAGATACCCGAAGATCTCCGGGTCCTGCAGTTCGAGTATCCGTGCGAACGCATCTCGTTCTGCGCGTGACGCGCGCGGATAATCCTCGTCGAGGTAGCGCTGCAGCAGCACGTCCAGCTCGCGCATGCCACGCCTGCAATGCCAGCGGAGCCGGGAGAGTTCCGCCGAAGGGTTGGTCGCCATGGGCTCGCCAGCGGCCCGCTCAGTGCTGCCGCTCTACGATCAGCTTCTTGATCTCCGCGATCGCCCGGGCCGGGTTCAGGTCCTTCGGGCAAGCCTCGGCGCAATTCATGATCGTGTGGCAGCGATACAGCCGGAACGGGTCCTCGAGGTCATCGAGGCGCTCGCCGGTCGCCTCGTCGCGGGTGTCGATGATCCAGCGATAGGCCGCGAGCAGCGCGGCGGGGCCAAGGTACCGATCGCTGTTCCACCAGTACGACGGGCAACTGGTCGAGCAGCAGGCGCAGAGAATGCAGGCCGACGGCCGGTCGATCTTCTCCTGGTCCTCCTTCGACTGCAGCCGCTCGCTGTCCGGCGGCGCCGGCGTGCGCGTCTGCAGCCAGGGCTTCACGGAAGCGTACTGCGCGTAGAAATTGGTGAGATCCGGGACGAGGTCCTTGATCACCGGCATGTGCGGCAGCGGGTAGATCTTCACGTCGCCGCGGACTTCCGCGGTGGCCTTCGTGCAGGCGAGCGTGTTCACGCCGTCGATGTTCATCGCGCACGAGCCACAGATGCCCTCGCGGCACGAGCGGCGGAACGTGAGCGTCGAGTCGACCTCGTTCTTGATCTTGATCAGCGCGTCGAGAACCATCGGACCGCAACCGTCCATGTCCACCTGGTACGAGTCCACGCGCGGGTTCTCGCCGGAATCCGGGTCGAAGCGGTAGATGCGGAACGTGCGGACGTTCTTCGCCCCGGACGGCGCCACATGGCTCTTGCCCGGGCCGATGCGGGAATTCTCGGGAAGCTTGAATTGCGCCATGGGAGAGTGACTAGCGGTTAGCGGTTAGGGGTTAGTGAGAGCTAGTGGATAGCTGGCTCGTCACTGATCGTTGATCACTGATCACTGCTCACTGCTCACTGCTCACTAGTAGGTCCGGGCCTTCGGCGGGATGGCTTCGACGTCGGTGGTGAGCGTGTTCAGGTGCACGGCACGGTAGTCGATACAGACGGTACCGGACGGGTCCACCCAGGTCAGCGTGTGCTTGAGCCACTCCTTGTCGTCGCGATCCTTGAAATCCTCGCGGGCGTGCGCGCCGCGGCTCTCCTTGCGGTTCGCCGCCGAGTGCATCGTCGCGACCGCCTGGCCGAGCAGGTTGTCGAGCTCGAGCGTTTCGACGAGGTCCGTGTTCCAGACCAGCGAACGATCGTCCACGCGGACGTCGCCGAACGAGTCGAACACCGCGCCGAGCTTCTGCACGCCTTCGGCCAGCGACTCGCCGGTGCGGAACACCGCAGCGTGGTTCTGCATCACGCGCTGCATGTCGAGCCGGATGTCCGCGGTGCGGCGCTTGCCCTGGGCGTTACGGAACCGGTCGAGCCGGCTCGTCGCGAGCTCGCCCGCATCCTGCGGCAGCGGCCTGTGCGACGCGCCCGGCTGCATCGTCGCGCCGCAGTGGTGCGCGGCGGCGCGGCCGAACACCACGAGGTCGAGCAGCGAGTTCGAGCCGAGGCGGTTTGCACCGTGCACCGAGACGCAGGCGGCCTCGCCGATCGCCATGAGCCCCGGCACCACGGCATCCGAGTTGCCGTCGCGCAGCGTGACGACTTCGCCGTGCACGTTGCAGGGTATCCCGCCCATGTTGTAGTGCACCGTAGGCAACACCGGGATCGGCTCCCGCGTGACGTCCACGCCGGCGAAGATGCGCGCCGTCTCGGCGATGCCCGGCAGGCGCTCATGGATGACGGCGGCGCCGAGGTGCTCGAGGTGCAGGTGAATGTGGTCCTTCAGCGCGCCGACGCCGCGACCCTCGCGGATCTCGATCGTCATCGAGCGGCTCACGACGTCGCGCGAGGCAAGGTCCTTCGCATTCGGGGCATAGCGCTCCATGAACCGGTCGCCCGCGGAGTTCGTCAGGTAGCCGCCCTCGCCCCGCGAACCCTCGGTGATGAGGCAGCCCGCGCCGTAGATGCCGGTGGGGTGGAACTGCACGAACTCCATGTCCTGCAGCGGCAGCCCGGCACGCAGCACCATGCCGCCGCCGTCGCCCGTGCAGGTATGCGCCGAGGTGCAGGAGAAATATGCGCGACCGTAGCCGCCCGTCGCCAGGATGACCTTGTGCGCGCGGAAGCGATGCAGCGTGCCGTTCGCCATGTCGAGCGCGACGACGCCGCGGCACTCGCCGTTCTCCATGATCAGGTCGATGGCGAAGAACTCGATGAAGAACCGGGCCTCGTGCTTGAGCGACTGCTGGTACAGCGTGTGCAGCATCGCGTGGCCGGTGCGATCGGCGGCCGCGCAGGTGCGCTGCGCAATGCCCTTGCCATAGTGCGTCGTCATGCCGCCGAACGGGCGCTGGTAGATCTTGCCGTCCTCGGTGCGCGAGAACGGCAGGCCGTAGTGCTCGAGCTCGAGGATCGCGGCCGGCGCCTCCTTGCACATGAACTCGATGGCGTCCTGGTCGCCGAGCCAGTCCGAGCCCTTGATGGTGTCGTAGAAATGGAAACGCCAGTCGTCCTCGCCCATGTTGCCGAGCGCCGCGCTGATGCCTCCCTGCGCCGCCACCGTGTGGCTGCGGGTCGGGAACACCTTCGTAATGCAGGCCGTCGAAAGCCCGGCCTCGGCCAGGCCGAACGTCGCGCGCAGTCCCGCGCCGCCGGCGCCGACCACGACGACGTCGTAGGTGTGATCAGTGAAGCTGTAGGCGCTCATGCCGCGACTCCGAAGGCGATGCGCAGGACGGCGAGCACACCGACGACGGCGGCGACGACGAACGCGAACTTGATGGCGATCAGGACGAGCAGCCGCGTGCCCTTGTCGGCGACGTAGTCTTCGACGACGACCTGCAGGCCGAGCACGGCATGCCAGGCAGCGACGACGACCAGCAGCAGCGCCAGCGCCGAATTGAGGGGCCAGCGCAGCCAGCCGGTGACCTGCTCGTAGGAGGCGTCGGCAAGCGACGCGAGCGAAACGACGAGCCACAGCGTGAGCAGGACGAGCGCCACCGCGGTAACTCGCTGCGCGTACCAGTGCGACGAACCGCCCCGGGCGGAGCCGAGGCCGAGCACGCGCCCAAGCGGACTGCGCAGGCTCATGCACCACCCCCGAGCGAACTGCGCAGCACGAACCACGACGACGAGCGCGAGCACGACCGCACCGATCGCACGTGAACCGGGCGCTCTTGCGGGCCGTCGCCAGTTCGAAACCGTGGCCCATGTCGAAGAAGAGGTGGCGCACGCCGTTCAGCAGGTGGTAGCAGAAAGCGAAGACCACGCCGAACAGGACCAGTTGCAGCGGCAGCGACCCGAGCAGCGCGACGGCGTCGGCATAGCGATCCGGCCCGCCAGCCGCAGCGGCCAGCCAGTAGACGAGGACGAAGAACCCCAGGCTCAGCACTACGCCCGTGATCCGGTGCAGGATCGAGAGGGTATTGGTGTACTGCCAGCGATAGTGCAGGAACGGGGACAGCGGCCGCTCGCGCTGGGCCATACTTGGTTACCTCTTACGCCAGCCGCTAGAAATCGATGCAGCGACCGGCCTTTTCCCAGTCGCCGTACCGGGTCGGGTCGGGACCGTCCCGTCCCCCGATTTCCCGGGGCGGCTTCTGCACGGCTGGCTGCGCGGCCGGCTCGGCAGTCTGGGAAGGCGCAGGCCTGGACTGCTTTTCTTGCGGTGCATTCATGGATTCAACTCCGAAGTCTGCCAGATCCGGCACACGTTCACCACTTTGAAAGTAAAGGCAAATCTGCCCGTCACTGCCGCCCAGCTGCCCTAGAATGCGCGCCGAATCGCCATGAACGAACCAACCCAGACGATCCACGCTGCGCCGCTCACCGTTCCTCGGTGTGCTGCGGGTCGGCGGGGCCGACGCCGCCCACTTCCTGCAGGGACAACTCACCAACGACGTGCAGTTGCTCGACGACGGACGGACCCAGCTCGCCGGCTACAACACGCCGCAGGGCCGCGTCATCGCGCTGCTGCGGCTGCGGGAGGTCGACGACGCGATCTACGCGCTGCTGCCCGCGGACCTGCTCGAACGGGTGTGCACCCTCCTCCGTCGATTCGTGCTGCGTTCCAAGGTGGATCTGCGAGATCGCCGCCGACCTGCAGGTGGGCTGGATCGCGACCGACACGGCGCTCCCGAGCACGGCATCGACGCACATGGTGGCCTTCGACTACGCGCCCGGGCGACGAGTGATCGCGGCGACCCCGGAGACGTGGCGTTCGACCAGCGGGCTTGCGTTGGCGAGCGCCCAACCGCATGACCTCGACGAGTGGCTGGCCGCCGACATCCGCGACGGACAGCCGCAGGTGTTCGCGGCTGCCTCCGAGGCATTCATTCCGCAGATGCTGAATCTCGACCTGATCGGCGGGATCAGTTTCAGCAAGGGCTGCTACACGGGACAGGAAATCGTCGCCCGGACGCAGAATCTCGGGCGCATCAAGCGACGCACGTTTCGCTATCGTGTCGATGGCGACACGCCGCCTCCTCCTCTCGCAGGGCTGCACCTCGATGGCGCGAAGGTCGCCGAGGTGCTGACCAGCGCCACCTGGGACGGCAAGGTCGAGTTGCTGGCCGTGACGAGCCTCGAAGCCCGCGACCGCGTGCTCACGCTCGAGGACGGACGATCCGCCGCGCCGATGGACATGGCCTACACAGTGCCCTGACCGACCTGGCGCACGGTGGTGCGGCCGTCGCGCCGACGCGCTTGCGGCACGCCTCGAGCCATGCATACTTCCCCGCTCCTGAAATCGGGCAGCGAGGAGCGAATTCACATGACCGGGCAGAAACCGGGCAGCGCGCCGCTGTGGAGCGTGATCGTGCCGTTCGCGGCCGGCGCGATGCTCGCGCGGCGTGGGGCCGTCCGGCGACGGGCGCTGCTCGTCATTGCGGCTGCCGTCGCGCTGATCGCGGCCGTACTCGTGGCCGTGCATCACGCGGAGGTGATCGCCCATCGTGTCGGCGAGCCGTTCGGGACGCTCGTCCTCGCGCTCGCGGTGACGGTGATCGAGGGCTCGCTGATCGTCTCGATGATGCTCTCCGGCGGGCCGGAGACCAGTGCGCTGGCCCGCGACACCGTGTTTGCCACCGTGATGATCGTGTGCAACGGCGTCGTCGGGCTGTGCCTGATCGCCGGCAGCATGCGACACCACGTGGTCGCGTTCCGGGTCGAAGGCACCGTCCCTGCGCTGGCAGTGCTCTCGACGCTGGCCACACTTACGCTGGTCGTCCCGGATTTCACGAGCGCCACTGCCGGACCAACGCTGTCGGTGTCGCAACTGGCGTTCGTCGGGGTCGTGTCGCTGGTGCTGTACGCCGTGTTCGTGCTCATCCAGACGGTGCGGCATCGCGACTACTTCCTGCCGGTCGGGTCGGTTGGCGAAGACGAGCACGCGGCGCCGCCCACGACGATGGCCGCACTGGCGAGCCTCGCGCTGCTGCTCGTGTCGCTGGTCGCGGTGGTCGGGCTGGCCAAGGTACTCGCGCCGCTCATCGAGTCGGCCGTCGCGTCCGCCGGCATGCCGCAGGCGGTGGTGGGAATCTGCATCGCGCTGATGGTCCTGCTGCCGGAGACGCTCTCCGCGGTGCGGGCCGCGCGCAACGACCGCATGCAGACCAGCTTCAACCTCGCGCTCGGCTCGGCTCTCGCCACGATCGGCCTGACGATTCCGGTGGTGGCCGTCACGTCGATCCTGATGGGCCTGCCACTGATCCTTGGCCTGCCGCCGATCGGCCTCACGCTGCTGGCGCTGACGCTGCTGCTCACGTCGATGACGCTGGTCGGCGGCCGCGCGACGGTGCTCCAGGGCGCCGTGCACCTCGTCGTGTTCGCGACCTACCTGTTCCTGGCGATTCACCGTAGCCAGGCTTCGATCGAGGCGGCAGCCTGATCCGGCTCCGCGCGCGCGCTCACTCGGGCCGCATGTGCGGGAACAGCAGCACGTCGCGGATCGACGGCTGGTTGGTGAAGAGCATCACCATGCGGTCCACGCCGATGCCGAGGCCGGCCGTCGGCGGCAGGCCGTACTCGAGCGCCCGGACGTAGTCGGCGTCGTAGAACATCGCCTCTTCGTCGCCTGAGGTCTTGCGGGCGACCTGCTCCCTGAATCGCGCCGCCTGGTCGTCCGCGTCGTTCAGCTCGGAGAACCCGTTGGCGAGCTCGCGGCCGCCGATGAAGAACTCGAAGCGGTCCGTGACGAACGGGTCGGCGTCGTTGCGGCGCGCGAGCGGCGAGACTTCGGCCGGATACGCGCACACGAACGTCGGTTGCCGCAGCTCGTGCTCCCCCGTGCTGTCGAAGATCGCGGTCTGCAGCTTGCCCGCCCCATCGGCCGCCTCGACCTTGATGCCCAGCCTGCCGCAGACCTCGCGCAGGTAATCCACGTCGCGGATCCGCGACTGGTCGAAGCCCGGGTTGTACTTGAGGATCATCTCCTCGATGGTGATGCGGCGGAACGACGACGTGAAGTCGAACGATCTCGCCCTGGTACTCGACCTTGCGGGTGCCGCAGATCGTGTCGGCCAGTCCCTGGAAGATCCGCTCGACCATGTCCATCAGGTCGCCGTAGTCGGCATAGGCCTGGTAGAGCTCGAGCATCGTGAACTCGGGATTGTGCTGCGTGGACAGCCCCTCGTTGCGGAAATTGCGGTTCAGCTCGTAGACGCGCTCGAAGCCGCCGACGACCAGGCGCTTGAGGTACAGCTCCGGCGCGATGCGCAGGTACATGTCCACGTCGAGCGCGTTGTGATGCGTGACGAACGGACGGGCAACCGCCCCGCCGGGGATCACCTGCATCATCGGCGTCTCGACTTCCATGAAGTCGAGCGCCTCGAGGAAGTGCCGCAGGAACTGCACGATGCGATTGCGGGCGCGGAACACCTGGCGGCTGTCGTCGTTGACGATCAGGTCGACGTAGCGCTGGCGGTAACGCTGCTCGACGTCCGCGAGGCCGTGCCACTTGTCGGGCAGCGGACGCAACGACTTGACCAGCAGCCGGAGCCGCTCGACGCGGACCGAGAGCTCGCCGGTCTTGGTCTTGAAGAGCGTGCCCTCCGCGCCGAGGATGTCGCCGACGTCCCAGCCCTTGAACTCATCGTAGGTGCCACCGAGCGTTTCCTGCTGCAGGAATATCTGCATCAGGCCGGTGCGGTCCTTGAGCTTGGCGAAGCTCGCCTTGCCCATCACGCGCTTGAACATCATGCGGCCCGCGATCGTCACCAGCGTCGGGTGCGCATCGAACCACTCGGGCGGATGCCCGTCGTAGCCGACGTGCAGTTCCTCGGCCGTCGAGTCGCGGCGGAAATCGTTCGGAAAGGCGTTGCCCCGTTCACGCAGCCGGTCGAGCTTCGCCCGCCGCTCCGCGATCAGGTGGTTTTCAGACGTCCGTTCGTTCGTCGGTCATTTCCGCCTTCCTCACAGCCCCTGTTTGAGACTCGCCTCGAGAAACGGATCGAGGTCTCCGTCCAGCACGGCGCCAGTGTTGCCGATCTCGACCCCGGTGCGAAGATCCTTGATGCGCGACTGGTCGAGCACGTAGGAGCGTATCTGGTTGCCCCAGCTCACGTCGGACTTCGCGTCCTCGAGCACCTTGGCCGCGGCGTTGCGCTTGTTGACCTCGAGCTCGTAGAGCTTGGCCTTCAGCATCTTCATCGCGGTCGAGCGGTTCTTGTGCTGGCTGCGCTCGCTCTGGCAGGCCACCACGATGCCGCTCGGCATGTGGCGGAGGCGGACCGCGGACTCGGTCTTGTTGACGTGCTGCCCGCCCGCGCCGCTCGAGCGGTAGACGTCCATCTCGATGTCCGCCGGGTTCACGTCGATGTTGATGTCGTCGTCCACTTCGGGCGAGACGAACACCGAGGCGAACGACGTGTGCCGGCGGGCGTTCGAGTCGAACGGCGACTTGCGCACCAGGCGGTGCACGCCGGTTTCCGTGCGCAGCCACCCGTAGGCGAACTCGCCCTCGATGAGCATCGAGCAACCCTTGACACCCGCGACCTCGCCGTCGGCGACGTCCGTGATCTCGACCTTGAACCCGCGCTTGTCGGCCCAGCGCAGGTACATGCGCATGAGCATCTGCGCCCAGTCCTGCGCTTCGGTGCCACCCGCGCCGGCCTGGATGTCGAGGAAGCAGTTGTGCGCATCCATCTCGCCCGGGAACATGCGCTGGAACTCGAGGCGTGCAATCTCGCCCTCGATCCGGTCCACGTCCTGCTGGACCGAGCGCACCATTGCCTCGTCCGCGTCGGCCTCGGCGAGCTCGAGAAGTTCGCCGGCCTCGTTCAGGCCGACGCCGAGGCGATCAAGGGTGCCGACCACTGCCTCGAGCTTGGTGCGTTCGCGCCCCAGTTCCTGCGCACGCTCCGGCTTGCTCCAGACGGCGGGGTCTTCGAGCTCGCGCAGGACTTCGGTCAGGCGCTCGGCGCGGCCCTCGTAGTCAAAGATACCCCCTTAGCGCACTCGTGCGCTGCGAGAGCTCGTCGAGGGAGCGGCGGATCGGGTTGGTTTCCATTGCAGACGGCAGCCGGTGCGGGTCGAACGGTCGAGTTTATCACGGCAGCGGGCGCAGCCATTCCGACACCAGCTGCAGGCGCCGTGCTCCCGAATACTCGTCGAGCGAGGTGCGGTACACGAGCTCCACCGACTGCTGCGGCGTGACCGCCGGCGCAGCCGCGTCGTCGAGATACCGGAACGCGATCGCGTCGACGATTTCCCCCGACGGCGCCTTGAGCCGCAGCTTGAGGTGCCGGTCGCCGACGATCCGCGTGCCGGCTACGCCGAAGCGGCCGTCAAACGCGGGCTCCGGGAAGCCGGAACCCCAGGGCCCTCCCTCCCTCAGGGCCGCGGCCGTGTCCGCGTTGAATTCGCCGGGAAGCAGCGGACCGTCCGTGTGCAGGTCGCCGGACAAGGTGTCCGGGTCGATGCGCCGTTCGACTTCCAGGGCGAACTCCTGCTCGAACTCGGCGAGGCTCGATTCACGCAGCGTCATCCCCGCCGCCATCGCGTGGCCGCCGAATTTCTCCAGCAGCCCGGAGTTGCGGGTCGCGATGGCATCGAGCGCGTCGCGCACGTGGATTCCCGCGACCGATCGCGCCGATCCCTTGACCCAGCCCGGCTCGCCGGGCGCGAAGGCGATCACCGGTCGGTGGACCCGGTCCTTGATGCGTGACGCAACCAGCCCGATCACGCCCTGGTGCCAGCCGTCGTCGAACAGGCACAGACCTGCAGGCATGCGTCCCTCGAACGACGCGGCAAGCGTGTCGATCTTCGTCAGCGCCTCCTGCTGCATGCGTGTCTCGAGTTGCCGCCGATCGCTGTTCAGCTGCGACAGGCGCGCAGCGAGTTCGCCCGCTTCGACCGGACTCGCCGTGAGCAGGCACTCGATGCCGAGCGCCATGTCCTCGAGTCGTCCGGCGGCATTGAGCCGCGGGCCCGCCTGGAACCCCAGGTCCTGCGCGATCACGCCATCGAGCTTGCGTCCGGCGACCTCGAGCAACGCACGCAGGCCAGGCGCGCAGCGTCCGGCTCGAATGCGGCGCAGGCCCTTGTGCGACCAGGATGCGATTGTTCACGTCGAGCGGGACGACGTCGGCGACGGTACCGAGCGCGACGAGGTCCAGCAGGTCCGCGGGATTCGTCTCGGATCCGGCCGGGACCATGCCCGTCTCGCGCATCCGCCGGGTCAGCGCGGCCATCAGGTAGAAGGCCACGCCCACGCCGGCAAGCGCCTTCGACGCGAAGCGTTCCCCTGGCAGGTTCGGATTGACGATGGCCGCCGCGTCCGGCAGCGACCTGCCCGGCAGGTGATGGTCGGTCACCAGCACCGGGATTCCCGAGCGGGCCGCCTCCGCCACGCCTTCGAGCGACGAAATCCCGTTGTCCACGGTCACGATGAGGCTCGGCTGCATCTGCACCGCGACCCGTACGATCTCCGGCGTGAGTCCGTAGCCGAACTTGAAGCGATCCGGCACGAGAAAGCCCGGGTCGCTGAAGCCGAGGCGCCGCAACTGCCGCACGACGACGGCAGTGCTCGTCGCACCGTCGGCGTCGAAGTCGCCGATGACGAGCACCTTTCCTGCGCTGCGATGGCAGGCGAGCAGCAGGTCCACGGCCGCCTCGACTCCGCCGAGCGAACTCACGGGCAACAGGCGCTCGAGGCCGAGATCGAGATCCTGCGCATCCTCCAGGCCGCGTGCGGCGTACACGCGCCGCAGCGCAGGATGCAGGTTCGCAGCGACCGTCGGCAGGCGACCTTCGGCGACCGAGCGGCGCAGGATGCGGCGCGCGGTCATGCGAGGGCCTCGGACAACGGCCGTCGCCTCCGCCAGAAACGATATCGGGCGCGGCTACCCACCGCGACCGTCTGGTCACCGAGCAACATCGAAATCATCGTGGTCGCGCGCTGCAGCAGGCGAGCCTGGCCGGTGCGAAGCACGTCGCTTCGGCGAACGCCAGCGCGGTTCCCGAGTCGCCGCCCGGCGCAGCTTGCACAGGCCACCAGCATGTCCTTCCCCGCCTCGCCAGCTGCCGCGAATTCGTCCAGCGAACGCGCAGCGGCGCCGTGCAGACGCCAGAGGCCTGCGAGCCACGCATCGTCCGTGTAGAGCGGCGGCAGGTTGGCCGGGAACACCTTCCCCAGGCTGCCGATGCCCCACAGCCAGACGGAGTTGATCGCGGGCTGTCGGCGCTCCGACCGCGCCACGTTCACGGGATGTTCGTGCAGCAGCATCTGGATCTCGTTCACGAGCGACCGGACACGCGCACCGTCCCGTCCGGCCGGCATCAGGTCACGCAGGTTACGGCCCGAGGCATCGTCCGGCTCGACACTGGTGCACTCCAGCGGCTGCGCGCACTCGAGCTGCCAGTCGCCGCCCGCGCCGCAATCGTGCAGGCGGAATCCACTGCCCTCGAGATGCCGGTTGATGTCGCCGACGAGCCGGGCCGACTCGGCCTCGTCGATCACGAGACGCCCGGGAGCAAGCTGCAGGTGGTCGATCGCGGTGAGCAGGTGCACCGGCCTTGCGCAACCCCAGGTGCCTTCCGGAGGCGCGGCAGCGTGCAGGGAACGGACGCAGGGACCGGCCGCGCAGGCGCGCAGCAGGTCGCTCCCGGAGTCAAGATCGCGCGAGCAGCCATTCGCGCCACGCGCGAACCTCTGCGGGACTCGATTCGCCGCGCGCCACCAGCCACTCGCCGGCCGGCGTCCGCGGGAGCGCCTGGACCTCGGGCGTATCCGCGTCGGGCGCGCACTCGAGCCATGGCAGCGCAAGCCGCAGGCGACCCTGGCCGCGTTCTTTCAAGCACTGATCTCCCGGGTGTTGGATTGCGGAGCCCGAGACCCGCCGGGCCCGCATCCGGTATGTTACCCCGATGAAGTTCAATCTCGACCAGTCGACGACGATCAACGTCGTGCGAGCATACGGCCCGGGGCTGATCCGCATCGGTGAGCGGTCGTTCAGCCGCAGCGTCATCGTCACGGCTTCGACGCTGCTCGAGGACTGGCGGCCGCGACGGATTTCGGACCTGCAGGAGTCCGACCTCGACCAGCTGCTGCGAGCTGCGCCCCGAGGTCCTCCTGATCGGCTCCGGACTGCGCCAGGAGTTTCCACAGCGCGCCACTCTGGCCGCGCTCTACGCTGCGCGGGTCGGATTCGAGGTCATGGATACCGGGGCTGCCTGCCGCACCTACAACGTGCTGGCGGCCGAAGGGCGCAATGTCGCGGCGGCGTTGATCGTCGAACCAGTGGCCTAGCTGCCGGACGCATCCGGCAACACGAGCACAGCGCGAAAGTCGTTGACGTTGGTCCGCGTCGGACCGGTCACCACGGAGTCTCCGAGCGACCGCGAAGAAGCTGTGTGCGTCGTTGTCCGTCGAGAAATCGGCCCGGATCCAGGCCCAGGGCCGCCGCGCGCCGCAAGGTGTCCGGCCGTCCAGATCGCGCCTGCTACGGCCTCCATGCCGTCAATTCCGTCCGTGTCGCCGGCCAGCGCAAAGACGTTTTCGCGCGAACCGAGCTCCATTCCAAGCGCCAGCAGGAACTCGACATTGCGTCCGCCACGTCCAGGACCGCGCACGGTCACCGTGGTCTCCCCGCCCGAGAGCAGCAGGCATGGGGGTCGTACCGGCCGCCCTTCGCGCACGACGTCGGCCACGAGTCGCAGCCATGTCGCGCCCAACGATCCTCGCCTCGCCCTCGAGGCGGTCCGAGAGTATCCATGGCGTCACGCCGTTGCGCGGCCGCGAGTCGCGCAGCGGCCTCGAGCGACTGCTGCGGGGCTGCCACGACGTGATACTCCGACCGGCCCAGCCTCGGGATCCCCAGGCTTCACCGACTCCCATTCGCCGCCGCGCAACGCCGCGACCACTCGCGACGGCACCTCGACGCCGTAGCGCTCCAGCACCGCGAGCGCGTCGGCACAGGTCGTGGGATCGGCAACGGTCGGCCCCGAGGCAATGTCGAGCGGCGCGTCGCCGGGCACGTCGGAGATGGCGAGCGTCACGAGGCGTGCCGGGTGGCAGGCGGCCGCGAGACGGCCACCCTTGATGCGCGACAGGTGACGCCGCACACAGTTGATCTCGCCGATCGTGGCGCCCGAGCGCAGCAGCGAACCTGTAACGAGCTGCTTCTCGGCGAGCGCGAGCCCATGCGCCGGCAACGGCAGCAGCGCCGACCCGCCGCCCGACAGCAGGCAGACGACGAGGTCATGCTCGGTGAGTCCCGTGACGAGTTGCAGGATGCGCTCCGCCGCCTGCTGTCCCGCGGCCGACGGGATCGGATGCGCCGCCTCGAGCACCTCGATTCGTGGACACCGCTCGCCGTGACCGGTCGCTGTCACTACGAGGCCCGTCAGGTCCGCCTGCCAGTGCCGATCGAATGCGAGCGCCATGGCAGCGGCCGCCTTGCCGGCGCCGACCACGAGCGTGCGGCCGCGCGGAGGCGACGGCAGCCAGCCCGGGACGCAGTTGTCGGCACGCGCCGCCTCGATGGCGGCTTCGAACGCGGCGCGGAGCAGTGCTTCAGGCGTCATTGCACCTGCCGCCAGCTCATGCCGGCGGACGCCTCAGCTCAACCCCTGCAGCAGCGGCACGAACGTGGCAGGCCCGAGCACCTCGCGCTCGAAGGACTCGCCGCGACGAGTCACGCGCATCAGCGACTGCTCACGATCCGGCCCCACCGGCATGATCAGGCGGCCGCCATTGCCGAGCTGGTCGAGCAGCGCGGCCGGAATCGCCATCGACGCGGCCGCGACGATGATTCCGTCGTATGGCGCGTACGGCGGCCAGCCTTCGAATCCGTCGCCGTGCCGCATGAACACGTTCGCGATCTTGAGGTCGCGCATCGCCCGGCGCGCACGAACCTGCAGCGCGGCGATCCGCTCGATGCTGTAGAGCGTGGCGACGAGCGGAGCAAGCACCGCGGTCTGGTAGCCGCAACCGGTACCCACCTCGAGCACCTTGCGTGGCGCTCCACCCTCGAGCAGCGCCTCGGTCATGCGGGCCACGATGTACGGCTGCGAGATCGTCTGCCCGTGCCCGATCGGCAACGCGGTGTCTTCATACGCGCGGCTCGCGAGCGCCTCGTCCACGAACATGTGGCGCGGCACGGAGCGGATGCGCTCGAGCACGCTCGGGTTGGCGATCCCCTGCTCGCGCAGTCGCGTGATCAGCCGGTCGCGCGTGCGGGCCGAGGTCATGCCGATGCCGGACATGCGCGTGCCGGTCAAGAGCACCACCCGCTCACGGCTCGCGCCCTCGCAACCAGTCGTCCACCGCGGCGAGCGCCGAGTGACGCGTGAGATCCACCTGCAGCGGAGTCACCGAGACGCAGCCGTTCGCCACCGCATGAAAGTCGGTGCCCTCACCCGCATCGGCCCCCTCGCCGGCCGGTCCGACCCAGTACACCGGGCGGCCACGTGGATCGGTCGCGCGCACCACGGCTTCCGAGCGATGCCGATGGCCGAGCCGCGTCACGCGCATGCCGCGCAGGTGCTCGTACGGCACGTCCGGCACGTTCACGTTCAGGATCATCGAGCTCTCGAGCGGGCTGCGCAGGACCCGCGCCACCAGCTCGCCTGCCACTCGCGCCGCGGTCGCGAAATGCCGTCCTTCGCGCACGACCAGCGAGACCGCCATCGTCGGGAGGCCGAGGAAGCGGCCCTCGACGGCGGCAGCGACAGTGCCGGAATAGAGCACGTCGTCGCCGAGGTTCGCGCCGTCGTTGATGCCGGAGACGACCATGTCGTGCTCGAAATCGAACAGTCCCGAGATCGCGAGGTGCACGCAGTCGGTCGGCGTGCCGTTGACGTAATACATGCGCTCGCCGTACGAGGAAACCCGGACCGGCACGTCGAGCGTGAGCGAATTGCTGGCGCCGCTGCGGTTGCGGTCCGGAGCGACTACCGTGACCTCGGACAGCGGACGCAGCGCATCCGCGAGGTGCTGGAGACCTTCGGCGCGGTAGCCGTCGTCGTTGCTGACCAGGATTCTCAAGCGCGGCACCGGCAGAAAAGTCGCCGCACTATACTGCAAACCAACGGAGCCATCAGTCCTCGCCGCCCGTATCCTGGCTCCACGCATCGCGCAGCAGCTCGTGGAGCACGGCGGTCGCGAATGTGCCTCTTGGCAGCTCGAATTCCAGCAGCAGCCCGCCGACTTCGTGCGTCCAGCGCAGCGAGCGCACTGGAAGCCTCAGGCTGCGCCTCTCCTGTTCGAGTCGCTCGGACTCGAGGAGGCGCGCCAGCCCCGGCTCGCGACCCAGCACGGCGTCCTCGACTTCGCGTGCTGCGCCGGTCGCGGGCGACTCGCCGCGGCCCCACATCGGGCCGCTCGGATGCACGTCCATGCGGCGGCAACGGTCATCCAGCAGCGCGTCGATCTCAGGAGCGGCGAAGAAGCTGCGTCGGCCGTCGAGCATGACGGCCTCGCCCGGCAGCAACCGGTTCCAGTCGCCGCGGCGGACGCGCTCCTCGACGACGCGGTTGAAGATCTCGCTGCGCGCGGCCGACAGCGCAAAGCCCCGCTGGATGCGGTCCCGCGGTGCATCGCCGTCCTGCGCCCAGGCCCGCGCGCGCGTGAGATTGCCCGCCTCCCGTCCGAAGCGCTGCGGACCGAAATAGTTCGGCACTCCCTCTTCGGCAATGACGCGCAGCCGGGCATCGATCGCGCCGGCGTCGCCCTCGGCATCGCGGACGCGGATCGCGAACCGGTTCCCGCGATGCGAGCCCGGCCGCAGCTTGCGTCCGTGCCTGGCGGCCGACAGCACGCGATAACCCTCTCCCGCAAACGCGAGGCAGGCATCGAGCGGCGCTGCAACCGGCCACGGCAGCGAGTACGACTGCCGGGTAAGGGCGTGCCGGTCCTTCTGGCCGCTGTAACCGACGTCGCGAGCCTGCACGCCCGCCGTCCGCGCCAGTTGCGCGGCCACCCAGCCGGTATTGGCGCCGCGCTTCTCGACGCTGAGCAGCACGTGCCCGCCTGCGCCATCCGGCTCGAATCCGAGCAGTTCCTCGACGACGAAGTCCTCCGCGCGCGACGCGAATGCGCCCGCCGAGTGGCGGTGGGCCGTGGGCCGTCGGCGAGATCCATGGAGTCAGTGACCGTTCGATCCACCGTTGGCGTGGGCGAGCAGCACGATCGCCTGTGCCGCCAGCCCCTCGCCGCGACCGAAAGCACCGAGGCCCTCGCTGGTGGTGGCCTTGATGTTGACCCTGTCCTTCTCGCAGCGCAGATCGTGGGCGATGTGCGCCTGCATCGCGGCGCGGTGCGGCCCGACGCGCGGCGCCTCGGCGATCAGCGTCAGGTCCGCGTTCACGAGCCTCCAGTGACGCTCCTGCATCAGCTTCGCGCAGTGGCGCAGGAACAGGCGGCTGTCGGCGTCCTTCCAGCGCGGATCGGTGTCCGGAAAATGCTGGCCGATGTCTCCCAGCGCCATCGCGCCGAGCAGCGCATCGCACAGCGCGTGCAGCAGCACGTCGCCGTCCGAATGGGCCCGGATTCCCTGCGACCACGGGATCTTCTCGCCCGCCCAGCGTCACGTGGTCGCCGGGCCCGAAGCCGTGCACGTCATAGCCAATCCCCACCCTCATCGCTTCCTCCCCGACCGCAGGATCGCTTCCGCGATCCGACGATCCTCCACGTTCGTGAGCTTGATATTGTCGGCACGACCGCGAACCAGCAGCGGCCTGAGCCCCAGCATCTCGATGGCCGACGCCTCGTCCGTGACGGCGCGCTCGCGCTCGAGGCAGAGCGCCAGTGCGCGCTTGAGCAGGCCGTAGCGGAACATCTGCGGCGTGAGCGCGCGCCACAGTCCCTCGCGCACCGCGGTGCGGGCGCTGCGCCCGTGACCATCGTCGCACTTGAGCGTGTCGGCGACCGGAACGGCGAGCAGTCCCCCGACCGGGTCATTGCGGGTTGCCCTGATCAGTCGCGCGAGGTCTTCGCGCTCGAGGCACGGACGCGCCGCGTCGTGAACGATGACCCAGTCCGTGTCATGCGCCCGGCCAGCCAGCGACTCGAGCGCGTTCGCGACGGACGCCTCGCGACGATCGCCACCGCGGCAGGTGCTCACGCGCCGGTCCCGCGACTCGGCCAGCCGGCGCCAGCGGCGGTCGCCCGGCGCAAGTGCCACGACGATGCCGTCGAGCGTGGATTCGCGCAGCAGCGCGCCCAGCGACCAGGAGAGCACCGGCCGACCGAGCAGGCTGACGTATTGCTTGGGAATCCGGCCGCCGAAACGCTGGCCGCGCCCGGCCGCCACGACGACGGCCCAGCGCCGCGCCCGCACGCTCATTTCTGCTCGGCCTGGGCGGTCCGTCGCTGCGTTGCCGGGGCCTGGACAGCAGCACCCGGCGCCGGCGGCACGACCTGGAAGAAGGTCTCGCCGGCGCCGATCATGCCGAGGTCGGTGCGGGCGCGCTCCTCGATCGCGGCCCGTCCTTCCTTGAGGTCACGCACCTCGGCGGCGAGCGTCCTGTTGCGCTCCTTCAGCCGCTCGTTCTCCTGGGTCTGGGCCTCGATGGCCTGCTGCGTACGCCAGACGTCGCGCATGCCGGTCGGCGACACCCACAACCGGTACTGCAGGGCGAGCACGGCCGCGAGCAGCAGTGCGGCGATGATGCGGATGGTCATGCGCCGACCGGACCGCAAGGCACCGGGAATGCGTCACGACCCGCATAGCTCGCCAGCGAGCCGAGTTCGGCCTCGATCCTCAGCAGCTGGTTGTACTTCGCGATGCGGTCCGAACGGCAGAGCGATCCGGTCTTGATCTGCGTGGCGCGCGTGGCGACTGCGATGTCCGCGATGGTGCTGTCCTCGGTTTCGCCCGAGCGATGCGAAATGACCGACGAATAACCGGCTGTCGTGGCCATGTCGATCGCCTCGAGCGTCTCGGTCAGCGTGCCGATCTGGTTCGGCTTGATCAGGATCGAGTTCGCGATGCCGCGCGCGATGCCCTCGCGCAGGATCTTCGTATTGGTCACGAAGAGGTCGTCGCCCACGATCTGCACGTTGCGGCCGAGGCGCTGCGTGAGGATGGACCAGCCGTCCCAGTCGCCCTCGGCCATGCCGTCCTCGATCGTGATGATCGGGAAACGGTCCACCAGGCCGGCGAGGTAGTCGACGAACTGCGCCGACGTGAACTTGCGGCCTTCGGACTCGAGGTCGTAGACGCCATCGCGATAGAACTCGGACGCCGCGGCGTCGAGCCCGAGGAAGATGTCCCGCCCGGCCTTGTAGCCCGCCCGCTCGACCGCCTCCATGATCGTCTCGAGAGCGGCTTCGTTCGACGGCAGGTTGGGCGCGAACCCGCCCTCGTCGCCGACCGCGGTGGCGAGGCCACGCTCGTGCAGGACTTTCTTCAGCGTGTGGAAGATCTCGGCGCCGTAACGCAGCGCCTCGCTGAAATTCGGCGCGCCCACCGGAAGCACCATGAATTCCTGGATGTCCACGCTGTTGTCGGCGTGCGCGCCGCCGTTGATGATGTTCATCATCGGCACCGGCATGACTTTCGGGCCGGGCCCGCCGAGCAGCCGGTACAGGCCCTGCCCCGCTGCGCGGGCGGTGGCGTGTGCCGTGGCCAGCGATACGGCCAGCGTCGCGTTCGCGCCGAGCCGCGACTTCGTGTCTGTGCCGTCGAGCTCGATCAGTCGCCGGTCCAGCCCGGCCTGGTCGCGCGCGTCGCGCCCGAGCAGCGCCGAGCGGATTTCCCCGTTCGCGTTGGCGACGGCCTTCAGCACGCCCTTGCCGAGGTATCGCTTCTTGTCGCCGTCACGCAGTTCCACGGCCTCGCGCGTGCCGGTCGAGGCACCCGACGGCACGGCCGCACGCCCCATGACCCCGCCCTCGAGGTACACGTCCGCTTCCACGGTGGGATTGCCGCGCGAATCGACGATCTCGCGCGCCTTGATGTCGATGATCTTCGTCATAGGCTCGATTCCTCGTAGGGCCGCGATTTCGCGGCGGCGTCAATTTCCTTGAGCACCGCGAGCAGCGAGCGCATGCGGTCGAGCGGCCACGCATTGGGACCGTCGGACAGCGCCTTCGCCGGCTCGGGATGGGTTTCCATGAAGATGCCCGCGACTCCGGCCGCCACGGCGGCCCGGGCCAGGACCGGGACGAACTCCCGCTGCCCGCCCGACGCGGTGCCCTGCCCGCCGGGCAACTGCACGGAGTGGGTCGCGTCGAAAACCACCGGCGCCCCGGTGGCGCGCATGATCGCGAGGCTGCGCATGTCCGACACGAGGTTGTTGTAGCCGAAGCTGAAGCCGCGCTCGCAGACCATCACCTGCTCGTTGCCGGTCGACCGGGCCTTCTCGACGACGTTGGCCATCTCCCAGGGCGACAGGAACTGGCCCTTCTTGACGTTGACCGGCCTGCCCTGCGAGCACGCGTTGAGGATGAAGTTCGTCTGGCGGCACAGGAATGCCGGCGTCTGCAGCACGTCGACGACGGCGGCGACCTCGGCCAGCGGCGTGTCCTCGTGCACGTCCGTCAGCACCGGAACGCCGACCTGGCGGCGCACTTCTTCGAGGACCCGCAGGCCCTCGGCGATGCCCGGCCCGCGGAAGCTCGACTTCGACGAGCGGTTCGCCTTGTCGAACGATGCCTTGAATATGTACGGGATGCCGAGCGCGCCCGCGATCTCCTTCATGCGGCCCGCCACGTCGAGCACCAGCGCCTCGCTTTCGATGACGCAGGGCCCGGCGATCAGGAAAAAAGGCCGGTCCGGCCCGACTTCGAATCCGCAGAGCCTCATGCGCCCGCCGCGGCCGGCAGCTGCGCTGCCCGGTGGTCGCGTGCCGCCCGGATGAAACCCGTGAAGAGCGGATGGCCGTCGCGCGGCGTCGAGCGGAACTCGGGGTGATACTGGCTCGCGACGAAGAACGGATGGTGCGGCAACTCGATGATCTCGACGAGCCCGTCGCGCGAGAAGCCCGAGAAGCGCAGCCCGGCGTTCATCAGCCGCTGCAGGTAGTTGTTGTTGAACTCGAAGCGGTGGCGGTGCCGCTCCCGGATCGCGTCGGCGCCGTAGATCGCGTGCGCGAGCGAGCCGTGGGAGATGCGCACTTCCTGCGCTCCAAGGCGCATCGTGCCACCGAGGTTCGACTGCTCGGTGCGCGCCTCGACCGTGCCCTTCTGGTCCTGCCACTCGGTGATCAGCGCGATCACCGGATGCGCCGTGCCGCGGTTGAACTCGGTGCTGTGCGCGCCCTCGAGTCCCGCGACGTCGCGCGCGTATTCGATGATGGCCAGCTGCATGCCGAGGCAGATGCCGAGGTAGGGAACCCCGTGCTCGCGCGCATAGCGGACGGCCTGGATCTTGCCCTCGATGCCGCGCTCGCCGAAGCCGCCGGGCACGAGGATCGCGTCCATGCCGTCGAGGCAGCCGGTGCCGTGCTTCTCGACGTCGGTCGCCTCGACGAAATCGAGCTTCACGCGCGTGCGCGTCCTCAAGCCCGCGTGCATCAGCGCCTCGGTCAGCGAAATGTAGGCATCCTTGAGGTTCACGTACTTGCCGACCATCGCGACGTTGACCGTGAGGTCCGGGCTGCTCTTGGCGGTGACGACGTGCTGCCATTCGCCGAGGTCCGCCGGGGGCGCCTCGATGCGCAGCTTCGTGCAGACGATTTCGTCGAGCGACTGCTCGTGCAGCAGCGACGGGATCTTGTAGATGTCGTCGGCGTCCACCGCGGAGATCACCGCGCGCTCCTCGACGTTGGTGAACAGCGCGATCTTGCGGCGCTGCTCGGGCGGCAGCGGATCCTGGCAGCGGCAGAGCAGCACGTCCGGCTGGATGCCGATCGAGCGCAGCTCCTTGACCGAGTGCTGCGTCGGCTTGGTCTTGATCTCGCCCGAGGTCGCTATGTACGGGATCAGCGTCAGGTGCATGTAGAGCACGTTGTCGTGCCCGAGCTCGACTCCCAGCTGGCGGATCGCCTCGAGGAACGGCAGCGACTCGATGTCGCCCACCGTGCCGCCGATCTCGACCATGCAGATGTCCGCGTCGCCGGCGCCCATGCGGATGCAGTGCTTGATCTCGTCGGTGATGTGCGGGATCACCTGCACGGTGGCGCCGAGATAGTCGCCGCGGCGCTCCTTGGCGATGACCCGCTCGTAGATGCGCCCGGTGGTGAAATTGCTGTTGCGGCCGGTCGTCGTGCGGACGTAGCGCTCGTAGTGACCGAGGTCGAGGTCCGTCTCGGTGCCGTCGTCGGTGACGAACACCTCGCCGTGCTGGAACGGGCTCATCGTGCCCGGGTCCACGTTGATGTACGGGTCGAGCTTGACCATCGCGATCTTGAGGCCCCGCGCCTCGAGGATCGCCCCCAGCGAAGCCGCAGCGATTCCCTTGCCCAGCGAGGAAACCACACCGCCGGTCACGCAGATGAACTTGGTCATTGGAAGCACCGCCGCAGGAGAAGCACGACGGGAGGACAGTCTATCGGAATGCCCTTGCTCCGGCCACCGCAAAGCGGCGCGCGCAGCTGGATCTAAGGAATCGGCCGGGTCTCGAGAGCTTCCTGCTCGGTCAGCACCGGCCGACCCTGCCACGCGACCACCCAGGACGGCTCGCCGGGCTGCGCATGGAACCCGTGCGCCGTACGCGAGATCCCCGATTGCAACGATCTCGCCTTGCGCGATGACGAGCGGGACCCGCTGCCGGAACCACGGCAGCACGCCGCGCTCCTGCAGCCACTTGCGCAGCGGCCGTCGATGTCCGGTACCGGCGGGCCGGAACAGCTCGCCCGCCGCCCTCCAGGCTACCTGCAGTTCACCGAGGCAACCGGGCGCGACTCAGTCCAATACCCGTCGCGGCCTTGAGTTCGAGGCTGCCGAACGACCCGAGATCGAAGACCGTGCCCGGGTGCCAGGTGCCCCCGGGCGGCGTGCCCGTCACGTCGTGGTCGCCTGCCGTGCCAAAGAGCCTGCCCCGGTAACGGTAGACGCGCGCACCTGGCCAGTTCACGCAGGGGACCCGGTCGTCCGCAGAACGGGTCACGTCCTGCAGCAGGGCCGCGAGCGTTCTTGCGGACGGCACCGGCAACCCGGCCCGCCTCAGCCACGCGCGCAGGACCCAGCGCTGGCGTGGCTCCGGCAGCGCGAGCAGCCGCTCCAGCGAGATGCACTGCCTTCCTCGACGGCGGCCAGGTCGGACGCCGGCAATCGCGGCCTCGACTTCGAGCGCTTCCGCGGCCTGCAACGCAACCCGCCCGACGGTGCGCGCCGCCGCAGGCCAGCGCCGCCGCAGCACCGGCAGGACTTCGAGCCGCAGGAAATTGCGATCGAAGCGCGGATCGAGGTTCGACGGATCCTCGAGCCACGCAAGTCCCGCCTCGCACGCCCAGGCGTGCAGTTCGACGCGCGAGAATCCCAGCAGTGGCCTCGCGTGCCATCCCGCCGCAAACGCAGCGACCGCCGGCATGCCGGCGACCGAGCGCAGCCCTCCTCCCCGCAGCCACTGCAGCAGCACGGTTTCGAGCTGATCGTCCGCATGATGCGCCGTGAGCAGCACTTCGCCGGGCGCCAGGCATCCGGCCAGCGCGGCGTAGCGCGCCTTGCGCGCCGCAGCTTCGGGGCTCTCCCCAGCCGCGGGGCGCGCGTCCACCCTGACCTGCACCAGCGGCACCCCGAGTTCCATCGCCTGCAGCGCGGACCGTTCGGCCCATGCCGCGGAGTCGGCATGCAGGCCGTGATCGACGTGCGCCGCGCGCAGTGGCGGCCAGGTGCTGGCCGCGCGGGCACGCGCAAGGCCCGCGAGCAGCACGGTCGAGTCGAGACCACCGCTCAGCGCGACGCACAGACCGGACGCAGGACGCGCGAGGGTCGCGAGGCAGCCTTCGAGAGCCGATGCCAGCCTGGCGGCCGTGAATGCCACGGCGACTCAGTTCGCGTGGAATACGCCTTGCGCGCGCACCCGGTCATAGCGGCGGGTGAGGAGTTCTTCCTCCGGCCAGTTCGCCACCTCGGCGAGGTGGCGGACCAGCGCTTCCTGGAGCGCGTCGGCCATGACCTGCGGATCGCGATGCGCCCCGCCGAGCGGCTCCTTCAGCACCTCGTCCACCAGCCCGAGCTTGCTGAGACGCTCTGCGGTGATGCCCATCGCGTCCGCGGCGAGTTCCTTCTTGTCGGCGCTCTTCCAGAGGATCGACGCGCATCCCTCCGGGGAGATGACCGAGTAGACGCTGTACTGGAGCATGATCAGCCGGTCGCACACCCCGATCGCGAGCGCTCCTCCCGAGCCACCCTCGCCGATCACGGCGGTAATGACCGGCACGCGCAGTCGCGCCATCTCGAACAGGTTGCGCGCGATCGCCTCGCTCTGGTTGCGCTCTTCGGAGCCCACGCCCGGATAGGCGCCTGGCGTGTCGATCAACGTGATGACCGGGATCCGGAAACGCTCCGCGAGCTTCATCAGCCTGAGCGCCTTGCGGTAGCCCTCCGGCTTCGGCATGCCGTAGTTGCGACGCACCCGTTCCTTCGTGTCGCGCCCCTTCTGGTGCCCGATGAGCATGACTGGCCGGCCGGCGAGCCGCGCGAAGCCGCCCACGATCGCGAGATCGTCGGAGTACATGCGGTCGCCGTGCAGCTCGTGAAACTCCTCGAAGATGGTCGCCGCGTAGTCGAGCGTGTAGGGCCGCTGCGGGTGACGCGCGAGCTGCGCCACCTGCCACGGCGTCAGGCCCGCGAAAATGCTGGTCGTGAGCGCACGACTCCTGGCGCGCAGCCGCGCGATCTCCTCCCCGATGTTCACCTCGGCGTCGGAGGACACGAACCGGAGTTCGTCGATCTTCGCCTCGAGCTCGGCGATGGGCTGCTCGAATTCCAGGAAGCTGAGGGGCATGGGAGCGGAGGATGCCTCGGATGGGGGTGCGAAGCAAAGGGGGACGGAAGCCGGCGGAAAGGGGGTAGTGAGCTAGGGGGTAGGGGATAGTAAAGAGTCCAAGAGGGGCGGCAGCCCGCCTGTCTTTCCGCACTACCCCCTACCCCCTAGTCACGACCCGCTTTCCACTTCCGTATCCCCTTTCCCCTACCGACCTCCTCACCCCTCCCCCGCGGCGCATACACGACCTCCACGCCGTCGCGCCCGACCAGCTGGCCGAGCCGTTCGACGAGTTCGCGCGAGGGCCGCACGGTCCACTCGTTGCCGAAATGCAGCAGTGCCGCGGCGTCGTCGCGCGAGTAGCGAACGGCCACCGAGCAGCGGCCGCCCTTGCTGGTGCGCAGCGCCTGCTCGATTGCCGAGACGAGCTTGCGCGCGTCCCCATTGCGCTCCGCGCTCGGCCAGCGCAGCACGAGTCGCCGTGCGTACTGCTCGCGCGCCTGGTCGACGTCCATGATGCGCTTCGCCGAAAGCCGCCAGTCCTCGATGAAGTCGTCCCAGCGCAGGCCGCCGTCCACCACCAGGATCGCGTCCCTCGCGACGAGCGCCCGGAACTGCTGGTAGACGTCCTCGAACATCGTCACCTCGAGGCGGCCGCTGCGGTCGTCGAGCACGAAGCTCGTGCGTCCACCGCGCTTGCGGATCTCGAGCACGAGGCCCGCGACGGTGACGGACCGGCCAGGACCGCGCCACCCGCCTTCGTTGGCGCCGACCGGCCGCGCACCGCCGACGTCGGCGATCCGTCCGCTCGTGATGGGCCTGAGCTCACGCTCGTACTCGGTGATCGGGTGCCCGGTCAGGTAGAGCCCGAGCGTCTCGCGCTCGCCGGCGAGCCGCACCGCTTCGCTCCAGTCGGGAAGCTTCTCGCGAAGCTCGACCGCTTCGCTGGCAACCGGCGCCGCGGGCTCCGCAAGCCCGAACAGGTCATTCTGCCCGGCCGCCGCCGCCCGCGAACTCTGGTCCGCGGCCTGCATGGCGCCGGGCAGCTGGTGCATCAGCGTGGCGCGGTTCACGCCGAGCGAATCGAGCGCGCCGGACCGCACCAGCGCCTCGAGGACGCGACGATTGACCCGGTTGAGGTCGAGCCGACGGCAGAGGTCGCGCAGGTCGTTGAAACGACCGCCGGCCGCCCGCTCGGCCAGCATGTTCTCGACCGCCGCCTGGCCGACGCCCTTGATGGCCCCGAGCCCGTAGCGGATCGCCCTGGGCCCCGACACCGTGAACATGTACTGCGATTCATTGACGTCGGGTGGCTCGACCTTGAGTGCCATGCGGTTGCACTCGTCGATGATCGTCACGACCTTGTCGGTCTTGTCCATGTCGGAGGACAGCACCGCCGCCATGAACGCTTCCGGGTAGTGCGTCTTCAGCCACGCGGTCTGGTACGAAAGCACCGCGTAGGCCGCCGAATGCGACTTGTTGAAGCCGTAGCCGGCGAACTTCTCCATCAGGTCGAAGATGTGCGCAGCCGTCCCCTCGGCCACGCCGCGAGCCACGGCGCCGTCGACGAACACCGAGCGCTGCTGCGCCATCTCCTCGGCCTTCTTCTTGCCCATCGCGCGGCGCAGCAGGTCCGCTCCGCCGAGCGTGTACCCGGCGAGCACCTGCGCGATCTGCATCACCTGCTCCTGGTACAGGATCACGCCGTAGGTGGGCAGCAGCACCGGCTTGAGCTCCGGATGCAGGTAGTCGATCCCGGCGCCCGTGCGACCGTGCTTGCGGTCGATGAAGTCCTCGACCATGCCCGACTGCAGCGGGCCCGGCCGGAACAGCGCCACCAGCGCGACGACGTCGCCGAAGCAGTCCGGCTGCAGGCGCCGGATCAGGTCCTTCATGCCGCGCGATTCGAGCTGGAACACCGCAGTGGTCTCGCAGCGCTTCATCAGCGCGTACGTCGCCGGGTCGTCCATCGGCAGCGTCGCCATGTCGAGCGCGGGCTCGCCGGCGGCGGCGCGTGCGGCGTTGATGGTACGCACCGCCCAGTCGATGATCGTCAGCGTGCGCAGGCCCAGGAAGTCGAACTTGACGAGTCCGGCGGCCTCGACGTCGTCCTTGTCGAACTGCGTGACGACGCTCGTGCTGCCCTCTTCGCAGTAGAGCGGCGCGAAGTCGGTGAGGACCGAGGGCGCGATGACGACGCCGCCCGCATGCGTGCCCGCGTTTCGGACCAGTCCCTCGAGCGAACGCGCCAGGTCGATCACCTCGCGCACGTCGTCCTCGGCCTTGTAGCGCCGGCGCAGCTCCTCTTCCTTCTCGAGTGCGTCGTCGAGCGTGATGCCGAGCTCGAACGGGATCAGCTTCGCGATGCTGTCGGCGAGCCCGTAGCTCAGGCCCAGCACTCGCGCCACGTCGCGCACGACCGCTTTCGCCGCCATCGTGCCGTAGGTGATGATCTGCGAGACGCGGTCCCGGCCGTAGCGGGCCGCCACGTAGTCGATGACCCGGTCGCGGCCCTCCATGCAGAAGTCCACGTCGAAGTCCGGCATCGAGACGCGTTCGGGATTCAGGAATCGCTCGAACAGCAGGTCGTGCCGCAGCGGGTCGAGGTCCGTGATGCAGAGCACCCAGGCGACGAGCGAGCCGGCGCCGGAGCCACGGCCCGGCCCGACCGGGACGCCGTTCTCCCGCGCCCAGCGGATGAAGTCCGCCACGATGAGGAAGTACCCGGCGAAGCCCATCTGGCAGATCACGTCCAGTTCGGTGGCGAGGCGGGAGTCGTAGTCCTCGCGCGAAATGCCCGCCGGGGGCGCCGCGACCGGCATCGCGAGCCGCGCGTCGAGGCCGCGCTTCGACTCCTCGCGCAGAAAATCCTCCGCACTCTGGCCGCCCGGAACCGGGAAAGCGGGCAGCGACGCCTTGCCGAGCCGGATCTCCAGGTTGAGCCGCTTGGCGATCTCGACGGAGTTCTCGAGGGCCTCCGGAAGGTCGGAGAAGAGCTTCTCCATTTCCTCGGGCGAACGCAGGAACTGCTCTTCGCTGTAGCGCCGCACGCGTGACGCGTCGGCGAGCAAGCGTGCCGTCGCGGATGCAGACGCGCGCCTCGTGCGACTCGAATTCGTCCCGGGCGATGAACCTCACGTCGTTGGTCGCGACGACGGGCACGCCCAGCGACACCGCCAGTCGCAGCGAGCCGGCGATGCACTCCTCCTCGCCGGCGCGCCCGGTGCGCTGCAGCTCGAGATAGAACCGGTCGCCGAACAGCGCCAGCCAGGATTCGAGCGCGGCACGGGCCGCGTCGTCGTGCCCCGTGAGCAGCGCCCGGCCGATGTCGCCTTCGCGCGCGCCGGAAAGCGCGATCAGGCCCGTCGTGCTGTCGGCGTCGAGCCAGGCCCTGTGCAGCAGCGGCCCATGGCGTCCCTGCCCTTCGAGGTAGGACCGCGTGACGAGTCGCGTCAGGTTGCGATAGCCGCGATCGTCCTGGCAGAGCAGCACCAGGCGGCTCGGCTCCGCGCGCTCGCCCTCCTCGCGCAGCAGTGCGTCCACGCCGACGAGGGGCTTGATCCCGCGCGACAGCGCCGCGCGGTAGAACTTCACGAGCGCGAAGAGATTGCCCTGGTCGGTCAGCGCCACGGCGGGCATGCCGAGCCGCGCGCAGGCATCCATGAGGCCCTCGCGCGCGAGCTTGCCGTCCTTGTGCTCGCTCTCCACGCGCACGACGCCGTCCACGAGCGAATACTCGGTGTGAACGTGCAGGTGGACGAAGCGGGCCATGGCGGACAGCGTCAGCGGGAATCGCAGGATTGTACCGGCGCGAAGCTCCGCCGGTGCACCGGCGAGGGGCCGAGCCGGCGCAGCGCCGCGATGTGCGCGGCCGTCGGATAACCCTTATGGTCCGCCAGGCCGTACCCCGGATGGCGCCCGTCGAGCACCCGCATGTGCTCGTCGCGGGCGACCTTGGCCAGGATCGATGCCGCGCTCACGCTCGCAACCAGCGAATCGCCCTTGACGACTGCCTCGACCGTGCACTCGAACGCGAGCCCGCTCAGGTCCGGACAGCGATTCCCGTCGATGATCACGTGCTGCGGCGGTACCGTGAGCGCGGCGAGCGCGCGTCGCATCGCCAGCATCGTGGCCTGCAGGATGTTCAGCGTGTCGATCTCGGCGGCGTCCGCCCAGCCGAGGCCCCAGGCGAGGCTCTGGGCTGCGGATCGTCGTCGCGAGCACTTCACGCCGCGCCGGCGACAGCACCTTGGAGTCCGCGAGGCCAGCGACCGGCCGGGACGGCTCGAGGATCACCGCCGCCGCGACCACCGGGCCGGCGAGCGGCCCGCGGCCGGCCTCGTCCACTCCCGCCGTCAGCGCTGGCCCCGCCCAGTCGAAGTGCGCCTGCCGCAACGTTCCGCGCCGGCTCATGCCGACGCACGCCGGCGCGCCAGCAGCTCGAGGATCGCGTCGGCGGCTCGCGCGCTGGCATCGCGACGCAGCTGCTGGTGAATCGCCGTGAAAGCCGCCGTGAGCTCGGCCCGGTCGGGGCGATCGATCTGCTCGAGCACCGCGGGGCCCAGCACCTCCGGCCGGACGTCGTCCTGGAACAGTTCCGGCACCAGCCGGCGCGCGGCCAGCAGGTTCGGCAGCGCGAAATGCTCGGCCTTGAAGACCCCGAACCGCCGCAGCAACCAGTTCGTGAGCGGCGCCACCCGGTACGCCACGACCATCGGCCGCTTCACGAGCGCTGCCTCGAGGGTCGCGGTTCCCGATGCGAGCAGCACTGCATCACTCGCCGCCATGCATTCCTGTGCCCGCCCATCGACGACGTGCACCGCGACGCCCGGCGCGAACTCGGCGACGCAGCGTTCGAACTCGGCGCGCGCCGCCGCGTTCGCCATCGGCGCCACGAACGCCATCCCCGGCCGTTGCGACGCGAGCCACGCGATGGTGGCCGCGAAGGGCGGCGCCAGCCGCGTGACCTCCCCCATGCGGCTCCCCGGCAGCACGGCCACGACCTGCGCCGACCCGGGAACTCCCAGCGCGGCCCGCGCGCCGGCCTGGTCGCTCGTCATCGCGATGCGGTCCGCAAGTGGATGGCCGACGAACTGCGCCTGCACGTCATGCGCGCGGTAGAAATCCACCTCGAACGGCAGCACGCACAGCACGAGGTCGACGGATTGCCCGATCGTGCGCACCCGACCCTGCCGCCAGGCCCACACCTGCGGGCTGACGTACTGGATGGTCGGCACGCCCCGTGCCTTCATCTGGCGAGCCACGCGCAGGTTGAACTCGGGCGAATCGATGCCGATGAAGACGTCGGGCGTTGCGGCTGCGAGGCGGCCGACCAGGTTGCGGCGCAGCGTGAGCAGGCGCGGCAGGTGCCGGACGATCTCCGCGAGGCCCATGACCGCGAGTTCCTCGACCGGGTACCAGGAGTCGCATCCCGCGGCCACCATGCGCGGACCCGCGACGCCGAAGAAACGCGAGCCCGCGGCACGGGACGAGAGCGCCTCGATCAATGGCCCGCCAAGATTGTCGCCCGAAGCCTCGCCGGCGACGAGCGCGAAGGATCCCGCCTGCGCAGCCTGGTTCACGCCGGCTGCCCTCTCAGCGCACGATGCCGCGCGAGGCCTGCGGCAGGAACTCGACCAGCGGCGCGAGCTCAGGCTGGTCCTTCGCCAGCGCCTCCAGCTGCGCCGTGGCCTCGGCGAGCTTGAGGCCGGAGCGGTAGAGCACGCGGAACGCCGCGCGGATGTTGCGGATCTGCCCGGGCGTGAAGCCGCGGCGCTTCAGGCCCTCGGCGTTGATGCTGTGCGCATCGGCAGGCTGCCCGACCGCCATCACGAACGGCGGGACGTCGCGCGTCACGGCCGCGTTGTTGGCGATGAACGCGTGCGCGCCGACCCTGCCGAACTGGTGGATGGCGGAGAGCCCGCCCATGATCACCCAGTCGCCGAGGTGCACGTGTCCGCCGAGCGTCGCATTGTTGGCGAGGATGCACTGGTTGCCGATGACGCAGTCGTGGGCGACGTGCGCGTAGGCCATGAAGAGGTTGTCGTCGCCGATGCGCGTGACGCCTTGGTCCTGCGCGGTGCCACGATGCAGCGTCACGCATTCGCGGATCACGTTGCGGTCGCCGATCTCGAGGCGGCTCGCTTCGCCGCGATACTTCTTGTCCTGCGGGTCGGCGCCGACGGAGGCGAACTGGAAGATGCGGTTGCCGGCCCCGATGCGCGTCGGGCCCTCGACGACCACGTGCGGCCCCACCCTGGTGCCGCGCCCGATCTCGACGCCCGGGCCGATGACCGAGAACGGCCCCACCTCGACGCCGTCCGCAAGGACTGCATCGGGCGCGATCACCGCCGTCGGGTGGATTGCCCCTGTCATTTCAGCCCGGCATCACCATCATTTCGGCACTCGCGACCTCGACGCCGTCCACCGTCGCAGCGATGGAGTACTTCCAGATCGTCCGGATCCGGCGCTCGAGAGTCGCCTTCAGCATCACCTGGTCGCCCGGCACGACCGGCCGCCGGAAGCGGGCCTTGTCGATGCCGGCAAAGTAGAACCGCACGCTTTCGTCCGGATAGACGCCTGCGGTCACGAACGTGAGGATCCCGGCAGTCTGCGCCATCGCCTCGAGGATGATCACGCCGGGCATCACCGGGCGCCCCGGAAAGTGCCCGACGAAGTACTCCTCGTTCATGGTCACGTTCTTCAACGCCACGATGTACTCGCCCGCCACGCACTCGAGCACGCGATCCACCAGCAGCATCGGGTAGCGGTGCGGCAGGCGCCGCATCACCTCGTCGATGCCGAATCCGCCGGACTCACTCATCGTCGCCACCCCGCTCGCTGGTGCCACCCGCGGTCTCGAGCCTGTGCACGCGCTTCGCCAGCTCGTCCAGCCGGTTGAAGCGCGCGACGTTGCGGCGGAAGCGCTGCGCTTCGTCCGCCCACAGCGAGCCCGAGTAGACGCCGGGCTGGTCGATCGACTTGAAGACCGCGGTCCGGCCGGTCAACGCCACGTCGTCGCAGATCGTGAGGTGCCCCGCAACGCCGACCATGCCGCCGAGCATGCAGCGCTTGCCGATCGTCGTGCTGCCGGAGACGCCGACGCACGCTGCCATGACCGTGTGGGCGCCGACGCGCACGTTGTGGCCGATCTGCACGAGGTTGTCGATCTTGACGCCGTCCTCGATGACCGTGTCGCCGATCGCGCCGCGGTCGATCGTGGAATTGCTGCCGACCTCGACGTCGTTGCCGATCACGACGGCCCCGACCTGCGGCACCTTTACGTAGCCATCCCGGTCGGGTGCGTGGCCGAATCCGTCCCCACCGATGACGCAGCCAGGCTGCAGCACGCAGCGCTCACCGATGATCGTGCCGGCACACAACGTGACCCGGGCCATGAGCAACGTATCGTCGCCCACCTGCACGCGTTCGAGCAGCACCGAGCCCGCGCCGACGCTGGCGCGCCGGCCGATTCTCACGCCGCTTGCAACGTAGGCGTTGGGCCCGATCCAGGCCGTCGGGTCGATCTCGGCGCCCGGCTCCACGACCGCACTCGGGTGACGCCCACCGACGACCGCCGGTTGCGGGTACAGAAGCTGCGCTATCCGCGCGTAGGTCGCATATGGATTGCCGGTGACCAGCGCCGCGACCGGGCACTGCGCGGCGGTCGCGGCATCGAGCACGACCGCGGTGGCGCGGGTCGATGGCAGGTGGCGACGGTACTGCGGGTTCGCGAGGAAGCTGACCGCGCCCGGCCCCGCGTCCTGCAGCGGAGCGACGCGGTCTACGACCGTATCGGGGTCGCCGCGCAGTTCGCAGCCGAAGCGCACGGCCAGGTCGGCGAGCCTCGCTGGCATGTGCGCCTCCGGCCTGCCCTGCTCAGGGCTTCGCGGGGGCACCCTTGCGCGCCTGCAGCGCGGAGAGCACCTGGCTGGTGACATCCACCGACGGGCTCGCGTAGAGGGCTTCCGACACCACTACGTCGAGACCGGCACCCTTCGCGAACGTCTGCACTTCCTGCAGGATCGTCCGCTGCAGCTGCCCGAGCACCTCGTTGCGACGGACGTTCAGGTCCTCGAGGAACTCGTTCTGCTTGCGGGCGAACTCGCGCTGGCCGTCGCGAAGCGACTTTTCGGCGTTGCTGCGCTCGGCGGCGGCCATGACCGCCCCGTCCTTCTGCAGCTTGTCCTCGCGTGCCTTGAGGTCCTTCTGCTGGCCCTCGAGCTCGCGACGGCGTGCCGCGAACTCGTTTTCGAGCGCCTGCGAGGCGGCCTGCGCCTGCGGCGACTCCTGCAGCAGGCGCGCGACGTTGACGACGCCGATCTTGGTCTGGGCCTGCGCGGCCTGCAGCGGCAGCGCGCTGGCGGCAAGCAGCAGGATCGAGAGCGAAACGATCTTCATGCGCATGGAGTCGGATACCTCAGAAAGCCTGTCCGATGGAAAACTGGAAATTCTCGGTTTCGTCGCCGTAATCGAGCACGGTCCCCTTCGTCTTGTTGAGCGGGAACGCGTAGCTGAAACGGAACACGCCGAGCGGCGCGAGCCACTGTACCGCGACGCCCGTCGAGTATTTCAGGTCGCCGATGTCGAATTTGTATTCTACGGGGATCACGTTGGTCTTGTCGTAAAAAGTCACGTGGTCGTTCGAAAAGACGTTGCCGGCGTCGAAAAACAGGCTGAAACGCGCCGAATTGCGGAATTTCTCCGGCATCGGCAGCAGCAGCTCGAACTGGTTCGTCAGCTTCGTGTTGCCGCCGTAGGGGTTGCCGAAAGTGTCCTTCGGCCCGAGCGTGCTCGCCCGGAAACCGCGCACGCTCTCCGCGCCGCCCGCGAAGAAATTTCGATACGGCGGAATCGAGGTCGTCGAGCCGATGTCGTTGGCGTAGCCGATCTCGAAGTTGTTCATGATCGTGAGCCAGCGGCCCAGCGGCACGAACTGCAGCCAGTCGTAGCTCAGCGAGTAGAACTCGACGTCGCTGCCCGGGGCCGTGTAGCCGAAGTTGAGCCAGTGCCGCGCACCGCCGGTGGCGAAGATCGCGCGGTTGCGCGAGTCGTAGCCCCACCCGGCCGACAGCAGGAACGTGTCGAAGCGCGTGCCGTAGTAGGTGAACGCGATCGGCGGCACGCCGACCGTGGACCTGCGCGTGTACGTGTTGCCGTTGTTCTGCACCCAGACGAGCGACTGCTCGGCGCTCTGGTTCGGATCGGTGAACAGGTCGGACCGCTGCGCGGCGAGGCCCACGCGCACGGACTGGAACTCCGACAGCGGCCAGCCGTAGTCGACCCCGAGCGCACCGGTCGTCGTGTCGAACTGCGACGAATTGGTGGTGAACTGGCTGTAGTTGCGGTAGCTGAGCGACACGGTGCGCGACACGCCGTCGATGGTCACGTAGGGGTCGGTGTGCGAGAGGCTGTAGACCTGGCTGTACTGGCCGGCGTTCAGTTCGGCCGCGACGCGGTTGCCGGTACCGAGGAAGTTGCTGTGCACGAAGCTGCCGTTCAGCAGCACCGACTGCGACTGCGAATAGCCGATGCCGCCGCTGAACTGCCCGGGCAGGCCTTCCTTGATCTTGAAATCGACGTCCACGAGGTCCGGCGTGCCGGGCACCGGGGTCGTCTCGACGTCGACTTTCTCGATGAACGGCAGCCGCTGCAGGCGCTGCTTCGACCGCTCGACGGCGGCGTTCGACAGGTATCCGCCCTCCATCTGGCGCATCTCGCGGCGCATCACCTCGTCGTTGATGCCGGTCGAGCCGCTGAAGTTGATGTTGCGCACGTAGGCGCGGCTGCCCGGCTGCACCAGGAACGTGAGCGCGATCTCCTTGGTCTCGGGGTTCTCCTGCGGCACGGGGTCGATCTTCGCGAAGGCGTAGCCGTCCTGGCCGAGGCGCAGCGCCATCAGTTCGGTGGACGACGTGATCATGCGGCGCGAATAGATGTCGCCGCGGCGCACCTGCACGAGGCCCATGAGGTCCTGCTCCGGCACGACGAGGTCGCCGGCGATCTTGACCTCCGACACGCGGTAGACGGCACCCTCGTCCACGTTGAGCGTGATGTAGATGTCTTCCTTGTCGGGCGCGATCGCCACCTGGGTGGACACCACGTCGAAGTCCGCGTAGCCGCGGTCGAGGTAGAACGAGCGCAGCTTCTCGATGTCGCCCGAGAGCTCCTCGCGCGAGTAGCGGTCGTCCTGCCGGTACCAGGACAGCCAGTTCGGCGTCTGCAGCTTGAACTGCTCGCGCAGTTCGTCCTCGGTGAATGCCTGGTTGCCGACGACGTTGATCTGCTCGATCTGCGAGCGCTTGCCTTCCTTGATGTCGATGGCGATGCTGACCTGGTTGTTCGGCAGGTCGGTGACCTTGGAGTCCACGCGCACGCCGTACTTGCCGCGCGAGTAGTACTGGTCGGTCAGGAAACGGTCGACTTCGTCGAGCGTGGACTGGTTGAACACCTTGCCCTTGGCCAGCCCGACGTTGCGGAGCGACTTTTCCATGTCCTCCGTCTTGATGTCCTTGTTGCCCTCGATCGTGAAGCTCTCGATCGAGGGGCGCTCCTTCACGATCACCAGCAGCGTGCCGCCGTCGCGGCGCAGTTCCACGTCCTTGAAGAAGCCCGTCGCGTACAGCGAGCGCAGCGACTCTTCCACCCGGCGCTGGTCCATCCGGTCGCCGATGTTGACCGGCAGGTAGTTGTAGACGGTGCCTTCGCTGATGCGCTGCAGGCCCTCGATCCTGATCTCGCCGACCGTGAAGTCGCCCATCTCGGCCTGGGCCATTACGGCGGGTACGGCGAGCAGGGCCGGCAGCACGGCCATGTACTTGAAACGCATGGCGAGCCCGCTCAGCTGAACAAACGCGACAGGTCGTTGTAGAACGCGAAACTCATGAGCACCAGCAGCAGGAAGATGCCGACCTTCTGGCCGGCTGCCTGCGTCCGTTCGGACAGCGGGCTGCCCTTCACGAGTTCGGCCAGCTGATAGACGATCTGGCCCCCGTCGAGGATGGGAATGGGCAGCAGGTTCAGCACGAAAAGACTCACGCTCACGATTGCAAGGAACGACAGGAACGCAAGTATGCCTTGTCGCGCCGAGAAACCGGCGTATTCCGCGATGTTGATCGGGCCGCTCAGGTTCTTGACGGAGACGTCGCCGGTACCGACGTTCCAGAGCAGCCGCACGGTCAGGACCGACATGTCCCAGGTCTTGTCCACGGCGCGGACGAGCGAGTCGACCGGCCCGTAGCGCTCCCGCGTGCGCATGTCCTCGGGGATCGCGCCCGGCGACGCCGGGCGGACGCCGATGCGCCCGACGAGCTTCGAGCCTTCGTGCTGGGCCTCGACTTCGACCGGCACCACCACGCGTTCGCCCGAGCGTTCGATCGTGAATTCGAGCGTCTTGCCCGGCTGCGGCTGCACGAGTTTCACGAGCGCCGGGAAATCGGCGACGGGCGTTCCGCCGACCGCGACGATCCGGTCCCCGGCCGCGAGGCCCGCGCGCTCGGCCGGGCTGCCCGGCTGCATCGTGCCGATCTCGGCCGGCACGGTCGGGTACCAGAACTCGAACCCGAGGCCCGGCAGCAATGCGCCCGGCTCGGTCAACGGCCGCGGACTGCCCACGATCCTGAGTGGCGCGACCCGCGTCGTGCCGTCGGGCGATCGAACCTCGAGCGCGATGGCGCCGCCATCCATCAACTGGTCGAGGATGGCGAGCACGACGGCTTCGCGCGTGCCGGTCGCGCGCTTGCCGACGGCCACGATTTCGTCACCGGACGCGAGGCCCGCCTGTGCCGCAATCGACTGCGGCGCGATCTCGCCGAGCACCGGCTTCAGGGCCGGTATGCCTGCGACGAAGAGCACCCAGTACGCGGCGGCGGCAAACAGGAAATTTGCGAAGGGCCCGGCGAGCAGCACGAGGATCCGCTGCCAGACGGGCTTGCGGTTGTAGGCTGCGGACAGGTCGGCGGCGGCAACCGGACCTTCACGTTCGTCGAGAAGCTTGACGTAACCCCCTAATGGGATTGCAGAAATCGCATACTCCGTGCCGTCCTTCCCCTGCCGCGTCCACAGCCGCTTGCCAAATCCGATCGAGAATCGGAGCACGCGGACGCCGACGCGACGCGCCATCCAGAAGTGGCCGTACTCGTGTACCGCCACCAGGATGCCGATGGCGACCATGAACGCCAGGATGTAGCTCAATATCGTCATGCTTCTGCCCTGGCCAGTCCGGCCAGCAAAGATCCAGCTGTGTCACGTGCCCAGTGGTCCGCCCCGAGGACGGCCTCGAGGGTCGTTGCCGCCGCATTCACGTGCCTTTCGAGCACCCTCTCGATGAGCTCCGGTATTGCCGGTGAACCCGAGCCGCCCGGCCAGGAACGCCGCCACCGCAATCTCGTTCGCGGCGTTCAGGGCCGCCGCGGCAGTGCCCCCCGACTCGGCCGCCTCGCGCGCCAGTCGCAGGGCCGGGAACCGTTCGATGTCCGGAGCCTCGAAATCGAGCCGCGCCGCGGCCAGGAGGTCCAGCGATTCTACACCGGACCGGATGCGCTCGGGCCAGCCGAGCGCGTGCGCGATCGGCGTGCGCATGTCCGGATTGCCGAGCTGGGCCAGGATCGAACCGTCCACGTACTCCACCATCGAATGCACGATGCTCTGCGGATGTACGACCACGTCGACGTGCCGGGGTTCCATGCCGAACAGCACGCATGCCTCGATCAGCTCGAGCCCCTTGTTCATCAGCGTCGCCGAATCCACCGAAATCTTGCGCCCCATGTTCCAGCGAGGGTGTGCGCAGGCCTGCTCGGGCGTCACGCACGCGAGGTGCGCGCGTGGAGTGCGCAGGAACGGCCCGCCGGACGCAGTGAGGATCACCCGGCGCACGCCGCGTGCCGGACGCCCGGTCTCGATGCCGTGCGGCATGCACTGGAAGATCGCGTTGTGCTCGCTGTCGATCGGGATCAGCGTCGCACCGCCCTCGCGCGCCGCATCCACGAGCAGCGCGCCGCCGACGACCAGCGATTCCTTGTTGGCGAGCAGCACGCGCTTGCCGGCACGCGCGGCGGCAAGCGTGGACGGGAGCCCCGCCGCACCGACGATCGCCGCCATCACGGCGTCGACGTCCGCGCCGCCAGCGACGTCCACGAGCGCATCACTGCCGCAGGCCACCTCGGTCGGCACGCCGGCCGCGCGCAGCGCCAGCGCGAGCTCCTGCGCCGCCGCAGGGTCCTGCAGCACGGCCACTCGCGGCCGGTGGGTGCAGCACTGCTCGAACAGCTGCCGGTGGCTCGTCGCCGCCGCCAGCGCCGCGACCTCGAAACGGTCCGGGTGGCGTCCGAGCACGTCGAGCGTGCTGTTGCCGATGCTGCCGGTGCTGCCGAGGACGGCGACGCGTATCAAGTCGCCACCCCGATCAGTTGCAGTCCGAGCAGGAAGGTCGGCGCCGCCGCCGTGAAACCGTCGATCCGGTCGAGCACGCCGCCGTGCCCCGGCAGCAGGCCGCCGCTGTCCTTGAGCCCGGCGTGCCGCTTGAACATGCTCTCGACGAGGTCGCCAACCACCGAGACCAGCGCCACGAGCAGGCCCACTGCCAGCCACGGCAGCACCGGCTGGCCGAATATCTGCGCGCCCGCCCAGGCCGCGGCGCCCGCGCCGAGCATGCCGGCGACGAAGCCTTCCCAGGTCTTGCCCGGGCTCACGAGCGGTGCGAGCTTGTGCCGGCCGAAGGCGCGCCCGCCGAAGTACGCGCCCACGTCGGCCGCGGCGATCAGCACGATCAGGAACAGCAGCAGCAACTGGCCCCGCGGCTCGACCAGCGCCAGGCGGCCGAGCCCGATCGTGGCCGGCACCAGCACGGCGAAGCCAGCCAGGCCGGCCGCGAGGCGCCCGCCGCGCTTCGCTGCGAACACGATCCAGATCGATGCGAGGAGCCACCACAGCGCGGTGACGCGCAGGAACGCGGCGAGGCCGGCAGGGTCTGCCGTGAACCGCCATGCGGCCCAGGCCGCAATGCCGATGCCGACCGTGTAGCCGAGGCGCTGCAGCGGTGTCACGAACCCGGCAAATCCGGCCCACTCCCAGGCGCCGGCGAGCACGACGACGGCCACCGCCACGACCGCGGCCGCCGGCGGCATCCAGAACAGGATGCCGATGACGAGAGCCGCGAGCGCGAGCGCCGTGACTATCCGCTGGCGCAGCCCGCTAGCCACCGGCCACCTGGTCGCCGGTCAGGCCGAAGCGCCGCTGGCGCGACGCGAAGTGGCGGAACGCGCGCTCGATCTCCGCGTCGTCGAAATCCGGCCACAGGCAGTCGCAGAAATAGAGTTCCGTGTAGGCCAGGTTCCAGAGCAGGAAGTTGCTGATCCGGTGCTCGCCGCCGGTGCGGATGAAGAGGTCCGGGTCCGGCGATCCGGCGAGCGCGAGCTCACCGGCGAGCGTCGTCTCGTCGATCGCGTCCGGCGCCATCTCGCCGGCCGACACGCGCGTCGGCGATCCGGCGCACTGCGCGCACGATGTCCCAGCGGCCGCCATAGGCGATCGCGATGTACAGCGTCATGTGCGAATTCGCGGCCGTGCGCGCTTCGGCCGCGGCGATGCTCTCGAGCAGGTGGGGCTTCAGCGTGTCGAGATCGCCGATGAACCGGACACGGATGCCGTTGCCGTGCAGCTCGTCGACCTCGCGCTCGATCGACTCGACGAACAGCTCCATCAGCCTCGCGACCTCTTCGGCGGGGCGCTGCCAGTTCTCGCTCGAGAAGGCGAACAGCGTGAGCGCCTCGACGCCGCGCCGTGCGCAGCCCTCGACGGTCGCCCGCACCGCCTTGACCCCGGCCCGATGCCCGAGGTGTCGCGGCAACTTGCGCCGGGAGGCCCAGCGGCCGTTGCCGTCCATGATGACGGCGACGTGGCGTGGCGCGCCCGGCTCGCGGGTTTGCGGTTGCGCCACCGTTCAGACCTGCATCAGTTCCTTTTCCTTCTCGGCGATCACGTGGTCGACTTCCGCCACGTACTTGTCGGTGAGCTTCTGCACCTCTTCCTGGCCCTTGCGGTCGACGTCCTCGGACACGAGCTTTTCCTTCAGCATTTCCTTCAGCTCATGCATGACGTCCCGGCGCACGTTGCGGATGGCGACCTTGGCGTTCTCGCCCTCGTGGCGCACGACCTTGCTCAGGTCGCGGCGGCGCTCCTCGGTGAGCGCGGGCAGCGGCACGCGGATCACGCTGCCGGCCGTGGCGGGATTCAACCCGAGGTCGGACTTCATGATCGCCTTCTCGATGGCGGGCACCATCTGCTTTTCCCAGGGCACGACGGTGAGCGTGCGCGAGTCCTCGACCGCCACGTTCGCGACCTGCTGCAGCGGCACTTCGCTGCCGTAGTAGTCGACGCGAACCTGTTCGAGCAGGCTGGTGCTCGCGCGTCCGGTGCGCAGCTTCTTCAGTTCGTTCTTGAGCGCGACGACGCACTTCGCCATGCGGTCCGACGCGTCCTTCTTGATGTCCTCGAGCATGAGCGGTCTCCAGCGGCGGCGCGCGCCGCCTCAGTTCGTGACGAGCGTACCGACCTCCTCACCGCGCGCGACGCGCACCAGCGCGCCGGGCTCGTTGAGGTTGAATACACGCAGCGGCAGGTGATGATCGCGACACAGCACGATCGCGGTCGCGTCCATGACGTTCAGGCGCCCGTCCAGCACCTGGTCGTAGGTGAGCCGGTCGTAGCGCTTGGCGGACGGGTTCAGCATCGGGTCGGAATCGTACACGCCGTCGACCTTCGTGGCCTTGAGCAGCAGGTCGGCCTCGATCTCGATGGCGCGCAGGCTGGCGGCGGTGTCGGTGGTGAAGAACGGGCTGCCGGTGCCCGCCGCGAAGATCGTGATGCGCCCCTTCTCGAGGTGGCGGATCGCGCGGCGGCGGATGTAGTCCTCGCAGACCTCGTTGATGCGTATCGCGGACAGCACCCGCGCGAACACGCCGATCTGCTCGAGCGCATCCTGCAGCGCGAGCGAGTTCATCACCGTGGCCAGCATGCCCATCTGGTCCGCGGTGACGCGGTCCATGCCGGCCCGTGCGAGCCCGGCTCCGCGGAACAGGTTGCCGCCGCCGATCACGACCGCGACTTCCGCGCCGTTCTCGCGCACCGCGGCGACTTCAGCCGCCAGGCGCTTCAGGAACAACGGGTCGATGCCGTAGTCCGAGTTGCCCATCAGGGCCTCACCGGACAACTTGACGAGGATGCGGCGGTACGCGAGTTTTCCGTCTTCGGACTGGGCCATGTGGTCTGTCACCTCCGACGGGGGGCCATTATAAGGAACCCCGCTCGCGCGGGGTTCCTGGAGTTTGCAGCGGCCGGACCGGCGGGTTCAAACACCCCGGACCTGGGCCATCACTTCGGCGGCGAAGTTCTCCTGCTTCTTCTCGATGCCGGCCCCGACCTCGTAGCGCACGAAGCGCACCACGCGGGCGTTGGCCTGCTTGAGCACCTGCGCCACGGTCTGCTTGTCGTCCTTGACGAACGGCTGGCCGAGCAGCGTGATCTCGCCGAGGTACTTGCGCAGCTTGCCTTCGGTGGCCTTCACGAGCACTTCCTTGGGCTTGCCCTGCAGCTTCGGGTCGGTCGCGGCCTGCGCGATGAAGATCTCGCGCTCCTTCTCGACCTGGTCGGCCGGCACGTCCTCGGCGGAGAGGAACTGCGGGCTGATCGCCGCCACGTGCATGGCGATGTCGTGGCCGATGCCGGCGTCGCCGCCCTCGATCACGACGACGGTACCGATGCGGCTGCCATGCAGGTAGGTCGCGATCGGAGCGGTCCCGGTCAGGATCTCGAAGCGGCGCACGCCGATGTTCTCGCCGATGCGGGCGATGAGCGCGCGGCGCGTTTCATCGACCGTCTGCCCCGAGGGGAGCTTCACGGCAAGCAGCGCTTCGAGGTCCGACGCCCTCGACTCGAGCGCAGCCTTCGCGACCGCGGCGGCAAAGGACAGGAAATCCTTCTCGCGGGCGACGAAATCCGTCTCCGAGTTCACCTCGACCACGGCCACGGAAAGGCCGTCGGCCGAACGCTCGACGGCGATCACGCCCTCGGCGGCGATACGGCCCGCCTTCTTGTCGGCCTTGGCGAGGCCCGACTTGCGCATCGCCTCGGCGGCGGCCTCGAGGTCGCCGTTCGCTTCGACCAGCGCCTTCTTGCACTCCATCATGCCGGCGCCGGTGCGCTCGCGCAGTGCCTTCACGGACTCGGCAGTGACCAGCGACATGATCAGCTCCCCTCGGCCGGAGCGGCGGGTGCCGCCTCGGCAGCCACCGGAGCGGCCTCGGCAGCGGCCGGAGCCGCAGTCGGGGCCCTTCTTGCGGGCCGCCTCGCGACGCGCCATGAACGCCTCCGGGCTCTCCTCGGGATCGGCCTCGGCGAGCTCCGCGACCGTGTCGTGCGCGGCATCCGCATCGGATCCGCCGGGCTTGCGACGCGCGGGCGTCTTCTTGCGGGCCGGGGCGGCACGGCGCTTCGGGCCGGCCTTGGCGCGCGGCTTGCCTTCCTCGTCGAGCTCGACGAACTCGTCCTCGCCCACCGCGACGTCCGGGATCGTCGAGCGGCCTTCGAGCACGGCGTCGGCGATGCCGCCCGCGTAGAGCTCGATCGCGCGCATGGCGTCGTCGTTACCCGGGATCACGTAGCTGATGCCGTCGGGCGAGCAGTTGGTGTCCACGATCGCGACGACCGGGATGCCGAGCTTGCGGGCCTCGTGGATGGCGATGTTCTCGTGGCCGACGTCGACGACGAACATCACGTCCGGCAGGCCTTCCATTTCCTTGATGCCGCCGAGGCTGCGCTCGAGTTTCTCGCGCTCGCGACGCACCATCTGCGCCTCGCGCTTGCTGCGCTGGTCGAGCATGCCGGTCGCGGCGAGGTCGTCGATCTCGGCCAGGCGCTTGATCGACTGGCGGATCGTCTTGAAGTTGGTGAGCATGCCGCCGAGCCAGCGATGGCTGACGTAGGGCATGCCGCAGCGCGTCGCTTCCCTCGCGATCGCCTCGCGGGCGGAGCGCTTGGTGCCGACGAACAGCACGCGGCCGCCGTCGGCGACGATGTGCTTGACGAAGCCGGCCGCCTCGACATAGAGCGGCAGCGTCTTCTCGAGGTTGATGATGTGGATCCGGTTACGCTCGCCGAAGATGAACGGGGCCATCTTCGGGTTCCAGAAGCGGGTCTGGTGTCCAAAATGGACGCCCGCTTCCAGCATCTGTCGCATGGACATGCTGGTCATCGAAAAGTCTCCTTGTGGGGTTGAGCCTCCACGTACCCCATGTGGCAACCCGCTGGACCTCTCGGCCTGGCAGGCACCCAGCCACATGTGCCGGTACGTGTGCGGTTTTGGTTGTGAAAAAAGGCCGCGCTTTATACCATAAGTTTCCGTTTCTTCAAATACTTGGCGCATTCCCGGGCCACCCGGGGGGCGCGGAACGCACGACACCATGCAGTATCCCGAGCCGGCGACGACGAACTGGCAGTCCGACAGCGCGGGCCGCATCTCCGTGAAAACGGCCGCGGAGCAGGACGCAATGCGCCTTGCCGGGCGCCTGACGGCCGAGGTGCTGGACATGATCGGTGCCCACGTCGTTGCGGGCGCCTCGACGGACGAGCTGGACCGGATCTGCCACGACTACATCGTCAACGTGCAGCAGGCCGTCCCTGCCCCGCTCGGCTACCGCGGCTACCCCAAGTCGATCTGCACCTCGGTCAACCACGTCGTCTGCCACGGCATCCCCGGCGACCGGCGCCTCAAGCAGGGCGACATCGTCAACGTGGACGTCACGGTCATCAAGGACGGGTTCCATGGCGACTCGAGCCGGATGTTCTGCGTGGGCAAGGTCCCGCAGCACGTGCAGCGACTCGTGGACCTGACGTACGACGCCATGTGGCGCGGCATCCGGGTCGTGCGGCCGGGTGCCCGGCTGGGCGACATCGGCGCGGCGATCCAGCGCTTCGTCGAGGACAGCCACTGCTCCGTCGTGCGCGAATACTGTGGCCACGGCATCGGCCGTGGCTTCCACGAGGATCCGCAGGTGCTGCATTACGGCACCGCGGGCACCGGTGCCGTCCTCTCGCCCGGCATGACGTTCACGATCGAGCCGATGGTGAACGCGGGCAAGCGCGACGTGCGGCTGCTGCCCGATGGCTGGACCGTGATCACGCGGGATCACTCGCTCTCGGCCCAGTGGGAGCACACGATCCTGGTCACGGACACGCGGCCATGAAGTGCTGACGCTCGGCGCCAGCGAACGGCCGCCGGCCTGAGCATGGCGGCCATCCAGCCAGACGAAATCGAGGCCGCCTCCGGGCGCATTTCGCTGCCACCGTGGCCGTTCCTCGAGACACTCCCGGCCGCGCTCGACGGCGAGGACCGCACTGCCGCCTTCAGGCAGGCGCTTGCCGACGGCGGCGCCAACCTGAAGGCGCGATTCGCCGACGACGAGCCGGTCGAGGCGCTGGTTCGCGACCGCGCCCGCATGGTGGACGTCGTGCTGCGCAAGGCATGGGCGCTGCACGCCGGGTCGCGGGAGAAGGACGTCGACCTCGTCGCGGTCGGCGGCTACGGGCGGGGCGAACTTCACCCCTGCTCCGACATCGACGTGCTGATCCTGCTGCCGAAGAGCGACGTTGCCGACGGCCACGAGGGCATCGAGCACTTCCTCACGTTCCTGTGGGACATCGGGCTCGAGGTCGGCCACAGCGTGCGCACGATCGACGACTGCCAGCACGAGAGCGCCGCCGACGTGAGCGTCGCCTCGGCGCTCATCGAGGCGCGGCTGCTCGCGGGACCGGACTACCTCTTCCAGGCGATGCGCCGCGCGCTCGGCCAGGACAACGTCTGGTCGTCGAAGGCCTTCTTCGAAGCCAAGGTCGCCGAGCAGCAGGCCCGCCACCACCGGCACCACGACACGGCGTACAACCTCGAGCCGAACGTAAAGACCAGTCCCGGCGGCCTGCGCGACATCCAGACCGTCGGCTGGGTCGCGAAGCGCCACTTCGGCGCGGATACGTTCGACGAGCTGGTCGAGCACGGCTTCCTCACCGCCAACGAGCTGCGCAAGCTGCGCACCGCACAGGCGTTCCTGTGGAAGGTGCGCTTCGCGCTGCACGTCATCACCGGACGGCGCGAAGACCGGCTGCTGTTCGACCACCAGAGCCGCATCGCGAAGATGTTCGGCTACGAGGACGCGACCTACACGCTCGCCGTCGAGCAGTTCATGCAGCGCTACTACCGCAACGTCATGGACGTGAGCCTGCTGAACGAAATGCTGCTGCAGCTGTTCCGCGAGGCGATCCTCGCCGACCCGGCGAGCGCGATCGTGCCGCTGAACCCGCGCTTCCAGGTGCGCAACGACTATCTCGAGGTGGCCTCGGAGGACGTGTTCGCGCGGCACCCTTCGGCGATCCTCGAGCTGTTCCGCCTGATGCAGGACCACCCCGGGCTGCGCGGCGTCCGCGCCACGACGATCCGCGCGCTCGGCCGCCACCTGTGGCTGATCGACGAGGAGTTCCGCCAGAACCCGCGCAACCATCGACTGTTCCTCGACCTGCTGCGGGCGCCGGCGGGAGTCACGCACGAGTTCCGGCGCATGAACCTGTACGGCGTGCTCGGCCGCTACGTCCCTGCGTTCGGCCGCATCGTCGGGCGCATGCAGTACGACCTCTTCCACGCCTACACGGTGGATGCGCACACGCTGTTCGTGCTGCGGAACCTGCGCCGCTTCGCGCTGCCGCAGTTCGAGCACGAGTTCCCGGACCTCTCGCGCCTGATGGCGACACTGCCGAAGCCGGAGGTCGCGTATCTCGCGGCGCTGTTCCACGACATCGCCAAGGGCCGCGGCGGCGACCACTCGGAGCTCGGCTCGGTGGATGCCGAGGCGTTCTGCCTCGAGCAGGGACTGTCGCGCTACGACGCGCGCCTCGTCGCGTGGCTGGTGCGCAACCACCTGCTCTTCTCCGTCACCGCGCAGAAGAAGGACATCTCCGACCCGAAGGTGATCCAGGACTTCGCCCGCGCGATCGGCGACCAGTCGCACCTGGACTACCTGTACCTGCTCACCGTCGCCGACGTCCGCGGCACGAATCCCAAGCTGTGGAACTCGTGGCGCTCGTCGCTGTTCCACGACTTCTACGAGCGCACCAAGCGGGCGCTGCGCCGGGGACTCGAGGCGCCGGTGGACAAGGAGGAACTCGTCGCCGAGACTCGCGCGGCGGCGAGCGAGCTGCTTGCGCGCGAAGGCGTCGGGCCCGAACAGGCGACCAGCGTCTGGTCGCGGCTGAGCGACGACTACTTCCTGCGCCACACGCCGGCCGAGATCGCCTGGCACACGCGCCTGATCGCCGAGCGCGAGCCGGGCGACACGTCGCCGCTCGTCGCGGTGCGCGAGACGCCCGAGCGCGGCGGCAATGCGGTGCTGACGTTCATGCCGCACCGCCAGCAGAACTTTTCGCGCACCACCGCCCTGCTCGACCAGATGGGCCTGAACATCCTCGATGCGCGCATCACGCCGCTCGACGGCGGCCTGAGCCTCGATACCTACCTCGTGCTCGAGGACAATGGCGCACCCGTCTCGGACCGCCACCGGGCGCACGAGATCGAGCAGCAGCTGTGGCGGATCCTGCAGAGCGACGACGCGAAGTGGCCGGTGGTCACGCGGCGCGCGCCGCGGCAGGTGCGCATGTTCTCCACGCCGACGCAGATAACGTTCACGGAGGACCCCGTGCGGCAGCGGACCGTGCTCGAGCTGATCGCCGGCGACAGGCCCGGGTTGCTGTCGGAGATCGGCAAGGTACTGCTCGCCGAGCGCGTGGACGTCGTGACGGCACGCATCATGACCATCGGCGAGCGGGCCGAGGACGTCTTCTACATCACGGACGAGCTGGGGCGGCAACTGTCCGAGGAGACGCGTCTCAGGCTCGAGGAGCAGCTGCACACGTCGCTCGACCTGCGGGACGCCGCGAAGATCGCCTGAGCACGGCCGGATGAACCCGAGACTCGGAAGCCTGCGGCCCTATCCGTTCGAGCGGCTGCGGTCGTTGCTGGACGGCGCCACGCCGCCCGCGGGCCTGAAGCACATCCCGCTGTCCATCGGCGAGCCGAAACATGCCCCGCCACCATTCATCGCCGAGGCCCTGACCGCGGCGCTGTCGTCGCTCGGCAGCTACCCGCTCGCGCTCGGACTGCCTGCAATTGCGGGCAGCGATCGCGAGCTGGCTGGAGCGTCGCTTCGGTCTCGCGCATGGCAGCGTGCGGCCGGACGACATGGTCCTGCCGGTGAACGGCACGCGCGAGGGATTGTTCGCATTCGTGCAGGCGGCGGTGGACGAAACCCGTGCCCGTGCCGCCGTGCTGATGCCGAACCCGTTCTACCAGATCTACGAAGGCGCAGCGCTGCTCGCCGGCGCCGAGCCCGTCTACCTCGACTGCGACCGCGCCGCCGGCTACCTGCCCGATCTCGACGCGGTCGACGCCGCGACCTGGGATCGGTGCCAGGTGCTGTTCCTGTGCACACCGGGCAATCCGACCGGCGCCGTGATGCCCGAGGCGTACCTGCGCCGGGCGCTCGAACTCGCGTCGCGCCATGACTTCGTCGTCGCCTCGGACGAGTGCTACTCGGAGATCTATCTCGACGAGGCGCGCCCTCCCCCCGGCCTGCTGCAGGTCGCGCAGGCCGCGGGCCACGGGTCGTTCGAGCGCTGCGTCGTGTTCCACAGCCTCTCGAAGCGCTCGAGCGTCCCGGGACTGCGCTCCGGGATTCGTCGCCGGCGATCCGTCGCTGCTCGGCGGATTTCGTCTGTATCGCACCTACCATGGCTGCGCAGTCCCGGTGCACACGCAGATGGCCAGCATTCCCGCCTGGCAGGACGAGGCGCACGTCCGCGAGAACCGTCGGCTCTACCGCGAGAAGTTCGCCGCCGTCGTGCCGATGCTGCGCGAGGTGCTCGATGTCGAGACGCCGGCGGGAGCCTTCTACCTGTGGCCCGACGTCGGCGACGACGAGGCCTTCGCCCGTGGCCTCTTCGCGCAGCAGCACGTGACGGTGGTGCCTGGCACCTACCTCGCTCGCGAGACGGCGCGCGGCAATCCGGGACGGGGGCGCGTGCGGATTTCGCTCGTCGCGAGCGTCGAGGATTGCGTCGAGGCTGCGCGGCGCATCGTCGCGTTCGTCAAGTCGACGCGCTGACGCGCACCAGCACCGAGGCTGGCTGTTCGGGCTGCTGGCGGTGGGTTCCGGCAAACGCCGTGAACCCATCCCTGGGGGCTCCGGCCGCGACGTCCTGTCGCGGACGGTTGCCGGAACCCATCGCCAGCACCCCGAACCAAGTCGCTTGCTTCGCTTCCCGCTGCGCATCTGACGCGGCTTTCGCGAACGCGACTTGCGCTGCGCGCTCTCGGTTGCGCGCGTTCAGCTATCCTGTCCGCTTCGCAGACTGCAGCCGCACGGAGACCGCATGACTGCTCACGCCACGCTCGCCGCCACGATCGACGCCGCGTTTGAGGACCGCGCGAAATTCACGCCGGGCAAGGCGCCGGCCGACGTGCTGCGAGCGGTCGAGGCTGCGATCGACCTGCTCGATCGTGGCGAGGCGCGTGTCGCGGAGAAGGTCGGCACGGCGTGGGTCGTTCACCAGTGGCTGAAGAAGGCCGTGCTGCTTTCCTTCCGGCTGAACGACAACGAGGTCATCGAGGCCGGTCACACGCGCTTCTACGACAAGGTCGCCCTCAAGTACGCGGGCTACGACGCCGAGCGCTTCCGGGCCGAAGGAGTGCGCGTGGTGCCGCCCGCCGTCGTTCGACGCGGTGCGTTCGTGGCGAAGAATGCGGTGCTGATGCCGAGCTACGTCAACATCGGCGCGAACGTCGGCGAAGGCACGATGGTCGACACCTGGGCGACCGTGGGATCGTGTGCGCAGATCGGCCGCAACGTGCACCTCTCGGGCGGCGTCGGCATCGGCGGCGTGCTCGAGCCGCTGCAGGCGAACCCGACGATCATCGAGGACAACTGCTTCATCGGCGCGCGCTCGGAGGTCGTCGAAGGCGTGATCGTCGAGGAAGGCGCCGTCATCTCGATGGGCGTGTTCATCGGCCAGAGCACGCGCATCTACGACCGCGACCGCGACGAGGTGATCTACGGCCGCGTTCCGGCAGGCGCGGTGGTCGTGTCCGGCTCGCTGCCCGCGGCCAACGGCAAGTACAGCCTGTACTGCGCGGTGATCGTCAAGCGGGTGGATGCGCAGACCCGCGCGAAGGTCGGGATCAACGAGCTGCTGCGCGGAGCGGAGTAGGAAGGCGGAAGCGGAAAGAGAGAGCGGTTAGTGATCAGCGGTTAGCGGTTAGTAGGAAGGCCGCCTGCGAGCGGCCGTCGTGGCGGCGCTTCCTACTAACCGCTAACCGCTGATCACTAACCGCTATCTTCCATCCTCTTTCTGCGCCCTCTCCCCTTCCACCATGTACAGCACCTGCTCGGCGATGTTCTTGGCATGGTCGCCGACGCGCTCGAGTCCCTTCAGCGCGAACATCGTGTCGATGGTCGCCTTCAGGAACTGGTGGTCCTGCATCACGAACGACATCAGCTGGCGCAGCGCCGTGGCGTATTCCTGGTCGAGCTCCTTGTCGCGAGCCAGCACCTCCCGGGCGAGCGTCGCACTCGATTCGTCGAGCGCCCGCACGGCCCCGCGCAGCATCGCTGCCGACAGGTCGGCCATGTGCCTCAGGTAGCGCGCAACGGCGACCACCGGGTCGTGCGCCGAGGCCTCGCCGCTCTGCCGCGCAAAGCGCGCGATCTTCTTCGCCTCGTCGCCGACCCGCTCGAGCTCGAGACCGGCCCGCGCCACCGCACGCGCCATCCGCAGGTCGTTGGCGACAGGCTGCTGGAGCGCGATGAACGTGAGGCTGTCGCGATCGAGGCGCGCGTCGTAGTCGTTGACCAGCGACTCCCGCGACAGCACCAGGTCCGCGAGCCTCACGTCCCGCTGCAGCAGCGCCTTGACGGCGCCACCGACCTGTCCGATCACGAGCCCGCCCATCTCGACCGCGTGCATCCGCAGCGAGTGCAGCGACTGGTCGACCGTCTTCGACGTGTGGCCCTCGCTCGAGTCGTGCTCCAGGACCTGCATGCGCTTTCCGTCAGCCGTACCGGCCGGTGATGTAGTCCTCGGTCGCCTTCTTCGACGGGTTGGTGAAGATCTTCGAGGTCGAGTCCATCTCGACGAGCTCGCCGAGGTACATGAACGCGGTGAAGTCCGAGACCCGCGCCGCCTGCTGCATGTTGTGCGTGACGATCAGCACCGTCACCCGCTGGCGCAGCTCGGTGATCAGCTCCTCGATCTTCGCGGTCGCGATCGGGTCGAGCGCCGAGGTCGGCTCGTCGAACAGCAGCAGCTCGGGCTCGGTCGCCAGCGCCCGCGCGATGCACACGCGCTGCATCTGCCCGCCCGACAGCGCGAGCGCCGAGTCGTTCAGGCGATCCTTGACCTCGTCCCAGATCGCCGCACCGCGCAGCGCCTTCTCGACGCGCTCGGCGAGCTCGGTCCGGTTCTTGATGCCGCGCAGCTTCAGGCCATAGGCGACGTTCTCGAACACGGTCTTCGGGAACGGGTTCGGCTTCTGGAACACCATGCCGATGCGCATCCGCACCTCGATCGGGTCCGTCTCCGGCCCCACGAGGTTGACGTTGTCGGGCCGCAGCGTGATCGCGCCCTGGTACTTCGTCGCCGGCTGCAGGTCGTGCATGCGGTTGAAGCAGCGCAGGAACGTGCTCTTGCCGCAGCCCGACGGGCCGATCAGCGCCGTCACCTGGTTCTCGGCGATCGGGAGGTTGATGTCCTTCAGCGCATGGTTGGTGCCGTACCAGAAATTGAGCTTCTCGGCGGCCGCCTTGGGAGGATTCGCCCGCGTCGCCTTGCGCTCGTCGAATGCGATGGCCACCGACGGAGTCTCGGCTTTCTGGGCTCTGGTCTCGCCTTGCATCGGTGCAGCCTGCTTCTGTTTGGTTACGACCTGGTCGCGCTCGAGGATTGTCGCCATGGCGCTCACCAGTTGATCTTCTTGCGGAAACGATAGCGGATGAAGATCGCCACCGCGTTCATCAGCAGCGTCATGCCGAGCAGTATCGCGCCCGCCGCCGCGGCATTCGCCTGGAACGCCTGGTCCGGCCGCGACACCCAGTTGAACATCTGGATCGGCATGGCGGTGAATCCGCTCATCAGCCACTCGAAACTGAGGAACGGGAACTCGGAACTCACCGGCGACGGCGGCAGGTAGGCGATGAACGCCAGCGCGCCGATCGTGATGATCGGCGCGGTCTCGCCGATGGCGCGGGAAAGGCCGAGGATCAGGCCCGTGAGAATGCCGCCCGTCGAGTACGGCAGCACGTGGTCCTTGGTGACTTCCCAGCGTGTCGCGCCGAGCCCGTAGGCCGCCTCGCGAATCGCCTTCGGCACGGAACGCAGCGACTCGCGCGTCGCCACGATGATGATCGGCAGGATCAGCAGCGCGAGCGTGAGCCCGCCGGTGAGGATGCTCTGCCCGAAACCGAACTGGTAGACGAAGAGCCCGAGCGCAAGCAGGCCGTAGATGATCGACGGCACGCCGGCCAGGTTCGTGACGTTGATCTCGATGATGCCGGTGAACCAGTTCTTCGGCGCGTACTCCTCGAGGTAGATCGCGGCCGCCACACCGACGGGCAGCGCCACCAGCGCCGTCACGAACATCATCAGCGCGGTGCCGACGGACGGCCGAGAGGATGCCGGCGTTGACCGCCTTGCGCGACGGGAACGAGGTGAAGAAACTCCAGCCGAACCGCGAGGCGCCGTCACGCACCAGGTCGAGGAACAGCAGCGCAAGGATCGCGAGGCACGCGAACAGGATCGCCAGGCCGACGAGGACGAAGACCTTGTCGAGCTGCTTGCGCCAGGAAAGACCGCGGCGGATCTCCTCCAGCGTCATCTGCGCCGTGGCGGCCATCAGTACGCCTCCCGGAAGCGGCGTGTCAGGAAGAAGCCGATCACGTTGAAGACGAGCGTGAACAGCATCAGCACGAGGCCGGCCGCAAAGATGCTCTGGTAGCCGATGCTGCCGTGCGGCAGGTCACCGAGGCTGACCTGCACGATGTAGGCGGTGATCGTCGCGGCCGGCTCCGCCGGATTGAACGTCAGGTTCGGCTGCATGCCGGCGGCGATCGCGACCACCATGGTCTCGCCGACGGCGCGCGAGATGCCGAGGATGTAGGCCGCCGCGAGCCCGGAGAACGCACCCGGAACGACGACGCGCAGCGCGGTCTGCAGCTTGGTGGCGCCCATCGCATACGACCCCTCGCGCATGTAGCGCGGCACGGCGCGCATCGCGTCCTCGCCGACCGTCGCGACGTAGGGAATGATCATCAGCCCGATCACGAGTCCCGCGCTCAGCATGTTGAAGCCCGGCAGCTCGGGCCAGATCTTCTGCAGCAGCGGCGTGACCATCAGCAACGCGAAGTAGCCGTAGACCACCGTCGGCACCGCGCCGAGCAGCTCGAGGACCGGCTTGACCGTCTCGCGCAGCCGGTGCGACGCGAACTCCGACAGGTAGATGGCGATGATGGTGCCGAGCGGAATGGCGACCAGCAGCGCCACACCTGTCACCGTCAGCGTGCCCGCGACGAGCGGCATGATGCCGTAGCGCGCGTCGGCGAACAGCGGCGTCCACATCGTGTCGGTCAGGAAGTCCCTGATCGAGACGTGATCGAAGAACGCCGCCGACTCGTAGACCAGGATGAAGACGATCGCCGCGGTCGTGAAAACCGCCACGAGGCCGGCAGTCAGCAACAGCAGCTCGACGATCCGGTCGCGGTTCTTCCGGTACCGGATCGACGAGAACGCACCCTTCGATGCCAACGCCTTCGCCTGGGTCATGTGGGAGTACCCGTCCTGCCCGTCATGGTCTTTTCCCGCCGCCCCGGATTCTAACCGCGATCAGAGCTTGCCTTCCATCGACAGCAGCTGCTCGATCGTCACGCCCACCTTGGGCACGCCTCCGAACACGGATCCGAGCTTGCGGTCGTTGAAGTGCTTCAGCGCCAGCTGGTACGCGGAGGCCGGCAGCGGGACGTAACCGACTTCCTTCACGAGGGCGGCGCCTTCCTTCATCGCGAACTCGATGAACTCCTTGACCTCGGGCCGGCCTGCCGAAGACTCCCTGACGTAGATGAAGAGCGGCCGGGACAGCGGCGAATACGTACCGTTGATCACGGTCTCGATGCTGGGCGCGACCGGGCCCTTGCCGCCGTCGATCAGCACGGCCCGCAGCTTGTCCTTGTGGGCCGCGTAGTACGCGAAGCCGAAGTAACCGAGCGCGCTCTTGTTGTTCTCGACGCCCTGCACCAGCGTGTTGTCGTCCTCGCTGGCGGTGAAGTCGCCACGGCTGGACTTTGCCTTGCCCATGACCGCTTCGGTGAAGTAGTCGAACGTGCCCGAGTCGGCGCCCGGCCCGAACAGCATCAGCTTCTGGTCCGGGAAGCTGCCGTTGATCTGCTTCCAGTTCGTGATCCGGCCCTGCGCGGCCGGCTCCCACATCTTCTTGAGCTCCGCAACGGTCAGCGACTTGGCCCAGGTGTTGGCCGGGTTCACCACGACCGTGAGCGCGTCGTAGGCCACCGGCAGCTCGATGTACTTGATACCGGCCTTGCGGCAGTTCTCCATCTCCTCGGCCGTGATCGGGCGCGAGGCGTTCGAGATGTCCGTCTCGCCGCGACAGAACTTCTTGAAGCCGCCGCCGGTGCCGGCGATGCCGACCGTGACGCGGACCTTGCCGCGCTTGGAGATCTGGAACTCCTCGGCCAGCGCTTCGGAGATCGGGAACACGGTGCTCGAGCCGTCGATCTTGATCGCGGCCTGCGCATGGGCACGCTCGGGGGCGGCGACGGCGCCGACGGCCAGCAGCATTGCCGGGAGCTGCGAATTTCTGCCACAACTTCATGGACTTGACCCTCTGAAAGACGGGGGATGTACAAAGGACTGCGTAACCTGTGCCGACAAGTCTGAATCCGGCGTGTGACAGCCGTGTTACAAGGCCAGGCCCCGGCTCCGAGGCTTGTCGTGGCCCGGTCACTCCGCTATACACGCCCTGCGCCGGAAAGCCCGGTCGCGCCTGCCTACTGGTACGCCCCGGACGTTACAGCTTCATGTCATCCACGCTCGCGCTGACCGAAGACCTGCTCCGCCGACCCTCGGTCAGCCCCGAGGATCACGGCTGCCTCGACGTCATCGGCGCCCGGCTGGCGGCCCTCGGGTTCCGCAACGAGCGCCTGACCTACGCCCCGGTGGACAACCTCTGGTCCCGCCGCGGCTCGGCGCGGCCCGTGCTCTGCTTCGCCGGACACACGGACGTCGTGCCGACCGGACCGCGCGAGGAATGGCACACGGATCCGTTCGAGCCCGTCGTGCGTGACGGCATGCTCTACGGGCGCGGCTCGGCCGACATGAAAAGCGGCCTCGCGGCGATGGTCGTCGCGACCGAGCGATTCGTTGCACGTCACCCGAACCACGTGGGCAGCCTCGCCTACCTGATCACCAGCGACGAGGAAGGCCCTTCGGTGGACGGCACCCGGCGCGTGATGCAGGTGCTCGAGGCCCGCGGAGAGAAGATCGACTACTGCGTCGTCGGCGAGCCCACGAGCCACGAGCGCCTCGGCGATACGATCAAGATCGGCCGCCGCGGGTCGCTGTCGGGCAGGCTCACGGTGCACGGCGTGCAGGGGCACATCGCCTACCCTCACCTCGCCGACAACCCCGTGCACGGCTTCGCGCCCGCGCTCGCGGAACTCGTCGCGCGGCGCTGGGACGAGGGCAACGAGTTCTTCCAGCCGACGTCCTTCCAGGTCTCGAACGTCGCGGCCGGCACGGGCGCGCCGAACGTGATACCGGGCGAGATGAAGGTGCGATTCAACCTGCGCTTCTCGACGGAGCAGACGGTCGAGTCGCTGCAGCGCACCGTGCTCGCGATCCTCGACCGCCACGGCGTCAAGTACACGCTGGAATGGTTCGTCTCGGGACTGCCGTTCTTCACTTCGCCCGGCCTGCTGACCGAAGCCGTGTCCGGCGCGGTTCGCGACGTGACCGGCCTCACGCCGCAGTTCTCGACCACGGGCGGCACGTCGGATGGACGGTTCATCGCGCCCACCGGCGCGCAGGTCGTCGAGGTCGGCGTCGGCAACGCGACGATCCACAAGGTCAACGAGTGCGTGCGCGTCGCCGACATCGACGTGCTGAGCCGCATCTACGAGCGCGTGATGGAGCGGATCCTGGGCGGACTCGAAGTACCCAGGTAGCGACTTACCCCCTGGTTGCGGATCCTGCGGGCGGCGTGGCGCGTCCCGCTACTTGATCGGCGGCTTCGCAGGAACGAACCCGGCCAGATCGCTCGCCGGCACCTTGTATGCGTGCAGCACACCGGGCAGGAGCTTGTAGCTGCCGTCGCCCGGCAACGTCACCGGCGCACCGCCCGTGGTCGCGAAACAGCCTGTCGTTGAACCGAGCGGACACTGGATGGAGCCGGCATACGGGTCCGGATCGCTGAAGCGGAAATAGACGTCGAACTGCACGTTGCTCCCGTTCTGGGTAACGCTGTAGTCGTTGTCCGTACCGGCGAGCATCAGGTAGCTGCCGTCACCGAGCGTCGCGCCGACCGCCAGGCCTTCCCACTTCTCCGGGACCTTGTTGCCGAGCTCCGCCAGCGTATTCGCTGCAAGGTCGAGGAACGGACCGGTCTTGGCAACCTTGCCTGCCGGGCAGGCGCTCGTGGCGAATGCCTGGTTGCTCACGTCCGCCGCGCCATCGAGACTGATGCGGAAGACCTTCTTGTTCGGCGGACTCGATTCCGCGCCCACGCCGATGCCACGGTTGTTGCGCTCGAGCACCAGGAACTCATGGTCGTTCAATGCGACCAGCGCCGATATCCCGCGACCCTGCGAGGATCCCTCCATCTGGTACGCGTATTGGGCCGACGGCGCTGCCGGTCTCGGTGTCGAACTTGACGATGCGATTGCAGACTCCGCTGCCGGCGCCTTCGTCCAGCATTGCGCTCTGCAGCATCGCGTAGACGTACGCGCCGTCGGGGCTGATGGCGAGTCCCTCGAAGCCGCGGTTGGTGCGCTTGCCGGCCGTGTTGCCGGTGTCGCCGGCGAAGTTCGGAACGCCGCTCGCCGCATTGCGGGGCACGAGGTTCGCCGGCGTGACGAACGTCCGCTGCCGGATGCCCTCGCGGCTGAACTCGTAGAGCGACGGTCCGTACTCGTCGGACACGAAGAAGCGACCGTTCTTCGGATGAATGACGAATCCTTCGGGTCGAAGGCGCGACCGAGCTGGTTCCCCGGAGACGGCGCGATGCCGTCGAGCGGGTTGCCCGATTCGTCCCGGAAGATCACGGTCTGGAGCACCTTGAATCCGCTGATGGCACCGGTCGCCGCGTCGATGTCGAGCTTGAAGCGCTGCACACGGGTTTCGTAGTTGAGCGCGCCGCCGCCGGGCCCGCGGTCCGACAGCGCCCACCAGTGCTTGCGCTTGGCGTCGTAGAAAAGGTCGGAGAAATAGCCCAGGCGACCGTCGTTCGCGTCGGTTCCGCCGCTCACATCCAGCGCGGCCCCGTCGAGCGCGACACCATTCACGAACTGGGGCGCCGCGAGGGCGGACGGAACCGTGCCGGCGCAGACGACGCCCAGCAATATGACTTTCAGTCGCATCAGGTGAATCTCCAGGTAGGGCGGTTTGATGACCGGTTCGCCACGAGGAATCTACGGATCGATCATGAAAATCTCATGACACGGCGGAGGCGCCGGCAGGCGCTGCCCGTCGACTGCAATAAATCCGTCACCGTGGCGGCCTAGGCTTGTGGACCGCCAGAGCCCAGCCGATCGATGGCCACCGACCGCCTCATCAACCGTTCGCTTGCCGAACTCCGCGACCTGCGCGACCGCGCGCTCGAGTTCGAGGCGGCACACGCCGGCGACATCGATTCCGTCGAGGCGCATTACCGGAACAGCGCCCGGAACCTGCTTCATTACCTGAGCCTCCGCCAGAGCGACATCCGCAGCCTGCAGCACGACCTGCATTCGCTCGGGCTTTCGTCGCTCGGCATCCTCGAGGCGCACGTCGTTGCCGGGCTCAATGCGGTCATCGCCAGTCTCGAGGCACTGGCCAGGGTGCCGGCCGCCGGGCAGCCGCATCCTCCCGTCGACTTCCGCAGCGGCCGGCTGCTGCTGCGGGATCACGCAAGACGGCTGCTCGGTCCGGCACCTCGCGATCGCCTGGTCCGCATCATGGTGACGATGCCGAGCGCCGCTGCCGAGGACGTGCGGCTCATCGAGGACCTGCTGCGGGCGGGCATGGACCTCATGCGCATCAATTGCGCCCACGACGACGCGACGGCATGGCGGAAGATGGCGGCCAACCTGAGGCGTGCCGAGCAGGTCGTCGGGCGCAAGTGCGCCATCCAGGCGGACCTCGGCGGTCCGAAGCTGCGTACCGGAAGCATCGAGCCGGTCGGGCACTTCATCCGCATCAAGCCGAAGCGTGATCCCGCGGGAAGGCTGACGGTCGCGGCGCGGGTCTGGCTGACTCCTGCGCGCGAACCGGAACCGGCTCCGCCCGGCACCACTGCCGTCCTCCCCCTGAACGGCCACAGCACACGATCGCTGCGTCCGCGCGATACGTTGCGGACGACGGACCTGCGCGGCCGCCACCGCACGCTCAGGGTCGTCGAGCGAGCAGGCCGGTCGGCGATCGCCGAGACCGAGAGGACGATCTACGCGGCGGCGGGCGACGAGTTCACCGCTTACCGTGACGGTTCGGTCGTCTCGGAGTTCAGCGTCGGCGACCTGCCGGGCGTGGCGGCGCCCATTACCCTGCGAGATCGGCGACACACTCGTCCTGACACGGGATCCGGCGCCCGGGCGTGCTGCGGAGCGCGGCGCCGCCGGGCAGGTCGTCGCCCCGGCACGCATTCACTGCACGCTGGCGGCCGCCTTCGAACACGTCCGGGTGGGCAACCGCGTGTGGCTGGACGACGGCAAGATCGGCGGCCTGGTGACGGGCAACGACGGCGAACGCATCGAGATGCAGGTGACGCAGGTACCACCTGCCGGCGGACGACTGCGAGCGGAAAAGGGCATCAACTTCCCGGACACGGAGCTGGAACTGGGCGCGCTGACAGAGAAGGACATGGTGGACCTGCGCGAGGCGGTGCAGTTCGCCGACATCGTCGCCCTGTCGTTCGTACGTTCGCCGCAGGACGTCCTCGCGCTCCAGGACCGGTTGCGCGAGCTCGGTGCCGGGCACGTCGGCATCGTCCTCAAGATCGAGAATGCCGCGGCGTTCCGCAACCTGCCGCGCATCCTGCTTGCGAGCCTGCGGACCCCGCCTGTTGGCGTCATGGTGGCCCGCGGCGACCTCGCCGTTGAAGTCGGCTTCGAACGGCTGTCGGAGGTCCAGGAAGAAATCCTCTGGCTCTGCGAGGCGGCGCACGTGCCCGTCGTCTGGGCCACCCAGGTGCTCGAGGGACTCGCCAAGGGCGGGGCGCCGACCCGCGCCGAAGTGAGCGACGCGGTCATGAGCAGCCGGGCGGAGTGCGTGATGCTGAACAAGGGACCCGGGATCGTGGGAACGGTCGAGTTCCTCTCGGACGTGCTCGAGCGCATGGAGGAACACCACGACAAGCGGATGGCGCTGCTGCGCCGGCTGTCGGTTTCGGAAATCTAGCTGCGTCATGTAGTTGTCTTCGATTCTTCACACTGCGTTCATGACCGGCGCGCAGTGTTCGCCCCGAGCAAGGCTGCAGAGGGCGAAGTCACATGGACAAGATGCCGGCGCCGCGACCCACGCTGCGATTCCGTAGCATCTTCATCTCCGACGTCCATCTTGGTTTCAAGGGATGCCGCGCGGAATTCCTGCTCGACTTCCTGCGCCGCGTCGAGTGCCAGCAGATCTACCTCGTCGGCGACATCATCGACGTGTGGAGCCTGACACGCAGTTTCTACTGGCCGCAGGCGCACAACGACGTCATCCGCACGATTCTCGGCAAGGCCAAGCACGGCACGCGGGTCGTCTACGTACCCGGCAATCACGACCGGCCGTTCCGCGATCACGACGGGCTGGTGCTGGGCAACGTCGAGATCCGCCTGGAGGCGCTGCACGAAACGGCCGACGGGCGTCGCTTTCTGGTCATGCACGGCGACGAGTTCGACAGCATCGTGCGCGCCAGCCCCATGCTCGAGTCGCTGGGCAGCAAGGCGTACTCGGCCGCGCTGCGCCTGAACCGCTACGTGAACGCCGTGCGGCGGCTCTTCGGCTATCCGTACTTCTCCGTTGCCGCTTTCCTCAAGCACAAGGTGAAGAACGCGGTGAAGTACATCGCGAACTTCGAGCGCGCGCTCGCGGTCGAGGCACGCCGGCGCGGCGTGGATGGCGTCATCTGCGGCCACATCCACCGCGCCGAGATTACCGACATCGACGGCGTCACCTACTGCAACGACGGCGACTGGGTCGAGAGCTGCACGGCGCTGGTCGAGGACTTCCAGGGACGCCTGAGCCTGCTGCGATGGACCGAGAACGCGGAAGTACTGCTCGGTTCGCAGGCCCTGCCGCTGTTCGACGGCGCCGTCGCGCTGGACCCGGCCGCGTGAGGCTGGCACTCATCACGGACGCATGGCTGCCGCAGGTCAACGGCGTCGTCCGGACACTGGGGCACACGATTCGCGAGATCGAGGCGGCCGGCCATGAGGTCACGGTCATTTCGCCGGCCGACTTCCGGACCATTCCCTGCCCCACCTATCCGGAAATAAGGCTGTCGCTGTTCGCGGGGCGCGCCGTTCGCCGGCGGCTCGAAATGCTCGCGCCGGATGCGGTGCACATCGCCACGGAGGGGCCACTCGGGCTGGCGGCGAGGAACTGGTGCGCACGCCGCAACCGGCCGTTCACCACCGCGTATCACACCCAGTTCCCGGAGTATGTCCGGGCTCGCTTCCCCGTCCCGCTGTCCCTTGGTTACGCCGCGGTCCGCTGGTTCCACGGCCGGGCATCCCGCACGCTGGTGACGACCCGGTCCATGCAGCGGCTGCTCGAGTCGCGAGGCTTCGGCAGGCTCGCCGTCTGGGGCCGGGGCGTGGACACGGACCTGTTCCGTCCGCGGGACCGCGCGTTTCTCGACCTGCCGCGGCCGATCTGGCTCTACTTCGGCCGCATCGCGGTCGAAAAAGGGGTCGAGGATTTCCTCGCGCTCGACCTGCCCGGCACCAGGCTCGTCGTGGGCGGCGGTCCGGCTGCCGCGGACCTGCAGCGACGGTATCCCGACGCAGTGTTTGCGGGCTACCGCTATGGCGAGGACCTCGCGGCCCACATCGCCGCGTCGGACGTGTTCGTCTTCCCGAGCCGCACCGACACCTTCGGCCTCGTGCTGCTCGAGGCCATGGCCTGCGGCGTACCGGTGGCCGCCTATCCGGTGACAGGCCCGATCGATGTCGTCGTGCCGGGTGACCGGCGTGTTGAGCGAAGACCTGCGCGCTGCGGCGCTGGCGGCCCTGCAGTTGAGCCCCGAGGCTTGCCGTGCGCATGCCCTGCAGCATTCCTGGGCGGCGGCCACGCGCCAGTTCCTCGCCAACCTGGCGATCATCCCGGAGACCGAGACATTGCCGACGCCCGTGCCAGCCGCGTAACGCTCTCCGCGCCTGGATCCGCTGTCACAAAAAATTCACGGAGTGCGCGACGCGTCCCCTGTCTAGCATTCGCGTTTCGGCCGCAGAGGCTGTCTGCGGCCAGTGCGAACAAGACCCAAGGGGAAGAAGATGCATCCGACGCCCGGCAGCACCTGGAACGCGATCATGCAGTACTCATTCCTGCGGATATTCGCCAATGACGGGACCATCGACGCCGGGGAACTCGAGATGCTGGAGAAACTGGCACTCGAGGACGGGACCGTGGATGCCAAGGAACGCGACGTGCTGAGCCAGATCTTCGCGCGCGTCAGCGCCCGATACGGTTTCGTCGGACGTGTGGCAGGAGATCTGCCGCTTCAAGGAGCGGCACCAGATCCCGTGACCCGGTCGCCGGCGCGGTTACCGTCCCGCGCGCGGCGCGAACCAGTTGACGAGCAGGCCCCAGAGGCCGACGCACGCCAGCGCCATCAACACCCACGTCGGCATGTTGAGGCCGAGGAAGAGCCAGTCGATTTTCGCGCACTCGCCCGAGCCCGTCAGCACCTTGCCGAGCACTTCGTGCAGCGGCAGCACGTCCATCATGTAGTCGAGGCTCGCGCCGCACTCCGCCACCGCTCCGGGCGGCTGGGCGATGATCCAGATCTGGCGGGCCGCGACGAGAATGCCGAGCAGCGCCACGAGGTCGATGAGTGCGCCGTAGACACGCGCGCCGCGGTCGCCCGGGGTTGTGCAGGAACGCGAGCAGGAACAGCACGCCGGCAGCCATCACCGCCACCCGCTGCAGGATGCACAGCGGACAGGGCTCGAGGCCCATGCCGTACTGGGCGTAGAGCGCGTAGCCGATGAGCGCGGCGCAGGCGAGCAGGCCCAGGAAATTCCCGGTCCGCCGGGTCAGCCAGTCAGGAAGCATGCGGCGCGTCAGCCCCCGTTGCCGGTTCGCGCCGCTCGCGCCGCGGCCAGCTGCTGTTCGACATCCTCGATCGACAGGTGGCGGATGTCCTTGCCGAGCACCATGTAGATCACGTACTCGCAGATGTTCTTGGCATGGTCGCCGATGCGCTCCAGCGCCCGCGCGACCCACAGGATGTCGAGCGCCCGGCGGATCGCGCGCGGGTCTTCCATCATGAACGTGATGCACTGGCGCTGCAGCGCCTCGTATTCCTCGTCCACGATGCGATCCTGGCGTGCCACCGCGAGTGCGGCGTCGGTATCCATGCGTGCGAAAGCGTCGAGCGCGCCGTGCACCATGTCGGCCACCAGGTCGCCGATGTGCTTGATCTCGCGGTACCGGTCGGTCGGCCGGTCGAGCGTGGCGAGGCGCGAAGCGATGCTGCCCAGCTTCTCCGCCTCGTCGCCGATGCGCTCGAGGTCGGTGATCGTCTTGATGATCGCGACGATCAGGCGCAGGTCCGAGGCCGTCGGGCCGCGCGTCGCCAGGATGCGGCTGCAATCCTCGTCGATCGCCACCTCCATGGCATTGACCTTGTGGTCGAGCCGGCCACTTCCTCGCCGAGTCGCCCGTCACCCGAGTAGAGCGCCTTGATGCCGTCCTGCAGCTGCTGCTCGACGAGCCCGCCCATCTGCATGACCCCTGAGCGTACGCCCTCGAGGTCGGCATTGAAGCGGCTCAGGATGTGGTGCGAGAGGTCTGAGGTGTCCATGGGTTCTCCGGAACTGCGCCGATATACAGGAGAGCCGGGGTCGCGGCAAGAGCGCCGGCAAGAGAAAGCCCCCACCCATGCCCTCCCCGGGCATTCCCGGGGAAGGCGGCTCGCGCCGTGAAAGGACGCGAGCCGGGTGAGGGCTTTGCAGCGAACGCGGTCAGAACTTGTAGTTCACGTCCAGCTGCCACCGGTCGTAGTCGAGCCCGGTGAACGTGTTGGCCGGGGTCGTGCTCGGCGGCACGTCCTTGTTGATCTCGTTCAGGAAGTAGGTCGCGTTCAGCGTGATGTTCTTCACCGGGGCGTAGCCGGCCTTGAACACCCAGCCGGACGAGTCGGTGTTGCCGCCACCGAAGTCCGAGTCGATCATCTGCGCATACATGCGCATCCTTGTCCATCTCCTGCCACATCGCGCCGAACTCCCAGGTCTTCGGGTTCGACGCCTTGCCGAGCAGGAAGCCGACGTTGTACGCGGTGTCGTACTCGACGTCCGAAGCCATGTTCTGCGCCCAGTCCACCCACAGCGAGCAGCGGCAGGTCGAACACGGTCAGGTCCATCTGGCCCGACAGTTCGAGGACGTCGTAGCCGTACTTGAGCACGTTGATCGCCGTCGTGCCCGAGGCCCTGGTTGATCGTCGTGTTGCCGAAGGAGTTGTTGACTGCCGGCGCAGCGTTCCAGAACGGGTTGTTGTTCTTGCAGGCACCGCACTCGTAGTACTGGCCGCCAGCTTCGTCTCGCCGCCGAGCAGCGCGAACTTCATGCCGCCCTGCAGGCCCCAGAGGTTGGCGTCCTCGTTGTTGCCGGTGGGACTCGCGTTGTAGTTCTCCTGCAGCCACCACCAGTAGGCGCTGCCGAAGAACATGCCGCGGTCGAGCTTGACCGCCGCGCCTTCCGGATTGAAGTCGCCGTCGTAGAAGAGGCTCTGGCCCGGTCGGAAGAACGGATACGGCTGCTTGCCCAGCACGAGATTGCCGCCGTTCATGAAGTTCCAGTCGGTGTAGGCCTGGTCGATCCAGATCTGCTTCGGCGAAGCGATGTTGGTCAAGGTCTGGTTGGTCGAGCGCGGATCGCCGTCACCCGAGGCGAGGCGGAAGGTGGCCTTGACGGTGTCGGTCACGGTCGCATCGAAACCGAAGCGCGCACGGAAGCGGGCACGGTTGCGGTCGGCCGCATCCTGGACCTCCGGGATCCTCGGAAGCGCCCGTGGTCGGCACGACCACTCGCTGCGTCTCGATGTTCTCGTCGCGCATGCGGAAGTCGCCCTTGAACTTGATCCTCGACGCCCAGTCGGCGCCCTTGAGCTTGCTGAGCTCGTTCGAGGCCACGGCGCCCTCTTCGCGCAGTTCCTTGGTCTGCGCCTTGAGATAGTCCGTCTCGGCGTCGCGGCGCTCTACGACAGACCTGAGCTCCGAGTTTTCGGCCTGGAGCGCCGTGTTCGCGGCCTCGAGCTTGCCGAGGCGCGCGGCCAGCGCTTCCATCTGGGCCTGCATGGCCTGGATTTCCGCCTTGGTGGCCGCGCTGCCCGGGGCAGCCGACGCTTCGACCGCAGCCAGTGTCAGAGCCGCGGCGACAGCCGTGGCAAGCAGGGTGGTTCTCACGATAGTCCCCTCACGATAGTGGTAGCTGAACGACAGTCCCGCGTCGGACCACGCTGTGCGCGCCCTCGGCAGAAGTCCCTGCGCGCCTTTATAGGCTCGCTCTGTTACAGGGAGGTTTCAGTTGCCGTTGTGATTGCGCGACACGTGCTGCACGCGCGCGGCGGGGAAATGGGCCGTGAAGGTGCTGCCCTTGCCTTCCTCGCTCACGATCTCGAGCCGGCCGTCATGACGCTGCAATGCGTGTTTCACGATGGCGAGACCGAGCCCCGAGCCGCCGAGCTGCCGGGAGCGACCGGCATCCACGCGATAAAAGCGCTCGGTGAGCCGCGGCAGGTGCTCGCCCGGGATGCCTATGCCGGTGTCGCGAACGCGAGACGTGACCGCCCTTCTCGTCCACCCACCAGCGGATGTCGATCGTGCCGTCCGCGGGCGTGTACTTGACCGCGTTCGAGACGAGATTCGAGAACACCGAGTGCAGCTCGTTTTCCGCACCGAGCAGCATCGCGTCGGTCGCGAGCTCGAGGTTGACCGTCGCCGGATGCTGCGGCCGGGACAGCACGTCCCTGCGGATCATCGCAAGCATGCCGCCCACGTCGACTGGCGTCTGCTCCGCCTCGCCGCCCTGGGCCTCGAGCTTCGACAACTCGAGCAGGTCCTGCACGATGCCGCGCATCCGCCCGGACTGCCGCTGCATCTCGTGCACCGGCTCGCGCCAGCCCGCATCGAGCGCCGGATCGTCGGCCAGTGCATCGAGGTATCCGCTGATGACCGTCAACGGCGAGCGCAGCTCGTGGGACGCGTTCGCGACGAAGTCCTTGCGCATCGACTCGAGCCGCGCTTCGCCCGTCACGTTGCGCACGATCAGCAGCTGCTGCTCGCTGTCGCTCGCCTTGACGAGGTGGAACTCGAGCCAGCGGTCGCCGAGCTTCGGCAGGTGGATGCGCGGCGGGGTCGTCGCGCCGCCGCTCTCCATGTACTCCACGAACTCCGGGTGTCGCACGAGGTTGTCGATGCGGATGCCGCGATCGACCTTGCGCCGCAGGTCCAGCCAGCGGCCCGCCGTGCGATTGAGCCAGAGGATCTCGCGGTTCGGCCCGAGCAGGATCGCGCCATCCGGCATGGCCGAGGTCATGCGGCGGAACTCGCGGAACAGCGTCAGCACGCGCCGCTTGTGGAATACCTTGCGACGGTAGATGCGGTGCGTGATCGCCGCAACCTCGCCCCACGCGCCGCGCATGTCGGGCGGCGGCTCGGTCGAGCGGTTACGGAGCCAGCGCTCGAAGCGCAGCAGGTTGCGCACATGCGCCGCGAGCAGCAAGGCAAGTGCCACCGCAACGAAGGCTGCCGTGTGATCGAAGAGAAAGCCCACCGCCGCCGCGACCAGGACGGTCGCGACGATCCACGCGATGGTTTGCCAGGCGGGTTGCGACAAGTTGGACCGCCCCGCCGGTCGCCTACTCGGGCCGGGTCGAGAACCGGTAGCCGGACCCGCGCACGGTCTGGATCAGTCCGTCGCTCGCGAAGGGCTCGAGTGCCTTGCGGAGCCGGCGGATGTGGACGTCCACCGTGCGCTCCTCGACATAGACGTTGCCGCCCCAGACGCGATCCAGCACCTGGCCGCGCGTGTACACGCGCTCGGGGTGCTCCATGAAGAACTGCAGCAGGCGATACTCGGTGGGACCGAGCGTCACGGTCTGGTCGCCAGCCGTCACCCGATGGCTCGCGGTATCGAGCGTCAGGCCACCCGCTTCGATCGTTCCGCCACTGCCGGCCGGCGTCGACCGCCGCAGCACGGCGTTGATCCGCGCCAGCAGTTCGCGCGGACTGAAAGGCTTCGTGACGTAGTCGTCGGCTCCACCCTCGAGACCCGAGACCTTGTCGTGCTCATCGGCCCGCGCGGTGAGCATGATCACCGGCAGGTCCTCGGTGTCCTTGTTGCGCTTGACCGCGCGCGTGAGCTCGAGGCCGCTCTGGTCCGGCAGCATCCAGTCCACGAGCATCAGGTCCGGGCGATGGTCCGCAATGCTGGCACGCGCGCCGGAGCTGTCCTCGGCCTCGCGCACGTCGAAGCCGGCGCGACGCAGCCCGAAGGCGATCATGTCGCGGATGGGCTTCTCGTCCTCGACGATCAGTATCTGCTTGCTGGTCATGACGCCTCGACGCCTGGGGGCCGGATAGCAGCAGAATTACGCACTGGAATTATGACACTCCGGTGACAGCGCCGCCCGACGGCCTTGCCACGTCGTCACGGACATACACAGGAAGCGCCATTTCCGCCGCAACACCGCGACCTGCGGCCAGTTCCCGCGCGCCGAGCCGCGCGATCGCGTCGGCCCGCGGATACAGGCCGTCATGAATCTGCAATCCGGCCTCTTCGAGCCGCTGCCGCAGTTCCGGATGGCGCGCGATGCCGTTTCCGGCTGCATGGCGCAGCCGCCGCGATGTCGAGCGGCACCCGATCCGGCGGCGACACGGATTCGGCAGTCACCGCTTCGACCTCGCCCGACCCGTCGCTGCGGAAGGCAGCCCAGTAGACCTCGCCCATGCGTGCGTCGTTGCAGACCAGCACGACCTCGCCCTCGCTCGCCGGCACCTGCTCGGCCACAGCGGCGAGGCTCGACACCGGCGCGACCGGCAGGTTCGCGCCGAATGCGAGTCCCTGCACCACACCCGTCGCGATGCGCAGCCCCGTAAAGCCACCCGGACCGCGCCCGAACGCGAGCCCGTCGAGGTCGTGCAGCTCGAGACCTGCCTCGAGCAACAGCGAATCGACCATCGGCAGGATCAGCTCGGCGTGACTGCGCTCGGTGATCTCGAAGCGCAGCGTCGTGGCCCCGTCGATCAGCAGCGCGGCCGAGCAGGCTTCGGTGGAGGTGTCGAGGGCGAGAAGACGCATGGGGGACGGGAAGCGGATAGTGAATAGCGGATAGTGGATAGGAGAAGCGGTTAGTGATCAGCGGGTAGCGGATAGTAAGAGAAGCGGAGCGTCGGCGGCTGAGCTTTCCGACTATCCGCTATCCGCTAATCACTATCCGCTCTCCTGCCGCTTCCCCAGCCGCTCCCTCAGGAACTGCTGCACCTCCTCCAGCTCCCGCGTCCGCTTCATCGGCGGCAGGCTCGCGAGGAACGCGCGGCCGTAGCCCTTCTTCACCAGCCGCGTGTCGCAGATCATCACGACGCCGAAGTCTGCCTCGTCGCGGATCAGGCGTCCGACGCCCTGCTTCAGCGCGATCACGGCCTGCGGCACCTGCTCGTCGAAGAACGGGTTGCCGCCCTGCTCGCGGATCGCGTTGAGCCGCGCCTTGAGCAGCGGATCGTCCGGAGCGGCGAACGGCAGCTTGTCGATGATCACGACCGACAGCGCGGTGCCCTTCACGTCGACGCCTTCCCAGAAACTCCCGGTGCCGAGCAGCACCGCGTTGCCCGCCTCGCGGAAACGTCGCAGCAGCTGGTCGCGCGACCCGTCTCCCTGCACGAGCACCGGCACCGGCGGCGTGTCGCCCCACGCCTGCCGGAGCAGTTCAGCAGCCTCCCGCAGCGCGCGGTGGCTCGTGAACAGCAGGAACGCCCTGCCCCCGCTCGCCTCGAGCACTGGCAATGAAGCGGTGATGACGTTCCCCGTGTGGTCCGGCGCACCGGGCTCGCCGAGGCCCTTCGGCAGGTAGAGCAGCGCCTGGTTTGCGAAGTCGAACGGGCTCTCGAAGCGCAGGCTGCGCGCGTGCGACAGCCCGGACCGGCGCTTGAAGTGCGAGAAGTCGTCGCCCACCGCGAGCGTCGCCGAGGTCAGGATCCACGCGCTCGATTGTGTCTGCATCAGTGCCGCGAGCTGCGATGCGACGTCCACCGGCGCGTAGTGACAGCTCACGCTGCGCGCGCTCGTCTCCGCCCAGCGCACGCCACCCTCGAGCTCCTCGCGCGTGAGCGAGTTCAGGCGCTCGGCGCTTTCCACCAGTCGCTCGCGCAGGCGTGCAAACGCGCCCTGCCCCTCGCCCGCAAGCGGTGCGAGCGCCTCCGCGAGCTCGGCGGCACGGCCCGCAAGTCCGTTCAGCGACTCCACCAGGCGTTCGGGCCACTGCGAATGCTCGAGCCTCGCGTCGGTACCACTGCCGGCGGACACCACCGCGGCGACCTGCGCATCGAGCCCGGTGAGCGCCGCATCGACGCTGGAGGCCATCTGCTGCGAGAGCAGCAGCTCGCCGGCAATGTCCTTGGTAATCGCCGACAACTGGCGCGTGCTGACGTTGTAGCCGAGGAACTGCGCGGCCACGTCCGGCAGCTGGTGCGCCTCGTCGATGACGATCGCGTCGGCGCCGGGCAGCAGGTCGCCGAAGCCCTCCTCCTTCAGCACGAGGTCGGCCATCAGCAGGTAGTGATTCACCACGACGATGTCGGCCGCCTGGGCCTCGCGCCGCGCCGCGAGCACGAAGCAGTCGTCGTACTTCGGGCATTCAGTGCCGAGACAGTTCTCGCGCGTCGAGGTCACCCACGGCCAGACGGGATCCTGCTCGCCGATGCGCGGCAATTCGGCGATGTCCCCGCGGCGGGTCACGTGCGACCACGCGCGGACCTTCGGGATGGCCACGGCCACCTCGCGCCGCACGCCACGCGCGTAGGCCTGCTGCTCCGCCATGTCGAGCCGATGGCGACACAGGTAGTTGGCGCGGCCCTTCAGCAGTGCGATCCGGACCGGACGACCCAGTGCCGCGCAGACGGCTGGAATGTCGCGGTGATAGAGCTGGTCCTGCAGCGCGCGGGTGCCCGTCGAGAGGATCACGCGCCGCCCCGAAACGAGCGCCGGCACGAGATAAGCGAATGTCTTGCCGGTACCCGTTCCAGCCTCGACGACCAGTGTCTCGTGGCCCTTCAGTGCCGCTGCGACGTGCTCGGCCATCGCCGACTGCTGTTCGCGGACGCCATAGCCCGGCAGCGCCAGTGCGAGCGGCCCGTCCGCCGCGAAAATGTCGTCGAGGTCGGTGGCCACGGTCAGCGGAACGTGGCGCGGAAGCGCAGCAGCGCGGTCGCACCGGGAGCGAGCGGTTGCTGGAAAACCCACCGGACGTGCGTGAATTCAGCGGGCTTGCCGCCCGACGAGTACTTCGCGCCGTTGTCGGCCGAGAATTCGACATCGCAGGCCGGACCCGCAGCCGAGCCGGTGACGTAGTCCACGCCGAAGGGCATCCGCTTGGTGACGACGATGTCCGTCACCGGTTCCTTGCCGGGGTTGCGCACGCGGATCGTGTAGTAGATCTCCTCCCCGGCCTCGAGACGTCGCGCCTCGACGAACCGCTTCTCCTCGCTGCCGTCTGCGCGGTCCTCGGACACCAGTGCCTCGACCAGGATCTCGGTCTCGAGGGGGCCGCTGCCAGTCGTCGCGACGGCTGGAGGCTCCGCACTCGAATCGGCGGCCAGGACCGGTCCAGGCAGGCCGAGCACGGCGCTGAGCGCCAGGATGGCGCTGAAAGGCCCGGGATGCCGCTTGGCTGGGGTGGGTGCGGACATGGGGATCGGACTCTGCGGGAGGCCGCCCGGGCAGGCAAGCCGCAATTCACCAGGAATCCGCACTTCCCCTATTTGACATGTAACTGTCATTTGGCTATTGTGCACTGCAGCAAATGCTGCAATGCAGCAGCCCCACCCGCAGGAGCCAACAATGATTGAGCAGATCCAGGAATTCGTAAGCGAGCAGACCGCCGCCATCTCCGGCCAGGTCCGCAAGTTCCGCAAGGACTCCGCCGAGACCGTCCGCGAGACGATGGTCGGTTCGGCTGACAACATCAAGTCCCTCAAGACCCCGATTCGCGTGTTCGCGCGCTCTGGCGTCAAGCTGACCGCCGTGTCGCAGACCGCCGTGTCGAGCTTCATCGAGCTGCAGTCGGACATGCTGACGTCGGCGATCTCGGACGTTGCGCTGCGCCTCGAGCGCGCCTCGCGTGCCGAGAACGTCATCGACCTCGTCCGCGACCAGTTCGAGCTGATCCCCGCCACGCGCACGCGTGTGGTCGAGGATGCGCAGCGCGCCGCCGAGATCCTCAAGATCGCCCGCCGCGACCTGAAAGCCGTTGCGACGCACGTGTACGAGCGCGTCGTCGAGACGACCGAGGAACAGATTCCCGAAGTGAAGACCGCGAAGCGCCGCGTCAAGCGCGCCGTTCGCAAGACGAAGGCCCGCGTGCGCAAGGCTGCTGCCTGAGCCTGACGCCTCGCAGTCGAACACTTCCAAACAGGTCTCCCCCTGATTGCGCCCTCCTCGGAGGGCGCTTTTTTTTGGGAAATCCGGAATCGGGGACATTCACCGTTTATACGTGCCGTCCACGGGTGCGGGCACCCCGGCGTGCGAGGCTATAATCGCGAAGTTGAGGAACAACCCGAAGTCCCGGGCGGCCGCGACCACTGCGGCGGCGGGCACAAGAAGGATACCTGCCTGATGACAACGACCAACGCAGCACTTCGAGAATGGGTCGCGGAATCCGCCAAGCTTGCGCAACCCGACAGCATCCACTGGTGTACCGGCTCGGATGTCGAGCGCGACGAGCTCACGCAGCTGATGCTGTCCACCGGCGACCTGCTCGAACTGAACCAGGCGACATTCCCCAACTGCTACCTGCACCGCTCGAATCCTTCCGACGTGGCGCGCGTCGAGCACCTCACGTTCATCTGCACGAAGGAAAAGGAAGACGCCGGCCCGAACAACAACTGGATGGACCCGGCCGAGGCGCACCGCAAGGTCGACGCGCTGTTCGCAGGCTGCATGAAGGGCCGCACGATGTACGTCGTGCCCTACTGCATGGGCCCGATCACCTCGCCCTATGCCCGCTGCGGCGTCGAGATCACCGACAGCCCGTACGTGGTGCTGAACATGCGCATCATGACGCGCATGGGGGCCGCGGCCCTGGCGCGCATCGAGAAGGACGGCACGTTCGTGAAGGGCCTGCACTCGGTCGGCGACCTGAACCCCGACCGCCGCCTGATCATGCATTTCCCCGACGAACTCTCGATCAAGAGCATCGGCTCCGGCTACGGCGGTAACGCGCTGCTCGGCAAGAAGTGCCATGCACTGCGCATCGCGAGCTACCAGGCACGCACCGAGGGCTGGCTGGCCGAGCACATGCTGATCGTCGGCATCGAGAACCCGCGTGGCGAGGTGCACTACATCGCGGCGGCGTTCCCGTCGGCCTGCGGCAAGACCAACCTCGGCATGCTGATCCCGCCCGACACGATGCCGGGCTGGAAGGTCTGGACCATCGGCGAGGACATCGCGTGGCTGCACGTCGGGTCCGACGGCCGCCTGCGCGCGATCAACCCGGAAGCCGGTTTCTTCGGCGTCGTGCCGGGCACGAGCCCGAAGACGAACCGCAACGCCTACGAGATGATCCACCACGACACGATCTTCACGAACGTCGCGGTGACGGCGGAAAACGAGCCGTGGTGGGAAGGCCGCATCACCGGCGCGCCGGCCATCGACTGGCAGGGCCGCCCCTACGACAAGGCGAACGGACCCGCAGCGCACGCGAACTCACGCTTCACGGTGTCGGCGAAGCAGAACCCCGCCTACAACCACCTGATGGAGCATCCCGAGGGCGTGCCGATCTCGGCGATCCTCTTCGGCGGGCGCCGCCGCGAAGTCGCCCCGCTCGTGTACGAAGCCCGTGACTGGAAGCACGGCGTGATGGTCGGTGCCGGCATGGCCTCCGAGACCACCGCCGCGGCCGTTGGCCAGGTCGGTGTCGTGCGTCGCGATTCGATGGCGATGAAGCCCTTCTGTGGCTACAACTTCGCCGACTACTGGACGCACTGGCTGTCGTTCGAGGGACGCGTCAAGACACCTGCCGAAGGTGTTCCACGTCAACTGGTTCCGCCAGGACAAGAACGGCAAGTTCCTGTGGCCGGGATTCGGCGACAACCTGCGCGTGCTGTCGTGGATCATCGATCGCTGCGAAGGGCGGGCGAAGGCGCACGAGACGCCGATCGGGCTGCTGCCGCACAAGGAAGACCTCGACCTCAAGGGCGTTGCGCTGCCCGAGGATGCGCTGCACCAGTTGCTCGATCTCGACCTCGCCGCCTGGCACACCGAGATCGACGACATCGGCAAGTACCTCGAGGAGTTCGGCAGCCGCACTCCGCCGGCGCTTCGTGGCGGAGTACCAGCGGGTCAAGAAGGCGCTGGGCTAAGTCGGGTTCGGTTCGCTGGTCGGGTCCGGCCGGGTCCCTTTCCGCCGGTCCAGGTCTACCGCGCTTCGAAAAGCCG
>CAVTDU010000039.1:0-19305 GCA_963733565.1 uncultured Gammaproteobacteria bacterium
CCGGGCCGGCAGTCTGAGGAGTCTTTGCCTTGACCGAGCTGGTCTGGATAGGATTCCTCGCGCTGTTTCTCGCGCTGCTGTACCTCGACCTGAGCGTACTGCACCGGGAGGCGGCCGAGCTCTCGGTCCGCCAGGCGCTCGTCGTGGACGGCGGTCTGGGTCAGCGTCGCCTTCTCGTTCACGTTCGTCATCTACGGGCTGTACGAGTACCGCTGGTTCGACTTCGAGCCGTGGCACGGCGCGACCAACGGCTGGGATGCCGTCGTGCAGTTCGTCACCGGCTACCTGCTCGAGTGGTCGCTCTCGGTAGACAACATCTTCGTCATCGCGCTGATCTTCGCGTACCTGAAGATCCCGACGCTCTACCAGTACCGGGTGCTGTTCTGGGGCATCGTGGGCGCGATCGTGCTGCGCGGCCTGATGATCGCCGCCGGCACCGCGCTGCTCGCGCAGTTCGACTGGATGTTCTACGTGTTCGGCGCGGTGCTGCTCGTCTCGGCGCTCAGGATGCTGCGCAACGACGACGAGGACCGCGACTTCGGCTCGAGCTTTCCGGCGCGGCTGGTCCGGCGCTTCATCCCGGTGACCGAGCATCTCGACCGCGCGCGCTTCTTCGTGCGCCGTGACGGGCGGCTCTACGCTACGCCGCTCTTCGTCGCGCTCGATCATGGTGGAACTCACCGACGTGGTGTTCGCCGTGGACAGCATCCCGGCGATCCTGGCGGTCACGCGCGACCCGTTCCTGGTGTTCACGTCGAACGCGTTCGCGATCCTCGGGTTGCGGTCGCTCTACTTCGCCGTGGCGGGCCTGATGTCGATGTTCCGCTACCTGCGCTACAGCCTGGTGCTGATCCTCGCCTTCGTGGGCGTGAAGATGCTGCTGGTCAGCAGGTACCACGTGCCGAACCTGGTGTCGCTCGGCATCATCGTCGGCACGCTGGCGGGCGGCATCCTCGCGTCGCTCGTCGCGACCCGCATCGAGCGCGCCGCGAACGACCGTTGAGCGCCGCCGGCTTCGTCAGCGGCCGGCCCGGCGCAGTTCGCTGTGACGGAAGCCGTAGAAGACGTAGATCAGCAACCCGATGATGGTCCAGACCAGCAGGCGCAGCCAGGTGTCGTGCGGCAGCGAGGCCATCATGCCGGCGCAGATCAGCGCGCCGGCGATGCAGACGAACCACGGTGCCGGGACCTTGAACGGGCGCGGCAGGTCCGGTCGCGAATAGCGCAGCCCAGCACGCCGAGGCAGACGGTCGTGAAGGCCAGCAGCGTGCCGATCGACACGAGCTCGCCCAGGATCGTGACCGGGAACAGGCCGGCGATCAGCGCCGCCAGCGTCCCGGTGATCAGCGTGCCGATGTACGGGGTCCGGTGCGTCGGGTGCACCTTGCGGAAGAGGGGCGGGAGCAGTCCGTCGCGGGACATCGCGTAGAAGATGCGCGGCTGCCCGAGCATCATCACCAGCATCACCGAGGTCATGCCCGCGATCGCGCCGAGCTTGATCCAGCCGGCGAGCCACGCGAGTTCCGGGTGCAGGTCGAGTGCGACCGCGATCGGCGCCGGCGAGTTCAGCTGGGAGTAGTGCACCATGCCGGTCAGCACCGCGGAGACGGCGACGTAGAGCACGGTGCAGACCGCGAGGCTCGCGAGGATGCCGATCGGCATGTCGCGCTGGGGGTTCTTCGCTTCCTGCGCCGCTGTCGACACCGCGTCGAAGCCGATGTAGGCGAAGAAGATGATTCCCGCGGCCTGCACGACGCCACTCCAGCCGAACCGGCCGAACTCGCCGGCGTTCTCCGGGATGAAAGGCGTCCAGTTGGCGCCGTCCACGACCCACATGCCGAAGCCGATGAACAGCACGATCACGGTGACCTTGATCGCCACGACGATCGAGTTGAAGCGCGCGGACTGGTGGATGCCGACGTAGCAGAGGGCGGTGATCGCGGCGATGACGAGCACTGCCGGCAGGTTGACCACCGCGCCGGTACGCACGATCTCGAAGTGGCCCGCGCCCTTGGTGAACGGCGCATTGGTCAGCGCGTCCGGCAGCATGATGCCGAACTGCTCGACCAGGCTCACGACATAGCCCGACCAGCCGACCGCGACCGTGGCTGCGGCGAACAGGTACTCGAGGATCAGGTTCCAGCCGATGAACCAGGCCACGCCCTCGCCGAGGGTCGCGTAGGAATAGGAGTAGGCGCTGCCCGCGACCGGGATCATCGAGGCGAACTCCGCGTAGCACAGTCCCGCGAACGCGCAGCCGAGGCCGGCGATCAGGAACGACACGACCAGCGCCGGGCCGGCGTGGTTGGCGGCAGCCGTGCCGGTCAGCACGAAGATGCCGGTGCCGATGATCGCGCCGATGCCCAGCAGCACCAGGGCCCGGGCGTCGAGCGTGCGCTTGAGTTCGTTCGCGTCGTCGGCCTCGTGCAGTTCGCCGATCGGCTTGGTCGAAAACAGGCGCTTCGGCATCGGTCACCCCTCTCGCAGTTCTTCCGGCACGAACGGCCTCAAGGCCTCGACCAGCGCCTCGTAGACCTTCGGCGTTCCAGCGATCACGTTGCCGCCCTGACGGTACTCGCCGCCGCTCAGCGTGCCGATGTGCCCGCCGGCCTCGGTGATCAGCAGCGTCCCGGCCGCGGTGTCCCAGGCATTGAGCCCGATTTCCCAGAAGCCGTCGATGCGGCCGGCGGCCACGTAGGCGAGGTCGAGCGAGGCGGCTCCCGGACGGCGGATGCCGGCGGTCTGCTGCATCACGGCCTTGAGCATCGCCAGGTATTCGTCGATCCAGCGTGCGTTGGCGCGATACGGGAAGCCCGTGCCGATCAGCGCGCCCTCGAGCTCCGCCTGCTTGCTGACGCGGATGCGCTTGCCGTCGAGCTGCGCGCCGTCGCCGCGCGAGGTCGTGAACAGCTCCTGCCGCATGGGGTCGTAGATGACGCCATGCTCGAGCCGGCCACGGTACTGGCAGGCGAGCGACACGGCGAAGGTGGGGAAGCCGTGCAGGAAGTTCGTGGTGCCGTCGAGCGGGTCGATGATCCAGAGGAACTCGTCGCCGCCGCTGCGACCGCTTTCCTCGCCGAGGAAGCCGTGGTCCGGGTGCGAGCGCCGGATCGTCTCGATGATGTCGCGCTCGGCGAGCTGGTCGATCTCGGTCACGAAGTCGTTGCGGCTCTTCGAGCGCACGCCGAGCGACGGTACCCGGTCGACGTTGCGGACGATCAGGTCGCCTGCGCGGCGCGCGGCCCTGATGGCAATGTTGAGTAGTGGCTGCATGCGGGCGGCTAGAATAGCAGAGCATGTCTGTCAGCATCGTCCTCGTCGGCATCTCGCACCCCGGCAACATCGGCTCGGCGGCCCGGGCGATGAAGACCATGGGGCTCGATCGCCTGCGCCTGGTCGCCCCCGAGCGCTTCCCGGCGACCGAGGCCACCGTCATGGCCGCAGGAGCGGACGACGTGCTGCAGAAGGCGCGGGTTTATCCCGGACGTGCGCAGCGCCGTCGCCGACTGCGGGTTGCTGGTCGGGACGACGTCGAGGGCCCGTCACCTGCCGTGGCGGGTGGTCGAGCCGCGCGAGGCGGCGCGTGAGATCGCCGCGGCCTCGGCGACGAGCGAAGTCGCGATCCTGTTCGGTGCCGAGCGCACCGGGCTCTCGAACGAGGACATCGAGCACTGCCAGTTGCTGCTCGGCATCCCGACGGGCGCGGCCTATACGTCGCTCAACGTGGCAATGGCCGTGCAGATCGTCGCGTACGAGGTGTTGCTCGCGACCCGGGGCGAGGAGGCCGCCGCGGCGGCGCGCGGCATCGCGCTTGCCAGCGCGACGGACATGGAGCGCTTCTACGATCACCTCGAGCAGGTCCTCGAGGAGGTCGATTTCCGCGACCGTAACGGCGAGGGGCACCTGATGGCGCGGATCAGGCGGCTCTTCAACCGCACGCTGCTGGACCAGAACGAGGTCAACATCCTGCGCGGAATCCTGACCTCCGTGCAGGGCAAGCGGCGTCGCGCGGGCGAGCCGCATCCGCCGCGGGACGGACGGACAGTCGTGAGCACGGTCGTCTACCTCGACAACGCAGCGACGACGCCGGTCGATCCGCGGGTGATCGAGGTCATGCTCGAGTGCTGCGGGCCCGACGGCGATTTCGCCAATCCATCGGCCGTCGGCCACGAGCCCGGCCGGCGCGCCAGGGGCCGGGTCGAGCAGGCACGCGCGGAGGTCGCCCGACTCGTCGGCGCGACGCCCGAGCAGATCGTCTGGACGTCCGGCGCCACGGAAGCGGACAACCTCGCGCTCTTCGGCGCGGCGCGGTTCCACCGTTCGCGCGGGCGCCACATCGTGACGTCGCGGACCGAGCACCCGGCCGTGCTCGACCCGTGCCGGCAGCTCGAGCGCGAGGGATTCGAGGTCACCTACCTGAAGCCGGGAGCGGACGGGATCGTGGCTCCGGAGCAGGTGGCGGCGGTGCTGCGCGACGACACGATCCTGGTGTCGCTCATGCACGTGAACAACGAGATCGGGGTGGTGCAGGACATCGGCGCGGTCGGGCGCGCCTGCCGTGCGCGCGGCGTACTGCTGCACGTCGATGCGGCGCAGAGCGCCGGCAAGCTCGCGATCGACGTCGAGCGCGACTGCGTGGACCTGCTGGCGCTCACGGCGCACAAGGTTCACGGGCCCAAGGGCGTCGGGGCGCTGTGCGTGCGCCGCGAGCCGCGCCTCGGCCTCGTGCCCTTGCTGTATGGCGGCGGCCAGGAGCGCGGACTGCGCTCCGGCACCGTGCCGACCCACCAGGTGGCGGGCATGGGTCGGGCCTTCGCCATCGCCGCGGAACAGATGGCGGCGGAGGCGACGCGAATCGGCGCGCTTCGGGAGCGGCTCTGGGCTGCGCTCGCGACGCTGCCGGGCCTGAGCGTTGAACGGGCATCCGGTGCACCGCGTGCCCGGCATCCTGAGCGTGACGGTCGACGGCGTGGAGGGCGAGAGCCTGCTGCAGTCGCTCCCGGATCTCGCGGTCGCCTCGGGGTCCGCGTGCGCCAGCACGAACGCCGAGCCGTCCTACGTGCTGCGTGCGCTCGGGCACAGCGACCGCCTGGCGCAGAGCACGCTGCGGCTCAGTCTCGGGCGATTCACGACCGGCGAGCACGTCGACTACGCTGCCCGCGGGTTCGTGAGGAGGTCGAGCGGCTGCGCGCCATCGCGCCGCCCGGCGTCGGAGCGGGGCAGCGTTGAGCGACGATCCTCGCTACGGCCCGGAAGTCCGTCGCCGCATGCGGACGCTGGCTGGGGCCGGCGATCTGCCCGCCGGCCCGGGGGTCGTCTGCGGAGTCGCGGGCGACGTGGAGCAGGGCGCGCGGGTGCGCTTCGAGTTCCAGGTCGAAGACGGAAGGGTAGCGGAGGCCCGATTCCGCGCCTTCGGCTGTCCTCACTTCGTCGCGGCCGCCTCGTGGCTCACGGACAGGTTGCGCGGCGCGGGACGCAGCGAACTCGAGGACTGGGACTGGCGCGAGGCCGCCGAGGCCCTCGAGGTCCCGCCGGCGAAATTCGGGCGCTTGCTCACGTTGCAGGACGCGGTTCGCGACGCGGCACGGAACTGGCCCGGTGCGGCGCAGTCTACCGTGTAGAATCGCTCGAACCTGGACGGGAGCGATGACCATGCCGGTTTCTCTGACTGCTGCGGCTGCCGACCGTGTGCGGACATTCCTCGAATGCCCGTGGACGCGGCGTCGGGTTGCGCCTCGGCGTCAAGAAGACCGGCTGTTCCGGCTATGCCTACGTCGTCAACTACGCGGACGAAGTTCGTGTCGACGATGTCGTGTTCGAGGCCGCCGGGGTCAAGGTCATCGTGGATGCCGACAGCCTGCACTTCGTCGACGGCACCGAGATCGACTTCGTGCGCGAAGGACTCAATGAGGCCTTCCGGTTCCGCAATCCCAACGTGCGCGGCGAGTGCGGTTGCGGCGAGAGTTTCAGCGTCTAACTGCCCGTCGCGACTGAATTTTCTTGGCTCGTGGGTGCCCCACGGGTATACTTCCCGGTTCGAATTTCGAGCCAGGCCCCACGCGGGCCCGCGTTAGCGCGGGCCGCGTCCCGGGTCAACGATTCACCACCGCAGGGGCCTGGTGCCCCGTCTAGAGGAATAGCATGGCCGTCGAACGCACGCTGTCCATCGTCAAGCCCGATGGAGTCCGGAAGAACGTCATTGGCGAGGTCTACCGCCGTTTCGAGACCGCGGGGCTGCGCATCGTCGCGGCGCGCATGAGGCGCCTGTCGCAGTCCGAGGCCGAGGGCTTCTACGCCGTGCACCGCGAGCGGCCGTTCTTCAAGGATCTCGTTGCGTACATGATCTCCGGCCCGGTGATCGTGCAGGTGCTCGAAGGCGACAACGCCGTGGCGAAGCACCGCGACATCATGGGCGCGACCGACCCGAAGAAGGCGGCCCCCGGCACGATCCGCGCCGACCTCGCCGAGAGCATCGAGCAGAACGTCGTGCACGGCTCGGACAGCCTCGAGAACGCCGCGCGCGAGATCGCGTACTTCTTTGCCGAGACCGAGCTCTGCGCGCGCTGAGCCCGGGAACCCTGCGCACAGCCGCTGTCCAAGTCCAACATGGGTGAGGTCGCCGCCGCCAAGACGAACCTGCTCGGCCTGACGAGGGTCGGGATGGAGGAGTTCGTCCTCGGCATGGGCGAGAAGCCGTTCCGGGCGCGCCAGCTCATGAAGTGGATCTACCGGCGCGCCGTCGGGGACTTCGAGTCGATGACGGACCTCGGCAAGGATTTCCGCCGCCGTCTCGAGGAGATCGCCGAGATCCGGACTCCCGAGGTCATCGTCTCGCAGTCGTCGGCAGACGGCACCCGCAAGTGGCTGCTGCGGCTCGAGAGCGGGCAGGCGATCGAGATGGTGTTCATCCCGGAACCGGGTCGGGGCACGCTCTGCATCTCGAGCCAGATCGGCTGCACCATGGACTGCACCTTCTGCTCGACCGGGCAGCAGGGCTTCAACCGCAATCTCGAGACCGCCGAGATCGTCGGCCAGGTCTGGCTCGCCAACCGGGAACTCGGCTACTCGCCGGACGGCGACCGCGTGATCACCAACGTCGTGTTCATGGGCATGGGCGAGCCGCTCATGAACTACCGCAACGTGGTGCCCGCGGCCGAGGTGATGATGGACGACCTCGGCCTCGATCTGTCGCGGCGGCGGGTGACGATCAGCACGTCGGGGCTGGTCCCGCAGATGATGCGCATCGCCGACGAGACCAACGTCGCGCTCGCGGTCTCGCTGCACGCGCCGAACGACGAGTTGCGCAGCGAGCTCATGCCGATCAACCGACGCCACCCGATCGCGAGCCTGCTCGAGGCCTGCTGGCACTACGTCGAGAAGCAGAACGCGCGCAACGTGACGTTCGAGTACGTGATGCTCGACGGCGTGAACGACCGTCCGGAACACGCGCGCCAGCTCGCGGCGCTGCTGCGCGGACATCCGGCGAAGGTCAACCTGATCCCTTTCAACCCGTTCCCGAACACGCAGTACCGGCGCTCGACCGAGGAAGCGATCGAGCGTTTCCGCGACCTGCTGATCAAGGGCGGCGTCATGGCGACGATCCGGCGGACCCGTGGCGACGACATCGATGCCGCGTGCGGCCAGCTGGTCGGCCGCGTCAACGACCGCACGACCGTGCGACTCGGCAACCGTAACCTCATTCCAGTATCGGTGGTGCGCGCATGAAGCGACTTGGCATCGTGTGCGCGCTCGGGCTCCTCTGCGTGGCCGTCCTGGCGCACGCCGAGGACATCAAGCTCACGAAGAAACAGCGTCAGGAGGCCGCTCTGGTCAACACGCAGCTCGCGATGGCGTACATGCGCGAAGGGGACCTTGCCACCGCGCGCGCCAAGCTCGAGAAGGCACTCGACCAGGATCCGGACACTGCGACGACGCAGATGGCCGCCGGGTTCCTCTACGACCGCCTGGGCGAGGACGAAAAGGCGAAGTCGAGCTTCGAGCGCGCGATGAAGCTCGGCAAGAACGATCCGGTGATCATGAACAACTACGCGGCTTTCCTCTGTCGCAAGGGCGACAAGAAGACCGGCGAGGCCTATTTCCTGCAGGCCGCGAAGAACCCGCTCTATCGCACCCCGGAGGTCGCCTACGCGAATGCGGGCCGCTGCGCACGCGCCGACGGTCGACCGAAGGATGCGGAGCAGTATTTCCGCGAGGCGCTCACCCTCAGGCAGGACCAGCTCGATTCGCTGTTCGAGATGGCACAACTCGCTTTCGACGCCGGCAACTACATGCAGGCGCGCGCGTTCCTCGATCGCTACGCGGCGACGGCACCGGTTTCCGCGACCTCGCTGTGGCTCGCGTACAGGATCGAGCAGGCGCTTGGCGACACGGACCAGGCGCGGATGAGTGCTGCGAAGCTCAAGCGCGATTTCGCGATGTCGCCCGAGATGAGCCTGTTGCTCGAAGCCGAACGGGCCCAGAAGTGATGCGGCTCGAAGCGGAGGTCGCCGAGTTGCCGACCGAGCCCGGCTCCCGGCTGGAGCGGCAGCGCGCACTCGCGGGACTCACCGAGCAGCAGGTTGCCGAGCAGCTCAACCTCGACGCGGCGGCGGTTACGGCGCTGGAACGGGAAGACTATTCGGCGCTGGGCGCGCCGGTGTTCGTCCGCGGCCATCTCAAGCGTTACGCGGTTCTGCTCGGACTCGACTCGGACGAGATCCTCGGGGCCTATGAGCGCTCCAGGGCGCACCTCTCGCAACCGACGCTGGTGCCGAAGTCGCGCGCGGAAATGTTGCCCGATCGCAGGCCGCCGAAGTGGCCGTGGTTGCTCGGTGGCGTGCTGCTCGTGCTGCTCGCGGCGGCCGTCGTGGCCTACGTCGGCGAGTACGGGCTGAGGCTGCCGAAGTGGCCGGGTGCGGCCGCCGGGACGCCCGCGCCCGACGCCGGCCGCGGTTGCGAAGGCAGAGGTCGCAGGTAGCACCGTGCGCGACGCCTCGCAGTCCGCATCGCCGCCTCCTGCTGCCGGCGAACGGGCAGACACCGGTGCGACCACGGCCGTCGACGTGGAGCCGGGCCCGACGCCCGGCGCCCTCGGCGCCGGACAGGTGGCGCTTCAGCTGAGGTTTGCCGCCGATTCGTGGGTGGAGATCTACGACGGCTCGGGCAAGGCCGTGCTTTACGACCTCGGCAAGGCCGGCACGGACCGCGTTGCCACCGGTACCGCGCCACTCAGCGTGACCCTCGGCAATGCTCCGGCAGTCAGGCTGCAGGTGAATGGCCGCGCGGTGTCGCTGCCAGCGCCGCCCGCGGGCCAGACCGTCGGACGCTACACGATCGGTCCGGACGGGACGCTGCGCTGAGTGCGGGTCGATCCAGCATGAGCGGCACCATCCAGTCCATTCGCGGCATGAACGACGTGCTGCCCGACGATTCGGGCGCCTGGCAGCTGCTCGAGTCGGTTGCGCGGGAGACCTTCGCCGAGTACGGCTACCGTGAGATGAGGCTGCCGCTGCTCGAGCGCACGGAGCTGTTCAAGCGCTCGATCGGCGAGATGACGGACATCGTCGAGAAGGAGATGTACACGTTCGACGACCGCGGCGGCGAGTCGGTGACGCTGCGGCCCGAAGCGACGGCGGGCATCGTCCGTGCCTGCATGACGAACGGGCTGCTGCACAACCAGCGACAGAAAGTGTGGTGCGCGGGGCCGATGTTCCGCTACGAACGTCCGCAGAAGGGGCGCTACCGCCAGTTCCACCAGATCGACGTCGAGGCGCTCGGCTTCCCGGGCCCGGACGTGGACGCGGAGCTGATCATGATGTCCGCGCGCATCTGGCGAAAGCTCGGCCTCGGCGGGCTCACGCTGAACCTGAACTCGCTTGGTACGCCTCAGTCGCGGCGTGTATACCGCGAGAAGCTGGTCGAGTATTTCCGCGGCCATGCCGCCGCACTCGACGAGGACAGCCTGCGCCGTCTCGATGGCAACCCCCTCAGGATCCTGGACAGCAAGAACCCCGCAATGCGCGAGATCAACGCTGGCGCGCCGCTGATCACGGATCACCTCGACCTGGAATCGGCCGCGCATTTCTCGCGGCTGCGTGCTGATCTCGAGGCGGCCGGCGTCTTCTACGTCGTGAACCCGCGGCTGGTGCGTGGTCTCGATTACTATTCGCGCACCGTCTTCGAGTGGGTGACTGGCGATCTCGGCTCGCAGGATGCCGTCTGTTCGGGAGGCCGCTACGATGGACTGGTCTCCCAGCTCGGCGGCGACGAGGTTCCCGCCATCGGCTGGGCGCTCGGCGAGGAGCGCATCGTCGAGTTGCTGCGCCTGCAGCAGCGCGCCGGCGGTGAGCCGGCTGCCGACGTATACGTGGTGCTCGGCGGCGGGGCGGCCGAGGCGACGGGGTTGCGCGTCGCGGAGGGCCTGCGGGACGCGCTGCCCGGCACGCGCATCGAGATGAATTGCGGCGCGGGCAGCTTCAAGTCGCAGCTGAAGCGCGCTGATCGAAGCGGAGCCCGGTTCGCGGTCATCCTCGGCGACGAGGAACTGGCACGTGGCGTCGCTGCGTTGAAGCCGCTGCGCGATGAGGCAGGGCAGGCGACCGTGCCGCTCGCCGACCTCGCGCGTGAACTGTCGCGTCTCGTCCCCGGGCGTGGGCGCGGGTAATGGCAAACAGCAAGGGACCGGCAGCCGCCGGCCCCGCATGACGGAGTCCTCGAAGTGGAAGACCTGACCGACAACGAACGCGAAGAACAACTGCGACGCTGGTGGAGCGAGAACTGGCTGTGGATCGTGAGCGGCATCGGCCTCGGGCTGGGCCTGCTCTGGGGCTGGCAGTACTGGCAGCGCAGCAAGGTCGAGGCTGCGCAACTCGAGGAGAGCGCCTATGCCGCCGTGCTCGAATCGCTGGGCAAGAACCAGTTCGACCAGGCAGTGCTGCAGGCCAAGGCGATGCGCGACGCACGCATGGCATCGCCGTACGCCGACCAGGCCGACCTCGCGCTCGCGCGGGCCGCCATCGAGTTGCGCAAGCTCGACGACGCGGCACAGCGCCTGAAGACGGTAGCCGATGGCTCGAAGGATCCTGAACTGCGCGGCGTGGCAAAGACACGTCTCGCGCGGGTCCTGATCGAACAGGGCAAGTTCGACGAGAGCCTGGCGCTGCTCGACGTGGCCGATGCGGGAGCGTTCGCCGCGCTCTACCACGATATCCGCGGCGACGCATTCGCTGGCAAGGGCGACCCGGCCGCGGCGCTTCGCGAGTACGATGCCGCGCTCGTCGCTGCCAAGGGCGACGTGCGGATCGACGCTGCGTACGTGGAACTCAAGCGCAGTGCGCTGCCGGCTGCTGCAGCGCCGGTCGCCGGAACGGGCGGCAAATGAAACTGCGCCTCTCGCTGGTCGCGATCGTCGCTCTGGCTGCGCTGGCCGGCTGTAACAAGGACAAGGACGTCGAGCCGCCGGCCGAGCTGGTGGACATCAAGGCCACGCTCCCCGTCCAGAAACTCTGGTCGGAAGGCATCGGCGGTGGCGGCGAGAAGCTCAGGCTGACGCTCGGTGTCGCGGGCGAAGCGGAGACGGTTTTCGCTGCATCGCGCGACGGCGAGGTGCTCGCGCTCGACGCTGCGAATGGCGGGACGCGCTGGAAGACGAAGACCGGCTTCGACCTGTCTTCCGGACCGGGCATCGGCTCGGGCCTGGTCGTCGTCGGCAGCAGCGACGGCGACGTCGTCGCGCTCGATTCCGCCAGCGGCAAGCAGCGCTGGAAGGTGCGCGTGCCCGGCGAACTCCTCTCGCCCGCACTCGTCGATGGTGATCGCGTCGTCATGCGTACGGCCGAGGGGCGACTGCTCGCGCTCTCGACCGTCGATGGCAAGCAGCTGTGGGCGGTGGAGGACCTGGTGCCACGTCTTTCGCTGCGAGGCACGGCAACGCCTGTCGCTGCGGGGGAGGCCGTGATCAGCGGCTTCGATTCCGGGAAAGTCATGTCGGTGACCCGCGCCGCCGGCGAAGTGCTCTGGCAGGTTCAGGTCAGCACCGCCCGCGGTCGCACCGAGCTCGAACGCCTTGCTGACGTGGACTCGGCGGTGCGCGTGTCCGGCAGCGACGTCTACGCAGTCGGGTACCAGGGTCGCGTGGCGATGCTCGCGCTCGACAGCGGCCAGATCTGGTGGGCGCGCGACGTGTCGAGCTACCGTGGTCTCGCGATCGACGACGACCAGATCTACGTGTCGTCCTCGAACGGCGAGGTCATCGCGCTGCGCCGCCGCGACGGTGGCGTCGTCTGGACGCAGTCGGGGCTCAAGCAGCGCGGCCTCAGCACGCCGGCGATCGCAGGGCGGGCTGTCATCGTGGGCGACTTCGAGGGCTACCTGCACTTCCTCGATCGCTCGACCGGTGCGTTCGTCGCGCGCGAGCATCCGGGCGGCACGCGCATCGCCGCCCCGCCGCTGGTGATGGGCGACCGGGTGTTCGTCGTCGACGAAGGCGGAAAGCTCGTCGCTTACCGGCTCGGGGGCTCGGCGGGGAGCTGATCATGCTGCCCGTCGTCGCACTGGTCGGGCGTCCCAACGTCGGCAAGTCGACGCTTTTCAACGTGATCACGCGTACGCGGGACGCGCTCGTCGCCGACATGCCGGGCCTCACGCGGGACCGGAAGTACGGGTACACGCGAGTCGGTCCACGCAGTTGCATCGTCGTGGACACGGGTGGCCTGGTCGAGACGACTCAGGGTATCGAGCGGCTGATGGCCGAGCAGACGCTGAAGGCGGTCGAGGAAGCCGACCGCGTGCTGCTCGTCGTGGAGGCGCGACAAGGCTGCGTCCCGGCCGACTTCCATGTCGCCGACGTCCTGCGGCGCAGCGGCAAGACAGTCATCGTGGTGGTCAACAAGGCGGAGTTCCTGGATCCCGAGATCGCGGTCGCGGACTTCCACCAGCTGGGTTTCGGGGTGCCAGTGGCGATCTCCGCGTCGCACATCCATGGCATCGAGGACCTGATGGAGCGCGCGCTGGACGGGTTGCCCGCGCCGCCCGAGGTGCAGCAGGAGATCGACGCCGGGAGCCGCGAGATCCGGGTCGCGGTGGTCGGTCGCCCGAACGTCGGCAAGTCCACGCTGATCAACAGGCTTATCGGCGAGGAGCGACTGGTCACGTTCGACCAGCCCGGCACGACCCGCGATGCCGTCTTCGTGCCTTTCGAGCGCGATGGCCAGCGCTATACGCTGATCGACACGGCGGGCGTGCGTCGCAAGGCCCGGGTCAGCGAAGCGATCGAGAAGTTCAGCATCGTCAAGACGCTGCAGGCGATCGAGGAAGCGAACGTGGTGATCGGCGTGCTTGATGCCCACGACACGATCGCCGAGCAGGACGCGAGCCTGCTCGGGCTGATCGCGGAACAGGGCCGCGCGCTGGTGATCGCCGTCAACAAGTGGGACGGGATCGCGCCCGACCAACGCGACGCGATCCGCGATGGCCTCGACCTGCGGCTCGACTTCCTGCGTTTCGCGCCGGTCCATTTCATCTCCGCCCGTCACGGGACCGGTGTCGGGGAACTGGTGGAGACGGTACGGTCGGCCTACCGGGCAGCCATGAAGGAGCTGCCGACCAAGGAGCTCACCCAGGCCCTGGAGCAGGCACTGACCATTCACCAGCCCCCGCTGGTCCGGGGCCGGCGCATCAAGCTGCGCTACGCGCACCAGGGCGGGCGGAATCCACCGGTGGTCGTCATCCATGGCAACCAGACGCAGCATGTCCCGGACGCCTATCGCCGGTTCCTCGAGAACCATTTCCGGCAGGTTTTCCGGCTCAAGGGCACGCCGCTGCGCATCGAGTTCCGCACCGAGGAAAATCCGTTCGCGGGGCGACGCAACGAACTGACGCCCCGCCAGCAGAGCAAGCGCAAACGCCTGATTCGCAATCGTCAAGGCAGGCAAGAAGGGGAAACGCTGAGGTCGGCGATTCGCCTGATAACCGGGGCTTCTGACGCGCTATCCTCCCGGACTTGTTCACCCACGTGACGGGCATAGACTGCCCGCATGGCCATGGCACTTGCCCGTACACCCCCGTCCGCAACGCATGACCTGCCCGGCACGCAGGACCGCGTTCATCGGCGAGCCGCTGCGTCTGTTCCGCGGTGGGGTGATCGAGCAACCCGTGGTGGCCTACGAGTGCTGGGGCCGCCTGAACGAGGCCCGGGACAACACGGTGCTGATCTTCACGGGGCTCTCGCCGTCGGCGCATGCCGCTTCGTCGCCGGACGATCCGCGGCCGGGCTGGTGGGAGACGATGATCGGAGAAGGCCGACCGATCGACACGTCCCGGTTCTTCGTCGTGTGCGTCAATTCGCTTGGCAGTCCGTTCGGCTCATCGAGCCCGGCCGCTGCCGATCCACGCACCGGGCGCCCATACGGCATCGCCTTTCCCGAGATCGCGGTGGAAGACATTGCGGTCGCGGGGCGTGCCGCCATCCGGACGCTCGGCATCGAGCGTCTGGCTGCGGTCGTCGGGCCGTCGCTCGGCGGTATGGTCGTGCTCGCGTATTGCGCACAGTTCCCCGGGGAAGTGGACAGCCTGGTCACGATATCCGGCGCTGCCAGCGCGTCGCCGTTCGCCATCGCGCTGCGTTCGCTGCAGCGCGAGATGGTCCGCAGCGACCCGGCGTGGCGCGGCGGGAGCTACGAGCCGGGCAGGGGACCGCGCCTCGGCCTGCGCCTCGCGCGCAAGCTCGGCACGATCACTTATCGTTCGCCGGATGAATGGCAGGAGCGCTTCGGTCGCCGGCGTGTGCCGGAGACCGCGGGACTGTCAGGCGATTTCCGGCCGCAGTTCGAAGTCGAGGCCTACCTCGAGCACCAGGCGCTGCGGTTCGCCGACACGTTCGATGCGAACGCGTACCTGTATCTCTCGCGGGCCATGGACCGGCTTCGACCTGGCCGATCACGGCGGCGGTTCGCTGGCCGCTGCGTTCGCGCGATTCGGCGTGAAGCGTTCGCTCGTCCTCGGCGTCGACACCGACATGCTGTTCCCGATCGGGCAGCAGCGTGAGATCGCGGAGCATCTGAAGGCGGCAGGTGGATCGGTGGAGTTTCACGCGTTCCCGTCGCTGCAGGGCCACGACGCGTTCCTGGCGGATCTCGACCGGTTCGAGCCGGCCATCGGCGGATTCATGGGCGAGGATCCGCAACGGACAGCGGTAGCGATAGCGGATAGCGGCTAGGAAGAGGGCCGGCGTTGCCGGCCTCCGCGGTCTACTAACCGCTAGTCACGAGTCACTGGTCACTCTCCTCTCCAGGAAGAGCGCCGGATCCACCATCGCGCGATTGACCGCGATTCCCCAGTGCAGGTGAGGGCCCGTCACGCGGCCGGTCGCCCCGACCTTGCCGAGCACCTCACCGGCTGCGATTTCCTGGCCGGGTTTCACGTCGATGCGGCTCAGGTGGCAATACAGCGTCACCACGCCCTCGCCGTGATCGAGGAACACGGTGTTGCCGTTGAAGAAGAAATCACCCGCGTCGAGCACGCGCCCCGGTGACGGCGCGAGGATCGGAGTGCCGGCGGCTGCCGCGATGTCCATTCCCGAATGCGGATTGCGCGCTTCGCCGTTGAAGAACCTGCGCAGTCCGAAGCTGCTCGATCGCTCGCCGGCCACTGGCGGCCGCATCGTGAGTTCGGGCACGCGGCCGGCGGTGTAGGTGCCGAGCGCCGCGTCGATGCGCTTGCGCTCACGGTCGATGCGCTCGAGGTCGTCCTTTTCAGGATTGACGTGGCGCTTGTTCTTCACCTGCAGTCGCTGCTCCGCGTACTGCTTGCCCTTCACGGTGAAATCGAGTGGTCGCGGTTCCGGCTCGCCGGCCGGCAGGAACTTTCCGGACTGCGGGCCCGGCGGCGTGTCGAGCGGAATGCCGATCAGTGCGACCCAGCCCGATGGACCCGGCAGGACCGGCGCGCGATGCCCGTCGAAGAAGACCTCGCCTGGGGACGCAACCCCGGCGCCGAGCTCGATGATGGCGATGCCCCCGGGAACCCGGCTCTCCCGCGGAAGATCGACCTCGCTCCAGGCAGTCGCGCAGGCGAGGCCTGCGATGAGGCAGGCCACGGCCGACGGCCAGGCGCGGCCGGACCGCATGCCTCGAGCGGTGCCTCGCACTCTCATCGCTCGAGTCTCCCGCGACGGCTTCGTCCTCGTGCGTCGTGCCGGTCACCGTTGCGCTGAAACGTCCGCGGGCCAGTCGGGCCTCGACCCGATCGCCGGGGGCGAGCGAGGAAACGTCCTGCACGACCTTGCCGGCCGCGTCCGCGACGATCGCGTAGCCGCGATCCAGCGTCGCCAGTGGGCTCACTGCGTGCAACGTCCGTCCGGCAAGTTCGAAGCGACGCTGCGCGGCGGAGATGCTGCCGCGAATGCCGGCGTTCAACGCGCGGCGTGCCGTATCGAGCCGGATGCGCTGCGCCTGGACGCGAATCGCCGGCGACGCGCGCAGCAGCAGCGAGACCGCCGCAGCGTGCCGCGCCCGCACACGCTCGATCCTGGTGCGGGCCGCGAGCTTCAGCCGCTCCTCGAGTTCGTCGAGGCGCTGCGCGTGCTGGCGCAGCCGCACTCCGGGATGCGTCCGCGCAAGCCGCCGCTCGCGTACCTGCAGGTCGTTGCGCAGTTCGTTCAGGCGCCGGCGCATTGCGGACTGCACACGCTGGCTCGCGAGCGCAAAGCCGCGCAGCCACTCCGCGCGGTCCGGCACGACGCGCTCGGCAGCACCCGAGGGCGTCGGCGCGCGTTCGTCCGCGACGAGGTCGGCAATCGTGAAGTCGACCTCGTGGCCTACGCCGCTCACGACGGGAATCGGGCAGGCGAAGATGGCGCGTGCGACCGCCTCGTCGTTGAAGGCCCACAGGTCCTCGAGCGAGCCGCCGCCGCGCGCGACGATCAGCACGTCGCAGTCCCTGCGCGCGGACGCGAGGCGCAAGGCCTGCTCGATCTCGCGCGGCGCGGCTTCGCCCTGCACGGCGACCGGGTAGATCAGCACCGGGACCGCCGGGAAGCGCCTGCGCAGGATGTGCAGTATGTCGCGCAGCGCAGCGCCGGTCGGCGAGGTGATGACGCCGATCCGTCCAGGCAGTCGCGGCAACGGTTGCTTGTGGCGGCTGTCGAAGAGCCCTTCGGCACCGAGTCGCGCCTTGAGTTCCTCGAAACGGCGCCGCAGCAGGCCTTCGCCGGCTTCCTCGAGGTGCTCGACCACGACCTGGAATTCGCCCCGCGCCTCGTAGAGGCTGACCCGGCCGCGCGCGAGGACGTGCGATCCGTCCTCGCACGGGGAAGCGCACCAGCAGGTTGCGCTGCCGGAACATCGCGCAGCGGACCTGGGCCGCCTCGTCCTTGAGCGAGAAGTACCAGTGGCCCGAGGACGGGCGGGACAGGTTCGAGATCTCGCCCTCGAGCCACAGCGACCCGAGGCCGCGCTCGAGCAGCACCCGGGCCTCGCGGTTCAGGCGGCTGATGGTGAAAATCTCCCGCGGCGGCGGGGAGTTGGGGCTCGAGTCCGGGTCGGTGTCCAGCATGGTGCGCAGATCTTAGCGGCCGCCGCCCGCCGCACAAGGCGTCCGGCCGCCGGTTTCCCCCGGGCGGCCGCGGCGGGTACAATTGCGCGCTTCCTTTTCCACGCCCGGGTCAGCCCATGCTGCGCATACTCGAGGAAGCCCTCACCTTCGACGACGTCCTGCTCGTGCCGGCCTTCTCGCAGGTCCTGCCGCACGAGGTCGACCTCGGCACGCAGCTCACGCGTGGCATCCGTCTCAACCTCCCGGTGCTGTCGGCGGCGATGGACACGGTGACCGAGCATCGCCTCGCGATCGCGATCGCGCAGGAGGGCGGTGTCGGCATCATCCACAAGAACATGACCATCGAGTCGCAGGCGCGGCAGGTTGCGCGCGTCAAGCGGTTCGAGAGCGGCATCATCCACGACCCGATCACCGTGCGTCCGGAGGCCACGATCCGCGAGGTGCTGGAGCTCACGCGGGCGAAGAACATCTCCGGCGTGCCGGTGGTTCGCGACGGCAAGGCCGTCGGGATCGTCACGCACCGCGACCTGCGCTTCGAAACGCGCTACGACGCGCCGGTGTCGTCGGTGATGACGCCGCGCGAGCGGCTCGTCACGGTCCGCGAGAACTCGCCGAAGGAAGAAGTGCTGGGGCTGCTGCACAAGCACCGCATCGAAAAGGTGCTGGTGATCGACGACGACTTCCTGCTGAAGGGCATGATCACGGTCAAGGACTTCCAGAAGGCCACCGAGTTTCCCCGTGCCTGCAAGGACGAGCGGGGCGCGTTGCGCGTGGGCGCCGCGATCGGCACGGCCGCCGATACGCTGGATCGCGCGGCTGCGCTGCGCGAGGCGGGCGTCGACGTCATCGTCGTCGACACGGCCCACGGCCACTCGCAGGGCGTGATCGAGACGGTCCGCAGGATCAAGGCCAGGTGGCCGAACCAGCAGGTGATCGCCGGCAACATCGTGACGGCCGAGGCCGCGATGGCGCTGGTGGATGCCGGCGTCGATGCGGTGAAGGTCGGCATCGGCCCGGGCTCGATCTGCACGACGCGGGTCGTGGCGGGAGTCGGCGTCCCCCAGATCAGTGCCGTGGCAAACGTTGCCGCCGTGGTGCTGCCGCACGGCATACCGGTCATCGCGGACGGCGGCATCCGCTTCTCGGGCGACGTCGCGAAGGCAATCGTCGCCGGCGCCTATTGCGTGATGATCGGCAGCATGTTCGCGGGCACCGAAGAGTCGCCCGGCGAGGTCGAGCTCTACCAGGGCGCGTCCTACAAGTCCTATCGCGGCATGGGTTCGCTCGGCGCCATGGCGCAGGCGCACGGCTCGCGCGACCGCTATTTCCAGGACACCACCTCGGAACTCGAGAAGCTCGTGCCGGAGGGCGTCGAGGGCCGTGTGCCCTACAAGGGCAGCATCGTCGCGATCCTGCACCAGCTGGCCGGCGGCCTCCGGGCCGCAATGGGCTACACGGGCAGCGGCAACATCGACGAGATGCGTACCAGGCCGAAGTTCGTGCGCATCACCAATGCCGGCATGCGCGAAAGCCACGTGCACGACGTGGCGATAACCAAGGAAGCGCCGAATTACCGTGTCAGCTGAGCACTCGCCCGTACGACCGGCCGACATCCACGCGCACCGGATCCTGATCCTCGACTTCGGCTCGCAGTACACGCAGCTGATCGCGCGCCGCGTGCGCGAGCTCGGCGTCTACTGCGAGATCCACCCGTGGGACATGAGCGAGGCCGACGTCCGCGCCTATGGCGCGCGC
>CAVTDU010000040.1:0-121289 GCA_963733565.1 uncultured Gammaproteobacteria bacterium
TCGCTCTTCGGCATGATCCGCAACACGCACGCGAAGAGTCCGCATGGCGTCCTGTCGGCTTACAAGGACAACTCGGCCGTCATCGAGGGGTGGCCCGGGCGCCGCTGGTTCGCGCAACCCGGCGGTGGCGCGTACGCCGGATTCGACGAGCCGATCGACATCCTGATGAAGGTCGAGACGCACAACCACCCGACGGCAATCTCGCCGTTCCCCGGCGCGGCGACGGGCTCGGGCGGCGAGATCCGTGACGAGGGCGCGACCGGTCGCGGATCGAAGCCGAAGGCGGGACTGGTCGGCTTCACGGTCTCGAACCTGCGCATCCCGGGTGCGACACAGCCCTGGGAACAGGATCTCGGCAAGCCCGACCGCATCGCGTCCGCGCTGCAGATCATGCTGGAGGGGCCGATCGGCGCGGCTTCCTTCAACAACGAGTTCGGCCGCCCCGGCATCTGCGGCTACTTCCGCACGTTCGAGCAGCGGGTGGACGCGCCCGGCCGTGCGGCGCTTCGCGGGTTTCACAAGCCGATCATGATCGCGGGCGGCCTCGGCAACATTCGCCGGCAGCACGTCGAGAAGTCCACCATCGTTCCCGGTGCGCGGATCGTCGTGCTCGGCGGCCCGGCGATGCTGATCGGCCTCGGCGGCGGCGCGGCTTCTTCGGTCGGCGCCGGTGCGAGTTCCGCGGACCTCGATTTCGCCTCGGTGCAGCGCGGCAATCCGGAGATCCAGCGTCGCGCGCAGGAAGTCATCGACGCGTGCTGGGGACTCGGGGCCGGCAATCCCATCCTGCTGATCCACGACGTCGGCGCCGGCGGCCTGTCGAACGCGGTGCCCGAGTCGGTCGCCCACGGCGGCTGCGGCGGTCGCGTGGACCTGCGCAAGGTGCTGAGCGACGAGCCCGGGATGTCGCCGCTCGAAATCTGGTGCAACGAAGCGCAGGAGCGCTACGTGCTGATCGTCGCGGCGGAGCAGATCGCGCAGTTCGGCGCACTCTGCGATCGGGAGCGTTGCCCCTACGCGGTCATCGGGGAGGTCACGGCGGACGGCGTGCTCAACGTGTCCGACCCGCTGTTCGGCAACGTGCCGGTGGCGATGCCGCTCGATACGCTGCTCGGCAAGCCGCCCCGCATGACGCGCGACGTGCGCCGGGTCGCCGGCGCCGCCGACGAATTCGACGGCCGCGGAATCGACCTGCGCGACGCGGCTTTCAGGCTGCTGCAGGCTGCCGACCGTCGCCGACAAGACATTCCTGGTGACGATCGGCGACCGCTCGGTGGGCGGCATGATCAGCCGGGACCCGCTGGTGGGCCCCTGGCAGGTGCCGGTGAGCGACGTCGCCGTGACGGTGAGCGACTATTTCTCGACGCGTGGCGAAGCGATGGCCATGGGCGAGCGCTCGCCGCTCGCGCTGCTCGACGCGGCCGCGTCGGCGCGCATGGCGGTCGCCGAGTCCGTGACCAACATCGCGGCGGCGGACATCGCGCGCCTGGAGGACGTGCGGCTCTCCGCCAACTGGATGGCCGCCTGCGGCGAGCCTGGCGAGGACGCCGACCTCTACGACGCCGTTCGCGCCGTTGGCGAGGAATTCTGCCCCGCGCTCGGCATCGCGATCCCGGTCGGCAAGGATTCGCTCTCGATGAAGACGGCGTGGCAGCGACGGTGACGACGTGCGCAAGGTCGTCGCGCCCGTGTCGCTGGTCGTCTCCGCCTTTGCGCCAGTGCAGGACGTACGGCGTACGCTGACGCCGCAACTTCGCACGGATCTCGACGACACGCGACTCGTGCTGGTCGATCTCGGCGCCGGACGCGACCGGCTCGGCGGTTCCTGCCTCGCGCAGGTGTACGGGCAAGTCGGCCGCGAGGCGCCCGACTGCGATGACCCGGGGCGCCTGCGGGCTTTCTTCAAGGCGCTCGCGCGGCTGCGACGCGCCGGCCTCGTGCTCGCGTACCACGATCGATCCGACGGCGGGCTGTTCGTCACGCTCTGCGAGATGGCGTTTGCCGGGCACTGCGGCATCGAGGTGGACCTGGTCGCCGTCGGCGGCGACAGCCGCATCGTGGCGGCACTCTTTTCCGAGGAACTCGGTGCGGTCCTGCAGGTGGACGCGTCGAACGAGAAGGAGGTGCTGGAGGTGCTGCGCGAGTCGGGCCTCGAGGACTGTGTCCGCACGATCGGCCGCGTCACCGCCGCGGACCGCCTGAGCTTTGCCGTTTCGGGCCGGACGGTGCTGTCGGCGACGCGAACCGAGTTCAGGCGTGCGTGGTCGGAGACGACTTTCCGCATGCAGTCGCTGCGCGACAATCCGGCCTGCGCGGAAGAAGAGAATCGGCGTGCGACCGACCCCGACGATCCGGGGCTGCATGCGCGCCTGGCGTTCGATCCCGCGGAGGACGTCGCTGCACCGCTGATCCTGAGGGGTGCGCGGCCTGCCATCGCGATCCTGCGGGAGCAGGGCGTGAACAGCCAGCTCGAGATGGCGGCGGCTTTCCATCGCGCGGGATTCGCGCCGGTGGACGTGCACATGACCGACCTGATCGCGGGCCGCGTCACGGCTCGACGAGTTCCGCGGGCTCGTCGCCTGCGGCGGATTCTCCTACGGCGACGTGCTCGGCGCCGGCGAGGGCTGGGCAAAGTCGATCCTCTTCAACGCGCAACTGAGGCGGCAGTTCGAGACGTTCTTCGCGCGCGGCGACAGCTTCACGCTCGGCGTGTGCAACGGCTGCCAGATGCTTGCGGCGCTCAAGTCGCTGGTGCCCGGCACGACGCACTGGCCGCGATTCGTCCGCAATCGCTCCGAGCAGTTCGAGGGACGGGTGGGGCTCATCGAGGTCCTGCCGTCGCCGTCGATCTTCTTTGCGGGCATGCAGGGCTCGGTCATGCCGATCGCGATCGCGCACGGCGAGGGTCGCGCGGAGTTTGCAGGACACGCCCGCGGCGAGAGCCTGCATGGACAGCGGGCTGGTGAGCCTGCGATTCGTCGACAATCGTGGCCAGGCGACCGAGGCGTATCCGGCCAATCCCAACGGGTCGCCGCTCGGCATCACGGGACTCACCAGCGAAGACGGGCGCGCGACGATCCTGATGCCTCATCCGGAGCGCGTGTTCCGCACCGTGCAGAATTCATGGCATCCGGCGCAGTGGGGCGAAGACAGCGGGTGGATGCGCATGTTCCGCAACGCCCGCGTCTGGGTGGGTTGACGCGCGACGCGCTCTTCTCGTGCCGTCAGGCGCCCACCAGGCCACGCACGGTGGCGAAGACTTCAAGCGTGCTCTGGCGGAACCTGGCCTTGCTCGCCGGATCGAGCAGCTGCCAGGCGTCGCTGTCCACCAGCATCATGGCTTCCAGCAGCGGCAGCAGCGTCGGGCGGATGCACAGCGGCACCTCGGCCTCGGCGAGGCTGCCCGGGTTCGGCCATTCCGGCACCACGTCCAGCGACTGGTGCAGCAGCACGGCCTGTACGATGAGCGCGGCCGCGGATCCAGTTCCGAACAGCTGCTCGCTGCCCTGCAGGATTTCCGGCAGCGCGCGCTTGTCGGGCAGCGGGCCCTTGCCATCCGCCGCGGCAACGGACGCTCCGAGCACCAGCCGTGTCCAGGGATCGATCACCGCCGGGTACGCGGCACTCGCAGGAAACCCCACCGTGGGCAGCGTCCGCGCCGCCATGGCCGCGGAACGATAAGCGTGCATCGAGTCGCGCTGGCCGCCGATCACCTGCTTCCCCAGGTCGTGGTACAGCACGCTCCATTCCATCAGGGGCTGCAGGTGCATCGGGCGCGCCCCGGTACTCCGGGAGCAACTGCAGCGCAATCAGCGCCTCGGTGATGTGCTTGCGGGTGGCTCCATCCGCATATCCGGCCATTTCCCGCCAGCCAGGGGCGGCGATCTCGATCACTGCCATCCGGTCGGCCGTGTAGAAGTCGTGGATGCGCGCGGCAAGCTCGCCTGCATCCTGCAGCTCGCCTGATTCGATCTGCGCCGCCAGCGTCCGGACAAATTCGAACAGGTCCGGCAGGTGCTCTCGCAACTGCGGAATGCTCGAGCCAATCATGTTGAAAGGTCAGTCCGCGCCCGCGGCCCGGCCGATCGGCGTGATCTTGTCGAGCGTCTCCTCGGCGAAGAAGCGCCTCACCATCATCGCCTGCTGCAGCTTGCCCTTGCGGACGTACGCCTGGTACAGCATGTCCTTCGCCAGCTCGAGCAGCACGCCTGCTTCGTAGGCCCCGATCTCCGGCAGCGACGGCCACGCATCCGCATCGCTGCCAAACAGCACCTTCTTCACGACCGCGAACGTGTCGGTATCGATCTCCGCCATCTCGCGGGCTTCGTTGATCTGGTTGAAGATCCTGAGGCGACCGTTCTCGCCCTGGTCGTGGATCACGGACTGCGCCGTCCGCCGGCACATCGCGGCGAACGCGTTGAAATGTCCCGCCGAATAGCAGCCGAGCGCCTCGCGGAAGATCTTCTCGGCGTCCTCCGGCAGGTAGGTGAAGTTGAACTTTTCGCGGGCGCGCTCGAGCTCGACGAAGTTGTTGGCGAGCTCGACCCGGTTCGCCGCGTACATCTTCACGGCGAAGCGCAGGAAGATCGGAGCGCTGCAGGAGTCGCAGCGGTAGACGACGCCGACCTGGCTCGGCCGGCTGGCCACCAGCTCCGCGTACTGCGGAACCGAGACCGCCGTGATGTGCGAGAAGACCTGGCAGTGGGGACAGTTGAGCGCGAGGCTGCGCTCCTGGTCGTGGTGCAGGCGGCTCTGTGCGTCAACGTGGACCGACATGATTCTGCATCCGCGTCTGGAAGACGGCCCGAGTCTAGCGCAAGGCCGACGCCTCGGCACGCGTACCGGCGGGTGGCTTCATGGCCGCCACGGCGGCCTCGTTGGCGGGGTCCACCCGCAGGGCCTCTCCGTCCAGCCATATCGTGAAATAGGCCCCGTCGGCCAGCGGCCGCCATGGCCCGTCCGCGTGGCCGCCGTGGACGTGGCGCATCCAGGCCGGACTCGTCCGGCCCCTGGCCCACAGGTCGTTCGGGGCGTCCGTACCGAGGCTGAAACTCGAGCCGGCGGTGTCCGGACCCGAGAGCGGACGGTTGGCACGAGTGCTCAGCCGCTCCAGCCGGTACATGCGGTCGAGACCAATCTGCGCGGCGAGTCCATGCCAGTCGAGCGTGCGCGCCTCGAGCTCGCCACTGGTCGCCCGTCAGCTCGAACACCTGGACACGGCCCGCCGGGAGCCTTGTGAGCGTGGCGCGGAAACGCTGTGGCCCGGTCCGCTCGACATACAGGCTGGCGATCGGCTGGCCGTGCAACACCGGTTCGTACGATTCCAGGCCCGTCGTCACCGACCACATCAGCAGCGCACCCGCGGCGGCGGCGATCGCCATCGCCACGTGCCCGGCCGCCGCAAGCCGTCGTCCGGCGAGCCAGCGGCTCCAGGCGAGCAGCAGCGCGACCAGCGCGAAGCAGGTGACGACGACTGCTGCGCCGTGCACGTGCGTCCTACCGCATGAAGCGGGAGAGGGCGCCGCTCTGCACCAGTGCCGTGAGTGCGCTGATGTCGCGGTCCAGCCGGTGGTCGTGTGGCAGGAACGGCACGTGTTCGCGGACCATCGCGTGCACACGCTCGAGTTCCGGCGTCGTCTTGAGCGGCCGCATGCTGTCGATCGCACGGGCGGCGGCGAGCAGTTCGATGCCGAGCACCGTGGCGGTGTTGGTGCAGATTTCCAGCAGTTTCCGGCCGGCCCAGGGCGCCATGCTCACGTGGTCCTCCTGGCCGGCGGAGGTGGGCAGGCTGTCGACCGAGGCCGGGTGCGCGTACGTCTTGTTCTCGGACACGAGCGCAGCCGCCGTGACGTGCGCCATCATGAAGCCGGACTCGAGCCCCGGCTCCGCGGCGAGGAACATGTTCAGGTTCGGATTGACGCGCCGGTCGAGCAGGTCGATGCGACGCTCGGCGATGCTCGCGAGTTCCGCGACGGCGATGGCGAGGAAATCGCTGATGAAGCCGATCGGCTCCGCGTGGAAGTTGCCACCCGACAGGATGTCGTCGCCGAAGATCAGCGGGTTGTCCGACACGCCGTTCACCGCGGCGGACAGGATCTCGCGGGCGTGCTCGATCGTGTGCTCGACGGCCCCGAAGACCTGCGGCATGCAGCGCACGGCGTAGGGGTCCTGGACCCGCTCGCAGTCCTCGTGGCTGCGCAGGATCTCGCTGTCGGTGAGCAGTTGCCGCAATCGCCTGGCAACCTTCACCTGCCCCGGCAGGCGGCTCGCCTGCTGGATGCGCGCATCGAATGGCGCGTGGCTGCCCGCCAGTCCTTCGACAGTGAGGGCGCCGGCGACGACCGATGCGTCCAGCAGGCGCTCGGCCTGGAACAGCCCTTCGAGCGCCAGCGCCAGGCTCAGTTGCGTGCCGTTGAGCAGCGCGAGCCCTTCCTTCGCCTCGAGCACGAGCGGCTCGACGCCCGCTGCCGCCAGGACGCCCGCGCCATCGAGCGTGTCGGAGCCATGGGTCGCCTCGCCTTCGCCGACCAGCGCCAGGGCCACGTGCGCCAGCGGCGCGAGATCGCCCGACGCGCCAACCGACCCCTGCGCGGGCACGACAGGCAGCACATCTTCGTTCAGCAGCGTGAGCAGCATGTCGGCGACGAGTGGCCGCGCACCAGAGTATCCGGCCGCGAGGCTGTTGGCCTTCAGCAGCAGCATCCTGCGGACGATTGCCGCAGGCAGCGCGCGTCCGGTGCCGCACGCGTGGCTGCGGACCAGGTTCAGCTGCAGCTTGCGGGTCTTGGCGGCGGGGATGACCCGGTTCGCGAACGCGCCGAAGCCGGTGTTGATGCCATAGGAGGTCTCGCCGCGCTCGACCGCGCGCTGCACGGCGTCACGCGACGCCTGCATGCGGCGCCGCGCGGTCGGCAACAGCAACACCCGCGGCCGGCGCGCCTCGAATGCGCGCAGCTGCGCAAGCGTCAGCCGCGTGCCGTCGATCTCGAGCGTGGGTCTGCGTCTGCCTTTCGCCATGCCTTGCCCCCGCTCCAGTGTACTCGTCTCACGCGTGGAGGCTGCGGTAGCGCATGCGATGCGGCTGCTCCGCGTCGTCGCCGCGCCGGCGCTTCAGGTCCTCGACGTACTCCGAGTAGTTGCCCTCGAACCAGACCACCTCGCTGTTGCCCTCGAACGCGAGGATGTGGGTCGCGATGCGGTCGAGGAACCAGCGATCGTGCGAGATCACGACGGCGCAGCCCGGGAACGAGAGCAGCGCTTCCTCGAGCGCACGCAGCGTCTCCACGTCGAGGTCATTGGTTGGCTCGTCCAGCAGCACGACGTTGCCGCCCGACTTGAGCACCTTGGCGAGGTGCACGCGGTTGCGCTCGCCGCCCGACAGTTCGCCGATCGACTGCTGCTGCTGGGCGCCCCGGAAGTTGAAGCGTCCGACATACGAGCGCGACGTGGTCTCGTAGTTGCCGATCTTCAGCATGTCGAGTCCGCCCGAGATTTCCTGCCAGACGGTCTTCCTGTCGTCGAGCGACTGGCGCGACTGGTCCACGTACGCCAGCTGCACCGTCGGTCCAATGCGGATCTCGCCGGCGTCGGCGGTCTCCTGCCCGGTGAGGATGCGGAACAGCGTGGTCTTGCCGGCGCCGTTCGGGCCGATGATGCCGACGATGCCGCCCTGCGGCAGGTTGAAATTCAGGTTCTCGAACAGCAGCTTCTCGCCATAGGCCTTGGACAGGCCCTTCGCTTCGACCACCAGTTCGCCGAGGCGGGGGCCGGGCGGGATATAGATCTCGTTGGTCTCGTTGCGCTCCTGGAACTCGCGCGACTGCAGTTCCTCGAAACGCTGCATGCGCGCCTTGCTCTTGGCCTGCCGCGCCTTCGGGTTCTGGCGAACCCACTCGAGTTCGCGCTCGAGCATCTTCTTGAGCGCGGACTGCTGCTGCTCCTCGACCTCGAGCCGCTTTTCCTTCTGTTCGAGCCACGAGGAGTAGTTGCCCTGCCACGGGAATGCCGTAGCCGCGGTCGAGCTCGAGGATCCAGCCGGCGACGTTGTCGAGGAAGTAGCGGTCGTGGGTCACCGCGATGACGGTGCCCGGGTATTGCTCGAGGAAATGCTCCAGCCAGCGCACCGACTCGGCATCGAGGTGGTTCGTGGGCTCGTCGAGCAGCAGCATGTCGGGTTTCGACAGCAGCAGCTGGCAGAGCGCCACGCGGCGCCGCTCGCCGCCGGAGATCTTCGTGACGTCGGCCTCCCAGGGCGGCAGGCGCAGCGCGTCGGCGGCGACCTCGAGCTGGCGCTCGAGATTGTGGCCGTCGGTCGCCTGGATCAGCGCCTCGAGCTTCGCCTGCTCGGCGGCGATCTTCTCGAAATCGGCGTCCGGCTCGGCGTAGGCGGCATACACCTCGTCGAGGCGCTTCAGGGCGTCCTTGATGTGGGAGACGGCCATCTCGACGTTGCCGCGGACGTCCTTCGACGCGTCGAGCTGCGGCTCCTGCTCGAGGAAGCCGATCTTGATGCCGGGCTGCGGCCGGGCCTCGCCCTCGAACTCCTTGTCGACGCCCGCCATGATCCGCAGCAGCGTGGACTTGCCCGAGCCGTTCAGGCCGAGCACGCCGATCTTGGCGCCGGGGAAGAAGCTGAGCGAGATGTCGCGGAGGATCACGCGCTTCGGGGGCACGATCTTCCCGACGCGATTCATGGTGTAGATGAACTGGGCCATGGGCTCGAGGGTCGGTGGCGGGCGGAAAAAGGGCCGCGATTATGCGGCTTCGGCCTCGTCTGCGCCACGTGTGCGGCGGCGTCGCCGCGCGGTGTTCAGGCAGCACTGCGAGCGGATCTTCGTAGACCGGGCAACCGGGCTTCCGGGCTGTCGTCGCGGGGACGCCGTGAACCCTTCCGTGGGGGCTCGCGCGCCGCGTCCATGCGGCGCGACGCCCCGCGACGACAGCCCGGAAGCCCGATCGCCCTGCGGTGGAGGTGCGTCTGCGCGCGGGCCGCGTGCCCGACGTGCGACCTCGCGACAGCGGTGGCGTCGAGTGCGGCCGAGCGCGCATGGCTCGCGGCCCTTTCCGCCGTCACCGCCGTTGCAGCGGGGTTGCGGGGTCCGGGGGATGGGGGTGACGGGGCGTCGCGCCGCATGGACGCGGCGCGCGAGCCCCCAGGGAAGGGTTCACGGCGTCCCCGTCACCCCCATCCCCCGGACCCCGCAACGCCGCCAGGCACCGGGTGTATGGCGTGCGCGGTCGCAACGAACGAGCGCGGCCGCCGCAACCCGCGAGCCGGCGGCCGCAAACCGCTACAATTGCGGGTCCCCGCCCCTGGAGTACCCATGTTCCCCGCCAGCATGACCATCGCCGGGTTCGATCCCGAGCTCGCGACCGCACTCGACCACGAGCGCACCCGCCAGGAAGATCACATCGAGCTGATCGCGTCCGAGAACTACGCGACGCCCAGGGTCCTCGAGGCCCAGGGATCGGTGCTGACCAACAAGTACGCCGAGGGCTATCCCGGCAAGCGCTACTACGGCGGCTGCGAGTACGTGGACGTCGCCGAGCAGCTGGCGATCGACCGCGCGAAGAAGCTCTTCGGTGCGGACTATGCCAACGTGCAGCCGCATTCGGGTTCCCAGGCGAACGCGGCCGCGTATCTGGCGCTGATCAACCCGGGCGACACGATCCTCGGCATGAGCCTCGACCACGGCGGGCACCTGACCCACGGCGCGAAGGTCAATTTCTCGGGCAAGATCTTCAACGCGGTGCAGTACGGCCTCGATGCCGCGACGGGCGAGATCGATTACGCGCAGGTCGAGCGGCTGGCGCTCGAACACAGGCCGAAGCTCGTCATCGCCGGATTTTCCGCCTACTCGCGCGTCATCGACTGGGCGCGCTTCCGCCAGATTTCGGACGCGGTAGGCGCTTACTTTCTCGTCGACATGGCCCACGTGGCGGGGCTCGTCGCGGCCGGGGTCTATCCGAGCCCGGTGCCCTTCGCCGATGTCGTGACGAGCACGACGCACAAGACGCTGCGAGGACCCCGCGGCGGAATCATCCTCGCCCGGGCGAACGACGAGATCACGAAGAAGATGAATTCGATGATCTTCCCGGGCACGCAGGGCGGCCCGCTGATGCACGTCATCGCGGCCAAGGCCGTCGCATTCCTCGAGGCGCTGCAGCCGGAGTTCGTCGACTACCAGAAGCAGGTGGTGGCGAATGCCCGCGCCATGGTGGCGGGCCTCAGCGCCCGGGGCCACAGGATCGTCTCGGGCGGCACCGACAACCACCTGTTCCTGGTGGACCTGATCGAGAAGGGCGTCACCGGCAAGGATGCGGACGCGGCCCTCGGTCGCGCCAACATCACGGTCAACAAGAACACCGTGCCGAACGATCCGCGCTCGCCGTTCGTGACCAGCGGCCTGCGCATCGGTACGCCCGCAGTCACGACGCGCGGGTTCCGTGAAGCGGAGGTCACGCAGCTGGCCGGGTGGATCGCCGACGTGCTCGACGACGTGACCAGTGAAGCCGTCATCGAGCGCACCCGGCGGTCGGTGATCGAGATGTGCCGGCGTTTCCCGGTGTACGGGCCAGCCTGAGGCCGACGGCTCGCGATGTTCTGCCCGTTCTGCGCGCACGAGGAGACCAAGGTCATCGACTCGCGCCTCGCCGCCGAGGGCCAGCAGGTGCGTCGCCGTCGTGAATGCCTGCAGTGTGGCGAGCGCTTCACGACGTTCGAGTCCGCCGAGCTCGTGATGCCGCGCGTGGTCAAGAGCGACGCGACGCGCGAGCCGTTCGACGAGTCGAAGCTGCGCTCCGGCATGCTGAAGGCCCTCGAGAAGCGTCCCGTGTCGAGCGAGGCGGTGGATGCCGCCGTGAACCACGTCTGCCACAAGCTGCGCACGCTGGGTGAGCGCGAGGTGCCGGCGCGGCTCGTGGGCGAGCTCGTGATGGACGAGCTGCACCGGCTCGACGAGGTGGCCTACGTGCGCTTCGCATCCGTCTATCGCAGTTTCGAGGACGTCGATGCGTTCCGGGAGGAGATCGATCGTCTCCGGCACCGGCGGCCCCGCTCGGTGGAGGACATGCAGCTCGGCCTGTGGTCGTCGGCATCGCCTGACGAGAAGCGGAAATAGCCGTGTTCTCGACCGAAGACGCGCAGTACATGCGACGGGCACTGGATCTCGCCCGGCGCGGACTCTATTCGACGTCGCCGAACCCGGCGGTCGGCTGCGTGCTGGTGCGCTGGGGCCAGGTGGTCGGCGCCGGATTCCATGAGCGCGCCGGAGAGCCGCACGCCGAGATCTTCGCGCTGCGCGAGGCCGGAGCCGCGGCGGCCGGTGCAACCGCCTACGTGACGCTCGAGCCCTGTTCGCACCAGGGCCGCACGCCGCCCTGCGTCGATGCGCTCATCGAGGCGCGCGTCGCACGGGTCGTGGTCGCCATGCGTGATCCGAACCCAGCGGTGAACGGCAGCGGGATCCTCCGCCTGGCCCAGGCCGGGATTCCTTGCTCGACGGGCCTGCTGGAGGCGGAGGCCGCCGAGATCAATCGCGGCTTCATCAACCGGATGCTGCGCGGCAGGCCCTGGGTCACGCTGAAGCTCGGGGCGAGTCTCGACGGCCGCACGGCGCTGGCAAACGGCACCAGCAAGTGGATCACGAGCGAGAAGTCGCGCGCCGACGTGCAGAGGCTCAGGGCCCGCGCCTGCGCGGTCATCACGGGCAGCGGCACGGTCGTCGCGGACGACCCGATGCTGACGGTCCGTGATTCCCAGTACGAGATGCGCGGGCGCCGGCCGATCAGGGTCGTGCTCGACACCGATCTCAGGACTCCGCCGACGGCGCAGGTGCTGTGCTTCGCCGGCTCGACGCTGATCATGACCCGCGACGCCGGATCGCCGCTTGCGCAGCCGCTGCGCGAGGCGGGCGCCCGCATCGAATCGGTTGCGGTATCCGATGCCGGCCGCCTCGACCTCGGGGCGGTGCTGGCGCGGCTCGGCGAACTCGAGTGCAACGAAGTGCTCGTCGAGGCCGGGCCGACACTTGCGGGCGATTTCATGCGCAGCGGCCTCGTCGACGAGCTGGTCGTCTACATGGCGCCCGTGCTGCTGGGTCATGCCGCACGGGGGCTGTTCAATCTCCCTGCGCTCGAGCGCATGTGCGACCGCTGCGAATTCGACTGGCAGGACGTCGAGCGCGTCGGCGACGATTTGAGGCTCACACTGCGTCCGCGAACCAAGGCAGGTACGTGATGTTCACAGGCATCGTGCAGGGAATCGGCAGCATAAGGGCGGTTGAACCACGGGGCGGCGATGTGACGCTGTGGATCGACACCGGCAGCGTGTCGCTGGCCGACGTGCAGGTCGGGGGCAGCATCGCGGTGAACGGTGCCTGCCTGACCGCCACGCGACTGGACGGCAACGCGTTTGCAGCGGACGTTTCCCGCGAGACGCTGACGCTGACGACTCTCGGGTCTGCCGCGCCCGGCACGCCGGTCAACATCGAGAAGGCCCTGCAGGCAGGGCAGGCGCTCGGCGGTCACTACGTCACCGGCCACGTCGACGGCATGGGGATCGTCGTCTCGAGGCACGACGACGCCCGCTCGGTCCGGGTGGAGTTCGAGGTCCCGGACGAACTGGCCCGTTACGTCGCCCGCAAGGGATCGATCTGCGTGGACGGGGTCAGCCTCACGGTCAACGGCGTGAACGGGCGGCGATTCGACGTCAACCTCGTGCCGCACACGCTCGAACTGACGACGCTGGCCGCCTGCAGCCCCGGCACGCGGGTCAATCTCGAGGTGGACATCATCGCCCGGTACCTCGAGCGAATGCTCGAGGTCGGGCGCTAGCGCCGGTCCCAGCCGCCGGCGCCCCTGCTACACTTCGTCCCCGGAGCGTCATTCCGGCCCGGTTGGCAGGGTGACGTGTCTTTTATAAACATAATGTTACGACGTATACCGAATGGGATCTCTTAGTTCCATCGACGAGATTATCGAGGACATCCGGCAAGGCCGGATGGTCGTCCTCATGGACGACGAGGACCGCGAAAACGAAGGCGACCTCGTCATGGCCGCGTCGAAGGTTCGCCCCGAGGACGTCAATTTCATGGCCCGGTTCGGCCGTGGCCTGATCTGCCTGACGCTCAACCGCGATCGCTGCCGGCAGCTGCGGCTGCCCTTGATGGTGAGCGAGACCGACGCCGACCAGACGACGAACTTCACGCTGTCGATCGAGGCGGCGGAAGGCGTTACGACGGGCATCTCGGCATACGACCGGGCGCACACGATCCGCACGGCCGTCGCCCCGGACGCCCGTCCCGAACACCTGCGCCAGCCGGGCCACATCTTTCCGCTGATGGCGCAGCCCGGTGGCGTGCTGTCCCGAGCCGGGCACACCGAAGCCGGCTGCGACCTCGTGCGCATCTCCGGGCTCGAGCCGGCGGCCGTCATCGTCGAGATCCTGAACGAAGACGGCACCATGGCGCGCCGGCCGCAACTCGAGGAGTTCGCGAAGCTGCACGGCCTGAAGCTCGGCACGATCGCCGACCTGATCCGCTATCGCCTCGAGAAGGAGCGCTCGGTCGAGCGCATCGCCGAGCGGGAGATCGAGACGGACTTCGGGCCGTTCCGCCTGTACTGCTACGAAGACCACGTGAACAGCACCGTGCACCTCGCGCTCGTCCGCGGGTCGCTCGGGCACACGTCCACTCCGCTGGTCCGCGTGCACCTGAAGGATACGGTGCGCGATCTCGTCGGTGCCCACGAGCAGGGTCACAGCTGGTCGCTGCGCAGCGCGCTCGAGCGGATCGCGCTCGACGGCGACGGCGTCGTCGTGCTGCTGCGCCCGCACGAGAGCCCGCTCGAGATCGCCGAGGCCGTCCGCACGGGCGATCGGGCGCTGCGCAACCCGCGCGCGACCGGCGCGCAGGTGCTGCGCACCTACGGCATTGGCGCACAGATCCTGCGCGACCTCGGGATCACGCGGATGCGCGTGCTGAGCGCGCCCAAGCAGATGCACGGGCTTTCGGCATTCGGTCTCGAAGTGTCCGAGTACGTGGACGCGGCTGGCTGAGGAATCGACATGGACAACATCCGCACCATCAATGGCGACCTGATCGCGCGCGACCTGCGGTTCGCGATCGTCGCATCGCGTTTCAACGACCTCGTCGTGGACTCGCTCATCCGCGGCGCGGTGGACGCGCTGCTCAGGCACGGGGCCAGCGAAAAGCAGATCGAGATCATCCGCGTCCCGGGCGCTTTCGACCTGCCGTTCGTCGTGCGGCGCGTCGCGGGGAGCAAGCGTTACGACGCGGTCGTGGCGCTCGGTGCCGTCATCCGTGGTGCCACGTCGCACTTCGATTACGTAGCCGGGCAATGTGCGGCTGGACTCGCACGCGTGTCCGACGAGACCGGAGTGCCGGTAGCCTTCGGCGTGCTCACGACCGAGACCATCGAGCAGGCGTTCGAGCGAGCCGGCACCAAGGCCGGCAACAAGGGCGCCGACGCGGCACTCGCGGCCCTCGAGCTCGCCAACCTGCTCAGGCGCCTGGACGTCTGACGATGGCACGGTCAGATCGCGGCGGGCGTGCGCGCAGCCTGGCCAGGAAATTCGCCATGCAGGCGCTCTACCAGTGGCAGCTCACTCAGCAGAGCTATTCCGAGCTGCTCAACCAGTACGCGCAGGACGATGGCTTTGCGGACGCGGACCGCGAGTACTTCGAGGCGCTGCTGAAAGGCACGACCGAATCGAGCGAGTCGCTCGACATCGAGATCGGCTCTCTCGTCGACCGCCCGGTCGCGCAGCTCGATCCAATCGAGCACGCGGTGCTGATGATCGGGATCCACGAGCTCCGGCAAAGCCTCGACGTTCCGTATCGCGTCGTGATCAACGAGGGTGTCGAACTCGCCAAGCGCTTCGGCGCCACGGACGGCCACAAGTTCGTCAATGCCGTGCTCGACCGCGCGGCGCGCTCGCTGCGGTCGTCGGAGCAGGCGGCGGCCGTTCGCGCCTGAGCCGGCCGCGTCGTGCCGCTCGGCGAATTCGACCTGATCGAGCGGTATTTCCGCCGTTCATCGCGGCGGCGTGACGTATTGCTCGGCGTTGGCGACGACGCGGCGCTGCTCGAGGTGCCGCCCGGTCGTGCACTCGTCGCGGCGACAGACACGCTGGTCGAGGGACGGCATTTTCTTCCCGGGTGCGCCACCGCGTTCGGTCGGTCACCAGGCGCTCGCCGTCAACCTGAGCGATCTCGCTGCAATGGGCGCCGAGCCTGCATGGGCGCTGCTGTCGCTGTCGCTGCCGGAGCCGGACGAGCGCTGGCTCGAGGGCTTCGCGGACGGGTTTTTCGCGCTGGCCGATGCGCACGGTGTCGAACTCGTCGGCGGCGACACGGTGCGCGGGCCGCTCGTGGTGACCGTCGAGGTACTCGGTTTCGTCGATGCCGCGCGAGCGTTGAAGCGCAGCGGCGCCCGGCCCGGGGACACGCTCCATGTCTCGGGATGGCTCGGTGAGTCGGCTGCCGGCCTCGCGACCCTGCTTCGCGGCGCTGCCGGCGATGCGTCCGACGATCCCCTCGTGCAGGCGACATCTTTTCGCCGAGCCGCGCCTCGCATTGGGACAGGGCACTCGCCGGCATCGCAACCTCGGCCATGGACGTCTCCGACGGCCTGCTCGGCGATCTGCGCAAGCTGTGTACGGCGAGCGGCGTGGGGGCGACGCTGGAGCTGGACGCGCTGCCGTTGTCCGAGGCGCTGCTGTCGAGGTATCCGTCGCAGGAGTGCGAGAACTTCGCGCTGCACGGCGGCGACGACTACGAGCTTCTCTTTACGCTGCCGGCCGACTGCCCTGTGCCCGGCGAATCCGGGGCAGGCGGGTTGCCGAGACTGACGCGCATCGGCCGGATCACGGGCGGCGGCGGCGTGCGTTGCACGCGGGGCGGTGTCGAAGTGGCCGTTTCCGGCACGGGCTACGACCACTTCCGCTGAGCCCGGTCGGCCCCGTCGCGGCGGTTGCCGCGGGGATCCGCGAGGTGGGTCACGGAACGGGCGGCGCTTGCGGCCCTATGCTCCGTCGCGGAACAACCCGAATCCCGGCCGCAGCCGGACCAACGCCCGTCCGCAACGCCACGTGACCCAGCAGAACGCGCTCGCAGAGACCCGGACCCAGCCGATGCTCGCCCTGCCCACGGCGGTGCCCGAGCGCATCGGCAAGTATTACGTGGTGCACGAGGTGGGCCGGGGCAGTACCGGCACGGTCTACCTGTCGCACGATCCGTATTACGGACGCGACGTGGCGATCAAGTTCTACCACGCCACCAACTCCGACGACGCCGAATCGCGCAACGCACGCCGCATGTTCCTCGGCGAAGCGCACATGGTCGGCAAGCTGCAGCACCCGAACATCGTCCCGATCTACGACGCGGGCGAGGAGGACGGCCGGCGCTACGTCGTCACGGAGCACATCCACGGCGCACGCACGCTGTCGGCATACTGCCGCCCCGGCGGCCTGCTGCCGATCGACCAGGTGGTCGGCATCGTCTACAAGTGCGCGAAGGCGCTGCACTACGCGCATTCGCGCGGCGTCGTGCACCGCGACATCAAGCCCTCCAATATCCTGCTCAGCCACGACGGGGACGTGCGGATCGTCGACTTCGGCATCGCGCTCGTCTCCGATTCCGACGTGTCGCGGCTGGAAGGCGTGGCCGGCAGTCCGGCCTACATGTCCCCGGAGCAGGTGCAGGGACACGACCTCGACTGGCGCTCCGACCTCTACTCGCTGGGCGCAGTCATGTACGAGATGCTCTGCGGGCACCGGCCGTTCCGCGCCGGGGCACTCGGCAAGCTGCTGCGCCAGGTCGTCCAGGCAACGCCCGAGCCGCTGCGGGACGTGCGGCCGGAGGTGCCGGAGGAACTCGCGACGATCGTGCATCGCGCGCTCGAGAAGGATCCCGGCAAGCGCTACCGCAGTGGCGCGGAATTCGCCGCGGACCTGACTCGGGTACACCAGAAGCTTCGCTCGGCCCAGCCGGACATCGACGACGAGGAGCGGTTTGCCGTCCTGCGGCGCCTGCGCTTCTTCCACGACTTCACGCACGCCGAGATACGCGAAGTCATGAAGGCCGCAGCGTGGGTCGAATGCCAGCCGGGCGAGTCCGTGCTCACGCCTGGCGAATCCGACGACCGGTTCTACGTCGTGGTGAACGGGTGCGTTCGCGTCGGTCCCAGCGCCGAATCCGCGGGCCGGATCGAGATCGGCGGATGCTTCGGCGAGGCCTCGTTCGCCGAGGGCTCACGGCGCGACATATTCACGGAGGCCGAGGGGTCGCTGACGCTGCTCAAGGTGACCGCTACGCTGCTCGAGCAGGCGTCGATCTCCTGCCAGCTGCGCTTCCACAAGGTGTTCCTGCGCGAACTCGTGGGCCGGCTGCAGCGCGGCAAGAAGAAGACTGAAAGTGACTAGTGATCAGTGATCAGTGATCAGTGACTAGTAGGAAAAGAGAGGCCGGCATTGCCGGCCTTCTCTGTTCCTACTAACCGCTGATCACTGCTCACTGATCACTATCCGCTTTCCTTGTCCTTCTCGATCAGCGCATATGCCGAGTGATTGTGGATGGACTCGAAGTTCTCCGCTTCCACCACGTAGGCGCGCACGCGTTCCTCGCGGTTGAGCCGCACGGCCACGTCGCGCACGATGTCCTCGACGAACTTCGGGTTGTCGTACGCGCGTTCCGTCACGAACTTCTCGTCAGGCCGCTTCAGGATGCCGTAGAGCTGGCTCGACGCTTCCTGCTCGGCGACGTCGATCAGTTCCTCGATCCAGATGTGCTCGCGGACGCGGGCGCGGATCGTGATGTGCGAGCGCTGGTTGTGCGCCCCGTAGTCCGCGATGCGCTTCGAGCATGGGCACAGGCTCGTCACCGGCACGACGACCCGGATCCACATCTCCTCGCGTCCCTCGCTGACTTCGCCGATCGAGGCTGGCCTGGTAGTTCATCAGGCTCTCGACGCCCGAGACCGGCGCCTTCTTCAGCACGAAGTACGGGAAGCTCATCTCGACGTGGCCGGTCGTGGCATCGAGGCGTCGCGTGACTTCCCGCAGCATCTGGCGAAACGAATCCACCGAGACCTCGCGCTCGTGCTTGTGCAGCACTTCGACGAATCTCGACATGTGCGTGCCCTTGAAGTTGTGGGGCAGGGCGACATACATGTTGAAGTTCGCGACCGTGTGCTGCTCGCCGCCGGAACGGTCCTTGACGCGCACCGGGTGGAAGAGGTCCTTGATGCCGACCTTGTTGATCGGGATCTGGCGGGAATCCGCCCGGCCCTGCACGTCGTCCATGATCAGACCGCTGCCGGACGCAGGCCCGCGACCGCGCGGGCGGGTCGCTGGCCGCGCCAGGTCCTGGTGATGGCCTGCTCGAGGCCGGCGGCGTCGAGTCCCGCCATCGCGAGGCAGTCCTCGCGTGAGCCGTGCTCGATGAAGCGGTCGGGGATGCCGATGCGGTGCACTTCGCGTCCCACGCCAGCGGCGGCAAGGCATTCGCTCACCGCGCTGCCGGCGCCGCCCGCGATCGCGTTCTCCTCGATCGTGACGATGCACTCGTGCGTCGCGGCGAGCGACAGCACCATGTCCTCGTCCAGCGGCTTGGCGAAGCGCATGTTGACCAGCGTGGCGTCGAGTCGCTCCGCGACCGGGAAGCACGGCGCCAGCACGGTCCCGAATGCGAGCAGCAGCAGGCCCGACCGGCCTTCCCGCCGGATCTCGGCCTTGCCGACGGGCAGGGCGGTCATCTCGTTCTCGATGTGTACGCCAGGCCCTGGCCCGCGCGGGTAGCGGACCGCGGCCGGACCGTCGAGCGTTACCGCCGTGTAGAGCATCTGGCGGCACTCGTTCTCGTCGGATGGCGTCATCACCACCATGTTCGGGATGCAGCGCAGGTAGCTCAGGTCGAAGGCGCCCTGGTGGGTTGCGCCGTCGCCGCCGACCACGCCCGCCGCGGTCGACTGCGAATGTCACCGGCAGGTTCTGCAGTGCGACGTCGTGGATCAGCTGGTCGTACGCTCGCTGCAGGAACGTCGAGTAGATCGCGACCACGGGCCGCGCGCCCTCGCATGCCATGCCGGCGGCGAGCGTCACCGCATGCTGCTCGGCGATCGCGACGTCGAAATAGCGGTCGGGGAAACGCTTCGAGAATTCGACCAGTCCCCGAGCCTTCACGCATGGCCGGCGTGATGCCGACGACTCGCGGGTCGCGCGCGGCCATGTCGCACAGCCACTGCCCGAACACCTGGGAATAGGCGGGGCCCGAGGTCTTTTCCTTGAAGATCGTGCCGCTGGTCGGGTCGAACGGGCCGGGACCGTGCCACTTGATCGGGTCGGCTTCCGCCGGCGCGTAGCCCTTGCCCTTCTGGGTCACGACGTGCAGGAACTGCAGTCCCTTCGCGTCCCGCAGCCTGGTGAGCTGCTCGACGAGTGCGCCGACGTCGTGCCCGTCCACCGGCCCGGTGTAGTTGAAGCCGAGTTCCTCGAACAGCGTGCCCGGCAGCACCATGCCCTTCATGTGCTCTTCCGAGCGGCGGGCGAGTTCCCACATGGCCGGGATGCGTCGCAGGATCTTCTTGCTGCCTTCGCGCAGCGCCGTGTAGGTCCGGCCCGACAGCACCCGCGCGAAGTAGAGCGACAGTGCGCCGACGTTCTCCGAGATGGACATCTTGTTGTCGTTCAGCACGACGAGCAGGTCCGGCCTTCAACGGGCCTGCGTGGTTCATCGCCTCGAACGCCTGGCCGGCGCTGATCGCGCCGTCGCCGATCACCGCGACGACGCGGCGTGACTCGCCGGCCTGCGCGGCGGCGAGCGACATGCCGAGGGCCGCACTGATGGAGGTGCTCGAGTGCCCGACGCCGAACGTGTCGTACTCGCTCTCCTGCCGGCTCGGGAACGGCGCGAGCCCGCCCTTGTGCTTGATCGTCTGGAGCCTGTCGCGCCGGCCCGTGAGCACCTTGTGCGGATATGCCTGGTGACCGACGTCCCAGACCAGTCGATCACGCGGCGTGTCGTAGACGTAGTGCAGCGCGACGGTCAGCTCGACCGTGCCGAGACCGGCCGCGAAATGGCCGCCCATCTGGCTGACGGTCTGGACGAGAAACTCGCGCAGTTCGTGCGTCAGCGGTTCGAGCTGCGGCGCGGTAAGACGCCTCAGGTCTGCCGGCGAGTCGATTGCCGCGAGCAGCGGATATTGGTCGGCGAGGGACATTGAGACTGAAGTTTACCGCACTGCGGAACGCGACATGGGCCTAGTGGCGCCTGGTCAGCAGCCAGTCCGCCAGCTCGGCCAGCGAACTGCCGGACCAGCCGTGCCTGTCGAGCAGCGCGCCTGCTGCGGCGTGCAGCTCGCGCACGCGCGCGTGCGCGGCGTCGAGGCCGGCAATGGCGGGGTAGGTCGGCATGGCCCTGGCTTCGTCGCTGCCGAGTGGCTTGCCGAGCAGCGCTGCGTCTCCCTCGATGTCGAGAATGTCGTCCTGGATCTGGAAGGCGAGGCCGACATGCGCGCCGAACTCGACCGAGCGACTCGAGGCCCCGCGCGTCGAGGTGTGGCGAGCAGTGGGCGGCCATGAGGATCGCGGCGCGTATGAGCGCCCCGGTCTTCAGTGCGTGCACCTGCTCGATTTCGCCCAGCGTCAGCAGGCGTCCCTCTGCTGCAAGGTCGAGTGCCTGTCCGCCCGCCATGCCGGCCGTGCCGCTGGCGTCGGCAAGTGTCTCGATGATGCGCACCCGAACGGCACCGTCGTCCGGCAGGCCGGGATGACTCGCGAGCAGCTTGAATGCGAGGACCTGCAGCGAATCGCCGGCCAGGATCGCGGTCGCCTCGTCGTAGGCCTTGTGGCACGTGGGCCGGCCGCGGCGCAGGTCGTCGTCGTCCATTGCCGGAAGGTCGTCGTGCACCAGCGAGTAGGCGTGAATCAGTTCGACCGCGCAGGCCGCTGCGTCCACGGTCTCGAGTGGCAGGCCAAGGGTCTCGGCCGTCGCATACGCCAGGGCGGGCCGGATCCGCTTGCCCGCGCCGAGCACGCTGTAGCGCTGCGCCGCGTGCAACCGCTGCGGGACCGCGGACTCGGGCGGAAGCCAGCGCTCGAGGTCTCGCTCGACGCGATGCCGCCATTCGTCGAGGCGTGCGTTCAGTGTGGCATTCATCTGCAGGACCGGCTCGGCGTGCCGCGCGTCACTCGTCCGGTTCGAAGGACTCCGGCTCGGCGTCCGGGGTCTTCTGCAGCAGGATCTCGACCTTCTGCTCGGCCAGCTTGAGCGAAGCCTGGCAGGAGCGCGCGAGTTCGATGCCGCGCTCGAATTGCTTCAGCGCTTCTTCGAGCGGCAGTTCCCCGTGCTCGAGCCGTTCGACCACGGACTCGAGTTCGCCGAGCGCCTGTTCGAAATCGGGGGTCTTTGCTTTCTTGCTGGTCACGGCGGCCTCCGGGGCGCGCAAGCCTTGCACAGGGGTCGGCAGTGGTCAACGCAGGTGAAACCGCAATACCGGAGTCCCCGAATGACGAACTCCGGTGCCCGGTGATAGCGTTGACTTGATGCCGCCGACGGCCTAGATTGCGGACACGATAGACTTAGTCTAAATCAGGCTCGTCGGTGTGGCGAGCGATCAACCCGTGGAGGTATCCATGAAGACGCTGAAGGGCTCGAAGACCGAGAAGAACCTGAAGGACGCATTTGCCGGCGAATCGCAGGCGAATCGTCGCTACCTGTATTTCGCGCAGAAGGCCGACGTCGAAGGATTCAACGACGTGGCGTCCGTGTTCCGTTCGACGGCGGAGGGCGAGACCGGTCATGCGCACGGTCACCTCGAGTACCTCGAGGAGGTCGGTGACCCGGCTACGGGACTGCCGATCGGCAGCACGTCGAACAACCTGAAGGCGTCCATCGCGGGCGAGACGCACGAGTACACGGACATGTACCCGGGCATGGCCAAGTCGGCCCGGGAAGAGGGCTTCGACGAGATCGCCGACTGGTTCGAGACGCTGGCCAAGGCCGAGCGTTCGCACGCGAACCGCTTCCAGAAGGCACTCGACGCCCTCTGATCCGCCGTTGACTGTCGGTTGAGATAGAGGGCGGGCCCTGCGGGTCCGCCCTTTTTTCTGACGACGCGCGGCGAGGCGGCAGCGCAGGAGACGACGATGTCAGGCAACACGACCACCCCGGCCGGCCGCGAAGGCAGCCTTGCGGCGCCAACGCGTCACGCGATCGCGTGGCGCGATCCGGACTTCTTCGACGAGGCCTCGCTCTTCAAGGAACTCGAGCGCGTCTACGACCTCTGCCACGGCTGCCGTCGCTGCTTCAGCCTCTGCAACGCGTTCCCGCTGCTCTTCGACGCGATCGACGCATCGCCGACCGGCGAGCTCGACAAGGTGGAGAAGAAGGTCTACTGGGAGGTCGTCGATCACTGCTACCTGTGCGACATGTGCTACATGACCAAGTGCCCGTACGTGCCGCCGCACCCCTGGAACATCGACTTCCCGCACCTGATGCTGCGCGCCAAGGCGGTGAAATTCCGCAAGGGCGAGACGCGGTTGCGCGACAGGATCCTCTCGTCCACCGACCTCGTCGGGTCGATCGCGGGCGTCCCGGTCGTGTCGCAGGTCGTCAATGCCGTGAACGGGAGTGCGATCGGGCGTCGCATGCTCGACAAGACGCTGGGTGTTCACCCCGAGGCGCCCATACCCGATTACTACAGCGATTCCGGGCGCAGCCGCGTTGCGCGCGGCGACACGCCCGGACTCGAGGCAAAGCCCACGCCCGAGACGCGTGGTCGCGTCGCGCTGTTCGCGACCTGCTACTGCAATCGCAACGAGCCGTACATCGATGCGGACCTCGCCGCGGTATTCCGCCACAACGGCATCCCGGTCACGGTGGTGCCGCAGGAGCGCTGCTGCGGCATGCCGAAGCTCGAACTCGGCGACCTCGATTCCATCGAGGAGGCGAAGCAGGTCAACATCCCCGCGCTGGCCGCGCTCGTCGACCAGGGCAATGACATCGTCGCGCCGATCCCGTCGTGCGTGCTGATGTTCAAGCAGGAGCTGCCGCTGCTCTACCCCGACGATCCGCAGGTGCAGAAGGTCAAGGCGGCGATGTTCGACCCGTTCGAGTACCTGATGCTGAGGCACAAGGCGGGGCTGCTGCGCACGGATTTCGTGCGCCAGCTCGGCAAGGTGAGCTACCACGTGCCCTGCCACCTGCGCGTGCAGAACCTCGGTCTCAAGACGCGCGACGTGCTCAGGCTGATTCCCGGCACCGAGGTCGAGGCGATCGAGCGCTGCTCGGGCCACAACGGAACCTACGGAGTGAAGCGGGAGTATCGCGACATCTCCATGAAGATCGGTCGACCCGTGTTCGGCAAGGTGCAGGCGGCGGCGCCGGACTTCTATTCGAGCGACTGCCCGATGGCGGGCCACCAGATCGAGTCCGGCATCGAGGGCGACAAGCCGCCGACGCATCCGCTGACCCTGCTCCGCATGGCATACGGACTGGAACATGAATTCAACGGCATCCCCAACGGGTCGCGGCAAGCTGCGACCGGACGACCTTTTCAGCCTCGAGCAGTACGCGAGGCAGCGGGCGGAGTTCCGGCCGAAGGTGATCGCGCACAAGCGTGCGCGGAACGTGCAGTGCGGCCCGAACGCGATGGTGTGTTTCGAGGACCGCCTGACCGTCCAGTACCAGGTGCAGGAGATGCTGCGCATCGAGCGCATCTTCGAGTCCGAGGGCATTGCGGACGAACTGGCGGCGTACAACCCGCTGATCCCCGACGGCACGAACTGGAAGGCGACGCTGCTGGTCGAGTTCCCGGATGCGGACGAGCGGCGCGTCGCGCTCGCGTCGCTGAAAGGCGTGGAGGATCGCTGCTGGGTGCAGGTCGCCGGCCATGAGCGGGTGTTCGCGATCGCGGACGAGGACCTGGAGCGCGAGAACGACGAGAAGACTTCGTCGGTTCACTTCCTGCGGTTCGAGCTGTCGCCGGCCATGGTCGCGGCCGCGAAGGGCGGCGCGGCGGTGTCGATCGGCATCGATCACGACCACTACCGGCACGCGGTCGAGCCGCTGTCGACCGAGTCTCGCGACGCTCTGGTGCGCGATCTCGACTGACGGCGCCTGCCGGGCAGATGTCCGGGCTTTTCGCGGCACCGGGTGACCGGGATGTATCCGGAGGGACGCCGTAAACCCATCCATGGGGGCTCCGGGCGCCGCGTCCATGCGGCGCACGGCCCTCCGAATACATCCCGGCCACCCGCTGCCGCGCGTGCAGCGGCTGCGCCATGCATCGCAGTTCGCTGACGCCAATCTGGCTGAACATTCGGGGTGATGGCGTCGCGTTCGGCCGGCCGCGAGTGCGGCGTGGCGCAGCCGCGCGGCAACGCACGCAAGCTGCCGCGACTCGAGGAGTCGCCTCCGGGGCCGCCGCTTGTCGGGGACACTTGCGAAACCGTGCGCCGCATGGACGCGGCGCCCGGAGCCCCCATGGATGGGTTTACGGCGTTTTCGCAAGTGTCCCCGGCAAGTGGCGGCCAAGACAGGCTGAGACCGCGTGATCGGAAGCATGCGTGCGACCGCGCGGGTGCGCTGCTAGAATCCGCGCGCCTTTTCCGACGCGAGCCCGCGGAACGACAAACGATGACCCAGACCTACACCGCTCAAGACATCGAGGTCCTGAGCGGACTCGAGCCCGTCCGGCGCCGGCCGGGCATGTACACCGACACGAGTCGGCCGAATCACCTCGTCCACGAAGTCGTCGACAACAGCGTCGACGAGGCCTTGTCAGGCCATTGCAGCCGCATTTCCGTAAGTGTGCACAAGGACGGGTCGGTCGAGGTCAGCGACGACGGCCGCGGCATGCCGGTCGACATCCATCCGAAGGAAAAAGTGAGCGGCGTCGAGCTGATCCTCACGCGGCTGCACGCGGGCGGCAAGTTCTCCGACGGCGCCTACAAGTTCTCGGGCGGCCTGCACGGCGTCGGCGTATCGGTCGTGAACGCGCTCTCGAAGAACCTCGAGTGCTGGGTGCGCCGCGGCGGCAAGGAATACAACATCTCGTTCGCCAGCGGCAAGGTGAAGTCGAAGCTCGAGGTGGTCGGCGACGTCGGCAAGGCCAACACCGGCACGACCGTGCGCTTCTGGCCGGACTCGTCGTACTTCGACAGCCCGGAGATCTCGATCCCGAAGCTCAAGCACGTGCTCAAGGCCAAGGCCGTGCTCTGCCCGGGCCTCGAGATGCGTCTCGAGGTCGAGAAGACGGGCGAGAAGGAGACCTGGCTCTACACGGGCGGCCTCGAGCAGTACCTGCGCGAGTCGCTCGAATCCGGCGAATGGCTGCCGGAGGAACCGTTCACCGGCAGCGTCGAGGGCGAGCAGGAAGGCGTGGACTGGGCGGTGGCGTGGCGCGTGGACGGCGGTACGCGGATCGAGGAAAGCTACGTCAACCTCATCCCGACGCATGCAGGGCGGCACGCACGTCAACGGCTTCCGCCTCGGCCTCACCGAAGCCATCCGCGAATTCTGCGAGTTCCGCAACCTGCTGCCGCGCGGCCTCAAGCTCGCACCCGAGGACGTCTGGGACGACGCGAGCTACGTGCTCTCGACCAAGATGCGCGATCCGCAGTTCGCGGGCCAGACGAAGGAGCGGCTGACCTCGCGCGAGCCCGCGGCGTTCGTCTCCGGCATCGTGAAGGACCAGTTCGGGCTCTGGCTGAACCAGCACCCCGAGGCCGGCGAGGGGATCGCGCAGCTCGCGATCGGCAACGCGCAGACCCGCCTCAAGGCGAGCCAGAAGGTTGCGCGCAAGCGGGTGGTCAGCGGGCCCGCGCTGCCGGGCAAGCTGGCCGACTGCACCAGCCAGGATCCGAAGCGCACCGAGATCTTCCTGGTCGAGGGCGACTCCGCGGGCGGCTCCGCCAAGCAGGCGCGCGATCGCGAGTTCCAGGCCGTGATGCCGCTGCGCGGCAAGATCCTGAATACGTGGGAAGTCGAGTCGGGCGAGATCCTGTCGTCGCAGGAAGTGCACGACATCACCGTGGCGATCGGCGTGGATCCCGCGACCGACGACATCGCCGCGCTGCGCTACCACAAGATCTGCATCCTCGCGGACGCCGACTCGGACGGCGCGCACATCGCGACGCTGCTCTGCGCGCTGTTCCTGCGGCATTTCCGGCCGCTGGTGCTGGCGGGGCACGTCTTCGTCGCGATGCCGCCGCTGTACCGCATCGACTACGGCAAGCAGGTCGACTATGCGCTCGACGACGCGGAGCGCAACGGCGTGCTGGACCGCATCCACGCCGAGAACCCGCGTGCGAAGACCGTCGTGACGCGTTTCAAGGGCCTCGGCGAGATGAGCGCGCTGCAATTGCGCGAAACGACCATGGCGCGCGAAACGCGTCGGCTGGTCCAGCTCACCGTCACGGCCGCGGACCAGGTCGACCAGTCGATGGACATGATGCTCGCGAAGAAGAGGGCGTCCGACCGCCGCGAGTGGCTCGAGACCAAGGGCAACCTGGCTGCCGTGCAGCCCTGAGCGGGCAGGAGATCCCGTGACTACCCAGAACGAACTGAATTTCGAGGGCGTCGAGCGGCTGCCGCTGAAGACCTTCGCCGAGAAGTCCTACCTCGAATACTCGATGTACGTGATCCTCGACCGGGCGCTGCCGCACGTCGGCGACGGCCTGAAGCCCGTGCAGCGCCGCATCATCTACGCGATGAGCGAGCTCGGCCTCGCGGCGACTTCCAAGCACAAGAAGTCCGCGCGCACGGTCGGCGACGTGATCGGCAAGTTCCATCCGCACGGCGACTCGGCCTGCTACGAGGCCCTGGTGCTGATGGCGCAGCCGTTCTCCTATCGCTACCCGATCGTGGACGGACAGGGCAACTTCGGGTCGTCGGACGAGCCGAAGTCGTTCGCCGCGATGCGCTACACGGAATCGAGGCTGACCCGCTACGCCGAGGTGCTGCTCTCGGAGCTCGGCGAGGGAACGGCCGACTGGGTGCCGAATTTCGACGGTACGCTCGAGGAGCCGTCGCTGCTTCCGGCGCGCCTGCCGAACGTGCTGCTGAACGGGGCCACCGGCATCGCGGTCGGCATGGCGACCGACATTCCGCCGCACAACCTGCGCGAGGTGGCGGCGGCCTGCGTGCGCCTGCTCGATGATCCGAAGGCGACGGTCGCGCAGCTGCTCGAGCACGTGCAGGGACCGGATTTTCCGACCGGCGCCGAGATCATTTCGTCCCGCGAGGACCTGGCGCGCATCTACGAGACCGGGAACGGCACCTTCCGCGCGCGTGGCCGCTACGAGATCGAGGACGGCGAGATCATCGTCACGGAGCTGCCGCACCAGGTGTCCGGCGCGAAGTTGCTCGAGCAGATCGCCGCGCAGATGCGGGCCAAGAAGCTGCCGATGGTCGAGGACCTGCGCGACGAGTCCGACCACGAGCATCCGACGCGACTCGTGATCACGCCGCGCTCGAACCGCGTGGACGTCGAGCAGGTCATGGCGCACATCTTCGCCACGACGGACCTCGAGCGCAGCTATCGCGTCAACCTGAACGTGATCGCGAGGGACGGGCGACCGCGCGTCATGGGGCTCAAGGAGCTGCTCGAGGAGTGGCTGTCGTTTCGCGTCGACACCGTCACGCGACGGCTCACGCACCGGCGCGACAAGCTCAATGCGCGGCTGCACATCCTCGACGGCCTGCTGGTCGCGTACCTCAATCTCGACGAGGTCATCCGCATCGTCCGCTACGAGGACGAGCCCAAGGCGGCGCTGATCGCCAGGTTCGAGCTGTCCGAGCTGCAGGCCGAGGCGATCCTCGAGACCAAGCTGCGGCACCTCGCGAAGCTCGAGGAGATGAAGATCCGGGGCGAGCAGGAGAAGCTCGCCGCCGAGCGTGACGAGATCGACAGGATCCTCAAGAGCCGGACGCGACTGCGCAAGCTGGTGCGCGACGAGATCGTGGCCGACGCGGAACGCTACGGCGATGACAGGCGCAGCCAGCTCGTGCAGCGGGCTGCCGCGCAGGCCATCGCGGAGACGGAGCTGGTCGTGAGCGAGCCCGTGACGGTGGTGCTCTCGCGCAGCGGGTGGGTACGTGCTGCCAAGGGACACGACATCGACCCGCGCTCGCTTTCCTACAAGACCGGCGACGAGTACCGGGCGGTTGCTCGCGGGCGCAGCACGCAGCAGGCCGTGTTCCTCGACAGCACGGGGCGCGCGTACAGCCTGCCGGCGCATGCGCTGCCTTCGGCGCGCGGGCAGGGTGAGCCGCTGTCGGGCCGGCTCGATCCGCCCGACGGAGCCACGTTCCCGGGCGTGCTGATCGGCGACCCCGAGGAGCGCTGGGTGCTCGCAAGCAGCGCGGGCTACGGATTCGTCGTCAAGCTCGAGGACCTCCACAGCCGCAACCGGGCCGGCAAGGCGGTGCTGAAGGTTCCGGAGGGCTCGAGCGTGATCGCGCCGGTGCCGGTGCCCGCGGTGGACGGGGCACTGGTCGCGGCGGTGAATTCCGACGGCCGGCTGCTGACGTTCCCGGTATCGGACCTGCCGGAGCTGCCGCGCGGCAAGGGCAACAAGATCTTCGGCATCTCTTCGAAGAAGGCGGCCTCTGGCGAGGAATCGCTGACCGCGGTGGCCGTCGTGGCGCCCGGCCAGTCGCTGCGCATTCTCTGCGGCGAACGCCACATGGGCCTGAGCTTCCGCGAGCTCGGCGATTACCGCGGCGAGCGTGGACAGCGCGGTGCGGTGCTGCCGCGCGGCTGGCGGAAGGTGGATGGCCTCGAGATGGAGTCGTAGGACCGCGAAGCGGCGTCGAAGATAAGCGGGTAGTGATCAGGGGGTAGGGGATAGCGAGAAGGCCAGCACGCTGGCTGCTCCGAATGCTCCACTACCCGCTATCCGCTGATCACTACCCCCTTGTCCGGTTCTCGGCTCACGTCCCCAGCACCACCTCTTCCGGGCTCGAGACGAAGTATCCCTGCACGAACTCCACGCCGAGCTGCCACAGCACGGCCATCGTGTTGGCATCCTCGACGCGCTCGGCGATCGTCGCGACCTTGGCGGTCCGTGCGTGCTCGACGAGCGCCTTGACCTGCTCCTGGAGGGGGCGGTCGTTTGCGAGGCCCTGCATCAGCGCGCCGTCGATCTTCACGTAGTTCGAAGGGAGGTGGCGCAGCAGGTTCTGCGAGTCCCGCCCCGAGCCGAAGTTCTCGATGGCGAACTCGAATCCGAGGTGCGTGACGAGCGAGCGCAGTTCCTTCGCTTCCTTGAGGTGCCGGGTCGCAAGCTCCTCGCTGATCTCGATGACCACGCGGCTGGCATCGATGCCGGATGCCTTCAGTTGCTGGTGCAGCCACGTGCCGAGCGTCTGGTCGCGCATCGAGTCGTGCGACATGCGCACGAAGACCCTGTGGGGATTGCGTGCGGCGCAGAACGACATCGCGGCGCCGATCACCCAGCGGTCGATGTTCTTCATGAGGTCCGTGCGCGCAGCGGCGGCCAGGAACTCCGAGGGCAGGACCTCGTTGCCCTTGTCGTCGAGCATGCGGACGACGAGGTCGAACATCGCTTCGCCATCGCCGACCAGGCTCGCGATCGGCTGCTGGACGAGGCGGAAGCGGTTCGCCATCAGCGCAGCCTTGATCTGCGCGGCCCAGCCACGATCGGCCTCCTCGACTTCGGGCTTGTCCGCCGCCGGCTCGGGCCGCAGCAGCCGGTTGCCGCCCGCGGCCGCCGCGGAACGGCAGGCCCTGATGGATGACTCGAGCGGCGCCGCGAGCAGGTCGCCCTGCGCGTTGCAGGCGGTGGCGCCCGCGCTGCAGGAAATCGTCACCGAGCGATGCTCGCCCGAGTGGAACACATGCTCGGCGACGCGCTGCAGCACGCGCGACAACCAGGCGTCCAGGTCACGCGCGTTGCCGCGCTCGACGAGGACGGCGAATCCGCGCGCCGACACGCGGCCGGCGATGTCTCCAGGCTGCAGCTGGCTGCGCAGCTGGGCTCCCAGTTCGTCCATCACGTCTTCGACGGCAACCGGGCCCAGTTCGGATTCGAGCGTCGTGAGCCGGTCCGGCTCGAGGTAGGCGACGGCGCGAATGCCCGCCTTGAGCAGATGCGACACCTGCACGGCACCCTGGTCGAGGAACGCCGCGCGCTTGAGCAGGCCCGTGGACGTGTCGTAGCGCAGGGCTTCCTCGAGCTGGCTCGTGAGCGACGCAAGGTCGCGCTTCTGGGTCGGCACGCGCACGCGCACCGCGGGCTCGCCTTCGAACTCGAAGCGCTCGAATTCGAGGTCCATTGCGAGTTCCGATCCGCCCGGCAGCACGGCGATGCTCGCCAGCGAGTGGTCCGTCCAGCGTCCCTGCGCGGATGCGACCAGCGCGCCCTTGAGCACCGCGTGGCTGCGCTGGTGGAAGAAGTCCATCAGCGGCTGGCCGAGCAGGGAGCCCGCGTCTTCGTAGCCGAAGAGCTCGACCCAGGCCGGGTTCACGTCGACGACGATGCCCTCCTGCACGTGCGCGATGGCATCGGTCGATCCCGCCATGAAGGCCTTCATCTGGTCGCGATACTGTCGCGCCGATGCAAGCGTGCCCGCGAGCGCGTTGTCGAGTCGTGCAGAGTGGAGTTCCCTGGCGGCCACCGACTGGAGTCGCTTCAGCGCCTGCAGGGTGACGACGTCCTGCGCCCCGATTTCGATCCCGTGCGCGAGGTCGGCCTCGCTGATCGCCTCCCTGACCAGGATCGCGGGCACCTGGGTCGCGTAGCGATTGCGGGCGTCGATGGCGGCCTGTGCCTCGTCGTCGTCCGCGACGCACAGGAAGATCAGCTGCGGCTCGGACTTGGCCAGCGCCTCGCCGAGGCCCGAGACGTCCCGTACCCAGCTGCAATGAACGGGTTGCCCCGCGTTGCGGAGCGTGCTGTTGATGATCTCGACCGGGTCCTGCTGCCGGGACAGGACGACGAGAGGGATGGCGCCGGATTCGGCCAAGCTGCTTTCCTCGGCGGCCCCGGCATGTCCGGGCCCGCAACTGGTGCCAAATTGCGCGGCGACTATAGCACCGGGTTTCGTGGCCCTAACGTGACGCAGGTGGCAGCATCGCAGTCGTCGTGAGGCCCGATTTCCACGCTGGGCGCGGATCCCGGGCGCTTGCGATCCGCCTGGCGCCCATGCCGGGGGCTGACGGAACACGCGCGGAAACCGGTAAGATAACCGGCTTTCCCCCGGCAAACCGACGGCCGCATCACGGCCCCCAACCCCGGTCCGAGACCCATGTCCAGCTACAGCACCAACGAATTCCGCTCCGGCCTCAAGATCATCCTCGACGGCGATCCGTACACGATCGTCGAGAACGAGTTCGTGAAGCCGGGCAAGGGCCAGGCTTTCAACAGGGTGCGCATCCGCAACCTGAGGAGCGGCCGGACGCTGGAACGCAGTTTCAGGTCTGGCGAGACGGTCGAGGCGGCCGATGTCGTCGAGACCGACATGCAGTACCTCTACAACGACGGCGACTTCTGGCACTTCATGGTGCCGGACACCTTCGAGCAGCACACCGCCGGCAAGGATGCGATGGGCGAAACGGCGATGTGGCTCAAGGACGGCACGACCTGCAAGGTCATGCTCTGGAACGGCGTGCCGCTCGGGATCGATCCGCCGGCCCACGTCGAACTCAAGATCGTCGAGACTGATCCCGGCCTGCGCGGCGATACCGCCACCGGCGGGCAGAAGTCCGCGAAGCTCGAGACCGGTGCCGTCGTGCGCGTGCCGCTGTTCCTCAACGAGGGCGAGATCATCCGCGTCGACACGCGGACCGGCGAGTACCTGTCGCGCGCGAAGAGCTGACGCGCGACCTAAGGCCACTGCTATCAGGCGTCCGCTGTCCGGGAGATGTTCCCGGGGACGCCGCAAGTACGTCCATGTAGGCTCCGCGCGCGACGTCCTGTCGCGCGACGGCCCCGGGAACATCACCCGGACACCGAACGCCCCAACATCGCAGCAGCGTTTCGCTCGGCGCAGGGATCGTCCGCGCGAAGTCGGTGCGCGTCATGCTGTCGCCAACGTGTCGGTGTGATCGCGACGGGCGGGCGTCGGGTGGCTTCCGGACGGGCCGTGCGAGGCAGGACGCCGAGCACGGAGCCTACATGGACGTACTTGCGGCGTCCCGGCCGCGACCTCGGGTTACCGCTCGGCCCGCCACACGTCAGTCCGGAAGCCGCGACGTCCGCCCGCGAATCGCGGCAACGAAAACCTGCACCAGCACCTCGAGCCCCCGCGCATCGTCCGCGTCGAAGCGCGCCGGAACCGGGCTGTCGAGGTCGAGTACGCCGATCAACCGCTCGCCGTCCAGGATCGGGACCACGACCTCGGAGTTCGACGCCGAGTCGCAGGCGATGTGGCCTTCGAATGCGTGCACGTCCGCCACGACGACGGTCTCGCGTCGCGCGGCCGCCGTGCCACAAACGCCCTTGCCGATCGGGATGCGAATGCAGGCCGGCTTGCCCTGGAACGGGCCGAGCAGCAGGTCGCCCGTACGAGGCTCGACGAGGTAGAAACCGGCCCAGTTCAGCTCGGGCAGGCTCCAGTAGAGCAGGGCGGCCATGTTCGCGGCGCAGGCGACCAGGTCGGGCTCGCCTTCGAGCAAGGCGCGCAGCGACCGGGCCAGTTCTGCGTAGGCCGCGGGCTTGTCGGCCGGCCGGCAGTGGTTCGAGTGTGTGCATGTTCGTGCGTGCTCCTAGGCTCGCTCGACGGGAAAGGCAATGACGTCGTCGATCGCCGAGGCGCGCGAAGCGATCATGACGACGCGATCGAATCCGAGCGCAACGCCCGCGGACGACGGCAGGCCTGCCCCGAGTGCGGCGAGGAAGAGCTGGTCCGGTGCGCGGTCCGGCTGGCCGCGCCGGGCACGCTCCGCGCGGTCTGACTCGAAACGACGTGCCTGCTCATCGGCGCAACCGAGTTCGTGGAATCCGTTGGCCAGTTCGAGTTCGCCCCAGAACGCCTCGAATCGCGATGCGACCGGTCCGCGCACCTGTGCCAGTGCGGCCTGCGAAGCCGGAAAGTCGTGCAGGAACGTGATGCGGTCGGCCGGGAAGGTCGGCGCGACGAGAGTGGCCATCGCGAGGTCGAGCAGTGCGTCATGCTCGCCCACGACCGATTCGGGGACGTCGATGCCGCGCGCACGGATCTCCGCGAGCAGCCGCGACGTCGGCGCGGTGAGGGGATCGAGGCCGAGGGTTTCCAGGAACGCGTCTGCGTAGGTGATGCGCCGGGTGGTGCCGACCGGTCGCCGCGGCTCGATCAGCGAGCGAAGCAGCATCTCGACCTCGTCCATCAGCGCGTGGTGGTCGATCCCCAGGCGATACCATTCGACCATCGTGAACTCGGGGTTGTGACGACGGCCGCGTTCACCTTCACGGAAGACGCGCGCTATCTGGTAGATGTCGGGCGCGCCGGCCGCGAGCAGTCGCTTCATCGCGTACTCGGGCGACGTGTGCAGGAATCCTGCCCGCGCGCCATCGGCACGGCGCACCTCGAGCGATTCGAGGTGCACGTCCGTGACGCCGGCCCGGACCATCACGGGCGTCTCGACCTCGAGCGCGCCGGTCGACGCGAAATGCGCGCGCACCTCGGCAAGCAGCCGGGCGCGCAGGCGCAGCGTCTCGAGCGACGCCGTCGGCGCCCAGTCCGCGGCAGCCACCACGCTCACCCGACGGTCGCCAGCGACTGGCCCATGCGTACGGTCGCGCCCGCGCCGAGCCTGTCGGCGAAACGGACCGAGCGGTTGCCGACGAGCAGGATCACGGTCGAGCCCATGTTGAAGCGGCCGATCTCCGCTCCCTGCGCGAACTCGCTGCCGACGCCCTCGGCGATGCTCGTCACGCGTCCGCCCCTCGACGCCGGCGGGTTGATCTCGCCCGCGTACACGGTCTCGATGCTGCCGACGAACAGCGCGCCGACGAGCACCATGGCCATCGGGCCAAGCGCGGTGTCGAACTCGCAGACGACGCGCTCGTTGCGGGCGAAGAGTCCGGGCACGGCGCGTACCGTGGCGGGATTCACGCTGAAGAACTCACCCGGCACGTAGCGTGTCGCCGTGAGGCGGCCGGTCACGGGCATGTGGATGCGGTGGTAGTTGTACGGCGCGAGATACAGGCAGGCGAATGCGCCGCTGCCATACCTCGACTCGGCCGTCGCGTCGGCCAGCAGCGCGGCCGCCGTGTAGTGCGTTCCCTTGGCCTGGTAGATCTGCCCGCTCGAGACGGCTCCGAGCTGGCTGACCGTACCGTCCACCGGAGAGGCGATCTCGCCGGCGCCGCCTGCGACGGGCGCACGCCGGCGCGCAGCGCGCGCGCAAAGAAAGCGTTGAAGGACGCATACGCGTAGGGGTCCGGCTGCTCTGCCTCCCGCATGTCGATCGTCGGGTAGGCGCGCAGGATCGTACCGATGAACGCCTTGCGCACGAGCGGATTGGTGCTGCGCGCGAGGCGGTGCATCGCCTTTGAGAGCGCGCGCTTCGGCAGCAGGTCCTGCAGTGCCGCGAATGCCCGATCGGAGCCGTCGGCATACGCGTCGCCATCCCGGTTCGTCATCGGCGTGCCTCGCGTTGCGGCGACGACCTTGCGGTAATCCCGCGCCAGCACGGCCGCATCGTGCGGCGCTGACGAATATGCCGCGATCGCTCCGGTGGGGGCGACGAAGAACACGCCCGGATCCGTGGTCCATCGTGTAGCCGCCGTCTGGCAGGCTGACGCGGGCGAACGGAACGCCGAACGCCGCCGCCGCTGCGGCGACGGACTTCGCGTCGCCCGTCGCACCCAGGAACGCCGGGTCGAAGAAGCGCACGTACGCCGCGAGCTTCGCCGGGTCGTCGCGCTCCGGGTCCACGGTGATCAGCAGGACGCGCGGGCGCTCCGCCGCGCGGCAGGTCGGACAACTGCCTGGTGGCGGCTGAAAGCGTCGCAAGCGTCGTGGGGCAGATGTCGGGGCAGGTCGTGAAGCCGAAGAAGACGATCGTCCAGCCGCCCTTGAAGAAATCCGGGCCCAGCGGGCTACCGTCCTGGTTGGTGAGCGACAGCGCAGGAAGCGGCCGCGCACCGGGCAGCACGGTGGCCCGCTCCGTCTGCGGGACCGCGACGCGTGCCGGCATCAGCGCACGGGCGAGTATGAGTCCCGCCGCGAACGCTACAATTGCGAGGATGGCGATCCGCAGGGGGCGTGCGGCCATTGTGAAGTGCGAGGCAAGAGGTGCTTAGGGTGTCTGCGACGCGATTATCCCACAACGACCAGCGACGACATGGCTGATTCCCGTCCGTTCCGCTCGGCGCCGCCCGCGGGTGCGAAGGTGTCCGACCTGATTCGCTTCGGCGCGCAGGAGTTCGAGCGCGCGGGTCTTTGCTACGGGCACGGCACCGACAACCCGGTCGACGACGCGGCTGCCCTGGTGTTCCACGTGCTCGACCTCGATCACGATCGCGCCGAGGAAGCCTATGGACTCGTGCCGGATGCGGCGGATGTGCGCAGGGTGCTCGACACGTTCGCCGAGCGCATCGACCGGCGCGTGCCGGCGGCCTACCTCATGGGCCGCATGTGGTTCGCCGGGCTCGAGTTCGAGGTGGACGACCGCGTCATCGTGCCGCGCTCGCCGTTCGCCGAGCTCATCCACGCGCACTTCCGGCCGTGGATCGATCCGGCATCGCGTGCGCAGCATTCTCGATATCGGCACCGGTTCGGGGTGCATCGCGATCGCCTGCGCGCTGGCGTTCCCGTCGGCCTCGGTGGACGCGGTCGACGTGTCGTCGCGGGCGCTCGAGGTCGCGCGCCGCAACGTCGCGAGGCACGGAGTCGGTGATCGCCTGCGACTGCTGCAGGGCGACGTTTTCGAGCCCGTGGGCGCGCGGCGTTACGACCTGGTCGTGTCGAATCCTCCATACGTCAGCGACGACGAGATGCGCGACCTGCCGCAGGAGTACCGACACGAGCCGGACCTCGCGCTGCGAGCCGGCCACGACGGCCTCGACGTCGTTCGGCGTATCCTCGCGGGTGCCAGGGAGCACCTCGAGCCGTCCGGTGCGCTCTTCGTCGAAGTGGGCGACAGCGACGAGCGCCTGCAGCGGGCGTTCCCGGCGCTGCCGCTCACCTGGCTCGAGTTCGAGCACGGCGGCGGCGGTGTGTTCATGATCAGGGGTTCGGAGCTCTAGATGTCGGGCAATACCTTCGGTCTGCTTTTCACGGTGACCACGTTCGGCGAGAGCCACGGCCCGGCGCTGGGCTGCGTCGTGGACGGTTGCCCTCCGGGCCTCGAGCTCGACGAGGAGGACATCCAGCGCGACGTCGAGCGCCGCCGTTCGGGCACGTCGCGCTATACCAGCCAGCGCCGCGAGCCCGACCGTGTCCGGATTCTCTCCGGGCGTCTTCGAGGGGCGCACGACCGGGACTCCGATCGGGCTCATGGTCCAGAACGAGGACCAGCGTTCCTACGACTACGACAAGATCAAGGATCGCTTCCGCCCCGGCCATGCCGACTACACCTACCAGCACAAGTACGGGTTTCGCGACTATCGAGGTGGCGGACGATCCTCGGCGCGGGAGACGGTGATGCGCGTCGCGGCCGGGGCGATCGCCAGGAAGTACCTGGCGGAGCGCCTCGGAGTGCAGATATCCGGCTACCTCGCCCAGGTGGGTGACATCCGCATCGAGCCCAGGGACATGGCGGAAGTGGATCGCAACCCGTTCTTCTGCCCGGACGCTGCCGCGGTCGGCAAGCTCGAGGCGCTGATCGACCAGTTGCGCCGCGACGGCGACTCGATCGGCGCGCGGGTCACGGTCGTGGCCAGCGGCGTGCCCCCCGGGCTCGGCGAGCCGGTATTCGACCGGCTCGACGCGGACCTCGCGCACGCCATGATGTGTATCAACGCGGTGAAAGGCGTCGAGGTCGGTGACGGGTTCGCGGCAGTCGGTCAGCGCGGGTCGGAGCACCGCGACGAACTCACGCCGGGCGGATTCCTGTCGAACCACGCCGGAGGCACGCTGGGCGGGATCTCGTCGGGACAGGACATCGTCGTGAGCCTTGCGATCAAGCCGACGTCGAGCATCGTGATCCCCGGCCGCACCATCGACAACGATGGTCGACCGGTCGAGGTCAGTACGACCGGACGGCATGACCCCTGCGTCGGTATCCGTGCCGTCCCGATTGCCGAGGCCATGCTCGCGCTCGTGCTGATGGACCACTACCTGCGCCACAGGGCGCAGAACGCCGACGTGACGACCACCACGCCGGTGATCACCGGCGGGCGCTGACCGGGACTCAAAGTGCGGAATTGTGCAGCGTGTCCGTACAAAAGGACCCCCAACGCGATACAAGACAGCGGTCGCTCGCGACGGGGCTGTGGGCGCGCGTCTGGCGGTCAGCTATAGTTATGTTCAATTCGCAGCAGTCGTGTGAGCTTGCCCTGTCCGAAACGCCACCTGGCGTGGCAGGCGGGCGCAGTTGCCGGGAGCACCGATGAAGTCAGCCGTTCGCCGTATCCTTCTGATGAGCGCCTTGATGTCGCCGAACGCGCTGTTCGCGCTCGGCCTGGGCGAGATCCACCTGAACTCTGCGCTCAACCAGCCTTTCGACGCCGACATCGACCTCGTGTCGGCGGCTGACGAGGACCTGTCCGCCTTGAGGGCATCGCTCGCCTCGGGCGATACGTTCACCCGCTACGGGCTGGACAAGCCAGCCTTCCTCGCTGACTTCACGTTCCGCGTCGTTCGCGGCGCCAACGGACAGGACGTCCTCAAGGTCACGTCGCCGAAGCCGGTCACCGAGCCCTTCGTGACGCTGCTGGTCGAGGCGAACTGGCCGCGTGGGCGTCTGCTGCGCGAATACACCGTGCTGCTCGACCCGCCCGTCTACGCTCCGGCCGCCCGGGCTGCCGCGGAGCCGGTTGCCGCTCCAAGGGTGACTGCCGCTCCGTCGGCGCCGCCGCCGGAGCCTGCGGGTGGCCAGGCCCGAGCCGTTTGCCGCGGCGCCGCCCGCCGCCGACACCGACCGCGTCCCCAAGGACGTCGGCCCGGCCGTCGGGATCCTCCGTGGCGGCCCCGTCGATCAGTGCCGATTCGACCTATCGCGTGCGCCCGAATGACACGCTGTGGAAGATCGCGAGTTCGTGCGCACCCCGGGTCGCGCTCGGACGTGAATCGGGCGATGGTGTCCATCTACCAGAAGAACCCGCAGGCGTTCGACGGGAACATCAACGTCCTGCGGGCCGGCAGCCTGTTGAAGATTCCGAGCGCTTCGGAGGTTTCGGCGATTTCCGCATCCGCGGCGGCCGCCGAGGTTTCGCGGCAATACCGCATGTGGCGCGAAGGCGTGCCAGCGGCGGAGGGCCCGGACGCCGCCAGCGGGCGACTCCGCCTCGTCACGCCGGAGCAGGGCACGCCGGCCGCATCGACCACGACGACGCAGGCCCCGGCAGCCGCAGCGCAGCCGGGCACGGCGTCCGGTCAGTCGCAGACGCGCGTCCAGCAGCTCGAGGCGGAGCTGGCCGAGGCCAGGCGCCTGCTCGAGGTGCGCAACGCGGAACTCGCCACGCTCCAGGCCCAGGCCGGGACGACAGCCCAGCCGGCTGCGGTCACGCCGCCGGGCGCCGCTCCTGTCGAGGCACCGGCCACTCCCGAGGCCGGTCCGGCGGTCACCGGGGCCGAGGGCGCGCCAGCCGCGGAGGCTCCTGCGGTGCCTGCCGAGGCGGCTCCAGCGCCGGAGCCCAAGGCCAAGCCGGCGGCAAAGCCCGGGAAGAAAGAGGTTCCTGAGGCTGGACCGTCGCTCGTCGAGCGGCTCGCGGGCTACTGGTGGCTGCTGCTGGGGCTGCTTGCCGCCGCGCTCGGCTACCTGTTCTACAAGCGCAGCCGCGCGGAAACCGGCTCCGCGGAAGTCGACCTGCAGGAAGCGCTGGCCCGCACGACGTCCGATCTTCGTGCCCGGGACACGACAGCCAGTCCGCGGGAACGAATCTTCCATCGTCGTCGAGGAACGCCGTGCGGTCGAGCCGGCCCCTGCGCCCAAGGCTGCGCCGGCAACGCGCGCGCCGGAGCCGAGCCGCCGGCCCATCGCCGTCGACGACACCCTGTCCGGCGAGGGCCCGATCAGCATCGAGGCGGGCGATCCGCTCGCGGAAGCCGACTTCCACATGGCCTACGGCCTGTACGACCAGGCCGCCGACCTCGTGCAGCTCGCCATCAAGCGCGAACCGTTGCGCAGGGACCTGCGGCTGAAGCTGCTCGAGATCTTCTTCGTCTGGGGCAACCGCGACCGCTTCCTCGAGCAGGCGCGCGAGATGAACGCATCACGCGCCGATGCGCAGCCCGGCGAGTGGGACAAGGTCCTGATCATGGGCAAGCAGCTTGCCCCTGACGATGCGCTCTTCGCAGGCGCGCAGCGGACGGTCACCGCGGACCTCGACATGGAGCTCCATAGCAGCGAGGGTCCGCTCGACATGGACCTCGGCGCGGACCAGGGCACGATGACGGACATCGACGTCACCAGCGCGGCCGCACTCGCGCCCGGCGAGGCGGGGCTCGATTTCATCATCGACGAGCCGGTGCGTGGCGCGGACGGCGCGAGTTCGCTCGAGCCGACCGTCGAGAACCCGCGGATCAATTTCAGGGGCAGCTCCGACGAGCCCACGCAGGAAGTGCCCATCGAGGAACTCGGCATCGACGTCGGCGACTTCGGGTCGCTGGACGATCTGTCGGGACTGGATGGCACGGGCGTGATGCGCCAGGTCGTCGTCGAGGACACGGTCGAGAGTCCGCGCCCGTCGCAGCAGGGTTCCGGCCAGCGGCGCGACGAGGACGAAGACGAGGACCTCCTGAGTGCGACCGGCATCCTGAAGGAGCAGACCGGCATCCTGCGCGGGCTGGAAGCCGGAGACATTCCGGAAGTGGACCTGACGGAGGACGCCACGGGAATTCTCCCGACCATCGAGACGCCGAGGCTCGGCGCTGGCAAGGTCACCGAGGTGGATTTCGCGATCGGCGAAGAGGCCGCCACCATGAGCGAGGTCGGCACGAAGCTCGACCTCGCGCGTGCCTACATCGACATGGGCGATCCGGAAGGTGCTCGCAGCATCCTCGACGAGGTGCTCAAGGAAGGCAGCGCGGTACAGAAGCAGGAAGCCGAGCGGTTGATGTCCAGCCTGCCCTGAGGGGCGGATGGCACGTATCGCGCTCGGGCTCGAGTACGACGGCTCGGCCTACTTCGGCTGGCAGCGGCAGTCGCATGCCCCCAGCGTGCAGGGTGAATTCGAGCGCGCACTGTCCGTCGTGGCGGACCACCCGATACGGCTGACTGCGGCCGGCCGGACCGACGCCGGCGTGCACGCCCTGATGCAGGTTGCGCATTTCGATACCACGGCCGTGCGTCCCGAGGAGGCCTGGGTGCTCGGCGGATCCGCCGCGGCGGCAGACGACCTGAGCGTGCTCTGGGCCCGCGAAGTGCCAGGCGATTTCCACGCGCGGTTCAGCGCGCTTTCCCGCACCTACCGCTACAGGATCCTGAACCGGCGAATCCGACCTGCGCTGGAGCGCCATCGGTCATGCTGGATCCGACGTCCAGTCGACGCGGCCGCGATGCACGAGGCGGCGCAGTGCCTGGTCGGCGAGCACGACTTCTCCGCGGTCCGCTCGGCGGACTGCCAGTCGTCCACGCCGTTCCGGCGCATAACGGCTATCGCCGTCCGCCGCTACGGCATGCGCGTCGAGATCGAGGTCAGTGCAAACGCCTTCCTGCACCACATGGTCCGCAACATCGCCGGGACGCTGCTTGCCGTGGGCGTCGGCGACCGGCCAGTGGCCTGGGTCGCGGAAGTGCTCGCGGGGCGCGACCGCACCGTTGCCGGGCCGACGGCGGTTGCGCGAGGACTCTATTTCGCCGGTGTCGAGTACGCCGCGCGCTACGGGCTGCCGTCGGTGCCCGCGAGCTTCCGGTAGACTTCCGGCCAGGCAGCGAGGAGTACGCGGTGACCTGGTTCGAGAAGATCATACCCTCCCGCATCAAGACGGAACGGCGCACCCGTTCCGTGCCGGAAGGACTCTGGATCAAGTGCCCGGCCTGCGACGCGGTGCTCTACCGGGCCGAGCTCGAGCGCAATCTGCAGGTCTGCCCCAAGTGCAGCCACCACATGCGGATCACCGCCAGGGAGCGCCTGGGGCGCTTCCTCGATCCGGGCTCGCAGCAGGAGATCGCCGTCGAGGTCGAGCCGGAGGATCCGCTCAAGTTCCGCGACAGCAAGAAGTACCGCGACCGCCTGCTGGTGGCGCAGAAGCACACGGGCGAGAAGGACGCGCTCGTCGTCCTCGTCGGCGCGCTGCAGGGGCTGGAGGTCGTGGCCTGCGCCTTCGAGTTCAGGTTCCTCGGCGGGTCGATGGGCTCGGTCGTCGGCGAGCGTTTCGTGCGCGCGGCCGAGCACTGCCTGGCGCACCGCATGCCGCTGATCTGTTTTTCCGCGAGCGGCGGTGCACGCATGCAGGAAGGGCTGCTGTCGCTGATGCAGATGAGCAAGACGAGCGCGGTGCTCGCGCTGATGGCCGAGGCGCGCCTGCCGTTCGTCTCGGTGCTCACCGACCCGACGACGGGCGGCGTCTCGGCGAGCCTCGCGATGCTCGGCGACATCAACATTGCCGAGCCGCACGCGTTGATCGGCTTCGCCGGGCCGCGCGTGATCGAGCAGACCGTGCGCGAGACGCTGCCGGAAGGTTTCCAGCGCAGCGAGTTCCTGCTGGAGCACGGCGCGATCGACCTGATCCTCGATCGCCGCGACCTGCGCGACCGGATCGCGGCGCTGCTTGCGATCATGATGAATCGGCCGCCGCTGGAGATCCCGGCCGAGCCCGCCTGAGATGCCTTCCGGCATCCGTTTTCCCGATCTTGCGCGCTGGCTGGACTGGCAGCAGTCGCTGCATCCGAAGCTGATCGATCTCGGCCTCGAGCGCGTTTCGCGCGTGCTGTCGCGCACCGGCTGGCGGAGGCCGGCCTGCCCGGTCGTCACGGTCGCTGGCACCAACGGCAAGGGATCGTGCGTCGCGCTGCTCGCCTCGATGCTGCGGGCGGGCGGCTATCGGGTTGGCACCTTCACCTCGCCGCACCTGGTCGACTACCGCGAGCGGATCCGGGTCGATGGCGAAATGGTTTCGGAGGCCTCGCTCGTTGCGGCATTCGAGCGCATCGCGGACGCCCTCGGTCCGGACTCGCTCACTTTCTTCGAGTTCAACACGCTCGCGGCATTGCTCGTGTTCGAGACGGCCGCGCCGGACGCGATCGTCCTCGAGGTCGGCATGGGAGGGCGGCTCGACGCCGTCAACCTCGTGGATGCGGACGTGGCGATCCTGGTGTCCGTCGGTCTCGACCACATGGAGTGGCTCGGCGCCGACGTCGAGGCGATCGGACGCGAGAAGGCCGGGATATTCCGGCGCGGCAGGCCGGCCATCGTCGGCGCGGGTCCCGTGCCGAGGTCCGTCGTGGCGTGCGCGCGGGAAACGGGCGCCGACCTGCGCATCTTCGGCCAGGACTTCGACGGGCGCGAGAATGCGGATGGCTCGTGGGATTACCGCGATGCAGCCGGCGCGCTCCCGGGACTGCCGGCGCCGGGACTTGGTGGCGGCGTGCAGGTCGCCAACGCCGCGGCGACGCTTGCGGCCCTGCGCGCACTCGGCCAGCGGCTGCCGCTGCCACGCCCGGCCATCGAGCGCGGCCTGCGCAATGCGAGCCTGCCGGGGCGCTTCCAGCGCATTGCCGCGGCGGGCGGCTACGAGTGGGTGCTCGACGTAGCCCACAACCCGGATTCGGCGCGCGTGCTGGCGGCGAACCTTGCGCGCTACGGCGTTCCGGGGCGCACGATCGCCGTGTGCGGGATGCTTGCGGACAAGGACGTGGAGTCGGTCGTGGAGATCCTGCGCGACCGCGTGGACGACTGGATCGCGGCCGGTACCGATGGGCCGCGCGCACTCGACGATGCGGCGCTCGCGGCGCGGGCCGGCGCGCGTGGCGTCGTCATGGCCCTCGGCGGCACCGTGCCCGAGGCGCTGGAGCGCGCCGCTGCGGTCGCGGCCCGCGGCGACCGCGTCGTCGTATTCGGTTCCTTCCACACCGTCGGGCCAGCGCTCGAGCACCTCGGTCGAGCACGGGCACACGGCGATCAATCCGCACTCTGCGTATAATTTTCGCCCATGGAAGACGCGCTGAAGGCGAGACTGATCGGAGCCACCGTGCTGGTCGCACTGGCGGTGCTGCTCATTCCCGAACTCCTGTCGGGTCGTAAGCCGGCGGAGCCGGTGGCGGCGCAGGCCGAGGCGGGGCGCGGCACGCGTACTTTCACGATCGAACTGGATGGCGCCACCGGCGCCCCGGTCGTGACGCAGGTTGCGCGAAGCCCGGCGCCGACCACGGCCCCGGCGCCGTTGCCGACCACCGGGTCGGAGCCTGCGCAGGTTGCTGGCGAGGCAGGGCGGCTGTCACCGCGACGCCGACGGCCGCGTCGAGCGACGCCAGGCGCGACCGTGCCGCAGCCGCAGCCAGCGCCGGCGGCTCCGGTCGCGGCGCCCGAGCCGCGGCCCGAGGCCGTTGCCAGGCCCGCTCCAGAGCCGGCGCCAGCCCAGGTAATCCCGGCACGAGGCGGTTGGGCCGTGCAGGTTGGCGCTTTCGGGTCGGCCGATGCTGCGAACAAGCTGGTCAGGCAGTTGCAGTCCGCGGACTTCGCGGCCTACGTGGCGCCCGTTTCCCGCTCGGGCAAGACACTTCACCGGGTGCGAGTCGGGCCGGTCACCGAACGCGCGGGGGCCGAGGCCCTGGTGCCCGCGCTCAAGGCGCGCGGGTTGCCGGCGACGGTCGTCGCAAACGACTGATCGCGCTCTGGTAAACTGCCGCGCGTTGCAGCGCCCCGGAGACTGGACTACAGCAGCATGACGACCGTTGACTACCTGCTGACCGGCGCGGTTCTCCTGTCAATGCTGTTCGGCTCGGTTCGCGGATTTCTTCGCGAATCAGTCGCGTTGCTGGGGTGGCTGGTCGGCCTCTGGCTCGCCTGGCGCTATGCGAGCCTCGTCGAGCCCTACCTGGGCGGCACGCTGGCCGGGACCCCGCTGCAGGTCTGGGTCGCCCGCATGATCGTGCTGCTCGCCGTCGTGATGGCTGGCTGGCTGCTCGGCAGCCTGCTGAGCTACATCGTGCAGCGCTCCGGCCTCACGCTCGGCGTCGACCGGCTGCTCGGGGCCATTTTCGGCCTGGTGCGCGGCGCCGTGATCGTCGGGTTCGCCGTGATGCTCGGGCAGGCGGCGGAACTCGACAGTGAACCCTGGTGGCGGGCGTCGCGCCTGCTGCCCCTCGGCGAGAACATGGCCGACGTGCTCCGCGGTTACGTGGAGACCGGTCGCGAGATCATCGAGGAAACCCTTCCGGAGTCGTGAGGCGGGACCATGTGCGGCATCGTCGGCATCGTCGGCTTCAGCCCGGTCAACCAGCAGATCTACGACGCGCTCACGGTGCTGCAGCATCGCGGCCAGGATGCGGCCGGGATCATGACCGCGGAGGAGGGCGAGCTGTTCCTGCGCAAGGACAACGGCCTCGTCCGGGATGTCTTCCAGCAGAAGCACATGCTGCAGCTCAAGGGCAACGTCGGCATCGGCCACGTGCGCTACCCGACCGCTGGCTGTTCGAGCTCGGCCGAGGCGCAGCCGTTCTACGTCAACGCTCCCTATGGCATCTGCCTGGCCCATAACGGCAATCTCACCAACGCCGCGGAGATTGCCGACGTCCTGGTTCGCGAAGACCGGCGTCACCTGAACACGAGCTCCGACTCGGAGGTGCTGCTGAACGTGCTCGCGAGCGAGCTGCAGCGCTTCGGCACGCCTCGCGCCTCGGCGTCCGACATCTTCGCCGCCTTGAGCGCGGTGTATCGGCGTGTCCGCGGCGGCTACGCCGTCGTGGCGATGGTCCTCGGTCACGGCATCATCGGCTTCCGCGACCCGAACGGCATCCGGCCGCTCGTGATCGGGACGCGCGAGGGCGCGCGCGGCCGCGAGTACATGCTCGCCTCGGAGAGCGTGGCGCTCGACCAGGGCGGGTTCAGGCTGCTGCGCGACGTAGCCCCGGGCGAGGCCGTGTTCATCGACGAGCTGGGCCGCATGCACAGCCAGCAGTGCGCGGATGCGACGCACCACACGCCCTGCATCTTCGAGTACGTCTATTTCGCGCGGCCCGATTCGATCATCGACAACATCTCGGTCTACAAGGCGCGCCTGCGCATGGGCGAGCTGCTCGCCGAGAAGCTCCGTCGCGAGCGTCCCGAGCACGACATCGACGTCGTGATCCCGGTCCCGGACACGAGCCGCACCAGCGCGCTCCAGGTGGCGCAGCTGCTCGGCGTGAAGTACCGCGAAGGCTTCATCAAGAATCGCTACATCGGCCGCACGTTCATCATGCCGGGGCAGGAGCAGCGCGCGAAGTCGGTGCGCAGCAAGCTGAACGCCATCGACCTCGAGTTCCGCGGCCGCAACGTGCTGCTGGTCGACGACTCGATCGTTCGCGGCACGACCTCCGCGCAGATCATCGAGGTGGCGCGCGAGGCGGGCGCGAAGAACGTCTATTTCGCCTCCGCGGCGCCCCCGGTGCGCCACCCGAACGTGTACGGCATCGACATGCCGGCCGCATCGGAACTCGTCGCCGCGGGCCGCACCGAAGAGGAAGTGGCGCGCATCATCGGTGCCGACTGGCTCATCTACCAGGACCTCGACGATCTCGTGCGCGCGGTCCGGCACCACGATGCCCGCGTCACCGAGTTCGACACGTCGTGCTTCTCCGGCAAGTACGTCACCGGCGACATCACGCCCGAGTATCTCGCCCGGCTGCAGGCGGAGCGGTCGGACCAGGCCAAGGCGCAGCGCAATTCGACCAGTCGCGGAGCGCTGAAAGTGGTCGGGGGGCTCTGAGCGTTTGCGCCGCGCTGCGCAGGGGGCGACTGCTTGACGGTCAAGGCGCTCATCGTCAGCGACCGCGCGGAATACCGGCAACTGCTGGCGCACCACGTCACGCTCGAGTGGCGGGACGCGTTGCCGGCCGAGTACGAACCGGCGACACGCGGCCGCCTGCAGCCGGCCTTCCGCGGGTCGGTCTACGACGTCGTGCTGCTCGACCATGAGGTGCAGGAGGGCCGCGGTCTCGAATGGCTCGAGGACCTGACCGAGCGCGCCGGCTTCCCGCCCATCGTGTATTTCGCGCCGCAGGGTGACGAGCGCGCGAAGGCGTCTGGCGCCAGTCACGTCCTTTCAAGGCTCGAGTTCGATCACGCCGAGTTCGCTGCTGCGTTGCGCTCGGCGCTGGCACAGCGGCGCAACGTGCTCGCGGACACCTCGCGCGCCGCGCTCGAGCCGCCGCCGCCCGATCGCTTCGGGTCCGTGCGCATCCGCGACTACCGCTGCGTGCGCCGACTGGCCGTGGGCGGCTCCTCGAGCGTCTTCCTCGCGGAGTCGCTGCGGACGGGCCAGCAGCGCGTGCTCAAGGTCTTCAGGCAGGTGCCCGACGTCGTCGAGGGCAGCACGACCTTCGACCGATTCCTGCGCGAGTACGACCTGGTGTCCCGGCTCGAGCATCCGAACATCGCGCGCATCTACGACCTCGGCGTGGCGGACGACCACGTCTACATCGCCATGGAGTATTTTCCGGGCGGGGACCTGCGTTCGCGGATGCGCGAGGCGATGCCCTGGGCCGAGGCGCTCGGGTATCTGCGGCAGCTCGCCGCGGCGCTCGGCGCGCTGCACGCGATCGGCGTGCTGCACCGGGACGTGAAGCCGGGCAACGTGCTGCTGCGCGACGACGCCAGCGTCGCGTTCATCGACTTCGGGCTCGCGCGGCAGCTCGGCCTCGAGAGCGACATCACCGGCACGGGCGCCATCTTCGGCACGCCGCACTACATGAGTCCGGAGCAGGGACACGGCCTGCCGCTCGACGAGCGCAGCGACCTGTACAGCCTCGGCGTGGTGCTGCACGAGATGCTGACCGGCAGGAAGCCGTTCGTCGCGGATTCGCCGCTCGCGGTGATCTACATGCACGCGCACGCGCCGATACCGCGCCTGCCGCCGTCGGCCCAGCACCTGCAGCCGCTGCTCGAAGCGCTGCTCGCCAAGCAGGCCGCCGGACGTCCGGCGTCCGGCGAGGAGATCGTGGCGCGGATCGACGAGCTGATGGGGCTCGCGGCGGCCTGATGGCGGCACCCGGCGCAATGCTCCGCGCGCCGACGCGGCGCGAGTGGTTCGACCTTGCCGTCGAGCGCGAGGCGGACCTGCTGATCGATCACGCGAACTGCGAGAAGAAGGCCGCATCGACCGCGCTGTCGCTGATGTTCGCCTATCCGGAGGACTTCGAGCTGGCCGACCGCATGTCGCGGCTGGCGCGCGAGGAGCTCAGGCACTTCGAGCTGGTGCAGCAGAAGATGGTCGAGTTCGAGGTGCCGTTCCGACGCCTCAGCCCGTCGCGCTACGCAGAGGGGCTGCGCAGGGCCTTGCGGCGCTCCGAGCCCGAACGACGCGTGGACCTGCTGCTGTGCGGCGCGCTGATCGAGGCTCGCTCGCACGAGCGGTTCATGGGGCTCATCGAGCGGCTGCGCGCGCCACTCGCGGAGTTCTACGCCGCGCTGGCCGCGTCCGAGGCGCGGCACGCGGGCCTGTATCTGCGGCTTGCCGACAAGCGCGGAACGGACGTGGCGGCAGCGCCTCGAAGAGACTCGCGGCGATCGAGGCCGAGCTCGCGACCTCGCCCGATCCGAGTTCAGGTTCCATTCGGGGACGCCTTCGCTCGGCTGACGCGGCTCGCCGCTGATCGGTGCGGGCCAACGTCGCTGTTCGAGGCCGGGCAACCCCATGGACGGGTTTACGGCGTCCCCTCCATCCCATCACCCCTCCGCAGACACCTCGTCGACTAGGCCGCGTCTCAAGCGCGCGGCAGCGAACGCAGCTCGAATCCCGCCGCCGAGCGCTCGAGCACGCTGCCCTGCGTGTGCCAGTCGCCGAGCACGATACGCTTCACCGGCGAGCCATCGACCTCGAGCGAGTGCACGGCCGGCCGGTGCGTATGGCCATGGATCATCGTGCCAACGCCGCTCTCGCGAAACGCAGTCGCAACCGCATCGGCGTTGACGTCCATGATCTGCGCGGCCGTGGAGTTGACGTGCATGCGACTGCCCTCGCGCATCTTCTGCGCAAGAGCCCGCCGGCGCGCGAGGCTCAGGTGCCCGAGGATCCACTGCACGACCGGATTGCGGACGATCCGCCGCAGGCGCTGATAGCTCACGTCGTCGGTGCAGAGCACGTCGCCGTGCAGCAGCAGCACGCGCTCGCCGTGGATCTCGGCGACCGTGCCGTCCGCGATCAGCGTCGCGCCGGTCTCGCGGCAGAACCGCTGGCCGATCAGGAAATCACGGTTGCCGTGCATGACGAAGCAGGGGACGCCGGCGTCCGTCAGCGCGCGCAGCGCCTGCACGATCGCGCGGCTCGAGGGTGCCGGGTCGTCGTCGCCGAGCCACACTTCGAACAGGTCGCCCAGGATGTAGAGCGCACGGGCCGAGCGTGCCTCGCCCTCGAGAAACGCGAGGAACTGCTGCTGGATGCCCGGCGAGGCGGGGTCGAGGTGCAGGTCCGATATGAAGAGGGTTTTCAAGCTTGCGGTTCCGGGTCGACGGACAGGATGGTACGGCGTAGGGGCGCAGGGCGGCCAGCGCCTGGCTGCCGGGCAGGCATGATCCGGTAAGATGGGCGTTCATGTCGCACGAACCTCAAGTCACGCGATTCGCGCCGAGCCCGACCGGGTACCTGCACCTCGGGAACGCGCGGACGGCGCTCTACAACTACCTGGCCGCGCGGTCGGGCGGGGGCAGATTCGTGCTGCGCGTCGAGGACACCGACGCCGGGCGCAGCGAGGAGCGCCTGCTGGAGCAACTGCTCGCGGACCTGCGCTGGCTGGGCCTCGAATGGGACGAGGGCCCGGACGTGGGCGGCGCCCACGGGCCGTACCGGCAGAGCGAGCGTGCCGAGGTGTATTCGGCGGCGGTCGCGACGCTCGTGCGCCAGGGCCGTGTCTATCCGTGCTTCTGCTCGCAGGAGGAACTGCAGCTCTCGCGTCGCGCGCAGCTTGCCGCGGGTCGTCCGCCACGGTACGCGGGCACCTGCGCCAGGCTCCCGGTCGAAGAGGTCGAGCGCAGGATTGCGGGTGGCGAGACGCCGGCGATGCGGTTCCGCGTGCCGGCAGGGCGCGTCGTCGAGTTCGCGGACCTCATTCATGGCCCGCAGCGCTTCGCCAGCGACGACATCGGGGATTTCGTCGTCAGCCGCGCGGACGGCTCCGCGGCATTCTTCCTGGGCAATGCCGTAGACGATGCGGCAATGGGCGTGACGCTCGTGCTGCGTGGCGACGATCACCTTGCCAATACGCCGCGGCAGATCCTGATCCTCGATGCGCTGGGCTTCCCGGTGCCGACCTACGGCCACCTGCCGCTGCTGCTCGGCGACGCGGGCACGCCGCTGTCGAAGCGCGAAGGCGCCGCCGGCCTGCACGACCTGCGCGAACAGGGATACCTGCCGGGCGCGCTCAACAACTACCTGGTGCGCCTCGGGCACGCCTGCGGCCGTGACGAGTGGCTCGAACTCGCGGAGATGCCCGCGCACTTCGACCTTGGGCGGACCAGCCGTTCCGCCGCACGGTTCGACGAGGCCCAGCTGCGCCATTGGCAGCGCGAGGCCGTCACGCGGGCGAGCGTGGATTCACTGGTCGCGTGGCTCGGGCCGCGGCTCGACGCGCTTGCTTCGCACGCGCGCAAGGTCGAGTTCGTCGCCGCGGTACGTGGCAACCTGCTCTTTCCCGTCGACGCCGAGCCCCTGGTGCGGACGGTGTGCGAGGAACTCGTCGCCCTCGATGCAGATGCGGAAGGGGCCGTGGCCGGCGCCGGACCCGAGTTTTTCCGCCATGCGGCCGGCGAGTGGGTGTCGAATGCCGGTGACTTCAAGGCGTGGACCCGTGCGGTCGCCGCGGCGACGGGACAGAAGGGCGCCGCGCTGTACATGCCGCTGCGTGCGGCCCTGACGGGCACCACCCACGGGCCGGAACTCGCGCCACTCGCGGCACTGATGGGCCCGGAGAGAGTCGCTGCGCGCCTCGCCGCAGCCGAAGCCCGTGCCGCGGCGCGCTAACTACCGAATCGAGAGAGAACCGACGATGCTGCAGATCCACAATTCGCTGACCGGTCGCAAGGAAGCGTTCCGCCCGATCGTGCCGGGCGAAGTGCGCATGTACGTCTGCGGCATGACCGTCTACGACTTCTGCCACCTCGGTCACGCCCGCATGCTGATCGCGTTCGACGTCGTGCGCCGTCACCTGAAGGCGTCTGGCTACCGCGTCACTTTCGTCTGCAACATCACGGACATCGACGACAAGATCATCAAGCGCTCCGCCGAGAACGGCGAGCCGATGGGCGCGCTCACCGAGCGGTTCATCCGCGCCTATCACGAGGACTGCGCGGCGCTCGGCATCGAGCGGGCCGACCACGAGCCGCGTGCCACCGAGTACCTGCCGCAGATCATCGCGATGGTCGCGAGCCTGGTCGAGAAGGGCTACGCATACGTCGGCGGCAACGGGGACGTCTATTACTCGGTCGCGAAGTTCGAGCCGTACGGGCTGCTGTCGGGCAAGCGTCTCGCGGACCTGCGGGCCGGAGCGCGGATCGAAGTGGACGAGGCGAAGCGTGACCCGCTCGACTTCGTGCTCTGGAAGGCCGCGAAGCCCGGCGAGCCCGCGTGGGATTCTCCGTGGGGTCGCGGTCGGCCCGGCTGGCACATCGAGTGCTCGGCGATGTCGGTGGACCTGCTCGGGTCGCATTTCGACATCCACGGCGGCGGCATGGACCTCAAGTTCCCGCATCACGAGAACGAGATTGCGCAGACCTGCGCCGCCTGCGACTCGCAGTTCGTGAACGTCTGGATGCACAACGGGTTCGTGCGCGTGGACGACGAGAAGATGTCGAAGTCGCTCGGCAACTTCTTCACGGTGCGCGACGTCTTCGAATGGGTGCGCGACCCGGAGGTCGTGCGGTACCTGATGGTCGGCAGTCATTACCGCGGACCGATCAACTACACGTCCGACAGCCTCGCGCAGTCGGATGCGGCGCTGGCGCGCATGTATCTCGCGCTGCGCGGCGTGCAGCCTGCGATGGATGCTCCGGCGACCGCCGCCACGGAGCGGTTCGTGGCTGCGATGGACGACGATTTCAATACCTCGGTTGCCGTGGCGGAACTTCAGTCGCTGGCGCGTGCCGTGAATACCGCAAAGGCGGCGGGCCGCGCCGAAGAAGCGGCGGTTGCAGCCGGTGAGCTGGTCACGCTCGGGGCGCGCCTCGGGCTGCTGGGGCAGGATCCGGAGACGTTCCTGCGCAAGCACCCACGCAAGGTCGCCGCGGATACGGCGGCCGGCGAGGTCACGGGGGACGGTGAGGCCGCCGCTGTCGGTGGGCTGTCGGACGCCGACATCGAGCGACTGATCGCGGCGCGGGTCGCGGCGCGCAAGTCGAAGGACTTCAAGGAATCCGACCGCATTCGCGACGAGCTCGCGGCGGCCGGCGTGCTGCTCGAGGACCAGCCGGGCGGCAGGACGCTCTGGCGGCGGGGGTAGAAGGCGGCAGGCCGTCCGGTAACACGCAATCTGCCGGGCGATGAGCAACCTGTGGAGACGGAGGGCGAAGACATGTCGGGCAAGCGCATTGCAGCACTTGCGTGCCTGCTCGGAATCGGCGTGGCTGCTCGACGGCTGCGCGTCACTCGACGCACAGGCCGTGGCCGAGACACACCGGCTCGGCGGACGCACCGTACTATGTCGAGATCGCCGAGCCGCAGCCGGCACGCGGGAGTTGCGTGCCATCGTCTTCCCGGTCACGCTGGATCCGGAACTCGCACAGTCGTTCGGCTACACGGATCGCGCGGGCGAGTTCGACCCGCTGCTCGCTGCATTGAATGCGCGGCTCGCGGACCGCCAGGGCTGCGTCCGGGCGGTTCCAGACGGCACCGACGGCCCCCGGGCCGCCTCGCGTGTACGTCGGCAGCGCCGAGAGCGATTACGCGCCGCAGGACGTCGATGACCAGCGGATGCCGGGCGATCGGTTCGCGCCGATGGTCCTGCACCTCGAGCGGCCCGGCGTCGAATGGCGCGCGGCGGCTGGTGCGCTCGTCGCCCGGTCGGGCGTCCAGTACGCCGTCGCGATCCAGCTCGGAGTCAGCCAGTACATGAAGGGCTACTCGGGCGTGTTCACAAAGGAGGTGGCGCTCGGGACCGGGTACCGGCAGCCGGTGAAGTTCCTTACGGCCGAGGACAAGCCGGTGGAGGTATTGCACCTCACGGGTGTCCTCGTGGATGCGAACGGCAAGGTCGTGCGCGCCGGCGCCGAAGGCATAGTGCTGCGGGACTCGCCATTCCTCGCTCAGGCAGTCGGCGTGACGCGTACGTTCGATGCGCAGGAACTGCAGCGTGTGCTGACCCAGGAGCGGCGCAACGATCTGCCGGGTGCCCCGCTCACGATCGACGTGGCGCTCGACAACCTGATCGCCCAGCTCACGCGCTCCGAGGTGCGAGTGCCTGCGAGGTAGGGGACAGCTCTCGAAACTAGGGGACATTCTCCTCTCAGAGGGGACATGCCCGCGGAAAATCGGTGACTGTCACCTATTTTCCCCTATATCCGCTGCAGCGCCGACTCGAGCGTGTTCTTCATCAGGATCGCGACGGTCATCGGGCCTACGCCTCCCGGCACCGGCGTGATCCAGCTCGCGCGCTCGCGCGCGGCTTCGAACTGCACGTCACCGACGAGCTTGCCATCCGGCATTCGATTGATGCCGACGTCCACGACGATTGCGCCGGGCTTCACCCACTCGCCGGGTATGAGTCCCGGCTTGCCGACCGCGACGACCAGCAGGTCCGCACGCTCGACATGCTCGCGCAGGCCCTTCGTGAAGCGATGGCAGACAGTGACCGTGGCGCCGTCGAGCAGCAGCTCGAGCGCCATCGGCCGGCCGACGAGGTTCGAGGCGCCGACGACGACGGCGTGCAGGCCCTTGGTCGAGAGCCCGCAGCGGTCGAGCATCCGGATGACGCCAAGGGGCGTGCAGGGCCGCATCAACGGATGGCGCAGCGCGAGGCGTCCGACGTTGTACGGGTGGAAGCCGTCGACATCCTTTTCCGGCGAGATCGCCTCGATCACGGCTCGCTCGTCGATGTGCTCCGGCAGCGGCACCTGCACGAGGATGCCGTCGATCGCGGCATCCGAGTTCAGGCGCTCGATCAGGTGGACGAGTTCGGTCTGCGTGGCGGAGTGGGGCAGGTCGTGGCTCACGGAGACAAAGCCGCATTCCTCGCAGGCCGCGCGCTTGTTGCGCACGTAGATGCTCGACGCCGGGTCGTCGCCCACCAGCACGACCGCGAGGCCCGGACGACGCTTGCCGCGTGCCGCAAGCCGGTCGCTTTCCTCGCGGACTTCGCGTCGGATGTCCGCCGCGATGGCCTTGCCGTCGATGATCGTGCCTGCCATGCGTCCGGCCTCAAGTGTGCAATGTCGCGCATTCTGTCATGGCCCGCGACGGGCGAACGAGCGCGAGCCTCACGCAAATTGACGCATTGCGGTGCGCTCCGTATCATTCGCGCTCCCGTGCGGGCCCGTTCCGGCGACGGACCGGGCCCAGGCGGCGACCGCAGGTCGGTGCAGGGCGGGGCATGGCGCAGTCTGGTAGCGCATCTGCTTTGGGAGCAGAGGGTCGGGGGTTCGAATCCCTCTGCCCCGACCATCCGGACTGCGGCCTCGGACGATGCGCCCGTAGCTCAGCCGGATAGAGCATCGGCCTTCTAAGCCGAGGGTCGCAGGTTCGAGTCCTGCCGGGCGCGCCAGGCTTGGGGAAGTTTCCGCCGGACGATGGTGGACGTAGCTCAGTTGGTAGAGCTCCGGGTTGTGGTCCCGGCGGTCGTGGGTTCGAGCCCCATCGTCCACCCCAGTTTTCAGGTTGGGCCGTTAGCTCAGTTGGTAGAGCTGCTGACTCTTAATCAGTAGGTCGTAGGTTCGAGTCCTACACGGCCCACCACCTTTCGCACCCCCCACATCCTGGAGCGGGGCGCCCCGTTCGCCACAATCCCGCCCCCGATGGTTCGCCGACTTGGACGGCAGCCTCGGCTTTGGCTAACATATACGGGATTTGTCACTGTTTTCGAGCACCTGGAGGACCTAGATGAACCGTTTCCTTAAACCCCTGCTGACCGTGGCAGCGGCCGCCGCGCTGGTCGCGCCGGTCATTGCGAGCGCTGACGTTGCTCCTGGTCAGCCGAAGGGCGACTGGATCTTCCGCCTCGGCGTGTCGCAGCTGAACCCGACCTCGTCGCCGGGCCTCAAGAACCCGCTCGCCGACGGCGTCCGACCTGACGGCCGACAGCGACGTGTCCGTGACCGGCACGATCGCGTACATGCTGACCGATCACATCGGCACCGAGCTGCTGCTGGCGTATCCGTTCACGCACGGCGTCGACGCGAAGTTCCCCGGTGGCGACAAGCAGCGCATCGCGCACGTCGACATCCTGCCGCCGACGCTGAACATCCAGTGGTACTTCCTGCCGGACCACAAGATCAACCCGTACGTCGGCGTGGGCGTGAACTGGGCGATCTTCACGAGCTCGGACCTGAAGAAGGACGCGCTCGGCCTGCCGTCGAACGCCAAGCTCGAGACCAGCGATTCGTTTGGTGGCGACGCGCAGATCGGCGCGGACATCCAGCTGTACGACCACTGGTTCGCCAACCTGGACGTGCGCTACATCGGCGTGACGACGGACCTGGACGTCAGGAACGTCAACACGGCCGGCGACACGCTGAGGCTCGGCAACATGGACATCAACCCGATGCTGTACACGGTGGCCGTTGGCTACCGCATGTTCCAGCCGGCCCCGGTTGCCGTTGCTGCGCCGCCGCCGCCGCCGGCAGCTGCGCCGGTCGCGGCCAAGTGCGCGACCAGGATGGCGACGGCGTGTGCGACGCCGACGACAAGTGCCCGAACACGCCGGCCGGCGATCGCGTCGGCCCGTTCGGCTGCTCGTGCGACGTGACGATCCGGACGCACTTCGCGTTCGACTCGGCCGAGCTGACGGCTGAGGACAAGGCCCGCTCGACGCCGCCGCGGCGCGGCTCAAGGAGCTGAACTTCGTCGACGGCACGGCCACCGGCCACACGGACAACATCGGCACGGCCGAATACAACCAGAAGCTCTCCGAGCGTCGCGCCCAGGCCGTGGTCGACTACCTGGCCTCCAAGGGCGTGTACCCGGGTCGCATCAAGCCGATCGGCATGGGCCTGACCAAGCCGATCGCCGACAATGCGACCGAAGAAGGTCGTGCGCAGAACCGGCGCGTGACGATCCGTCGCACGGATTGCGGCCCCGCGCAGTAAGCGGACCGCCGACAGGCAAGTGGGAGACCGGCGGCGTTCGCGCCGCCGGTCTCGCCACCCGGCAGCACGTTCAATCAGTCGTGCCGGCGACTGCACCAATCCTGGCCAGGACGAGCACGTCCCGAGTCCGCGCCCCGCGGACCCTGTCCTGGCACATCCAGTTGATCTGTTGACTGTGCATTCCTGTGTGCCTTAATGCGCGCATGCCTCGACCGAGGAGCAGGGCGCACATGAGATCACAGGCTGGAACGAGTGAATCAGGGCCATTCGCGGCGCTGACCCGCGCTGCATGGCTTGCGCTGCTGCTGCTGGCCGCTGGTTGCGCGCAGCTGCCGCCCCGTCCTTCGATGCCCCCTCAGGCGGCGGTACCGGCCAGCGCCGGGACAGAGCTCGACCGCCTCATTGCGCCGGAGGAGGAGCGTCATCCCGGGGAATCGGGCTTCCGGCTCGTCAGCGACGGGCCCGAGGGCTTCGCGATTCGTGCGCTGGCGTCGCAGATGGCCGGCCGCAGCATCGATGTGCAGACCTACATCTGGAACGGCGACACGACAGGTCTTGCCCTGGCCTACGTCCTGCTGCAGGCGGCCGACCGCGGCGTGAAGGTGCGCCTGCTCGTGGACGACATGGATGCCCGAGCCAAGAACGACGGCCTGGCGGCTCTCGACGCACACCCGAACATCGACGTTCGGATGTTCAATCCGCTGCCGTCGCGTTCCGGCACGATGGCGTTCGTGTTCGATTTCCTGGGCGACGCGAAGCGGCTCAATCACCGCATGCACAACAAGACCTGGATCGCCGACAACCGCGTCGCGATCGTCGGTGGGCGCAACCTGGGCGACGAGTATTTCGGCGCCGACGACGAAGTGAACTTCGTCGACCTGGATTTCGCGATGGTGGGTCCGGTCGTGCGCGATGCCTCCGCCTCGTTCGACCGTTACTGGAACTCCGAGGTCGCCTATCCGATATCCCTGCTGAGCCCGGCAAGCGTCAAGCCGGAGGCGCTCGAGGTGCTTCGCGGCAAGCTCGATGCGGCGATGGAGGAGGCAAGGAAGAGCAGGTACGCCGAGGCATTGCGCCGCGACGACACGCTCACGCGGCTCGTCCACGGCGACAGGCACCTGGCCTGGACGAGCACCTACAGGTTCGTCGCCGACGATCCCGGCAAGGCGACGCGCGACCCGGATCGAAAGCAATTCCAACGTGCTGGCCGCCATCGTGCCGCTGCTGCGCGATGCGCAGAAGGACATGACGATCATTTCGCCGTACTTCGTGCCGGGAAAGCAGGGCACCGCGAGTCTCGCCGGGTCGGCGCAGGCCGGCAAGGGCATCCGGATCCTGACCAACTCGCTGGCCGCGAATGATGTGGCGATGGTCTACGGCGCCTATGAGCAGTACCGGCAGGAACTGCTCGAAAGTGGCGTGCAGTTGTGGGAATTGAAGCCACTGCCCGGATCGAAGACGACCTACTCGATGTTCGGCTCGGGCGGATCGAGCCTGCATACCAAGGGACTCTCGGTGGACGAAGAGACGCTCGTCGTCGGCAGTTACAACCTCGACGCGCGCTCGACCGAGCTCAACTGCGAGCAGGTCGTGATGGTCGGCAGCCCGGAGCTGGCGCGGCAGTTCATGGGAATCTTCGACCAGCAGGTGTCCGGCGACCGCTCCTGGAAAGTCACGTTGACCGACGGCCACACGAGCTGGACGGATGGCGTGAAGACCTACGACTCCGCGCCGGAGGCTTCGGCAGGCCGGAAGTTCCAGGCCTGGCTCGCCGGAGTGCTGCCGATCGAGGCGCAGCTCTAGTCCCGTCGGGCACCCGTCACGACAGGTATTCCCGCGGGGTCTTGCCGGTCCAGCGCCGGAACGCGCGCGTGAAGTTGCTCTGGTCGGTGAACCCCAGCAGGAATGCGACGTCCGCGAGACTGTGGCGGCCCCGCCGCAGGTACTCGAGCGCCATTTCGTGGCGTGTCGCGTCCAGCAGTTCCTGGTAAGACGAACCTTCGTCGCGCAGCCGGCGCTGCAGCGTGCTCGCGCTCTGGTTGAGGGACCGCGCAATGGCGTCACGGCTGAATTCGCCGGACGGCATGGCCTTCAGCAGCAGCGCCCTGACGCGCGCGGCGGTCGAGTCGGGTGCCAGTTCTTCAATGTAGCGGGCGGACAATTTGTCCGCCTCCGCCGCGAGTTCGGCATTGCCGCTGAGCACCGGCCGGGCTGCGGCGGCGGCGTCGAACCAGATCGCAATGTGTCGCCCGTCGAACTCGACCGGGCATCCGAGAATCTCGCGGTAGGCTTCGGCCGGAGCCTCGCGCGGGCGCATGAAGACGACCTTGACCGGCATGGCCGACGGTCCCGCGCACTGCACCAGGATCCGGCACAGGCCGACGACCAGCGCGTCCACGCAGTGGATCGTCGGCATGACGGACATCTGGTCGAGTCGCGTCTCGAGGCCAACCAGCCCGTCCTGATGCACGCAGGGCCAGGCGACCGTTCGTGCTCACGATGCTGCTGTAGCGCTGGATCCGATTCAGCGCGGCAAGCACGCTCGTGCTGCTGACGATCCCCAGGCCCAGCGCGTGAAACGTGCCGGGCCGCAACAGGCTGCCGACGCGGAACCCGAACAGCGGGTCGCCGGACTCCGCAGCCGAGATTGCCCACAGCTTCTGCAGCGCCGCCGCGGGGTAGCGCGCATTCGGTTCCGTGAGCAGGCCCGGATCGAGTCCCGCGCGATGCGCAAGAGCGGCGAAATCGAGGCCGTACTGCTGCAGCGCCTCCCGTAGTGGCGCCACGGTCATGGCGAGGACAGTCGGCTTGTTCAGCATCGGCGTGTCTCGTCGTGGCGGATATCAGACGAAATCTTAGGCCAGCGCCCGATTATGGCAAGCGCCGGCCGCGGCTGACGCGATCGGACCAGACCATGCCCTGCCGGGACAAGAGCCGTGCGGTCTGCGCCGATATAGTCCTGCGCCATGAACGACGTCACCAGTTCGCAGAGATCGCGTCGAGCGCCGAGGCATCGGGACGAGCCGGATGATCCGGCGGTCGTCGCGCTGCTGGAACTCATCCAGTCGGAGCGCGCGCGGGCGGCGCTCGAGGAGCCCGAGCTCGTCGAGCGGGTCGATTCGGGCCGGGTGTGGCTGCTGTGGTTCGCGATCGGGGCCACCGATGCAGTGTGCAGCCTGGTGCAGCGTGACGCGGACGGCGAACGGGACAAGGTGTTCCGGCAGGTCGTCAACGTCATTTTCGGCGGCGAGCGCGTGCGCTCCAGCGTCGACCCGCTGCAGGCGGACCGCCGGCTGATCGAGCTGTTCGAGTCGGCCGGGGCCGAGGCCGTGCAGGCCTGCATGCGGGGCGAAAAGCGGCTCGGCTACTATCTCGAGGCCCTGCGGGTCGGTTCAGGCGGCGATTTCTGACGCGACGCCTCCCGCGGGAAGGCGTCCCGATCATCCGCTGACGACTACTCCTGCATCCCGTGGTAGAGCATCCGGATGAAGAGCCGTATGCCGTCGCTTTCCTTCAGTTCCTGGTAGCGCATGCCGGCACGTCCGCCGACGTCGCGGATATCGGCCATGAGTTCGGGATGGAACTGGCAGGTGAAGGATCTGCGGATGCGGCGCGTCTCCCAGTCCTTGTAATAGATCGCCGTGGTGCTGACCTCGGTCCAGGTGGCCGGGTCCACGCGCGTCTGCCCCAGGATCTCCACGGCATAGGGCAGGCTCAGCAGCCATGCGACCGGGCTGACCGCAAGCGCGTGGCGTACCGGGATGATCGCGTCGTGCAGGCACTTGTAGGCCCAGTTGGCGAACAGGATCGCTTCCTCGTTGGCCTCGTCGCTGTGGAACATCTCGACGGTCAGTTCCCGCTCGATCGACATCACCACGTCGATCACGCCCTCGAGTTCGTCGGCGACCAGTGCGTGGGCCGCGTGAAGTTCCTCGGGCACGTGCGACAGGTCTTCGCGCCGGCAGTACGGCAGCAGCCGTCGAGTGCCGATCTCGACGCTCTCGTTGGGCGCAACCGCGAACAGCGGGTCGTCCCAGCCTGAGGCCACGACCTCGCCGCGCTTCACGATCGGCAGCGACTCGCCGATGGCGACGATTCTCCGGCACAGCGCCTGCAGCGACTCGAGCGCGCGGTTGGCGGGATCCATCGGCAGGCGGGTGAGCGCCAGCACCTCGCGGGTGGCCCGCTTGATGAGCCTGATGTGCGACGCGGCGGCAAGCTGGTGGCCGAGACAGATGAAGATCGCCGGCCCGCTCGCCGTCGAGCGCCGCAGCAGCAGCTGGTCGACCAGCGACAGCAGGTCCTCGAGGCTCGCCTTGCCGCCGTCGAAGCTCGGTGCGTCGTGCACGGAGGGGTTGCCGCCCTGCACGACCGTTGCAAGGCCGGCGCTCAGCACGTTTGCGAGCCGCTCCGGCTCCGCGATGCCGCTGCGCCAGACCGGATAGAGAATCGTGTCGGCGTCCGCGACCTGCTGCAGCACGTAGGCGACGTTCTTCGACGCGCGGACCGGCTCGCCGCGCGGATTGACTCCCGACATCCCTCCAGGGCTCGATGATCGACACGCTCTGCCGGAAGATCTCCGGCAGCTGCAGCAGCAGGCGCAGATGGTCGGGACTCTCGATGACCTTCTCGAGCGGTGGAGCGATGCCCCAGTCGAAGAGTCCCTCCTGCGTGAGCTTGTCGCGCCCGGGGAAGGGCGTCGGGGAATCCCGATCGCGCAGGAAGTAGCCGAGCAGGGCGTGCACGGACTGGGGGCTGGATGCGTGCATGCCGAGGATGCCCGGGCGCACCCGCCAGCCGAGGTGCTCGAGTACGAGGCTCTTGTCGACGCGCGCTGTATTCATCCCGCTGTACAAAGCAAGGTGCGTGCCAACGGTCCGCAAGTCCCCTGGCCGCCTGCAATCCGGCGATTTCGCCTGACGCATCGGGACGGCGGGGCGGGGCGCCGGGTAGATCGGGGCGTGGATGCACCAGTTGCGTGCGTGCGGCGCAGGCGTCCTGCGCGATCCCGGTGCAAACTGACGACAGCATCCACAACGCCCGCGGCTGATTCCCGTTAGATTTGCGCTGCCGTGCAAACCGCCAAGAACACCAATGCCCCGATGACCGCTGTCCTCGTCGTCGGCATCCTCGCGCTGCTCTCGCTGCTGCTCTTCATCCGCATCCCGTCCGGCAATGAGTGGATGCGCGTGTCGCTCGACGCGTCGCACGGGCCGATCTTCGCGGTCGTGGCGATGCTCGTGGCCTCGCTGCTGGCCGGCAGGCGCGGGTCAGCGCGCGCGAGCACCTGGCCCGACTGGCCGCTGTACCTGAAGGCGCTGGCGATCAGCATCGCGCTCGGTGCGCTGATCGAGTTCCTGCAGGGCTTCGAGGGGAGGCCGCCGTCGTTCTTCGACGTGATGACGGATACGGCCGGTGCCATGGCCGGGCTTGCAGTCTGGGCGCTCGCGACTCGACCGGCGAGTGGCGCAGCCTCGCGCTGCCGCCGGCCAGAACCCCTGGCCCGTCGTCGCGCTCGGGCTCGCGGGACTCGCGTTCGTGCTGTGGCGGCCACTGCACGTGGCGATCGCCTACGCGCATCGTGCCGCCGCCTTCCCGGCCATCGCCGACTTCTCGAGTGCGCGCGGCCTCGATTTCGTGACGACCGACGGAGTGGGGGCGGCGATTGCCGAAATCCCGGCGCCCTGGGCGCATGGGCCCGGCGAGCGAGCCCTCGAGATCCGTTACGACCCGCAGCATCCTCCCGCCGTGCAGGTCGTCGAGCCGCAGGGCGACTGGCGTGCCTACAGCGTCATCGCCGTCGACCTGACCAACGCAGGCCCGGGCGAACTCTCGCTCGTGCTGCGGATCCTGGACGCGACGCACGACTGGTCGCACGAGGACCGGTTCAACCTGCCGCTCGTCATCCCCGCCGCGGACACGGACGACGGTGCGGGTCGCGCTTCCCGGCGGTCGAGGCCGCGCCGGCGACCCGGCGCATGGACATGGCCCGGATCGCCAACGTCATGCTCTTCGGACGGCCGCCCGCCGCGCCCGGCGCGCTCTACGTGTCGCGCATCTGGCTCGAGTGACCGCGCGACTGTCCGCGTTTGACGGTTGATTTACCTATAGAATCCGCCCCGCACGGCGGCCGGGCCGGCGCCTGGGCGAAAGTGGCGGAACTGGTAGACGCGCTGGATTTAGGTTCCAGTGGGTAACCCCCGTGAGGGTTCGAGTCCCTCCTTTCGCACCAATCCTTCTGTCGCGCCCGGCGGCCCGATTCCGTGGCAAAATACGCGGCTTTTCCGGGCTGCCCTTGCGGCGGCCCTCAAGAATCATTCGAGGAACGACGAGCATGCAGGTTTCCATCGAGCAGACCGGCGCACTGGAGCGCCGCATGGAAGTGAGCGTTCCGAAGGAGCGCGTCGAGAAGGCCGTGGACGAGCGCCTGCAGAAGGTGAGCCGGACCGCGCGTCTCAAGGGCTTCCGTCCGGGCAAGGCGCCGATCAAGGTGATCCGTCAGCAGTTCGGGGCGCAGGTGCGCCAGGAAGTGCTTTCGGAACTGCTGCAGTCGAGCTTCGCGGAGGCCGTGACGCAGGAGAAACTGACGCCCGCCGCCGGTCCCCAGATCGAGCCGATCGCGATGGGGCCTGGCCAGGATCTCAAGTACCGCGCCATTTTCGAGGTCTTTCCCGAGGTCGCGCTCAAGAGCGTGGACGGCCTCGTGGTCGCGCGCCCCGCGGCCGAGGTGACGGAGGCGGACATCGACGCGATGGTCGAGAACCTGCGCGCGCAGCGTCCGACCTTCGAGGAGGTCGAGCGCGAGGGCCGCGACACCGACCGCGTGACCATGGACTTCGTCGGCCTGATGGACGGCGCCGCGTTCGAGGGCAGCAAGGGTGACAACGTCGCGGTGCTGCTCGGCGGCGGCCGGATGCTGAGGGAGTTCGAGCTCGGGATCACCGGCATGAAGGCGGGCGAGCGCAAGAGCCTGAGCATTCGTTACCCGGACGAGTACCACAACAAGGCGCTGGCCGGGAGGACTGCCGAGTTCGACGTGAGCATGAAGAAGGTGGAGGAGAAGCGCCTCCCCGATCTCGACGACGCGTTCTGCCGTGAATACGGCGTGTTCGAGGGCGGCATGGAGCAGCTGCGTCGCGAAGTGTCCGAGAACATGAACCGGGAGCTCGGCGAGAACGTGAGGGCGCGCCTCAAGCAGCAGCTGCTCGACAGGCTCCTCGAGGCAAACCCCGTCGAAGTGCCGAAGGGCCTCGTCGATGCGCAGGTCCGCGAGATGCAGATCGAGGCCGCACGGCGCATCGGCGCCAAGGATGCCTCCCAGGTTCCGCCGCCGGAGCCGTTCCTCGAGCCCGCGCGGCGCCGCGTCGCGCTCGGCATCCTGGTCGGCGAGCTGATCAAGACGCGTGGCATGCAGATCGACCGTTCGCGCGTCGAGGGCCGGCTGGCCCAGATGGCCGCCAACTACCCGGACCCCGAGCCGATGCTGAAGGCGTATCGCCAGAATCCGGAAGCGATGCGGCAGGTCGAGAACCTCGTGCTCGAGGACCAGGTGGTGGACTACCTGCTCGAGCGGGCCAAGGTCACGGACCAGAAGACGACGTTCAAGGAAGTGATGAATTTCGGAGCGTGAGAGGGAAGGGGGTCGTGATCAGCGGGTAGCGGATAGTGAAGAGGTCGCCGCCGCGGGTTCGGCGCACGTTTCTTCCTACCCGCTACCCGCTGATCACTACCCCCTGCTCTTATTCCCTTACACTAGTCGTCAGTACCACCCACTGGTCACTTCCAGCCATGCCGATCACCTCGCCGACCTCCCTCAACCTCGTCCCCATGGTGGTCGAACAGACCGCCCGCGGCGAACGCGCCTACGACATCTACTCGCGGCTGCTGAAGGAGCGGGTGATCTTCATCGTGGGTCCGGTCGAGGACTACATGGCGAACCTGATCGTGGCGCAGTTGCTGTTCCTCGAGTCCGAGAATCCGGAGAAGGACATCGCGCTCTACATCAACTCGCCGGGCGGGTCGGTCAGCGCGGGCCTCGCGATCTACGACACGATGCAGTTCATCAAGCCGGACATCAGCACGATCTGCGTCGGGCAGGCGGCGAGCATGGGTGCGGTGCTGCTCGCGGGCGGGGCGAAGGGCAAGCGGTTCTGCCTGCCGCACTCGCGCGTGATGATCCACCAGCCGCTGGGCGGCTTCCAGGGCCAGGCGACCGACATCGAGATCCATGCCCGCGAGATCCTGGATGCCCGTGAGAGGCTGAACCGGATCCTGGCGAACCACACCGGCCAGTCCATGGAAAAGATCAAGCAGGACACGGACCGCGACAACTTCATGACCGGCGAGCAGGCGATTGCCTACGGGCTCATCGATGCGGTGCTCGCGAAGCGCGGCACGGGTGGTTCGGCCGAGCGGGCCTGAGTCCCGCAGGCGGCACTTAAGTCGCTGTTGAGTCAGGCTTTTTTGCGGCCGCCGCGGCCGCATGGTATAAGCCGGAAGGGGCTGCGGATTGCGGCCTCTATTGTGCCCAAGCGGGCGAAATAGCAAGGTCAGGGCATGGCGGACGATTCACGCGGCAAGCACGACGACGGCAAGCTCCTCTACTGCTCCTTCTGCGGCAAGAGCCAGCACGAGGTTCGCAAGCTGATCGCGGGGCCGTCCGTCTTCGTCTGCGACGAGTGCGTCGAGCTGTGCAACGACATCATCCGCGAGGAGCTCGAGGAGAAGGCGGAGAAGACCCGCGAGAAGCTCCCGAAGCCGCACGAGATCAAGCGCGTCCTCGACGAGTACGTCATCGGCCAGGAGCGCGCGAAGAAAGTCCTGTCGGTCGCCGTCTACAACCACTACAAGCGGCTGCAGACGCGCGGCGCGGATGCCAAGCGCGACGACGTCGAGCTGGCCAAGAGCAACATCCTGCTGATCGGCCCGACCGGCAGCGGCAAGACGCTGCTGGCCGAGACGCTGGCGCGGCTGCTCAACGTGCCGTTCACGATCGCCGACGCCACGACGCTCACCGAGGCCGGCTACGTCGGCGAGGACGTCGAGAACATCATCCAGAAGCTGCTGCAGAAGTGCGACTACGACGTCGAGAAGGCGCAGACCGGCATCGTCTACATCGACGAGATCGACAAGATCTCGCGCAAGTCCGACAACCCGTCGATCACGCGTGACGTGTCGGGCGAGGGCGTGCAGCAGGCGCTGCTGAAGCTCATCGAGGGCACGATCGCCTCGGTGCCGCCGCAGGGCGGGCGCAAGCATCCGCAGCAGGAATTCCTGCAGGTGGACACCGGCAACATCCTGTTCATCTGCGGCGGTGCCTTCTCGGGCCTCGAGAAGATCATCATGAACCGCACGCAGAAGAGCGGCATCGGCTTCGTCGCCGAGGTGCGCGAGCAGAGCGCGCGGTCGCACGGCGCCGACCTGTTCCACGACGTGGAGCCGGAGGACCTGATCAAGTACGGCCTGATCCCGGAATTCGTCGGTCGCCTGCCGGTCGTGGCGACGCTCGACGAGCTCGATGAGGCTGCGCTGATGCAGATCCTGATGGAGCCGAAGAACGCGCTCACGAAGCAGTACCGCAAGCTCTTCGACATGGAAGGCGTCGAGATCGAGTTCCGCGAGGAGTCGCTGCGCGCGGTCGCGCGCAAGGCGATGCAGCGCAAGACGGGCGCCCGCGGCCTGCGCACGATCCTCGAGAACGTGCTGCTCGACATCATGTACGACCTGCCCGGCATGCGAAACGTGCTGAAGGTCGTGATCGACGAGGACGTGATCCAGGGCGAGAGCAAGCCTTACCTCGTGTACGGCACCGAGGAGCCGCGCCTCGCCGCCGTCGAAGAACGCCGGACCGGCTCGGACCATTGACGGGAAAATAGGGGACATTCTCCTTTTCCGGGTCCGGAAAAGGAGAATGTCCCCATTTTCCCTATTGAATCTGCGCCGCGCGTCCCCAAAGATGTCCGCATCTATCGGGCGGCCGCCACCGCCTGTCCCGGGCGCCGGAGAATCCTGACGTGACGACCGAATCGACGACCACCGAAAACACCCTCCCGCCGGACGGCCTGCCAGTGCTGCCGCTGCGCGACGTGGTGGTCTACCCGCACATGGTCATCCCGCTGTTCGTCGGCCGCGAGAAATCGATCCTCGCGCTCGAGCAGGCGATGAAGGTCGGCAAGCAGATCCTGCTGCTGGCGCAGAAGCAGGCGGACGTCGACGACCCCGCTGCGAAAGACCTCTACGACGTCGGCACGGTCGCGACGATCCTGCAACTGCTCAAGCTGCCCGACGGCACGGTGAAGGTGCTGGTCGAGGGCGTCGAGCGCGCGCGCGTCGAGTCGCTCGCCGCCGGCGAGTATTTCGTCGCCAGGGTGAACCTGCTCGGCGACGGCGAGACGTACGACGAGCGCGAGATGGACGTGCTGGTGCGCTCGGCCGTGTCGCAGTTCGAGCAGTACGTGAAGCTGAACCGCAAGGTCCCGCCGGAGATCCTCACCTCGCTCGCGGGCATCGAGCAGCCCGGGCGGCTGGCCGACACGATCGCGGCCCACATGTCGCTCAAGCTCGACGCCAAGCAGAAGATCCTCGAGATCCAGGACGTCCGCAGCCGCCTCGAGCACATCCTCGCGCTGATCGAGGGCGAGATGGACGTGCTGCAGATCGAGAAGCGCATCCGCGGCCGCGTCAAGCAGCAGATGGAGAAGAGCCAGCGCGAGTACTACCTCAACGAGCAGATGAAGGCGATCCAGAAAGAGCTGGGCGAGATGGACGACGCGCCCAACGAGATCGCCGAGCTCGAGAAGCGGATCGCGCGCGCGGGCATGCCGAAGGAGGCCCGCGAGAAGGCCAACTCCGAGCTGGCCAAGCTGAAGCTCATGTCGCCGATGTCGGCCGAAGCCACCGTCGTGCGCAACTACATCGACTGGCTGGCGAAGTGCCCGTGGCGCCGCCGCACCAAGGTGAAGCACGACCTCGTCGGCGCCGAGACGGTGCTGAACGAGGACCACTTCGGGCTCGAGAAGGTCAAGGAGCGGATCGTCGAGTACCTCGCCGTGCAGCAGCGCGTGCAGAAGCTGAAGGGCCCGATCCTCTGCCTGGTGGGTCCGCCCGGCGTCGGCAAGACCTCGCTCGGCCAGTCGATCGCCCGCGCGACGAATCGCAAGTTCGTGCGCATGTCGCTCGGCGGCGTGCGCGACGAGGCGGAGATCCGCGGGCATCGCCGCACCTACATCGGCTCGATGCCCGGCAAGATCGTGCAGAACATGGCGCGGACGGGCGTGCGCAACCCGCTGTTCCTGCTGGACGAAGTCGACAAGATGTCGATGGACTTCCGCGGCGACCCGTCGTCGGCGCTGCTGGAGGTGCTCGATCCCGAGCAGAATTCCTCTTTCAACGATCATTACCTCGAGGTCGATTTCGACCTGTCCGAGGTGATGTTCGTCTGCACGGCCAACAGCCTGAACATCCCGGCGCCGCTGCTGGACCGCATGGAGGTCATCCGGCTGCCCGGCTACACCGAGGACGAGAAGGCCAACATCGCGCGCCGCTACCTGCTGCCGAAGCAGGTCAAGGGGAACGGCCTCAAGGACGGCGAGCTGAAGGTGAGCGACCCGGCGATCCTGGAGATCATCCGCCACTACACGCGCGAAGCGGGCGTGCGCAACCTCGAGCGCGAGCTTTCGAAGATCTGCCGCAAGTCGGTCAAGGAGCTGCTGCTCGAGAAGGACCGCGAGCAGGTCTCGGTGACGCCGAAGAACCTGTCGAAGTACCTCGGCGTGAGGCGCTTCCGCTACGGCCGCGCCGAGGACAACGACCAGATCGGGCAGGTGACCGGGCTCGCGTGGACCGAGGTCGGCGGCGAACTGCTCACGATCGAGGCAGCCGTGATGCCCGGCAAGGGCAAGCTCACGCACACCGGCCAGCTCGGCGAGGTGATGCAGGAGTCGATCCAGGCCGCGATGACCGTCGTGCGCAGCCGCGCCAGCGTGCTCGGGCTCGAGCCCGAGTTCTACCAGAAGGCGGACGTCCACATCCACGTGCCCGAGGGCGCGACGCCGAAGGACGGCCCGAGCGCAGGCATCGGCATGTGCACCGCGCTCGTATCCGCGCTGACGCGCATCGCCGTCCGCAGCGACGTCGCGATGACCGGCGAGATCACGTTGCGCGGCGAGGTCCTGCCGATCGGCGGGCTTGAAGGAAAAGCTGCTGGCCGCGCATCGCGGCGGCATCCGCACGGTTTTGATTCCCGACGAGAACGTGAAGGACCTGGCGGAGATCCCGCAGAACATCAAGGGCAACCTCGAGATCAAGCCCGTGAAGTGGATCGACGAAGTGCTGCAGATCGCGCTCAGGAACATGCCGCAGCCGGCCGCGGTCGTGGCCGAGGCCGGCGAAGCCAAGGCCGTCAAGCGGCCGGGTCGTAGACAGGGCAAGCAGGTGCACGCGCACTGAAGCGCGTCATCCCATGGAAAGGAGAAATCGAACGTGAACAAGAATGACCTCGTTGATGCAGTGGCCGAGCGCACCGGGCTCGCCAAGTCGGATGCGGCGCGGGCGGTCGAGGCGGTGCTCGGCACCGTGACGGACGCGCTGAAGAAGAACGAGACGGTGGCGCTGTCGGGTTTCGGCAGCTTCGTCACCAAGACCCGCGCGGCCCGGACCGGCCGCAATCCCCGCACCGGCGAGGCCATTGCCATCCCGGCGAGCCGTGCGCCTGCGTTCAAGGCTGGCAAGGGCCTGAAAGATGCCCTAAACTAGCCTGCTCCCCAGGGGCGCGGGTGCTTAGCTCAGCTGGGAGAGCGACGCCTTTACACGGCGTAGGTCGGGGGTTCGATCCCCTCAGCACCCACCAGACAACGCGGAGCGGTAGTTCAGTTGGTTAGAATACCGGCCTGTCACGCCGGGGGTCGCGGGTTCGAGTCCCGTCCGCTCCGCCAACCTTTTTGAGTCGACGTGAGCCCGCCAACGCGGGCTTTCTTGTATAAAGACGGGCCGCAAGGTGCCGCGGACCGGTCCGCACTAACCGCTAACCGCTAATCACTAGTCACTTCCCATGCTGCAGCAGATTCGAGACAAGATCACCGGCTGGTTCGCAGCCGTGTTCCTCGGTGCCATCGCCGTCGTGTTCGTCTTCTGGGGTATCCAGTTCGAGTCCTCGTCGAACGTGGCCGCCGCCAAGGTGAACGGCGAGAGCATCTCCGCCGTGCAGGTGCGCCGCGCCTGGCAGCAGCGCCAGACCGAGCTGCAGCAGACCATGCGCGACGAGTTGCCTCCCGCGCTCGTCAAGGAAGAGCAGACGAAGCTGCTGAACGACACCGTCCGCCGCGAAGTGCTGGTGCAGCACGTCAACAAGATGGGCTATCGCGTCAGCGACCAGGCGATCGTGAGCCAGCTCGAGCAGATCCCGGCGCTGCAGGTGGACGGCAAGTTCTCGCGTGACCGTTACGCCGCGCTGCTGCGCCAGCAGGGCACGTCCGAAGCCGGAGTTCGAGGTCGAATTCAGGCGCGACCTCGAGATCGGGCAGCTCCAGAACGGCGTCGCCATCTCGTCCTTCGCCACGCCCGGAGAGGTCAAGCGCCGCATCGAGCTCGAGGGCGAGACCCGCCAGATCGACTACGTGACTCTTCCCGCGGCGAAGTTCGCCGGGCAGGCGGTGGTCAGCCCGGCGGACGTGTCGGCCGTGTACGAGAAGAACAAGGCGGGCTACAGGACCGAGGAGACGGTGTCGCTGCAATACGTGCAGCTGAAGCTTGCCGACGTCGCGGCGGGCGTGCCGGTGACCGAGGAGGGCCTGCGCCAGTACTACGAGCAGGTGGCTCCCGAGCGCTTCCAGGACCCGGAGCGACGCCGCGCGAGGCACATCCTGATCGAGTCCGGCACCGACGACGCGGCGGCGAAGAAGAAGGCGGACGACGTGTACGCGCAGGCCAAGGCTGGTGCGGACTTCGCGAAGCTCGCGACGCAGTACTCGGACGACCCCGGTTCGAAGGCGCAGGGCGGCGAACTCGGCTGGTCGACCCGCGAGTCGTTCGTCAAGCCCTTTGCGGATGCGCTGTTCGCGATGCAGGTGGGCGAGGTCAAGGGACCGGTCAAGACGCAGTTCGGCTACCACGTGATCCAGCTCGAGGAAGTCCAGGCGCCTCACCAGCGCAGCTTCGACGAGGTGCGTGCGGAGCTCGAGACCGAGTACCGCAACGAGAAGGCCCAGTCGCTTTTCTACGAGCAGTCGCAGCAGCTGGCCGACGAGTCGTTCGCATCGCTGAGCGAGCTCGACAGCGTCGCGAAGAAGCTCGGCCTGCAGGTGCAGACGGTCGAGGCCTACACGCGCAAGGGCGGCGGCCCGTTCGGGACGGACCGCAAGGTCATCGAGGCCGTGTTCAGCGACGACGTGCTGCAGCAACGGCAGAACAGCCCGGCGATCAACTTCGGCGACGACAGCGCGATCGTGCTGCGGGTGACGGACTACAAGCCGTCCGCGCAGCGCACGCTCGACGAGATGCGGCCCGAGATCGAAGCGAGCCTGCGTGCACAGGCGGTGCGCAAGGCAGCCGTGGCGGCGGCCAGTGCGGAGGCGGCGCGACTGAATGGCGGCGCGTCGTTCGCCGACGTCGCCAAGGGCCTCGGCCTGCAGCCCACCGGCGTGGTGACGCTGACGCGGACGACCGACACCGTGCCGGCGCCGCTGCTCAAGGCCGCCTACGCCGTGCCGAGGCCGGCTCCCGGAAAGGTCAGCAGCGGGACGGCCGTGCTGCCGAACGGCGACATCGCGCTCTTCGTCGTGACAGACGTGAAGAGCGGCGCGCTGCCGACGACTCCCGATGCCGGCTCGCTCGTGGCCCAGCTGGCGCAGCGTGTCGCCGGCCAGAGTGCCGGCATCGAGTTCTCGGCCTACGTCGCCGAGCTGGTGCGCACCGCGAAGGTCAAGCTGAACGAGAAGGTGTTCGAGTAGGAGCGGAATAAGTGGGTAGCGGATAGCGGATAGCGGATAGCAAGAAACAAGAAGGCCGGCATTGCCGGCCTTTCTTTTCTTACTATCCGCTATCCGCTAGTCACTATCCGCTTTCTTCTCTTCCTCCGGAAACGCCATCCCCACATGGCTGTACCCGGCGTCCACGTACAGCACCTCTCCGGTGATTCCGGAGGCCAGGTCCGAGCACAGGAACGCGGCGGCGTTGCCCACCTCGTCGATGGTCACGTTGCGCCTGAGCGGCGTGTACGACGCCACGTGCGACAGCATCTTGCGGAATCCGCTGACGCCGGCTGCTGCCAGCGTCTTGATCGGACCTGCCGAGATCGCGTTCACGCGGATGCCGAGCGGTCCCAGGTCGGCCGCGAGGAACCGCACGTTCGCCTCGAGGCTCGCCTTGGCGAGCCCCATCACGTTGTAGCTCGGGACCGAGCGCACCGCGCCGAGGTAGGACATCGTCAGGATCGCACCGGGCCGTCCGAGCATCATCGGGCGTGCGGCCTTTGCGAGCGCGGCGAGGCTGTAGCTCGAGATGTCGTGCGCGACCTGGAAGCCCTCGCGCGTCACGCTGTCGAGATAGCCGCCCGCGAGCTGCTCTCGCGGCGCGAAGGCCACGGAGTGCACCAGGATGTCGAGCGAGTCCCATTGCGCTCGCAAGGTCCGCGAAGGCATGGTCGATCTCGGCATCGGTCGCCACGTCCATGGGCAGCACGAGGCTCGACCCCAGTTCCCGTGCCATCGCCAGCACGCGGTCCTTGAGGCGATCGTTCTGGTAGGTGAAGGCGAGTTCGGCGCCTTCGCGTTTCATGGCCGAGGCGATGCCGTAGGCGATCGAGCGTTCGGTCGCAAGGCCGACGATCAGTGCCCGCTTGCCGCTGAGGAATGCCACGGCTTCAGCCCCCGTTGACCCGGCGCGGGTCGGCGTAAACGACCAGCTTCTGGCCGGTGCGCAGCGAAGTGGACTGGCGCATCCGGTTCCAGCTCATCAGCTGGCTGACCGAGACGTTGAACTTGTCGGCGATCTCCGAGAGCGTGTCGCCGCTGCGCACCTTGTAGGTCATGCGCGTGCTCTCGGTGGCGGAGGCGCTGCCACTCGAACCGCTTGCGCCGCGGCCCGGAATCTCGAGCCTGTCGCCGGCGGTCAGGTGACTCTTGCTGTTCATGCCGTTGGCCGCCGCGAGCGCCGGAATCGTGACGCCGTAGCGGCGCGCCACGCCGTACAGCGTGTCGCCAGGCTTTACCACGTGCACGCTCGACTTCGACTTTGCCTGTGCGGTGGGCGCGGCGGCCGGCTGCCGCTCAGGCAGCTGTGCGGCGATCTCCGGGCGTGCTTCGGCGACCAGCGTGCCGTCCGGCAGGCGTCCGGCCGCGACCCCGGACTTCGGGATGACCAGTACCTGGCCCGGCTGGATCACCGAGCCACGCAGGTTGTTGGCATGGCGGATTTCGTTCATCTCGACGTCGTAACGGCGGGCGATCGTGCTCAGCGTCTCGCCGCGCCGGACACGATGCGTCGTCTTCGGCGGAGGCGGCGGAGCGACCGCGGCTGCCGCGACGCGCGCCGCGCCTTCGTCGGTCAGCAACGCCTGCCGGAATGGCTCGACACGCGCGACGGGCAGCAACAGGCTGTGGGGGCCTTCCGGTGGCGTCGTCATCCGGTTGAAGGCCGGGTTCAGCGCGAAAATGTCGTCGCGCGTGATGCCGGCAAGGACCGCTGCCTCGCCCAGGTTGATCTGCCGGCCCGGATTCACGACGTCGAAGTAGGGCTGGTTCGGGATGGCCGTGAACTGCAGGCCATAGGCGGTCGGGTCGCCCACGATGCGGCTGATGGCCAGCAGCTTCGGGACGTAGTCGCGCGTCTCGGCCTTGAGGTCGAGACTGAAGAAGTCGGTCGGGCGTCCCTGCGCCGCGTTGCGCTCTACCGCGCGACTGACGGTGCCTTCGCCGCCGTTGTACGCGGCGATGGCGAGGTACCAGTCGCCCTGGAAGTACCGGTTCAGGTACTGCAGGTAATCGAGCGCCGCATTGGTGGCGCGAATCACGTCGCGCCGCTCGTCGATCCACCAGTTCTGCTGCAGCCCGTAGTGCTTGCCGGTGCTGGGGATGAACTGCCAGAGACCGGAGGCGCGGCTGCGCGAATAGGCGACCGGGTTGAAGGCGCTCTCGACCACCGGGAGCAGCGCAAGCTCGAGCGGCATGCCGCGTTTCTCGAGCTCGCCCACGATGTAATAGAGGTAACGCTCGCCGCGACGGAAGGTCCTGTCGAGGAAGTCCGGCTTCGCGCGGTATCCCTCGACCTCGCGCGCGACGGCAAAGTGCTGGACGTCGGGCAGCGCATAGCCGGCACGAACGCGGTCGAGCAGGTCGGCATACTGGTCCGGCGGCAGGTGCGGGAAGTCACGGTAGGTCGGCGCGACCGCCTGGCCTGGTCGCGGACGGAGGCAGCTTTCCCGGTATGGGCTGCGTGGCAGGAGGGAGGCTCGAATAGGCGTCGTTCGTCTGGGTGGTGCTGCAGCCTGCAACAGCGAACGCGACGCAGGCGAGCAGCAGCAGCCGGAAGGATGTCATGGCTGTCATCGGAACCCATCCTTCCAGGTGCGGACGGCCGCAAAGATCTCGACCGGCTCACCCAGGTTCCGGCCGGCATGCGCTTCGGCTGCGGCACGCACCGCCGGTTCCCTGCAGCGCAGGAACGGGTTCATCTCTCGCTCACGCCCGATGGTCGACGGCAGCGATATCCCGTCGCGCGCCCTGAGCACGCGCGTTGCCTCGAGCGCCTCGAGCACCGCGGCGTTCCCGGGTTCCACCTCGGCCGCAAAGCGCAGGTTGCCGAGCGTGTACTCGTGGGCGCAGAAGACCCGCGTGGCGGCGGGGAGGGCGGCGATGCGGTCGAGCGACTGGAGCATCTGTGCAGGCGACCCCTCGAACAGGCGTCCACAGCCGCCGCTGAAAAGCGTGTCCCCGCAGAACAGGGTCTCGTGCCCGTGATAGGCGATGTGACCCAGCGTGTGTCCGGGCACGTCCATCACGGAGAATTCCAGGCCAAGGTCTGCAAGGCGGACTGTGTCTCCGTCAACGAGTCTCTCGACCTCGCACGGCATGCTCTCGCGGGCCGGTCCGAAGACCCGGGCTCCGTGCGCTGCGGCAAGTTCCGCGACTCCCCCGACGTGGTCGGGATGGTGGTGCGTGACGAGGATCGCACGGAGCTTGAGTCCATGCTGATCGAGCGCGACATTGACCGGACGGGCGTCACCCGGATCCACCACCACGGCCCCGCCGCTGTCGGCCGGCGCGCGGATGAGCCAGATGTAGTTATCCGAGAATGCCCGCACCGGGCTCACTTCGAGCATGCGCGACCCCCGTTACCTTCGGGCCATGAGTCCGGGCGCGCGTATTAGACCTTTTCACGGCGGAAAACTCCAGAATATGTCTCACTAATTTGACGGGGTTGGCACTCTTTGCCGCTATCCTTCGCGCGATGGCAGACCAGCGCTCACACGATTGGCTCGCGACACCGCTCGGCAGGACCGTCCTCGAGCTCGAGAGCACCGTGCTGGCGGACCTGCTCGCGGACGTTTTCGGCTTCGAGATGCTGCAGGTCGGCCACTGGGGCGAGGCGGCGCGGCTCAGCGAGTCGGCACGCACCCAGCATCACTGGTGGGTCGCGCCGGACGCGCACGGCAAGGGCGCGGTCCGTGCGCACTACGACGCGCTGCCGTTCGCGAGCAGCTCGATCGAGGCCGTGCTGCTGCCGCATACGCTCGAGATCGCGCCCAATCCGCACGAACTGCTGCGGGAAGTCGAGCGAGTGCTGCACGGCGAGGGCCACGTGGTCATCTGCGGCTTCAATCCGCTCGGCCCCTGGGGCCTGCGCCACCTGCTCGGCCGCCGCCGCTTTCCGCCGCCGGTCGATCGCCTGCTCGCGGAGGGGCGCATCCGCGACTGGCTGCGACTGCTGGGCTTCGAGGTCGTCGTGGCGCGGCGCTATCTCTTCGCTCCACCCTGGGCGAGACGAGTGCCCGGCGACGGAAGCAGCTGGCTGGAGCGTCGCGGACCCGACGTGCTCGCGCCGCTTGCGGGGGCCTATGTCGTCAAGGCGCTCAAGCGGGTGCGCACGATGACTCCGATCCGGCACGTGTGGCACCGTGCGCCGGCGGTGGTTGGCGGCCTCGCCGAACCCACATCGAGAAACGCTGCGTGAAGGAAGTCGACATCTACACGGACGGCGCCTGCCGCGGAAACCCCGGGCCCGGAGGCTGGGGAGCCTGGCTCGTCGCCGGGGAGCACGAGCGCGAACTGTGCGGCGGCGAATCGCTGACGACCAACAATCGCATGGAACTCACCGCCGCGATCGAGGCGCTGGCCGCACTGAAGCGCGAGTGCAGGGTGCAGCTCTACACCGACTCGCAGTACGTCCGCAACGGCATCACCGAGTGGCTGCCGCAGTGGAAGAAGCGCGGCTGGAAGACGGCGGATCGAAAGCCGGTCAAGAACGCGGATCTCTGGGTGCGGCTGGAGCAGGAGATCGCGCGTCACGAGGTGCACTGGCACTGGGTCCGGGGACACTCGGGACACGAGGGCAACGAGCGCGCGGATGCGCTGGCGAACCGCGGACTGGAGGAGAGCAGGAAAGCGGAAAGCGGTTAGTGACTAGCGGTTAGCGGTTAGTAGGAGGCTGGCATCGCCAGCCGATCTCGCTTCTGCACTATCCGCTATCCGCTAGTCACTATCCGCTTTCTTCCACGGCCTGCTTTTGCGGTAGCCTTTCACTCCAGCCCGTTCCACTCCAACTTTCTGCCGGACGCCGGACCATGGACTTCATCGACCTCAAGACCCAGTACCGCCGCATCAAGCCATCCGTCGACGAGCGCATCGCGCGCGTGCTCGAGCACGGCCAGTACGTGATGGGGCCGGAGGTGCTCGAACTCGAGCAGTCGCTCGCCCGCTACTGCGGCACGAAGCATTGCGTCGCTGTCTCGAGCGGTACCGACGCGCTGCTGATCGCGCTGATGGCGCTCGACATCCGGCCGGGCGACGAGGTGATCACCGCGCCGTTCACGTTCTTCGCGACGGCGGAGATGATCGCGCTGATCGGTGCGCGCCCGGTCTTCGTCGACGTCGATCCGCGAACCTACAACCTCGATCCGGCGAAGCTCGAGGCGGCAATCACGCCGCGCACGAAGGCGATCATGCCGGTGTCGCTGTACGGCCAGTGCGCGGATTTCGACGCCATCAACGCGATCGCCTGCAGCCACGAGCTGCCCGTGATAGAGGATGCCGCGCAGAGCTTCGGCGCCAGCTACAAGGGCAGGCGGTCGAATGCGCTGGGGCTGATCGGTGCAACGTCGTTCTTTCCCTCGAAGCCGCTCGGCTGCTACGGCGATGGCGGCGCGCTGTTCACCGACGACGATGCGCTGGCGAAGCTCATGCGCGAGATCCGGGTCCACGGCCAGGACCGCCGCTATCACCACCCGCGCCTCGGCCTGACGGGGCGTCTCGATTCGATCCAGGCGGCGGTGCTGCTGGCGAAGATGGAGATCTTCGACGACGAAGTCGCTGCGCGCGAGCGAGTGGCGTCGGTCTATGCGCGGCTGATCGAGAAGGCGTTCGGTCCCGGCGGCCGCGTGCGGCCCCCCTGGGTCGCGCCCGGCAACATCAGCGTCTACGCGCAGTACACGGTCGAGGTGGACGAGCGCGAGATCGTCGAGACGCGCATGAAGGGGCTCGGCGTGCCCACCGCCGTCCACTACCCGATGTCGCTGCACGAGCAGCCGGTGTTCGGCTACCTGGGCCAGCCCGCAGGATCTTTCCCTGTTTCGGAAGCCGCCGCGCGACGCGTGCTCAGCCTGCCGATGCATCCGTACCTGACGGAAGCGCAGCAGGAGCAGGTGGTTGCGGCGCTTGCCGAGGCGGTGGGCCACGGGCGGTAGACTGTGGCGGAGAGCGGTTAGTGATCAGCGGATAGCGGATAGCAAGAGGCCGACTGCGTCGACCGTTCTTCTCTTACACTATCCGCTGTTCACTGATCACTGATCACTTCCCCATGCGCCAGATCATCCTCGACACGGAGACCACCGGTCTCGAGCCCGAGCAGGGCCATCGCATCATCGAGATCGGCTGCATCGAGGTCGTGAACCGGCGCCGCACCGGCCGGGTGTTCCATCGCTACCTGAGTCCCGAGCGCGATATCGACCCGGGCGCGCTGCTGGTCCATGGCCTGACCGCCGAGTTCCTTGCAGGGCAGCCCCGGTTCGCCGAGATCGCCGTCGAGTTGATGGAGTTCCTGCGCGGCGCGGAACTCGTGATCCACAACGCGCCGTTCGACGTTGCGTTCCTCGATGCCGAGCTCGGGCGGCTGTCGGAAACGCCGGGCCGGATCGGGGAGCACTGCATGGTGCTCGATACGCTGCAGATGGCGCGGCAGATGCACCCCGGCCAGCGCAACGGACTCGATGCGCTGTGCAAGCGTTACTCGGTGGACAACTCGCACCGCGACCTGCACGGAGCACTGCTCGACGCCGACCTGCTGCTCGAGGTGTACCTCGCCATGACGGGCGGGCAGGGTGCGCTGACGCTCGGAGAGGGCGAGGAGACGGCGGCGACGCGCGCGACGATCAAGCGGGCCAAGCGCCCGCGCGGCTCGCTCGTCGTGCGCAAGGCGGATGCGGTCGAGCTGGGCGCACACGAGAAGCGGCTCGCGGCGCTCGACAAGGCGAGCGGCGGCAGGACGCTGTGGCGAACGTTCGAGCCGGACGCCGGGCAGCCCTCGTGACGAGCACGCTGTCGCAGGCGTTCGCCCGCAACTTCCTGGGTCACGCTCCCGGCTGGTACAAGCTCACGATCGTCGGGTTCCTGGTCCTGAACCCGCTGCTGATGATCCTGTTCGGCCCGGTCGTCACCGGCTGGGTGCTGCTGGCGCAGTTCATATTCACGCTGGCGATGGCGCTGCGCTGCTATCCGCTGCAGCCGGGCGGGCTGCTGGCAATCCAGTCGGTGCTCATCGGGCTGACGACGGCGGAGGGCGTCTACAAGGAAGTCACGCTGGCGTTCCCGGTCGTGTTGCTCCTCATTTTCATGGTCGCGGGCATCTACTTCCTGCGCGACATGCTGCTGTACGTGTTCACGTTGCTGCTGCTCAAGGTGCGTTCGTCCTCGATGCTGGCGGTGCTGTTCTGCGGTGTCGCCGCGCTGCTCTCGGCGTTTCTCGACGCGCTGACGGTCGTGGCCGTCGCGATCACGGTCGGTGTCGGCTTCTACGAGGTCTATCACCGGGTGGCATCCGGAAAGCCGCACGACGCCGACCACGACGCGACCCACGACACCGGCGTGCATCTGCTGCATCGCGACAACCTCGAGCAGTTCCGGGCATTCCTGCGCGGACTGATGATGCATGCGGCGGTCGGAACGGCGATCGGCGGCGTGATGACGCAGGTCGGCGAACCGCAGAACCTGCTGATCGCCGAGCAGGCAGGCTGGAACTTCGGCCAGTTCTTCTTCGAGGTGGCTCCAGTGTCGATCCCCGTGGCCGTGGCCGGGTTGATCACCTGCTGGCTGCTCGACCGGTCCAGGCTGTTCGGCTACGGAGCGCAGTTGCCGGAGGCCGTGCGCGCGGTGCTGCGCGATTACAGCGGGCACATGGCCGCGAAGTCCACGGTACGCGATCGCCAGGTGCTGATCGTGCAGGCGATCGTGGCCCTGATACTGGTCTTCGGGCTCGCTTTCCACGTGGCAGAGGTGGGACTCATCGGGCTGGTCGTCATCATCCTCGCGACGAGTTTCACGGGCATCGTCGAAGAGCACCAGATCGGCAAGGCATTCGAGTCCGCGCTGCCGTTCACCGCGCTGCTCGTCGTGTTCTTCGTGATCGTCGCCGGGATCCACGACCAGCACCTGTTCGAGCCGGTCATCAGCGGGGTGCTGGCGCTCGAGGGCCGCGCGCAGGGGGTGGCCCTGTTCCTTGCGACCGGCGTGCTCTCGACGATCAGCGACAACGTGTTCGTCGCCTCGATCTACATCACCGAGATCAAGTCCGCCTTCCTGCAGGGCACGATAACGCGCGAGCAGTTCGACGTCGCCGCCGTCGCCATCAACACGGGCACCAACATCCCGAGCGTCGCCACGCCCAACGGCCAGGCCGCCTTCCTGTTCCTGCTGACCTCGACGCTCGCGCCGCTCATCCGCCTCGGGTACCTGCGCATGGTCTGGATGGCCCTGCCGTATTTCGTGGTCATGACGTCGGTCGGGCTGGCGGCGGTGGTGTACCTGCTTTAGGAAAGCGGCTGCGGATAGCGGTTAGTGATCAGCGGTTAGCGGTTAGCAAGAGGGAGGTCCGCTGCATTTTGAAGTCTGTCTCATTTGTGACCCCGCTGCTGTGGCATCCTTCCGCCCAAACCCGGCCAGAACGCCGCGATCTTCTTCACTAACCGCTAACCGCTGATCACGAATCACTTTCCTATGTCCAAATTCAACCTGCGCAATCTCAGAGTCGGGGTCGTCGGCCTCGGCTACGTCGGACTCCCGCTGGCCGTCGAGTTCGGCAAGCGTTTCAGCACCGTCGGCTTCGACATCAAGGCCGACCGGGTGGACGAGCTGCGCAAGGGCCACGACAGCACGCTCGAGACGGACGAGGCGGAGCTGGCCTCGGCCACCAAGCTCAGCTTCACGACCAGGCTCGCGGATCTCAAGACCTGTCGCGTGTTCATCGTCACCGTGCCGACGCCGATCGACGAGTACAAGCGGCCGGACCTGACGCCGCTCGTCAAGTCGAGCGAGTCGGTCGGGCAGGTGCTGAAGAAGGGCGACGTCGTGGTGTACGAGTCCACCGTCTACCCGGGCTGCACCGAGGAGATCTGCGTGCCGATCCTCGAGCGCGTCTCGGGGCTCAAGTTCAACAAGGATTTCTTCGCGGGCTACAGCCCCGAGCGCATCAATCCGGGCGACAAGCAGCATCGCCTCACGACGATCAAGAAGGTGACCTCGGGCTCGACGCCGGCGGTCGCCGAGTTCGTCGACTCGCTGTACCGGTCGATCGTCGTCGTGGGCACGCACAAGGCATCGAGCATCAAGGTGGCGGAAGCCGCCAAGGTGATCGAGAACACCCAGCGCGACGTCAACATCGCGCTCATCAACGAGCTGGCGCTGATCTTCAACCGCATGGGCATCGACACCGAAGAGGTGCTCAACGCCGCGGGCAGCAAGTGGAATTTCCTGCCGTTCCGGCCGGGTCTCGTGGGCGGCCACTGCATCGGCGTGGACCCGTACTACCTGACGCACAAGGCGCAGGCGATCGGCTACCACCCGGAGATGATCCTCGCCGGGCGGCGCATCAACGACAACATGGGCACCTACGTCGCGCAGCAGATCGCGCAACTGATGATGCAGCGCCGGATCCAGGTGAAGGATTCGCGGATCCTGATGATGGGCCTCACGTTCAAGGAGAACTGCCCGGACGTCCGCAACACCAAGATCGTGGACGTGGTCCACGAGCTCGAAAAATACGGCGCGAAGGTGGACGTGGTCGATCCCTGGGCCGATCCGGACGAGGCCGAGCACGAATACGGCCTGCGGCCCGTGAAGCGCGTGAAGCCCGGCTGCTACGACGCGGTCGTGATGGGCGTGGCCCACGAGGAGTTCCGCAAGATGGGAATCGCGAAGGTCCGCGAGCTCGGCAAGAAGGAGCACGTGCTGTACGACATCAAGTACGTGTTCCGCGCCGACGAGGTGGATGGGCGCTCTGTAGGCGAGAGCGGATAGTGAGTTAGTGGATAGCGGATAGCAAGAGGCCGGCACGGCCGGCCGCTCTTCTCTTACACTATCCGCTATCCCCTAACCGCTAATCACTTTCCTATGAAACTCCTCGTCACCGGCGCCGCCGGCTTCATCGGCTACCACACGGCCCGCAAGCTCCTCGAGCGCGGAGACGAGGTCGTCGGGCTCGACAACCTGAACGACTACTACGACGTGCGCCTCAAGCTCGCGCGTCTCGAGCTGCTGCAGAAGCTGCCGGGGTTCCGCTTCGTCAAGCTCGACCTCGCGGACCGCCCGGGCATGAAGGAGCTGTTCGCCCGCGAGAAGTTCCAGCGCGTGATCCACCTCGCCGCGCAGGCGGGTGTGCGCTACTCGATCGAGAATCCGCTCGCCTACGTCGAGAGCAACGTGGTCGGCACCGCCAACGTGCTCGAGGGCTGCCGCCACAACGGCGTCGAGCACCTCGTGTACGCGTCGACGAGCTCCGTCTACGGCGCGAACACGAAGATGCCGTTCTCGGTGCACCAGAACGTCGACCACCCGCTGTCGTTCTACGCCGCGACCAAGAAAGCCAACGAGCTGATGGCGCATACGTATGCGCAGCTGTATTCGCTGCCGGTGACGGGCCTGCGCTTCTTCACCGTGTACGGCCCCTGGGGCCGTCCGGACATGGCGCTGTTCCTGTTCACGCGCAACATCCTCGCTGGCAAGCCCATCGACGTGTTCAACCACGGCCATCACCGCCGCGATTTCACCTACGTGGGCGACATCGCGGAGGGCGTGGTCCGCGCGTGCGACCGCGTGGCGACCGGCAACCCGGCCTGGGACAGCGACGCGCCGGACCCGGGCACGAGCCGCGCGCCATACCGTCTGTACAACATCGGCAACAACAAGCCGGTCGAACTGCTGCATTACATCCACGTGCTCGAGGAGTGCCTCGGCAGGAAGGCGCAGATGAACCTGCTGCCGCTGCAGGCCGGGGACGTGCCCGACACCTGGGCCGACATCGAAGATCTCGTCCGCGACGTGGGCTATACGCCCGCCACGTCGGTCGAAACGGGCATCCGCCAGTTCGTCGACTGGTACCTCGGCTACTACAGCGGACGGCGGGCCGCCGAACCCGAAAGTCGTCAACCTCGGCTGATCCCGCTACCATTCGCGGATGAAGCGAACCATTCTGATGGTGCTCGCGGGCTTGCTCGCGGGCACGGTGGCGTTTGCCGGCGAGCCCTGGCTGGCGCCGGGCAACCTGCAGGCACGCCACGATATCCAGTTGCTGGTGGACGACGGCGTCATCGACATCCCGCTGTCGCAGTGGCCGATCGCGACCGCCGACCTGGCGCAGGCGCTGGCCGCGGCCGAGCGCAAGTACGGCCTTTTCAAGGAGTCGAGCGGCGCCGACGACAAGGCCGGTGACAAGGCCACGTGGGGATTCACGCTGTCGAGCGCCCAGTTCGCGGCGCTGACCCGGCTGCGGGCGATCGCGCGGACCGAAAGCACGGGCTTTTTCGGCTGAGTTGAGTGGCGCCGCGCGCCCGGACGCGTTGCGCACGTTTCGCGACGAGCCGCGCGCCGAGTACGGAGCCACCGCGGGCTACGCCGGCAACTTCAACGAGCACTTCGGTGGACGACTGGAGCTCACCGTCGTCGGTTCACCGCCCGACGGCGACAACTACCGGCTCGACGGCAGCTACCTGACGGGGCGGCTCGGCAACTGGCTCGTGACGCTCGGTGCCCAGGACCGCTGGTGGGGCTCCGGCTGGCAGGGCAGCCTGATCCTCGGCAACAACGCGCGTCCCGTTCCCGCCATCGCGCTCGATCGCGCCGAATCCCTGCCGTTCGAGTCGAAGTGGCTGCGCTGGATCGGTCCGTGGCGACTCTCGACGTTCCTCGGCTACATGGACGGCGATCGTGGCGATTACGATCACCCGCTGCTGTTCGGCGCGCGTGTGGCGGCGCGTCCGCTCAAGGGACTCGAGATCAGCCTCGAGCGCACCGCGCAGTTCTGCGGCGAAGGCCGCAGCTGCACCTGGAGCGATTTCTGGAACCTGTGGTGGGGCAACGATAACGCCGGCGAGAACGTCGATCCGAAGGACGAGCCGGGCAACCAGCTCGCGGGCTGGGACGTGCGCTGGGCTTCCCCGATCGGCAACTGGCCGTATGCCATCTACTGGCAGCACACCGGCGAGACCATCGACAACCAGCTCTACCGGCCCTACCGCAGCATGGAGCTCGGCGGTGCCGAGGTCTGGGGCGACCTCGACTCGGGTGCCAGCTGGCGGCTCAACCTCGAGTGGGCCGACACGCTGTGCGGCGGCACGGAGAACGAGCAGAAGCTCTGGGACTGCGCGTACAACAGCCCGGCTCTTCAACGCGGAAGGCTACCGCTACAAGGGCCGCGTGCTGGGTCACTCGATGGACGGCGACAGCGAGCAGTACGCAGTCGCGCTACCTGCTGCTGCCGGAGAGCGGCGACACCTGGAGTTTCATGGTCCGCTACACGCAGCTCAATCGCGACGGAATCTTTCCCGGACCCGTGGAACTCGGTGGCGCCAGGGCCTGAGAACTGGTGGAGCTACGACGTGTCGTACCGCCGGCCGGTCCACAAGGGCTGGATCGAGGTCGGCGTCGGCATGGACCAGGAAGACCGCAAGTGGGACGACGACACCGCGCTGCTGCCGCGCGGCACCATCACGTGGCATCGCGGCTTCTGAGCTGCGGACGCCTGGCGGTGCGTTCGATCGTGAATGCCTGCCTGGTCCTGGGCGTGTCCGCGCTCTTCGCCGCCGCACAGGTGTCGGCCGAGCCGTGGGTTGCGCCGGGGGACATGCGCCTGCGGCACGACCTCGAATTGCTCTACGACAGCGGCGTGCTGTCGGGGCCGAGTCTGTCCTGGCCGCTTTCCTGGCCGGACATCGCGCGTGATCTCGATCGCGCCGAGCCGTCGAAGCTGCCGGTGGGCACGGCGGCAGCCCTGCTTCGCGTGCGCGGCAGGCTGACGCGCGAGCAACGGCTGTACGAACCGTCGCTGTCGGCCGAGGTCGCCCTCGGCGCCAACCCGGTCGTGATCCGCACCTTCGCCGACACGCCGCGCGAGGACGTCCAGGCGACGTCGCGCTCGATGGACTCGGCAAGCACATCGCGTTCCGCCTGCAGGCCACGATGGTGAGCCAGCCGGAGGACAACCAGGCCTGGCGTCCCGACGGGTCCTACGTGGCCGCCAGCCTCGGCAACTGGATGCTGTCGCTCGGCTACATGGATCGGTGGTGGGGCCCCGGCTGGGATGGCAGCCTGATCCTCGGGACGAACGCGCGTCCGGTGCCGGCGATCGCGATCGAGCGGCAGGAATCGACGCCGATGGACGTCGCGGTGCTGCGCTGGCTCGGCCCCTGGCGGTTCGTCACCTTCATGGGCCAGCTCGAGGGCGATCGCGATTTCGACAACGCGCTGCTGTTCGGCATGCGCATCGAGCTGCGCCCGCTGCCGTCGCTGCAGATTGCCGCCAGCCGCACCGCGCAGTGGTGCGGGGAGGGGCGCCCCTGCACCTGGGACGACTTCTGGAACCTGTTCATCGGCAACGACAACGACCAGGCGCTCGAGGAGCAGCCGGGCAACCAGCTCGCCGGGTTCGACCTGCGCTGGACCTGGCCGGGCGGGGCAGTCCCGGCGGCGTTCTACGCGCAGGCGATCGGTGAAGACGAGGCGGGCTACCTGCCGTCCAAGTACCTCGGGCTCTTCGGCGTGGAGACCTGGGGCGAGGCCCTGGACGGATCATGGCGAGCGCACGTCGAATACGCCGACACGACCTGCAACTTCGCCGGCACGCCGCAGTACGGCTGCGCCTACGAGAGCAGCATCTACACGGACGGGTATCGCTACCGCGGCCATTCGCTGGGTCACTCCATTGATTCCGATGGGGAATCCCTCGGCATTGGAGGTATGCTTGTCGACCCTGACGGCCGCGAATGGCGGTTGCTTTTCCGCGACATGCGACTCAATCGTGCTGGCAAGGCGACTGGCGACCCGCTGGCCGACGGTCCCGCGGACGTGCAGGACCTGGAGCTGACGCACCGCCGCCAGTTCTGGTTCGGGACGCTCGAAGCGAGCGTGGGTTACTCGAACACCGATGCCGACCCGGGTGTCGTGGTGACGGTGGACGACGGCTGGCGAGGGTTCATTTCGTGGCGGCACGAGTTGCGTTGACGGGGTGGTCATGGTGGTGAGACTGCGTTGGCGAGTTGCCTCGATTGCGTGCGCGGCCCTGTTGCTGCTGGTTTCGCTTGGCCTCGGTGCGCCTCGTGCGCAGGCCCAGTCGACGACGCAGACGCCGACCGCGGCCCAGATGGAGGTCTTCAAGAACCTGCCTGCGGACCAGCAGCGCATGATCATGCAGCAGCTGCAGAAGTCCGGCACGGGCAAGGGCACGCAGCAGAAGAAGGCCGACACCGCGTCGGTGATTCCCGCCACGCAGAAAGAACTCACGGCCGCCGAGCAGCAGGAGGCGCTGGCCAGGCTGCAGGAGCCTCGTCTCGGGGCCGGCGATACCGTCATCATCGAGGTTGCGATCCGCGCGCCGGGCGAGGATGACCTCGCGCAGTCGATGGCGGAGGAGAAGCGCAGGAAGGACCTCGAGAAGGCCCAGGCGCAGGCCAAGGTCACCGACCCGACCAAGCCGGCGGACCTCGCGACGCCGGCGACCACGCGCGAGAAGCGCAAGGCGCTCGAGGAAGAGCGGCGTCTCGCGCGCAGTCCCGAACAGATCGAGGCCCTCGAGCAGATTCGCGACCGGATCCGTGACGGGAACCCCTACAGGCTCGACCGCAGCGGCATGCTCCACCTGCCGGGCGTGGCGGGCGTCCAGCTCGCCGGGCTCACGCAGGAGCAGGCCAGGCTCAGGCTCGCGAACGATCCCGCACTGAGGGACCTGCTGCTGCGCGTGACGCTGCTGCCGCTCGAGCGCCAGGGCAGCGAGGCGCTGAAGCCCTTCGGCTACGACCTGTTCACGACGTTCGCCAGCGACTACGCGCCGATCACCGACGTCCCGGTGCCGTCGGAATACGTGGTTGGCCCGGGCGACACCATCGAAGTGCAGCTGCTCGGCAATGCCGACGGCGAGTACACGCTGACGGTGGGCCGCGACGGCACCGTCCAGTTCCCGAATCTCGGCCCGATCGCGGTCGCGGGACTGCGCTTTGCGGAGGCGCGGCAGGCGATCGAGGAGCGCGTGACCCGTGAGATGATCGGTACGCGGGCCGTGGTGTCCATCGGCGAACTGCGCTCGATCACCGTGTTCATCACCGGCGAGGCGGAGTCTCCCGGGTCCTACACGGTCAGCTCGCTGTCGACGATCACGAACGCCTTGTTCGCGAGCGGCGGCATCAGGGAGACCGGCTCGCTGCGCAACGTGCAGCTCAAGCGGCGCGGCCAGCTGGTCACGACACTCGACCTCTACGACCTGCTGCTGCGCGGCGACTCCAGCGACGACCTGCGGCTGATATCCGGGGATGTGATCTTCATCCCGCCCGTCGGCAAGACGGCCGGGATTTCGGGCGAAGTCCGCCGCCCCGCGATCTACGAGCTCAGGGGCGAATCGAAGGCATCGGACCTGCTGTACCTCGCGGGCGGGCTGCTGCCCGACGCAGACCCGCGTACCGCGACGGTGGAGCGCATCGACGATTCGCGCGTGCGCGTGGTGCTCGACGTGGACCTGACGATCCCGTCGGGCCGCGCGCTGCCGCTGCGATCCGGCGACGTCATGCGAATCGCCGCGGTGCGCCCGCAGCTCGCCAACGCGGTGACGCTGAGCGGCAACATCTACCGGCCCGGCGTGGTCGCCTGGCGGCAGGGCCTGCGCGTGGCGGATGTGCTGCCTCGCCCGGAGGACCTGAAGCCCAATTCCGACCTGCACTACGTGCTGATCCGGCGCGAGTCGCTGGACCACCAGGTGACGACACTGTCGGCCGACCTCGAGCAGGCATGGCAGCAGCCTGCGTCCGACGCGAACGTGGCGCTGATGCCGCGCGACGAGGTCATCGTGTTCAACCTCGAGGGCGGCCGCGAGCTGCAGATGAAGCCCGTGCTCGACGACCTGCGCCAGCAGGCCGTGATGGGCGCGCCGGCGAAGACTGTCGGTGTCGGCGGGCAGGTGAGGGCGCCGGGACAGTATCCGCTCGAAGTCGGCATGACGGTCTCCGACCTCGTCAGGGCCGGTGCCGGGCTCGACGAAGCGGCCTACATCGGCGGGGCCGAGCTCACGCGCTACGCGGTCGTGGACGGAGCGCGCCGCCAGGTCGCGACGCTGGAAGTGGACCTTGCGGCGGCGCTCGCGGGGACGTGGCGGCCGACCTGGTGCTGCAGCCGTTCGACTTCCTCGTGGTCAAGGAACTGCCGCAGTGGTCGGAGCAGGAGACGATCACGATCGGCGGTGAAGTCCGGTTCCCCGGCGTCTATCCCATCCGCCGTGGCGAGACATTGAGCTCGGTGCTCAGGCGCGCCGGCGGACTCAACGAATTCGCATTCCCGGAGGGCGCGATCTTCACGCGCAAGTCGCTGCAGGAGCGGGAGGCGGCGCAGATGGCGGTCCTCGCGGACCGGCTGCAGAGTGACCTTGCATCGCTCGCGCTGCAGGCGACGCAGAACGTCATGCCGGGATCAGCCCAGCAGCCGGCCACGCAGGCACTGGTCGTCGGACAGTCGCTGCTCGACAACCTCCGCGAGCTCGAGCCGGTCGGCCGCCTCGTGATCGACCTGAACAGGGTCATCGCGGCGGCGCCTGGTTCGCACGACGACGTCGTCGTGAAGGGCGGTGACCGGTTGCTCGTCCCGGGCCAGATGCAGGAAGTGACGGTGCTCGGCGAAGTGCAGAGCTCGACGTCGCACCTCTGGGATCCCGGCGCTCTCGAGGGCCGACTACGTCCGCATGAGCGGCGGCACCACGCAGAACGCGGACAGTGGACGGATCTACGTCGTGCGCGCCAATGGCAGCGTGGTCAGCGGCTACTCGAGCGCCTGGTTCAAGGGCGAGAACGGCAGGATCCGTCCGGGCGACACGGTCATCGTGCCGCTCGACGCGCGGCGCATGGCACCGTTGCCGATGTGGACGGCCATCACGACGATCATCTACAACCTCGCGATCTCGGTCGCGGCGATCAATTCCTTCTAGTCGCCAGGGGATCCCGATGGCAGACCAGTCCCCGGCGCTGCAGCTCACGCTCGACGAGCTGCTGGAGTTGACCTGGCGCAGGCGACTGCTCGTGGTTGCCTGCGTGCTCGTGTTCGCGGCGCTTGCGGCGGCGGCCTCGTTCGTCATGACGCCGAGGTGGCGGGCCCAGGTCGTCATCGTCCCGGTCAAGGGCGACGACATGCGCGGCGTCCTGTCGAGCGCACTCGGGCAGCTCGGCGGCCTCGCCTCGCTGGCCGGGCTCGGCGCGTCGGGCGGCGGCAACAAGGAAGAGAATCTCCAGTTCCTGTCGTCGCGAGGGTTCCTGAGAAGCTTCATCGAGGAGGAGAACCTGCTGCCGGTGCTGTTCGCGAAGAAGTGGGACGCGACGCAGGGCCGCTGGAATGTCGACGACCCTGACGACGTGCCGACGATCGCGGACGGCGTGCGGTACATGGACTCGAAGGTACGGTCCGTGCAGGAGGAGCGACGCACCGGCATCGTGACGCTGTCGATCGTCTGGAAGGACCCGGTGGTGGCGGCCCGATGGGCGAACCTCATGGTCGAGCGAGCCAACCGGGACCTGCGCGCGCGGGCCATCGGGGACGCCGAGGCCAGCAAGGCCTACCTCAACGCGGAGCTCGCCAAGACCGACGTGGTCGAGCTGCGCCAGTCCGTGTACCGGCTGATCGAGAACCAGATCAAGACGATCATGCTGGCGAGCGTGCGCCCGGATTATGCCTTCAGGATCATCGACCCGGCGGTACCCCCGGACCTCGATGAGAAGATCCGGCCGAAGCGGACGGTGATGACGGTGCTCGGGGCGCTGGCGGGAGGGGTGTTCGCCCTGCTCGTGATCGGCTGGCAGTGGCGTCGCGAGCGCATGCGGCGGTGGCGCGACGCGGTGCCCTAGTGGGCGCCGGCTCGCTGATGCTGGCCGCGCTTTACGCGCTGACGGTCGTCGGTTTCCCGCTCGTCTCGACGGTCCCGACGCTGGTCGGCGTCGATTCGCAGGTCGCCACCGTCCCGTTCCGGATCATCATCGTCGCGCTTTCCGTCGGCATCCTCTATGGCTGGTGGGTTCGCGGGACGCGCGTCCTGTTCAACGCGGCCGTGCTTGCGACGCTGACGCTCTGGGCGCTGCTCGTGGCGCGCATGTTCGTCGACACGATGGTGGATCCGCTGCCGGGCGACCTCGGCATCCCGGTGTCGCAGTTCCTGCTGCTGAGCCTCGGCGCGTGTTTCCTGCCGGCGCTGGCCGGGCTCGAGTATCCGGATGCGAGGACGCTCGATCTTGCGCGCGTCTGGATCGAGGTGCTGGGCGCGATCGCGATGCTCGCGATCCTCTACGTCGGCCTGCGGGGCGTGTTCCAGGGCTCCGTGCTCTACCGCCTCGCGACGCCCGTGCTGAATCCGATCTCGGTGGGGCACCTCGGTGTGTCGGTGCTGATCGTGACGATGTGCGGGTTCTCCGGGTCCGGGCGCGGCGCACGCCTGCTGCGTTCGCTGCTGGTGCTGCTGAGCGTGACCGTCATCGTTGGTTCCGTTTCCCGCGGGCCGATCCTCGCCGCGCTGGTCGCGGCCCTGCTGCTGGCCATGCGGCCCCGCGCGGGAGCGCGGATCAGGCTGTTCGGCGTCGTGCTGCGGGTGGCGCTGGTCGCCGGGGCCATCGGCGCCATCGCCGCTGCGATCAGCTACCTCGAGGAGAGCGGCATCATCGACGTCGTCGAGCGCCTGACCGAGACGCTGCAGGACGTGGCGTCCCAGGAGCGCACGGCCATGATCGTCGGTGCGTGGCAGCAGTTCACCGAGCATCCGTTCGTCGGCAGTGCGTTCGTCGAGCGGCGCTTCATGATGAATCCGCACAACATCATCCTCGAGAGCATGATGGCCGTCGGCGTCGTCGGGCTCGGGCTGCTGCTGGTGAGCATGACCGCGAGCCTGGTCGCGACCCAGCGCGTGCTGCGGATCCCGGGTAACCATGCCTGGGTAGGACTCATCTACGTGCAGTACGTGATCAACGGGATGCTGTCCGGTTCGCTGTTCACCGACGGTACGTTCTGGCTGTTCGGGCTCGGCGTGATGGCGCTGGCTGCACGGCTGCAACGCCGTCCCGACGGGTTGCCGGCATGAGCCTGCTGGCGAGCGTCTTTCGCGGCGATTTTTCGCGGCAGGTCGCCCAGCTGACGACGGGCACGGCGCTCGGGCAATTGATCGCCATCGCGGTCACGCCACTGCTGACGCGCCTCTATTCGCCCGCCGACCTCGGCGTCTTCGGCCTGTACGCCAGCTTCATCGGCGTGGCGTCGGTGGTCGTGTGCTGGCGACTGGACCTCGCGGTCGCGACGGCGCGCACATCGAACGAGGCAGCTGGCCTCGTGGCGCTGTGCCTCGCGGTCTCGCTGCCCACGAGCCTGCTGCTGGCGCTCGGGCTGGCCGGGCTCATCCAGCGGCAGATGCTTTCGTTCGAGATGCTTTCGATGTGGACGGTCCCCCTGGCGGTGCTGGGACTTGCGGCGACGGGCGTGTTCGGTGCGCTGCGCTACTGGCACGTGGCGCGCCACGAGTTCGCCGGCGTCAGCAGGGCCCTGACGCTGCAGGGCGCCGGCCGGGCCGGGGCCTCCGTCGCCTTCGGCCTCGCGGGAGGCGGCTGGGCTGGACTCGTGCTCGGCGACCTCGCCGGTCGGCTCGTGGGCATCCGCAGGCTCTGGGTCAGGGCGGGCAGCGACATCCGCAACGAGCTCGGGCCCATTCGGGAGGCGGGCCTGCTCCGTCGTCTCCGCGAGGCGCGGCGTTTTCCGCTCGTCGTGCTGCCGTCGAGCGTGCTGGATGCGCTCGCCGCGGCGCTGCCCATTCCGGTGATCGCGACACTCTTCGGGCCTGCGTCGGCAGGCCAGTTCGCGCTGGTGTGGCGAGTCGCGACGATTCCTTCCGCGCTGATCGCCTCGAGCGTGGCCGACGTATTCCACGCCCACGCGGTGGCGGCAGACAGCCGCGACCCCGCACTGCTGGCCCCGCTGGTGAAATCGACGATGAAGCGGCTCGCTGTCGTCGCCACGCTGATCTATGTCCCGGCGTGCGCCGTCGCTCCGGCCGCCTTCGGCTGGATCTTCGGCGGCGAGTGGCGACCGGCGGGCTGGCTGATGCTGCTGCTGCTGCCGATGTGGTGGAGCGCGACGGTGGTGAGCCCGCTGAGCCGCGTGCTGATCGTGAGCGGCCGCCCGGCCCTCAAGCTGGTCTTCGACCTGTGTTACCTCGTCCTGCCGATGGCCGCGCTGCTGGCATTCAAGGAGCAGGGACTGGAGCGGGCGGTGCTCGCGTACGGCGTCGCGGCAGCGCTCGCGTTCGCCATCTATGCAACCCTGCTGGTGCGCGTGCAGTCGCGCCGGCACGGTGGAGGCTGAAACCATGTGCGGCATACTGGGCCTGCTCGCGCGCGACCGACTGGAACTGCGGGGTGTCGACCTGCAGGCCGCGCTGCGGTCGATGCGCCATCGTGGCCCGGACGACGAGGGCTACCTGCTCTACGACCCCGCCCGTTCGGAGGCGCTCGCGCTCGGAGGCGCGGACACGGTCCCTGGCCTGGGCCTGCCGCCTGTCGCGGCCAGCGACCCGACGCGCTTTCGCTGCGCATTTGGTCACCGCAGGCTCTCGATCCTCGACCTGAGCGCCGCTGGCCACCAGCCGATGGCCACGCAGGACGGCCGCTACTGGGTCACGTACAACGGAGAGATCTACAACTACCTCGAGCTGCGCCGCGAGCTCGAAGGTCGGGGTGTCCGGTTCCGCACGTCGAGCGACACGGAGGTGCTGCTCGAGGCCTACCGGGCGTGGGGCGTCGGGATGCTGCCGCGGCTCGTCGGCATGTTCGCTTTCGCGCTGCTCGATACCCGCGACAACACGGTGCTGCTGGCGCGCGACCAGTTCGGCATCAAGCCGCTGTATCTCGCCCGTTCCGATCGGCAGCTGGCATTCGCGTCGGAGGTGAAGGCGCTGCTGCGCCTGCCCGGCGTGCGCCGCCGCGGCAATCCGTCCAAGGTGTACCAGTACGTGCGATACGGAGTCCGCGACGCGGACGCCGCCACGGTCCTCGAGGACGTGGAGCGGCTTCCGGCGGCACATTACCTGCGCGTGCGCCTCGACTCGCTCGAGACCGACGGTCCGCACTGCTACTGGAAGATCGACCTCGCGAAGCGGATTTCGCCGACCTTCCCCGAGGCCGTCGCCGAGGTCCGGCGCATGTTCGACGAGTCCGTCCGCCTGCACCTGCGCAGCGACGTCCCGATCGGCGCCACTCTGTCCGGCGGTCTCGATTCGAGCGCAATCGTGCGGCAGGTGCAGTCGCTGCTCGGTCCGGCGCAGCCGCTCAGCACGTTCTCGTTCGTGTCCGACCTCGACCCGGTGTTCAACGAGGAACCGTACATGGACCTCATCACGGACACCGTGGTGCACAAGGTCCGGCCGCAGGCAGCGGACATCGCCGCCGACATCGACGAGGTGATGCTCGCGCTCGAGTTGCCGTTCGAGAGCCTCAGCATGTACGCGCAGTTCCGGGTCTTCCGGCTCGCGCGCGAAGCCGGCATGAAGGTCATCCTGGACGGGCAGGGCAGCGACGAGATATTCGCGGGCTACTATTCGCTGATCGGTGCGCGGATCACGGGGCTGCTGTCGCAGTTGAGGCTGCCATCGGCGGTTCGAGCGTTGTCCGGCGCGCCGTCCAACGCCCGCGTGTACAGGGCGCGCATGATGGCGACGGCGGCCGGACGGCTGCTGCCCGGCTCGCTGCAGCAGACCGTGGCGGGGCTCTTCGGGGAGCCGCAGTATCCGGACTGGCTGCGGGCCGACTGGTTCGAGGCGCGAGGCGTCCGTCCCAGGCTGCGCGCACATGGCCGCGGGCGCGACGCGCTGCGCGAGGAGTTGAGGCTCGGGATCGAGCACCTGACGCTGCCGGCGCTGCTGCGCTACGAGGACGGGAATTCCATGCACCACTCGATCGAGAGTCGCGTGCCGTTCTGCGTGCCGGAACTCGCCGAGTACGCGCTGTCGCTGCCGGATGAATACCTGATCTCGATGAACGGCGAGACGAAATGCGTCTTCCGGGAGGCGGTCGCGGACCTGTTGCCGGAGCCGATCCTGCGCAGGGAAAAGGTGGGCTTCGGCGTGCCGGAGCGGCTGTGGCTGCGTGAGCTGCGCGACTGGCTCGAGGGCGCCCCGACCGACGCGCTCCCGTTCCTCGAGCCGCGCAAGGCCCGTCGCGAGATCGAGGCCGCGCTCGCTGCGGACGGCCGCTGGCCAGCACACGTCTGGCGCATGGTCAACATGGCATTCTGGGCGCGTTCGTTCGAGGTCGAATGGAGCTGACACCCGCGGCGCGGGTACATTGCGGCCGGCGCGGGCACCCTGCGCTGCATTACAATGTACGGCCCGTAATCGACGGGATGATCGCTGTCGCGCGGATGGGGCGCTCTTGAGGGTCGCGATACTCAGTTACACGTTTCCTCGCGGGATGGGGTACATCGGCAACATGCTGCCGCGCCACCTGGCGCGCCTCGGCGCCGACGTCCACTACCTGACGATGGACCTGCCGCACTACTTCCAGAGTGACGCCCCGAGCCGGACCTACGGTGGATTCGAAGGACTGTCGGTGACGCCACCCGGATCGGTCGAGCGCCTCGACGGGTTCACGCTGCACGGGCTCGCCCATCGCGTCAGCCTCGGACAGAAGCGGTATGTCGGACTCGCGGGCAAGCTCGCCGAGCTGCGGCCCGACGTCGTGCAGTCGCTGGTCGCCATCGGCTGGCCACCGCTCGAGGCCGCGATGCTCCAGCGCCGGTTCGGCTACAGCCTCTTCACCGGCAACCACACGCACGCATCGGTCTTTCCGCTCGCGACCAGCGACTCGCGCTGGTGGCAGCCGGCACGGCTGCGCAACCTGGCCACCCGGTTCCTGCCCGGGCGCTACATCAGCCGGCACATCGAGAAGTGCTACGCGCCGGCCGTCGATTGCGCGGACGTCGCCGTGCGGTTTTTCGGCGTGGAGCCGTCGAAGATCGCGCTGGTGCCGCTCGGCGTGGACACCGACCTGTTCCGGCCGCCCTCGACTGCCGATGAGCTCGCGAGGCGGCGCGAGACCCGCGCTTCGATGGGGTTCGGTGACGACGACGTCGTGTTCGTCTACACGGGGCAGTTCACGGAGGGCAAGAATCCACTGCTGCTGGCCCGCGCGGTCGCACGGCTCGCGGCGGCCGGCTCGCCGGCTCGCGGCCTGTTCGTCGGCAACGGCATCCAGGCGGCCGGGATAGCGGCGCTCGGTCGCTGCGTCGCCGTGCACGACTTCGTGCCGAATTCAGACCTGGTGCGCTTCTACCAGGCCGCGGACGTCGGCGTCTGGCCGACGCAGGAGTCGACGTCGATGCTCGACGCGGCGGCCTGCGGATTGCCGCTGGTGGTCAACGACACGCTGCAGGCGGTGGAGCGGATCGACGGCAACGGAGTGCAGTACCGCCTCAATGACCTCGACGACCTCGAGCGCGTGCTGCAGATGGCGCTCGACCCCGAGTGGCGACGCTCCCGCGGCGAGATCGGGGCGAGACGCATGCGCGAGCATTTCAGCTGGAGCGACCTGGCACGCCGCCGTCTGCAGGACTACGAACGCGCCCGCCTGCGCGCACGCGGTGTCGACGTCGACGCCAATCCCGTGCGCGAAAGCGCCGGCGGGTGATGCGCGGATGCCCAGGATCATCGCAGCAGAGATCGTGGGACTGCCCTTGCGCCTCGGGCAGGGACTGGTGCTCGCCCTCAAGGGGCTCAAGTACCGCCTGTCGGCCGAGGTGCATCCGCGTGCGCGCTTTGCGCCAGGAGCGGAGATCCGCAACATCCGCGGCGAGCGCGGCGCGATACGCATCGGCGAGCGGACGGTGATCGCCGGGGAACTGCAGACGTTCGGCCACGCGGGCAGCATCGAGATCGGCGACTGGTGTTTCGTCGGGCCGGGTTCACGGATCTGGTCGTCCGCCTCGGTGCGGATCGGCAATCGCGTGCTGATTTCGCACGGCGTGAACGTGCACGACACGAACAGCCATCCGCGCGACGCGGCCGAGCGTCATGCGCACTTCGTCGAGATCGTCGAGCGTGGCCATCCGTCGCGGATCGACAGCATCGGGGCAAAGCCCGTCGTGATCGGCGACGACGTCTGGATCGGCTTCAATTCCATCGTGCTGAAGGGAGTGAACATCGGCCGCGGCTCGATCATCGGCGCCGGCAGCATCGTGACGACGGACGTTCCGGACTACAGCCTGTTCGTTCGCGACCAGGTCGTCGGCCGGGTGTCCTGAGCGGTCGCGGCCGATGACGTACGCAACGTGGGAAGAGGCGGTGGGTTCGCTGCTGCGCGAACCGTCGCAGCGGCAGCTCGTGCTCGACTGTTTCTATGACCAGCCACGCAGCGTGGCGGCCGAGCGCTATGCGCGCAGCCCGGAATGGTGTGCCGCGCTCGAGCTGCTGCCCACGCCCGCCGGCAAGGCGCTCGAGATCGGCGCGGGACATGGCATCGCCAGTTGCGCGCTCGCGCGGGCCGGCTGGAAGGTCACGGCGCTGGAGCCCGATCCCAGCCTGCTGGTCGGAGCGGGCGCGATCCGCGGCCTGGCCAGCGAGTGCGGGCTCGACATCCGGGTGGTCGAGGCGTTCGGCGAGCAGCTGCCGTTCGGGGACGGCGAGTTCGATCTCGTGCTGGCCCGGCAGGTCCTGCACCACGCCCGTGACCTGCCGCAGCTGTGTCGCGAGATGGCCCGGGTGCTCAAGCCCGGTGGCACGCTGCTCGCCATGCGCGAACACGTGATCTCGAAGCCGGCCGACCTGCCGAGATTCCTGGCCGCGCACCCGCTGCATCATCTGTACGGCGGCGAGCACGCGTTCGAGCTCGGCGAGTATCGCGCGGCGCTCGCCGGCCCGGGCCTGCGCCTCGAGCGCGAGATCGCCTCGTTCGACTCGCCGATCAACTTCGCGCCGCACACGCGCGCGTCGCTGAAAGACGAGATCGTGCGCCGCGCCGCGCGGGTCCCCGGTGCCGCAGCGCTGTTGAAGGCGGCGCTCGGCCACGAGCGCGTTTACGACGCGTTTCTGCGGCTGCTGTCGCGCGTGGACCGTCGTCCGGGACGACTCTATTCGTTCGTCTGCTCGAAGCCGGGGAGTGCAACGTGAGCCTCGCGTGGATCACCGGAGCCCGCGGATTCCTGGGCAGGAGCCTCGCGCGTCACCTCGCCGACCAGGGCACGCGCGTCGCCGGGATCGGCCACGGACACTGGCCCGCATCCGACGCGGCCGCGGCCGGCGTCGATGTCTGGGTCAACGGCGAGATCGGGACCTCGAGCCTGGAGCTCGTGCTCGCGCAGACCGGCAGCCCCGCGGCGATCTATCACCTCGCCGGCGGATCGGTCGTGGGCGCCTCGTTCGCCAACCCGCTCGAGGACTTCGAGCGCACGGTTCACACGACGGTCCGGCTGCTCGAGTGGATTCGTCGCCGCTGCGGGGACGTCCCCGTGGTCGCGGTCTCGAGCGCGGCCGTTTACGGCGCGGGTCACGAGGGCCCGCTCGCCGAGCAGACGTGCGGGCCGGCCGTTTTCGCCCTACGGCTATCACAAGTCGATCATGGAGACGCTGTGCCGCTCGTACGCGCAGAACTTCGGCCTGCGCAGCGCCGTCGTGCGCGTGTTCTCCGCCTACGGGCCGGGCCTGCGCAAGCAGATCCTCTGGGACCTCTGCGGTCGGCTCGGCGCGTCCACGCGACGGCATCGTCCTCGATGGCACCGGGCAGGAACGCCGCGACTGGATCCATGCCAGCGATGTCGCCCGGCTGCTGGCGCTGGTGGCGGCGAAGCTGCCGTCCACCGACGTCCCGGTCGTGAACGGCGCGACCGGCGACGGTCGGAGCGTGGCTGAGTTCGCCCGGCTGGTGCTCGAGGCCTGGGGCGATGACCGCGCGATCGAGTTCTCCGGACGATCGCGACCCGGCGATCCAGTGAACCTCGTGGCCGACGTCACCCGCGCTCGTGCGCTCGGCTTTGCGCCCGGCATCGCGCTGGAGCAGGGCATCCGCGCCTACGTCGACTGGTTCCGGCAGTCCGCCGGTCGCTGAGCGATGCGCGTCGGCTTCACGCTGATCGGTGGCCGCGACTGGACCGGCGGTTACAACTACCTGCTGAACCTGGTTCGCATCCTGCACGAGCACCGCGAGTGCGGCGTCGAGCCCGTGCTGTTCGTCGGCAACGACGTCACGGACGAGCAGCTCGCGGAGTTCGCGCCGCTGCTGGGCCAGCCGCCGGTCCGCTCCGACGTCTTCGAGCGGCGGCTCTCGGGTGTGCGGCTGGCGCGCGCGTGCACGCTCGGCGACATGCCCGACGCCACGGCGCTGTTCCGCGGTGCGGGGATCGACGTGGTGTTCGAGGCCGCGCAGTTCTACGGCTGGCGGTTTCCGATCGCCACGCTGGCGTGGACGCCGGACTTCCAGCACCGCCACCTGCCGCACATGTTCGCGCGTCGCGCGTGGTGGAGGCGTGAGATCGGCTACCGCGCGCAGGTTGCGGCGGGTCGCACGCTGATGCTGAGCAGCGAGGACGCGCGGAAGGACTCCGAGCGGTTCTATCCGGCGAGCCGCGGGCGGACGGTCGTGGTGCGCTTCGCCGTGCTGCCGCCGGCGGTGGATCTGCATGACCCGTCGCGGGTGCTCGCGACCTACGACCTGCCCGAGCGGTTCCTGTACCTGCCCAACCAGTTCTGGAAGCACAAGAACCACGCGGTGGTGATCGACGCGCTCGGGCTGCTCAAGTCCCGCGGCGTCGAGGTGGTCGTGGCCGCCTCCGGCAACCCGAACGACACTCGCCACGTCGATCACTATCGAAGCCTCGTCGCCCGCGTGAAGTCGCTCGGTGTCGAACGCGAGTTCCGCATGCTCGGGATGATCCCGTACGCGGACGTCATCCGGCTCACGTCGCTCGGGCTCGGGGTGGTCAACCCGTCTTTCTTCGAGGGGTGGAGCACGACGGTGGAGGAGGCGAAGGCGCTCGGAGCGCCGCTCGTGCTGTCCGACCTCGCCGTGCATCGCGAGCAGGCCGGAGCCGACGCGCTGTATTTCGACCCGTCGTCGCCCGCCAGTGCGGCCGAGGCGCTGGAGCGCGCGTGGTATCGCAGGGACCTGCTTCCAGCCGAGGCGCGCCGTGCCGCGGCAGCCGACGCTTCGCGGCGCAGGGTCGAGGAGTTCGCGCACAGCTTCGCGCTGGCGGCCGGGACCGCGCTGCGCCAGACGAGGCGAGCCGGCCGTCGCAGCCGTGACGGACGCGGTTGCGCCGCCCGTCGTGCCGACGCGTGCCGTGCGCGGCGACATCCGCAAAGTGCTGATGATCCATAATTTCTACCGCTCCGCGGCGATCGGCGGCGAGGACAACGTCTTCCGCCAGGAGCGCGAGCTGCTCGAGCGCGCGGGCATCGAGGTCGTCACGTACACGCGCAGCAACGACGACGTGGACGAGAACGACCAGGTCGAAGTGCTGCGTACCGCAGCGACCATGTCGTGGTCGGGACGCAGCCATCGCGAAGTGGCGGCGCTGATCCGCCGCGAGCGGCCGCAGCTCGCGCACTTCCACAACACGTTTCCGCTCATCACGCCGAGCGCCTACGCGGCCTGCCGCGAGAACGGGGTGCCGGTCGTCCAGACGCTGCACAACTACCGGATCGTCTGCAGTTCCGCGACGTTCTTCCGCGACGGCCACGTGTGCGAGACGTGTACCGCAGGGTCGCCGTGGGCCGGCGTTCGCCACCGCTGCTACCGGCAGACGACGGCGGGCTCGGCGGCCGTCGCCTGGATGCTCTGGAACAGCTGGCGGCGCGGCACGTACACGGACCTGATCGACCAGTACGTCACGCTGACGCGATTCGCGGCGGACAAGTTCGCGGCGCTCGGGCTTCCGCCGGACCGGATTCGCGTCAAGCCCAATTTCGTGGCCGATGCCGGCGGCGTCGGCGAAGGCGGTGGCGGCTACGCGGTGTTCGCCGGACGGCTGTCGGAGGAGAAGGGCGTCACGACGATGCTGCAGGCCTGGACACGCCTGCGCGACGTGCCGCTGGTCGTGGTCGGCGATGGTCCGCTGCGCGCCGAGGCCGAGGCCATGGCCCGCCAGCTCGAGATTCCGGCGCGCTTCCTCGGCGTGCGGCCGCGTCCCGAGGTGCTGGACATCATCGGTCGCGCGGACGTGCAGGTCGTGCCGTCCGAGTGCTACGAGGGGTTTCCGCTGGTGATCGTCGAAGGGTTCGCGCGGGGAACGCCGATGGCCGTCTCGCGGATCGGTGGCCTGATCGAGCTCGTGCGCCCCGGCGAGACCGGCCTGCACTTCGAGCCCGGCGATCCGGCATCGATGGCCGACGCGGTGCGCAGGCTCTGGTCGGATGCGTCGTTGCGCGCGCGATTCCGGCTCGCCGGGCGCCGCGAGTACGAGCAGCGCTACACCCCGGCACGCAACCTGGAGGAGCTGCTCGAGATCTACTCACTGGTGACGCGCGGCGCCACTCCCGCAGTGTCGCTGGCAGGCGCCGCCTGAGACGGCGCGGACAGACGCCCCATCGACCGCATGCGCATCGTCTTCATCGAGCAGTTCTACTACCCGGAAGGCTGGGGCGGCGCGCAGTTGCCGCGCGACGTGACGACGCGATCTCGCGCGCGCCGGCTGCGACGTCGAGGTCATCTGCGGCAGCGACCAGTACGCGGCCGCCGAGCCGGGCGCCGCGATGGACGATCCACGGACGAGCGGCGTGCGGATACGCCGCATCCCGCGCCTCATCGGCGGCGACATCCACAGCCTGAAGCTGCTCCGTCAACTCTGGTTCTACGCCTGCGCGCTGCCGATGCTGGTGTTCAGGCGCCGGCCGGACCTGATCGTCACGCAGACGAATCCTCCGCTGGTGGTGCCGATCGCGGTGCTGGCCGCGCGGCTGCACCGGCGGCCCTGCATGATCATCGCGCAGGACATCTATCCCGAGGTCATGCGGGCGCACGGCATGATCGACGAGCGATCCTGGTCCGCGGGCCTGTTGACGCGTGTTTTCGGCTGGGCGTACCGGAGCGCCCGGGCGATCGTGTCGCTCGGTCCGGTCATGACGGAGCGCCTGCTCGCCAAGGGCGTCTCGTCCGAGCGCATCATCGAGATCTGCAACTGGGCGACGGGCGACGAGACGGTCGTGCGCGGCGAGGCGAATCGTCTTCGCGACGAGTGGGGGCTCGCCGGCTGCTTCGTGCTGCTCTACTCGGGAAACCTCGGCATCGCCCACGACGTCGAGACGCCGATTCGCGCGATGCAGGATGCTCAGGGACCGTGTGCCGGGCCTCAGGCTCGTCTTCGTCGGCAAGGGCAGCCGCCTCGCCCAGGCGAAGGACCTGGTCCGCGAGCTCGGGCTGGAGGATGTCGTGCAGTTCCGTGCGTTCGTGCCGTTCGAGCTGCTGCCGCACAGCCTGGGACTCGCGGATGCGGCGCTCGTCACGCTGCTGCCGGGATTCGAGGGTCTCGTGGTGCCGAGCAAGCTGCTCGGATACATGGCGCGCGCGGTGCCGACTCTGTACGTGGGCCCGGACAGCGACGTGGCGAGGCTGGTCGAGCTGTCGAGCGGCGGCAGGTGCGTTCCGGCGGGAGCCGTCGACGCGTTTGCGGACACGGTCGAGCAGTGGGCCCGGAGCGGGTCGACCTGCGCGCCAGCGGTGAGGCGGCGGCTGCGTACTACGACGCGCACCTGTCGAAGGCCAAGGGACTTGCTGCCTATCGCAATGCCGTGGCCCGGGCCGCGGGGCGTGAGCTTCCGGGTGCCGCGACATGAGGTCGCGCATTCTCGTGACCGGCGCAGCCGGCTTCATCGGGCAAGCGCTCGTCGAGCATCTTCGTCGAGGCGGGCGCGACGTGCTGCCGGTCACGCGGGACATGGTGGCCCGGATGGAGGACGTGGACACCGTCGTGCACCTCGCCGCGCGGGCGCACGTGGTCGCAGACAAGGCCGCGGATCCGCTCGAGGAATTCCGTCGCGTCAACGTCGTGGGGACCGAGCAGCTCGCCGACGCCGCCGTGCGTTGCGGTGTGCGACGATTCGTCTTCGTGAGCTCGATCGGCGTGCTCGGCAACGACTCGGGCGCGCGTGCGTTCACCGCCGCCGATCCCCCGCAGCCCCGCGAGCCGTATGCGGTGTCGAAATGGGAGGCCGAGCAGCGCCTGCTCGAGCGTGTGGCCGGAACGGCGACCGAGGCCGTGATCGTGCGTCCGCCGCTGGTGTACGGGCCGGGCGTGAAGGGCAATTTCCTCCGGCTGCTGAGGCTGGTGCACAGTGGCCTGCCGCTGCCGTTCGCGGGGCTCGAGGCGCGGCGCAGCTTCGTCGGCGTGCAGAATCTCTGCGGCCTGCTCGAGGCCTGCGTCGATCACCCGGCCGCCGCCGGGCGTGTGCTGCTGGCAGCGGATGGCGAGGATGTCACGTTGCCCGAACTGCTGGACGCGATCGCCCGCGGGCTGGGGCGATCGGCGCGCCTTTTCAAGGTGCCGTGGCTGCTCGTCGAGTCGCTTGCATCGATGGCGGGGCGACGCGACGACCTCGCGAGGCTCACGGGGTCGTTGCGCGTCGACGCGAGCGAGACGCGGCAGTTGCTGGGCTGGCAGCCCCACGTGCGGTTCGACGCGGGGATACGGGCGATGGCCGAGTGGTACCTGGCGAGGACGACATCGTGAGCACCGTCGCATGGAGCATCGTGCTTGCGACGCTGCTCGTCTCGGTCGCAGTGACCGGGTGGGTGCGGCGCCAGGCGCTGCGCCGGCAATGGCTGGATGTGCCCAACGCCCGCAGCTCGCACGACGCGCCCACGCCACGCGGCGGTGGGCTCGGCATCGTCGTGGCGACCGTCTGCGGATTCGTCGCGCTGTGGGGCACGGGCGTCATTCCAGGCGACCTCTGCGTCGCGCTGCTGGGCGGCGGGCTGGCGGTTGCCGTCACCGGGTTTCGCGACGATCGCAAGCCGCTGGGAGCCGGCCTGCGGCTGGCCGTTCACATGGGTGCGGCGGCCTGGGCGCTCGCCTGGCTCGGCGGCGTTCCGCCGATGCAGGTCGGCGCAGGCACGTACGACCTCGGCATCGTGGGCAACCTGCTGGGTGCGCTCGCCATCGGCTGGACGATCAACCTGTTCAATTTCATGGACGGCATCGACGGGCTCGCGGCGGGCGAGGCCGTGTTCATCGCCGGCGCCGGAGCCTTGCTTGCTTCCGGTGCGGCGTCCGCCGCAGTGCCGGCCGCGAGCCTGGTGCTCGCCGCGGCGGCGCTCGGGTTTCTCGCCTGGAACTGGCCCCCGGCCCGGATCTTCATGGGCGACGTCGGCAGCGGCTACCTCGGTTTCGTCATCGCAGTGCTTGCGCTCGCGGCCATGCGCCATTCGCCGGTGCTGGTCTTCGCCTGGCTGGTGCTCGGCGGCGTGTTCTTCGTGGACGCGACCGTCACGCTCGCGAGGCGCATGGCCAGGGGCGAGCGCGCCCACGAGGCGCATCGCAGCCACGCCTACCAGTGGCTTGCGCGTGCCTGGGGTAGCCATCGTCCGGTGACGCTTGCGATACTGCTGTTCGACGCGTGGGTGCTGCTGCCCGTCGCCGGGTTCTGCGTCGCGTACCCGCAGCTGGCATTCATCGCGGCGACCGCGACGCTGGTCGCGCTCGTACCGCTGGCGCTGGTGCTCGGCGCGGGTCGGGCGGAAGCGTCCCGGGTTTCAAGGGAGTAAATGGTCTTGCAGAAATCGGCTCTGATCACCGGCATTACAGGGCAGGACGGCGCCTACCTCGCCGAACTGCTGATGGGCAAGGGCTACGAGGTGCACGGCATCAAGCGCCGCTCGTCGCTGCTCAACACCGACCGGATCGACCACCTCTACCAGGACCCGCACGTCCCGGGCGCCCGGCTGCACCTGCACTACGGCGACCTCACCGACGCCACGAACCTGATCCGCGTGATCCAGCAGGTCCAGCCCGACGAGATCTACAACCTCGCCGCGCAGAGCCACGTCGCCGTGTCGTTCGAGACGCCGGAGTACACGGCGAACTCCGACGCGCTCGGCACGCTGCGGATCCTCGAGGCGATCCGCATCCTCGGGCTCGAGAAGAAGACGCGCTTCTACCAGGCGTCGACGTCCGAGATGTTCGGCAAGGTGCAGGAAACGCCGCAGCGGGAGACGACGCCGTTCTATCCGCGCTCCCCGTACGGGGCGGCCAAGGTCTACGCGCACTGGATCACCGTCAACTACCGGGAGGCCTACGGCCTCTACGCCTGCAGCGGCATCCTGTTCAATCACGAGTCGCCGGTCCGCGGCGAGACGTTCGTCACGCGCAAGGTCACGCGCGGGCTCGCGCGCATCCACGAGGGCCTCGACGAGTGCCTGTACCTCGGCAACCTGGACGCGCTGCGCGACTGGGGCCACGCCCGGGACTACGTGCGCGCGCAGTGGCTGATGCTGCAGCAGCCGCAGCCCGATGACTTCGTCATCGCGACCGGACTGCAGTTTTCCGTGCGCGAGTTCGTCGTGCGTTCCGCGCGCCTGCTCGGCTACGAGATCGACTGGCGCGGCAGCGGCGTCGACGAGCAGGGCGTCGATCGGACGACCGGCCGCGTGCTGGTGCGCGTCGACCCGCGTTACTTCCGGCCCGCCGAGGTGGAGACGCTGCTCGGCGACGCGAGCAAGGCGCGCGAGAAGCTCGGCTGGGTGCCCGAGATCGGCTTCGACCAGCTGGTGAGCGAGATGGTCGAGAGCGACCTCGAGCTCGCGCGACGCGACGCGCACATGACCCGCCACGGATTCAAGGTGTATCGGCGGCATGAATAAGGACGACCGGATCTTCGTCGCCGGGCACCGCGGGCTGGTCGGCTCCGCGATCGTGCGGCGGCTGGGCGAGCTGGGCTTCGCGAACCTGCTGCTGCGCACGCATGCGGAGCTCGACCTGCGCAACCAGGCCGCGGTGGACGAGTTCTTCGCGCGGGAGAAGCCCGCGTACGTGTTCCTGGCGGCCGCGAAGGTCGGTGGCATCCTCGCCAACAGCACCTATCCGGCGGACTTCATCCGCGACAACCTGCTGATCCAGTGCAACGTCATCGATGCCGCCCGGCGCAACGGCTGTGACGAAGCTGTGCTTCCTCGGCTCGAGCTGCATCTATCCGCGGCTCGCGCCGCAGCCGCTGCGGGAGGAATACCTGCTGACGGGGCCACTCGAGGCGACCAACGAGTGGTACGCCATCGCCAAGCTCGCCGGCATCAAGATGTGCCAGGCCTATGCGCGCCAGTACGGCATGCGTGCGATCTCGCTGCTGCCGACCAACCTGTACGGGCCCGGCGACAATTTCAGCCTGAGGGACTCGCACGTGCTGCCGGCGCTCATCCGCCGTTGCGACGAAGCGCGCAGCCGTGGCGACGCCGAGTTGACGGTCTGGGGCACCGGCACTCCGCGCCGGGAGTTCCTGCACGTGGACGACCTTGCCGATGCCTGCGTGTTCCTGATGGAACATTACGAGTCGGACGAGCCGATCAACGTCGGGGCAGGGGCGGATCTCACGATCGCGGAGCTCGCCACGAAGGTCGCGACGGCCGTCGGTTTCAAGGGACGGCTGGCATTCGACCCGTCGAAGCCCGACGGCACCCCCCGGAAGCTGCTGGATACCAGTAAAATCAATGCGTTAGGCTGGGCTCCACGGATCCCGCTCGACGTCGGCATCGCCCGGACCTGCGACTGGTTCCGCGAAAACCAGGCCAGTCTCCGCGGCTGACCCGTTTCCGTTAGACTTCGCAGACAGATTGCCGGTCCAGTCCCCAGCACGGGCGGCCCGGGTCAGCCACTGGAACGGCTGCCCGCGTAGACCGGAGCGTCGTCGAGTGACGGAGTGTCATGGGTAAGCACAGGAAAGGCGGGGCCTCGGAGAGGCTGATCGCCTGGGCGGTGGGCTTCTCGCGGCCGGCAAAGCGCCTGATTATGTTGACTGCCGACGGAGCGATGATTCCGTTGGCGCTCGCCACGGCCATCTGGCTCAAGCTCGGGCCCGCGTTCTCCGGGATCGGGACGAGCCCCTGGCTCTACATCGCCGCCCTCGGCGTCAGCATCCCGATCTTCGCAAAACTCGGCCTGTACCGGGCCGTCGTCCGCTTCCTCGGCTCGCGCGCCTCGAAGGCCGTGTTCATCGGCGTGACGGCATCCGTGCTGATGCTCGCGATGATCAACGAGCTGCTGCTCGAGAACCCGTTGCCGCTCACCGCGCTGGCCATCTACTGGGCGCTGGCGCTGCTGTACGTCGGTGGCAGCCGGCTGCTTGCACGACAGCTGCTGATCCAGCGGCCTCGGGAATCCGAGCGCGTCGCCATCTTCGGTGCGGGCGAGGCGGGTGCGCGGCTGGCGGCGAGCCTGTTCGCCGGGCGTGATTTCCTGCCGGTCGGCTTCATCGACGACAACCGCGCGCTGTGGGGCAGCGTGATCCACGGGGTCGAGGTGTACGCCCCGGGCCAGCTGGCGGACCTCGTCGATATCTTTTCCGTCCGACGCGTGCTGCTCGCCATGCCTTCGGTGAACCACCGGCGACGTCGCGAGATCCTGGCCTCGCTCGAGCCGCTGGGCGTGCACGTGCAGACCGTGCCGGACATCGGCGACATCGTCGTCGGCCAGGCGCGCGTCGAGGACATCCGCGACGTCGATGCGTGCGACCTGCTCGGCCGCGAGCCGGTGGCGCCGGACCTGAGGCTGTTCGACGCGTGCATCCGCAACAAGGTCGTCATGGTCACCGGCGCCGGCGGTTCGATCGGCGCGGAGCTGTGCCGGCAGATCGCGCGCCTCGGCCCGCGCCGCATCCTGCTGTTCGAGATGTCGGAGCTGGCGCTCTACAACATCGACCGCGAGCTGCGGCACATCGCCGCCGCGGAGGACCGCGAGCTCGAGATCACGGCGCTGCTCGGCAGCGTGCACCACAAGTATCGCGTGCGCGAGATCATCCAGTCGTACGGCGTCCAGACCGTCTATCACGCGGCGGCCTACAAGCACGTGCCCATCGTCGAAGAGAACATCATCGAGGGCATCCACAACAACGTGATCGGCACCTGGTACACGGCGGAGGCGGCGCACGAGTGCGGCGTCGAGTCGTTCGTGCTGATCTCGACGGACAAGGCCGTCAACCCGACCAACGTGATGGGCGCCACCAAGCGTCTCGCCGAGATGGTGCTGCAGGGACTGCAGCAGCGCGGCAGCCGGACGCGCTTCTGCATGGTGCGATTCGGCAACGTGCTCGAGTCGTCCGGGTCGGTGGTGCCGCTGTTCCGCGAGCAGATCCACCGCGGCGGACCGGTCACCGTCACGCACCCCGACGTGATCCGCTACTTCATGACCATCCCCGAGGCGTCGCAGCTGGTGCTGCAGGCCGGCGCCATGGCGCACGGCGGCGACCTGTTCGTGCTCAACATGGGCAAGCCCGTGCGCATCACCGAGCTCGCACGGCGGATGATCAGCCTGTCGGGCCTCACCGTGCGCGACGAGGCCAATCCGGACGGCGACATCGAGATCCGTTTCACCGGCCTGCGTCCGGCCGAGAAGCTGTTCGAGGAACTGCTGATCGGCAACAACGTCACCGGCACCGAGCACCCGATGATCCTGCGGGCGATCGAGGAGTCGCTGGAGTGGCCGCAGATCCAGGAGATCCTGCAGCAGCTCATCATCGCGATGGGACAGTTCGACGTGCGCGAGGCGCGCGACATCCTGATGCGCGGCGTGCGCGAGTACCGGCCGAGCGGCGACATCGCGGATCTCGTGTGGCGCTGGCGCGAGGCGCACCGGACGGCCGAGGGCAAGGTGACCAACCTGCAGGCGCGGCGCATCACCGGCAAGCGCGAGCCCGGGCGTGTCGGGGACACGCCGAACTGAGCTGACCCGGAACACAACCCGGGTGACCGGCGGCGCGAGGGCGCTGAAATCCCTACGCACTTCACGACTTCGCTGGCCGTGCCCATTAGACTTGGGCGACTCAACCAGTCCCTCCACAGCAGGACATCGTGAAGACCCTCTCCGTCCACCTGGTCGCCGCCGCGCGGCCGAATTTCATGAAGATCGCGCCGCTCTACCACGCGCTCGCAGCCGAGCCCTGGTGCCGGCCGCAGATCGTGCACACCGGCCAGCACTACGACGCGAACATGTCGGACGCGTTCTTCCGCGACCTCAGGCTGCCGACACCGCACTTCCACCTCGAGGTCGGCAGCGGCAGCCACGCCGAGCAGACCGGCGGCGTGATGATCGCGTACGAGAAGGTGGCGGTCGCCGAGAAGCCGGACTGGATCGTGGTCGTGGGCGACGTGAATTCGACCGCGGCCTGCGCCATGGTCGGCACCAAGCTCTGGATCCCGGTCGTGCACCTCGAGGCGGGCCTGAGGAGCGGCGATCGTCGCATGCCCGAGGAGATCAACCGGCTCGTGACCGATGCGATCTGCGACGTGCTCTGGACGCCGTCGCCGGACGCCGACGAGCACCTCGCGCGCGAGGGCGTGGCGGCCGACAAGATCGATCGCGTCGGCAACATCATGATCGACTCGTTCGAGATGATGCGCTCCGCGATCGAGGCGGACGGCACGCGCGATTCGATGGGCCTCGCGCCGGACAGCTACGCCGTCGTCACGCTGCATCGTCCGTCGAACGTGGACCACCGCGAGAACCTCGAGCCGCTGGTGCGGCAGCTCGTCGCCGTGTCGAAGGACCTGCCGCTCGTGTTCGCCGTGCATCCCCGCACGCGCAAGAAGCTCGAGGAGTTCGGGTTGCTGGAATTGCTCTCGCGCGCTGCAGCGGCGGCGGGGCACTGCGCGCATCACGCTGACCGAGCCGCTGGGCTACATCCAGTTCATGAACCTCGTCCGCACCGCCCGCGCCGTCATCACGGACTCCGGCGGCGTGCAGGAGGAGAGCACCTACCTCGGCATCCCGTGCCTCACGCTGCGCGAGAACACCGAGCGCCCGGTCACCGTGACCGAGGGCTCCAATCGCCTGGTGAAGCCCGAGGCGCTGTACGAGCAGGTGCAGGAGGTGCTGGCGGGTCGCTGGCCGACCGGACGACGGCCTGCCCTGTGGGACGGCCAGACGGCTGGGCGCTGCGTCGCGGCGCTGAAGAGGCGGGCTGGAATCTGAGTCGATTGCGGGCCAGCTCGGGTAACGCCAGGTGCCATGGGCCGGCTCGTTTCGCGCTGCAAATTTCGACGAATCCGCACTTATGTGGCCGCTGCTTGAGGCCCTTAAGCGGTTGCTTTTCATGGCTTTTCCGGTAAAGTACTGTATATAAAAACAGCTACCCGGAGAGCCACATGGACAGCGCGATCCTCGGTGACGAAGCACGCCTTTCCACGCCAGAACTCGAGGCCCGGATCACCGAGCTCGCGGGCCACCTGAACGCCGCCAACCGCCGCTGGCTGGCGCTCATCGCCGAGTTCGACCGCCGCAAGGGCTGGAGCGACGGTCTCACGCAGTCCTGCGCACACTGGCTCAACTGGAAGTGCGGGATCGACATGGGCGCCGCCCGCGAGAAGGTTCGGGTGTCCCATGCGCTCGAGCAGCTCCCGTCGATCGGGGCCGCGATGGGGCGAGGGGAGCTCAGCTATTCGAAGGTCCGCGCTCTCACCCGGGTGGCGTGCCCCGCGACCGAGCAGCTGCTGCTCATGATCGCGCTGCACGGCACTGCCCACCACGTCGAAACGATCGTGCGCCAGTTCCGGCGCGTGCAGGAGTCGGCGGAGATGTCGCGCGAGGCACGGCAGCACGCCAACCGTCAGCTCACGTACTCGTACGACGACGACGGCTCGCTCGTGCTCAAGGCGCGGCTGCCTGCCGAGACCGGGGCGATCGTGCTCGGCGCGCTCGAGGCGGCGATGCGCGATCTGCCGCTGCCGAATGATCTTGAAGACGGCGTTGACGTTTCCGCGGAAACGTCGAAACCCAGCAATTCCGCCACTTTCTTCGACGACCGGCCGACATACTCCGCCCGCCGTGCCGACGCGCTCGGCCTGCTGGCGGAAAGCTTCCTCAAGCTTGGTCCCGCCGCGCTGAATGGCGGCGAACGCAACCACATCGTCGTGCACGTCGATGCCGATGCGCTGCAGGCTCGCGAAAGCGGCCGATGTGAGCTGGACGACGGCCCCGCCATCCCTGTCGAGACTGCGCGCCGTCTGTCCTGTGACGCGAGCGTGGTCAGGATCCTCGAGAACGGCGACGGTGAGCCGCTCGACGTCGGTCGCAGGACGCGAACCATCCCCTCGGCACTGCGCCGCGCGCTGAAATCGCGCGACCAGGGCTGCGTTTTCCCCGGCTGCACGCACAAGCGCTACGTGGACGGCCACCACATACATCACTGGGCAGAAGGCGGCGAGACGAAGCTGTCGAACCTCGTGTCGCTCTGCCGCACGCACCACCGCGCGGTGCACGAGGGCGGTATCGTCATCCAGCGACTCGACGACGGCGCCTGGCGCTTCGTGAAGCGCAGTGGCGAGGCGCTGCACTCATGCGCGCCGGGTCATACGCCACCGCTCGGCGACTGGACGCGGCTGGTTGCGAGCCACAGAGCGAGCGGCATCGGCATCGACGCGCATACCGCCGTCACCCGGTGGCGCGGCGAGCGGATGGATCACGGGCTGGCGATCGACCTGCTCGTGGCGAAGCGCACGGTTTCTCCGCATGGCCCCGAATGTTCGTAGTACGGCGATACCGCGAGGGGATCGAGCCGCTCCTCAAGGCGGTTCGAGAGACCGCGTCAGGCGTAGCCCGCCCCGTCTCTGGTAACATTCACGTCTGCACCCCGCCATCGCGCGCGTGCATTAAGTAAACAATCTCAAAGGCTTACGCGTGAAAGTTACAGTTTTTGGTTCGGGCTACGTCGGCCTGGTCACCGGCGCGTGCTTCGCCGAGGCCGGCAATAACGTCCTGTGCGTGGACATCGACGCCGGCAAGGTCGAGCGCCTGCAGAAGGGCGAGATCCCGATCCACGAGCCGGGACTCGACGCCGTCGTGAAGCGCAACTTCGACAAGGGTCGCCTGCGGTTCACGACCAGCGCGGAGGAGGGCATCAGCCACGGCCTGTTCCAGTTCATCGCCGTCGGCACCCCGCCCGAGGAAGACGGCTCGGCGGACCTCTCGCACGTGCTCTCGGTCGCCGAGACGATCGGCCGGCACATGACCGAGTACCGCATCATCGTGGACAAGTCCACGGTGCCCGTCGGCACGGCCGACAAGGTCCGCGAGCGCATCGAGCACACGCTTGCCGAGCGCGGCGCGAAGATCGAATTCGACGTCGTCTCGAACCCCGAGTTCCTGAAGGAAGGCGCGGCGGTCGCCGACTTCATGAAGCCCGACCGCGTGGTCGTCGGTACCGACAACCCCCGCACGGCCGAACTGCTCAAGAACCTCTACGACCCGTTCACGCGCAGCCGCGAACGCATGATCGTGATGGACGTGCGCTCGGCCGAGCTGACCAAGTACGCCGCCAACGCGATGCTCGCGACGAAGATCAGCTTCATGAACGAGATGGCGAACCTCGCCGAGCGCATGGGCGCCGACATCGAGAAAGTCCGCGTCGGCATCGGTTCGGACCCGCGCATCGGCTACAGCTTCATCTACCCGGGCGCCGGCTACGGCGGCTCGTGCTTCCCGAAGGACGTCAAGGCGCTCGTGCACAGCGCGGGCGAATACGAGTTCGACGCGCAGTTGCTGAAGTCGGTCGAGGGCGTGAACAAGCGCCAGAAGCAGCTGCTGTTCCGCAAGATCAGCGCGTTCTTCGACGGCAACCTCAAGGGCAAGACGATCGCGATCTGGGGCCTGGCGTTCAAGCCGAACACCGACGACATGCGCGAGGCGCCGGCCCGCGACCTGATGGAAGCGCTGTGGGCGGCGGGCGCGAAAGTCCGTGCCTACGACCCGGTCGCGATGACCGAGGCGCGCCGCATCTTCGGCGAGCGCAAGGACCTCGCTCTCGTCGAGGGCGCCGAACAGGCGCTCGACGGCGCCGACGCACTCGCGATCCTCACCGAGTGGCAGGAATTCCGCAGCCCCGATTTCGAGGCCATCCGCGACCAGCTCAAGCACCCGGTGATCTTCGACGGCCGCAACATCTACGACCCGGGGATGGTGAGGAGCTTCGGGCTGAGGTATTTCGGGGTGGGGCGGGGAGAGCACGCTGGTCGCGTCTGAAGTAGAGCAGGGTAGTGATCAGCGGGTAGCGGGTAGTGCAGAGACGCGCTCGGCGATTGCGCCGCGCAGCGCGTGATCACTGCGTTCAGCAGGCGGCCGACTTCGTCGCGTCGCGCCAGCACTCGGCGCAAGGTCTGCGATCGGCCAGCGTAGCCGAATTTCCCGTCGAGGTGCAGTTGCGTCTCGAGCTCGGCCAGTGATCCGCGCGCGATGTGGAGGAACGACAGAGAACTCCCGTGTCGTACGACGGGCGGCGCCCTCGGCAACGTTCGACGGAATGGATACCGCGGCCCGCCGAATCTGCGAGCGTCAGGCCGAAGATCTCGTATCTCGGCAGGCGCCGGTCGCAGCGGTGGATCTGCGCCGGCCAGCGCCATGGCCTTCTGCCAGAGGATCAGGTCCTTGTGATTTCTGCTTGATGCGTCGGTGTCACATGCGCAGAGGCTACAATCGGCGCACGTTCGTGACGTCCGCAATCCAAATCGCCCGGAATAGCGCAATAATTCTGCTCCACTACCCCCTATCCGCTGATCATTGCTCACTTGTCTTCCTTCGTTGCGATCACCCATGCTAATCCCCGTCATCCTCTCCGGCGGCTCCGGCACCCGCCTCTGGCCGCTCTCCCGCGAGCTGTACCCGAAGCAGCTGCTGCCGCTCGTCGGCGAGCGAACGATGCTGCAGGAAACCGCGGCGAGGCTCACGGGCCTCGATGACGTCGGCGCTCCGATCGTGGTCTGCAACGACAGCCATCGCTTCATGGTGGCCGAGCAGATGCGCGAATTCGGTGCCGGCCGCGCAGGCGATCATCCTCGAGCCCGTTGGCCGCAACACCGCACCCGCGGTCGCCGTTGCCGCGCTCGTGGCGCTGGAGAAGTCGAAGGGGAAGGGCGGCGATGCCGATCCCGTGCTGCTGGTGCTGCCGGCCGACCACGTGATCCGCAACGTCGAGGCGTTCCAGTCGGCGGTGCAGGCGGGCCTCGCCGCCGCGAATGCCGGCAAGCTCGTCACGTTCGGCGTGGTGCCGGATCGCCCCGAGACGGGCTACGGCTACATCCGTCGCGAGAAGGGCGCCGGGCCCGTCCTATCGCCGTCGCCGAGTTCGTCGAGAAGCCCGACGCCGCGACCGCCGAGAAGTACGTCGCGTCCGGCGACTACTTCTGGAACAGCGGCATGTTCATGTTCCGCGCCCGCGCGTTCCTCGGTGAACTCAAGGCCCACGCGCCGGCGATCCTGTCCGCCTGCGAGGACGCAGTCGCCGCGGCGAAGCGCGATCTCGATTTCACGCGGCTGCCCACCGCCGAGTTCGGTGCCTGCCCGAGCGACTCGATCGACTACGCGGTGATGGAAAAGACGCAGGTCGCGGTCGTCGTGCCGCTCGACGCTGGCTGGAGCGACGTGGGCTCCTGGTCGGCGCTGCAGGACGCGCTGCCGACCGACGCGCAGGGCAACGTGATGGCCGGCGACGTCATCGTCGAGGACGCGCAGGGCTGCTACCTGCACGCGACCAGCCGCATGATCGCGGCCGTCGGTCTTCGGGATCACGTCGTCGTCGAGACCAAGGACGCCGTGCTCGTCGCGCCGCGCGACAAGGTGCAGGACGTCAAGCAGCTGGTGTCGAAGCTGAAGGCGCAGGGCCGCTACGAGACCTCGCTGCACCGCGAAGTGTTCCGCCCGTGGGGCAGCTACGACAGCATCGACAACGGCGACCGCTTCCAGGTGAAGCGTCTCGTCGTGAAGCCGGGCGCGTCGATGTCGCTGCAGCTGCATCATCACCGCGCCGAGCACTGGATCGTGGTCACCGGGCACGGCACGCATCACGCGCGGCGAGGAGACGTTCCTGCTCGGCGAGAACGAATCCACCTACATCCCCCTCGGCACGAAGCATCGCATCGAGAACCCCGGCATGGTGCCGCTGCACATCATCGAGGTGCAGTCGGGCAGCTATCTCGGCGAGGACGACATCGTGCGCTTCGAGGACGTATACGGGCGCTAAGGATCGAAATCATGAACCCCATCAGCATCAGCGGTTTCAAGGCCTATGACCTGCGCGGGCGCATCCCGTCCGAGCTGAACGAGGACGTCGCCTATCGCGTCGGCCGCGCGTACGCGGAGTTCGTCAAGCCGAAGAAGGTGATCGTCGGGCGCGACATCCGCCTGTCGAGCGAGGAACTCGGCAAGGCCCTCGAGCAGGGGCTGCTCGATTCGGGCGTGGACGTCTACGACATCGGCCTCTGCGGCACCGAGATCGTCTACTTCGCGACGTTCGCGCGCGAAATGGACGGCGGCATCATGGTCACGGCGAGCCACAACCCGCCGGACTACAACGGCATGAAGTTCGTGCGCGAGGGCTCGCGGCCGATCAGCGGCGACAACGGCCTGCAGGACATCCGCAGGATCGCGGAGGCGGGCAAGTTCACGACGCCCACGCGCGTGGGTGAGCGCTTCGCCGTGGACATCATGCCCGAGTACATCGAGCACCTGCTGTCGTACGTCGATCGCGCGAAGTTGAAGCCGCTCAAGGTCGTCGTGCACGCCGGCAACGGCGGGGCGGGGCTGATCATCGACAAGCTCGAGCCGTTCCTGCCGTTCGAGTTCATCAAGGTTCACCACGAGCCGGACGGCACGTTCCCGCACGGCGTGCCGAACCCGATGCTGATCGAGAACCACCGCGCGCCGGTCGAGGCGCTGCGCAAGCACGGTGCGGATTGCGCGATCTCCTGGGACGGCGACTTCGACCGCTGCTTCCTGTTCGACGAGCACGGCGGCTTCATCGAGGGCTATTACATCGTGGGCCTGCTGGCCTCGGTGTTCCTGCAGCGACATCCGGGCAGCCGGATCGTCCACGATCCGCGGCTCACCTGGAACACGCTCGACATCGTCGCGGCGGGGCACGGCGTGGCGGTGCAGTCGAAGTCCGGGCACGCGTTCATCAAGCAGGTGATGCGCGAGGTGGACGGCATCTACGGCGGCGAGATGAGCGCGCACCATTATTTCCGCGACTTCGCGTATTGCGACAGCGGCATGATCCCGTGGCTGCTGGTGCTGCAGGTCATGAGCGACACCGGCAAGACGCTCTCCGAGCTCGTCGGCGAGCGCATGAAGGCATTCCCGACCAGCGGCGAGATCAACCGGCGCGTCCCGGATGCGCCGGCCACGATTGCGGCGATACTCGCGAAGTACGGCCCCGGCGCGAAGTCCATCGACCACACGGACGGCGTCAGCGTCGAGTTCGCCGAGTGGCGGTTCAACCTGCGCTCGTCGAACACCGAGCCGCTGATCCGGCTCAACGTCGAGAGCCGCGGCAACGAGGCGCTGATGCGCGAGAAGACCGCCGAGCTGCTCGCGCTGGTCGGCGGCGAACCAGGCTAGGAAAAGGGGACATTCACCTTTTCGGGTCGTCCCGAAAAGGTGAATGTCCCCTATTTCCTATGTCCTGGCGCTGGTTGATCTGGACGCTCTTCAGTCCGTCGCAGGTGATCCTGGTCCTGCTCGTGGCGGGCGGGGCGCTGCTTGCCCTCGGCCGTGAGCGGTGGGGACGCCGACTCAGCATCCTGGGCGCGTCGCTGCTCGTGGCCTTCGGGCTGCTGCCCACCTCGCATTTCCTCATGCACGCGCTCGAGGCGCGGTTTCCGCAGCCTGATCTGCCCGCGCAGATCACCGGGATCGTGCTGTTGTCCGGAGCCGAGCGTGCCGCGGCGACGGAGGCATCGGGCGAGCCGCAGCTCAATTCCGCAGCGGGCCGATACACGACGACCCTGCGGCTGGCAGCGCGTTACCCTGACGCGCGACTGGTCTTCACCGGCGGGCCGTCGACCGATCCCGGCACCGGTGAGCTCGGGCAGACGGGCGTCGGTCGCGAGATCCTGACCAGCGTCGGCCTCGACCCATCACGGCTCACGTTCGAGGAAGGCTCGACGGACACCTGCGACAACGCCGCGAACACCAGGGCGCTGGTGAAGCCCCGGCAAGGCGAGACGTGGGTCGTCGTGACGTCCGCGAGCCACATGCCTCGCACGGTCGCCTGCTTCCGTGCCGCGGGCTGGGACGTGATCCCGCAGCCTGCCGACTACCACGTGGTCGTCGGTGGGCTGGACGTCGGTGACTTTCCAGATCTCGGACAATCTCGCGTTGCTGGACGTGGCCCTGCACGAATGGGTCGGGCTCGCGTACTACCGGCTGACCGGGCGAACCAACGAGATCTTCCCGTCACCCAGGATTTGACCCTCCCGGGGCCGCCCCCTAAACTACGCGCCCCTTGGATGGGCGGTTAGCTCAGCGGTAGAGCACTGCTTTCACACGGCAGGGGTCGATGGTTCGATCCCATCACCGCCCACCACTTTCTGCGTTTCTCGCCGTTCAGGCCAGAAACGTTGCTTCGCGTCGCATGTCGGGAATGGCGATCCTCGTCCAGGGGTTGCCGCGCGGGCCGCATTACATTATCGTCAATCGTAAGAAAGTAAGGAGACGGGAATGTCCCACTCGACGGTCGACGGCGAAGGGCCAGACGACGATTCCGAAGGACGTCCGCCTGGCCTCGGGTCTACGCGCCGGAGACCGCGGTTCACTACACGGTGCTGCCGGACGGAACCATCATCCTCAGGGTCAAGAACCGCGGCATCCGCGATCTGGCGGTCAAGCCGAGGCACGCTCGCCACGTTCCGGTCGACCAGATGGATGCATTCGACGCCGAGTCGCCGCGTGCTTGGCCTCGATACGAACGTGCTGCGTCAGGCTGCTCGTCGCGGACGATGCGGCGCAGACGCGCCGAGGCCGCGCGCCCTCGTCGAGCGGGCGGTGGAACGGGAAGAGCCGGTGCTCGTCTCGCTGCCTGTCATCATCGAAACCGAGTGGGTGCTGCGAAGCCGATACGACCTTCGACAAGACCAGGCCATCCTTGCGTCCCTCAGCGGCCTCATGGCAGCGCGCGAGTTGACCTTCGAAGACGAGCCGGCCATCGAAGGAGGCTTTGTATCGATGGAAGGACAGCGCGGCAGGCTTCGTGGACTGCCTGATCGCGCGCACAATCGCGCGTCTGTGGCTGCTCGCGCAGACGGCGACCTTCGATGCCGCCGCCGACGCGAATCCCGGGGTTCGTCGCCGCGTAGCCTGGGCGCGCCACGACGGCGAGCGGCGGCCGCTCGACGCGGCTCGTCCTGCTAGAATCCGCGCCCTTTTCCGCTTCCCGAAGAGCCGGCGCCATGACCGTACGCACCCGTTTCGCTCCCAGTCCCACCGGCATGCTGCACATCGGCGGCGTGCGCACGGCGCTCTTCTGCTGGCTCTACGCGCGGCGGCACGGCGGCACCTTCATCCTGCGTGTCGAGGACACCGACCGCGAGCGTTCGACGCCCGAGGCGGTGCAGGCGATCCTCGACGGCATGAAGTGGCTCGGCCTCGACCACGACGAGGGCCCGTTCTACCAGACCGAGCGCATGGAGCGTTACGGCGAGGTCATCCAGCAGTTCCTGCGCGAGGGCAAGGCCTACCACTGCTACTGCAGCAAGGAGCGGCTCGACGAGATGCGCGCGGCGCAGACGGCGGCCAAGGAGAAGCCGCGCTACGACGGACGCTGCCGCGATCGCAAGGAGCCCGAGCCGGGCGTGAATCCGGTCGTGCGCTTCCGCAACCCGGACGAAGGACAGGTGGTCGTGGACGACGTGATCCACGGCCCGATCACGTTCGACAGCAGCGAGCTCGACGACCTGATCATCGCGCGCTCGGACGGCACGCCGACCTACAATTTCTGCGTCGTGGTGGACGACTACGACATGCGCGTCACGCACGTGATCCGCGGCGACGACCACATCAACAACACGCCGCGCCAGATCCAGATGCTGCGCGCGCTCGGCGTCGAGCCGCCGACCTATGCGCACGTGCCGATGATCCTCGGTCCCGACGGCGCCAAGCTGTCGAAGCGCCACGGCGCGGTGAGCGTGCTGCAGTACCGCGACGACGGCTTCCTGCCCGAGGGGTTGCTGAACTACCTCGGTCGCCTCGGCTGGTCGCACGGCGACCAGGAGATCTTCTCGATCGAGGAGATGACGCAACTGTTCGACATCCACGACGTCAACAAGTCCGCCTCGGCGCTGAACCTCGACAAGATGCTGTGGACCAACCAGCAGCACATGCTCAGGTCCACGCCCGAGCACCTCGCGACCTACCTCAAGCCGCAGCTCGAGGCGCTGGGCCTCGTCGCGGACGACATGGCGAAGGTCGCGGCCGTGGCGAAGGCGCAGCAGGAGCGGGCGAAGACGCTGAAGGAGATGGCGGCGAACAGCCAGTTCTTCTTCCGCGACGTGACGTCGTACGACGAGAAGGCGGCGGCGAAGAACCTCAATGCCGAGACTGCGCCGATCCTGCGGGCCGTGCGCGAGAAGCTCGCCGCGCTGCCCGAGTGGCGCGCGCCGGCCGTGCACGTGGCGATCATGGCCGTGGCGGAGGAGCAGGGCGTCGGACTCGGCAAGGTCGCGCAGCCGATTCGCGTGGCGGTGTCCGGTGGGACCGTGTCGCCGCCGATCGACGTCACGCTCGAGATCCTGGGGCGGGAGACGACCCTCGCGCGGCTGGATCGCGCGCTGGCGGTAGCCGGGTAGGGGACACTCTCCTGGCAGGAGAGTGTCCCCGGCCAGAGATGTCGGGATTTCTTACGTATTGCGGCGCCGCAAGACACAACATGCAGCAACTCGACCGCCTAACCCATCTGATCGGTAGACGCCGGCTCACGCTGGCCCGAGACTTGCTTGGTCTCATGCGTCGTGCCCGGCAAACACGCCGGGCACCTGCAACTGGGGAGAAAACAAGCATGACGTCGATTCAGAAACTTGCGGTCGCGCTGTCGATGATCGCGATGAGCGCGCCGGCGATGGCTGCGCGTCGGCGTCGCCGTGCCCGAGCCCGGCACCTTCGGCTTGATGGCGGTCGGTGTCGTGGCGCTGGTGGCCGCGTCGTTCCGCAAGCGCAGGTAAGCCGCTTCGGTGCCGAGGCGTCATGCCTCGGCGCATCGAGAACGAGAGCCCGGCCCGCGCCGGGCTTTTTCGTGGATCCCAGGAGAGTGTCCCCTGGCAAGTGGCGTCCCCACGGGGATTCGAACCCCGGTCGCGACCGTGAAAGGGTCGTGTCCTAGGCCTCTAGACGATGGGGACGTGGCCGAGACGTGTCGAAAGTGGTGGAGCCAATCGGGATCGAACCGATGACCTCCTGCATGCCATGCAGGCGCTCTCCCAGCTGAGCTATGGCCCCACTCGCGAAGGGCGCGAATTCTGGGGGACGTCATGCGCGAAGTCAAACGAGCTGCCGGCCCGTGCGCTGGTCCCGGCCGGCCCGCCGCCGAACGCCGCGGTGCAGCATCGAAGTCGCTTTTGCTGCGAACGAAATCAGTGCGCCGGGTCCCTCGGGAGAGCGTCGAAATTTCTTACACTTAACATTAAGCATGCCGGCCTATCTCCATGAATTTATTGACCTTGCATCCACTGGCCTCTATCTTGCATCATGCTTGGTGTGTGACTGGCTGATGAGCCGTGCTGAGGGGGGAAGGGACTGCACGGCCCTACATGGATAGGTGATTGATGAAACGTTTTCTTATCGCGTCTGCTGCCTTGGCGCTCCTTGCCCTGCCCCCGGTGTTGCACGCGACCGGCACTGCCGCGACGAATCCGTACGTGGCTCGCTACAGCCTCGACTACTACAGGAACGATCCGGTGCCGCTGACGGCGCTGGAAATTCGCCGCATCGAGAAGGCGGCCGCGCTGTACGCGCGCACCGGCACGATCACGATCCTCCCGGCACGAGTCGCGCCGCAAGGCGCCCGCACCGGTGGTGTCGGCCGCCCCGGCCAGCACCAACTGCGTTCCGGCCGGCTCGGCTCCGGCCATCGCGCCGCTCGCGGCGCCGGCACCGGCCGCCATCATCGGGCCCACCGATCTGGAACTGCGCCGCCAGGCAAAGGCGGACCTGCTGTTCAAGCGAACCGGCATCAGGACCGTGCTCCCGGCACGCACCGTGGCTCCCTGGTCGGCAGCGCCCGTCGTCGCACCCGTCGCAGCCGCTGGCGTCCCTTGCGCCGAAGTGCCGGTGCTGGCCGCGCTGTCGCCCAACTCGGGCGGCCCGCTCGCGGAGTCGATCCAGTCGGGGTCGCTGCTCAGGGCGCCGGAGTCCCTTGGCACGTCGGACGACGGATGTGCCTGAGCCCGGCACGCTGGGCCTGCTCGGTCTCGGGCTGCTCGGCCTCGGCCTCTCCCGCAGGAAGTTCGCCAAGATCGCTCGCTGATCTTCCGTCGCACGAACACGCCGTCTGTCCGAAGCCACCGCTGGCTGAGGCAGGCGGCGTTCTCGCGTCTGAGCCCCACGAATCGCCTTCCCGTCAAACTGCGACTGTTTTCGCAGGTGCCGGGCGCCTGCGGGCGTAGAGTCCGTGTGGCCGGGCGAGGTGGTCTGGTGTCGCGAGTCGACATCCCTCGCAAGTGCAGGGTTTTCCTGAAAAAATGCAGAACAGCATGGGGACACGCAGCGTGAAACGGAGCTTCGACGGGCTGGCGACGGACGCCCCCAGGTAAATGCGTGTCGATCAGGCTATTCCGGCTCTACGTGAAGGTCCCGGTCGTGCTGCTGGCACTGATCGAGGGATCGCTGCTGCTTTTCGCCCCGTACCTCGCCGCCGCCATCCGTTTCGACGGCGACCTGCCGGACTGGGCGTCGCCGCCGAGCGGCCTGCTGGTCCCCGCGGCGCTGTTCGCGTTCTTCAGCCTCGTCTCGCTGTTCGCCGTCGGCCTCTACTCGACACGCCAGCGGACGAACACCGCCGGCATCGCCGTCCGGGTCGTCGCCGCCGTCAGCAGCGCGGTGATGCTGTCGGCGCTCGTGTACTTCTTCTTCCCCGTCATCGGCATGGGCCGCGGCCTGCTCGCGCTGACGGCCGGGATCGCCGTCGTCGAGTGCGTACTGATCCGCGTGCTGTTCGAGCGCATCGTCGACGAGAACGTCTTCAAGCGGCGCGTGCTCGTCTACGGCGCCGGCCGCCGCGCCGCGAGCCTGCTCGAGCTGCGACGCCGGTCCGACACCCGCGGGTTCCGGCTCGTGGCGTTCATCGCCGCCGAGGGCGACCACGTGACCGCGGCCGCCGAACGGCTGACCACGCGGCCGGACGACCTGTTCCGCTGGTCGGTCGAGCACGAGATCGACGAGATCGTCGTCGCGATGGACGACCGGCGGCGGTCGTTCCCGATGCACGAGTTCCTCGAATGCCGCCTGGCCGGCATCGACATCCTCGAGCTGCCGAGTTTCCTCGAGCGCGAGACCGGCAAGGTGCGCCTCGACGTGCTGAACCCGAGCTGGATCATCTTCGGCGACGGATTCCGTGCGTCGCCGCTGCAGCGCGCGCTCGAGCGGGGCTTCGACGTCGCCGCAAGCCTCGGGCTGCTGCTGATCGCCATCGCCCGTCATGCTGCTGGCGGTGCTGGCCATCCGCCTCGAAGACGGCTGGAAAGCGCCGGTGCTCTACCGCCAGCGCCGCGTCGGCCGCTACAGCGAGCCGTTCGACGTGCTCAAGTTCCGCAGCATGTCCGTGGACGCGGAGCAGGGCGAGGCGATCTGGGCGGTCAAGGACGACCCGCGCGTGACCAGGGTCGGCAACGTCATGCGCAAGACGCGCATCGACGAGTTGCCGCAGCTCATCAACGTGCTGCGCGGCGACATGAGCTTCGTCGGCCCGCGTCCCGAGCGCCCCGAGTTCGTCGAGCGGCTCGAGCAGAAGATCCCGTACTACCGCGAGCGCCACACGGTGAAGCCCGGCATCACCGGCTGGGCGCAGCTGTGCTACCCGTACGGCTCGTCCGAGAAGGACGCGCTCGAGAAGCTGCAGTACGACCTGTACTACGTGAAGAACCGCAGCCTGATCTTCGACCTCGCGATCCTCGTCCAGACGGTCGAGGTGGTGTTGTGGGGGAAGGGAGCCCGGTAGAGGAGCGGGAAAGTGATCAATGACCAGCGGTTCGCGGTTAGTGAAGAGGGATGTTCGGCTGTAGCCTGCAGCGCTGTAGGCTGTGGGCCGTAGCCCAGGACGCCAACTGCTTACTAACCGCTAACCGCTGATCACGAACCGCTCTCCTATGATTAGCCTCGGCCTCCTCTCCTACGGTCTCGCCGCCACCGGCTTCCTGCTCCTCACGCTGCTGCTGCTGACGAGCTGGGAGGGCCGCGCGCTCGGCGTGCGCCTCGTCGTCGCCTGCGCCGTCACCACGCTGTGGGCCGCGCTGCTGGCGCTCGGCTCGCAGGTGATCCTCGTCTCGGTGCCGCTGCTGTTGCTGGCGGAGTTCCTGCGCTACGGCGCGTGGTTCATCGTGCTCACGGGGCTCACGAAGTCCGCGGGCATTGCGTCCGGGCTGTCCCGCGTCGTGCACGTCGTGTGGATCGGCGCCGCGCTGCTGCTGTTCGCGACGCCGATGCTGGTCGCGGCAGGGCTTCCCGCGCCGCAGCCGACCGCGGTGCTGGCGAACGGCGGCCTGCTGATGGCGCTGATGGGGCTCGTGCTGCTCGAGCAGATCTACCGCAACGCGCGCGAGGGCGGGCGCTACGCGCTCAAGTTCTTCGTCATCGCCGTCGGGCTGATGCTCGCCTACGACCTGTTCCTGTATTCGCAGGCGCAGCTGCTGAAGGGTATCGAGCCCGCTTCGTGGGACGCCCGCGGC
>CAVTDU010000041.1:0-22330 GCA_963733565.1 uncultured Gammaproteobacteria bacterium
TCGGCCTCGAGTGTCGTGAGCATCGCCGCGTCCACATTGCCTGCCTCGAGCAGGCGGCGGGCCTGGCGCAGGCGCGCGCGATCGAGCGCGTTCCTGAGCGATCGTGCGTTGGCGAAATTGGGCTGCTCGCGCCGCAGGCGCAGGTACTCGCCGAGCGCCTGCGCGCGCGGGCCCGGACAGGCTGAGGCCGAGCGATGCCACCATCGACGTCGCGATCGCCTCGAGTTCCTCGACCGTGTAGTCCGGGAAATCGATGTGGTGGGCGACCCGGGAGCCGAGTCCCGGGTTGCTCTGGAAGAAGACGTCCATCCGTCGCTTGTAGCCGGCGAAGATCACCACGAGGTCGTCGCGCTGGTTCTCCATCACCTGCATCAGGATCTCGATCGCTTCCTGGCCGTAGTCGCGCTCGTTCTCGGGCCGGTACAGGTAATAGGCCTCGTCGATGAACAGCACGCCGCCCATCGATCGCTTCAGCACTTCCCTGGTCTTGGGCGCGGTGTGGCCGATGTACTGGCCCACGAGGTCGTCGCGCGTGACCGCGACCAGGTGGCCCTTACGCACGTGACCGAGCCGGTGCAGGATCGTCGCCATGCGCATGGCGACCGTCGTCTTGCCGGTGCCCGGGTTGCCGGTGAAGCACATGTGCAGCGAAGGCTTCGCGACCGCGACGCCGAGTTCCGCACGGGCCTTGTCCACCACGAGCAGCGACGCGATCTCGCGGATGCGCAGCTTCACCGGCGCGAGGCCGACGAGTTCGCGGTCGAGCTCGTCGAGTACCGCGCCGACGCCGGACTCGGCCAGCAGGGCCCTCAAGTCGAACGTGCGGCTCATGCCGTGCGGCTCAGGCGCGCTCGAGCGTGTAGCGCACGAGACGTCCGGCGCTCTCCTCGCGGCGCAGCTTGTAGCGAGCCTCCTGCTTCGGACGATGCACCATGAACGACAGGCGCATGGTCTCGAAGCCGCGCGTCGAGTCGAATGCGTTCAGCTTGATGTAGTCGTCCGGGTGCGCCTTGCGGCACTCGCGGATCTCCGCGACGACGCCGGCCGCGTCCTTGAGGTCGAACATCGGCATGCCCCACATCTCCCAGTAGATGTTGCGCGGATGCGGGTCGTCGCTGTACTCGATGGAGACGGCCCAGCCCTGCGCCGAGCGCGTAGTCCACCTGCTTCGCGATCTGCTCGTCGGTCAGGTCGGGCAGGAAAGAGAAAGTGCCTTGCGTGATTCGCATGTCGGGTCTCCTCAGGCGACGCTCACGGTCGGCACGAAGTCCGACGTGTCGGTCGAGGTGTAGTTGAACGTGACGTCCTTCCAGGTCATGAGCGCGGCTTCCAGCGGCTTGCAGGTCTTCGCCGCCGTCGCGAGGATCTCCGGACCCTCGTTCGCGATGTCGCGGCCCTCGTTGCGCGCCAGCACCATCGTCTCGAGCGCGACCCGGTTCGCGGTGGCGCCGGCCTGGATGCCCATCGGGTGGCCGATCGTGCCGCCGCCGAACTGCAGCACCACGTCGTCGCCGAACAGGTCGAGCAACTGGTGCATCTGGCCCGCGTGGATGCCACCCGAGGCAACCGGCATCACCTTGCGCAGTCCCGCCCAGTCCTGGTCGAAGAACAGGCCTCGCGGCAGGTCCTGCTTCGTGTACGAGTCGCGGCAGACGTTGTAGTAGCCCTGCACGGTCATCGGGTCGCCTTCGAGCTTGCCGACGGCCGTGCCCGCGTGCAGGTGGTCGACGCCCGCGAGGCGCAGCCACTTGGCGATCACCCGGAACGAGACGCCGTGGTTCTTCTGCCGCGTGTACGTGCCGTGCCCGGCGCGGTGCATGTGCAGGATCATGTCGTTGTCGCGCGCCCAGTTGGACATGGACTGGATCGCCGTCCAGCCGATCACGAGATCCACCATCACGATGCACGACCCGAGGTCGCGCGCGAACTCCGCACGCCTGTAGAGCTCTTCCATCGTGCCGGCGGTGATGTTGAGGTAGTGCCCCTTGATCTCGCCGCTTGCGGCCTGCGCTTTCTGCACCGCTTCCATGCAGAACAGGAACCGGTCGCGCCAGTGCATGAACGGCTGCGAGTTGATGTTCTCGTCGTCCTTGGTGAAGTCGAGGCCGCCGAGCAGCGCCTCGTAGACGACACGGCCGTAGTTCTTGCCCGAGAGGCCGAGCTTCGGCTTGATCGTGGCGCCCAGCAGCGGGCGACCGTACTTGTCGAGGCGCTCGCGCTCGACGACGATGCCCGTCGGCGGACCCTTGAAGGTCTTCACGTACGCGACCGGGAAGCGCATGTCCTCGAGGCGCGCCGCCTTGAGCGGCTTGAAGCTGAAGACGTTGCCGATGATCGACGCGGTCAGGTTCGCGATCGAGCCTTCCTCGAACAGGTCGAGCTCGTAGGCGATCCACGCGAAGTACTGGCCCTCGATGCCCGGTACCGGCTGCACCTCGTAGGCCTTGGCGCGATAGTTCTCGCAGGCCGTGAGACGGTCGGTCCAGACCACCGTCCAGGTGGCGGTCGAGGACTCGCCTGCCACCGCGGCGGCCGCCTCCTCCGGATCGACGCCTTCCTGCGGCGTGATGCGGAAGACGGCGATGACGTCGGTGTCCTTGGGCACGTAGCCCGGGACCCAGTAGCCCATCTCCTTGTACTTGAGGACCCCCGCCTTGTAGCGGGCGGAAGTGTTGCCGGTAGTGCGCTGGTCCTGGCCGGCGCCGGAGAACTTGACCGTCTGTGACATCGAACCGCCTCCTGGCCGCGCTGCGAGCGGCTTGAATGGGTCAACTCTAGCCCTGCGATTCGATAATTCACACTTAGGTTTTCTTGCTTGTCTGATAAGCTTTGCTTATGGATCCGAGACACCTGAGCCTGCGCCAGCTCGAAGTCCTGAAGGCAGTCGTGGACGCCGGATCGATGGCGCGCGCAGCGCAGCGCCTGTTCATGACGGGTCCGGCAATTACCCAGCAGATTCAACAGCTTGAAAAGACCCTGGGCGTTCCGGCCTTCGACCGGATCGGGCGCCGGCTGAGGCTCACGGCGGCCGGCGACCGGGCGCTGGCGGCGGCGAATGACGTCCACACGAGGCTCGCAGCGCTGGCCAAGGAAATGGACGCGCTGCGCAAGCGTGACGACGGCACGCTGCACCTCGGCATCCTCGCGACCGGCACGCACATCCTGCCGCCGCTGCTCGCGAGTTCCGGCGCCTCGCGCCGGGCATCGCCGTGCACATGGTGGTCTCGACCCGCGCGGAACTGACGCGCCGCGTCCTCGACGGCGATGTCGACCTTGCGCTGATGGGGCGCGGCCCGGAGTTCGCACCGGACGGAGCCGCCGCGAGCGGCGATCCGCTGACGCGCGAACCCTTCGCGAGCAATCCGCACGTGATCATCGCGTGGCCGGAGCACCCGCTGGCCGCCGAGCGCGGCATCGCCCCGATCGAACTGCGGCACGAAAGCATCGTGCAGCGCGAACCAGGCTCGGGCACCCGGGCGATGCTCGACAACTTCCTTGCCATGCACAGGATCACACCGCGCGAGCGCGTACCGGTGAGCGGCAACGAGATGGCAAAGCACGCCGTGATGAGCCAGCTCGGCATCAGCCTGACCTCGGCACACACGCTGTTCCTCGAACTGAGGACCGGCGCCCTGGTGCGGCTCGACGTGGACCACACGCCGATCGTGCGCACCTGGTACGTCGTGCGTCACTCCGAGCGGTGGCTGCCGCCCGCCGCCGCCGCGTTCCGGGACTACCTGCTGGACGAAGGAGCCCGTAAAGTCGAGACGGAGACACGGACGCTGCTGTCCGCCGGCCACGACGAGAAGTGAACGCCACACAGCGCGCGAACCCTGCGAGCGTCGGCATCGGGAACCTGGCGGAATCGCCGGAGTTCCGTGCGGCCCTTGCAAGGGTGGCGCGCGACAGCGGACGTGACGAGGCGAGTGTCGTCGCCCAGGCGCATCGCTATCTCCACGAGCTTCGCAGCGGTCACAGCGACCTCGTCTATTCATGGCTCGTGCGCGCAGGCCGGGCGCTGCTCGGCTCGGGCTATGCACGCATCGACTACGATCCGGCGCAGGTCGCCCGCATGCGCGAACTGTTGCGGACGTCGCCCGGCGGTCGTGCTGTCGAGCCACAAGTCCTACCTCGACGGCGGCGCGCTGACCGTCGGCTTCCACGATCACGGCCTGCCGCCGCTCACGGTGTTCGGCGGCATCAACATGTCGTTCTGGCCGCTCGGATCGCTGTGGCGGCGGGCGAACATGGTGTTCATCCGGCGCGGAGGCGACGATGCGGTCTACCGCTGCACGTTGCGCCATTACCTCGCATACCTCGTCTCGCAACGGCGGCCGCTGCAGTGGTTCCTGGAGGGCACCCGCTCGCGCACCGGGAAGCTCGGCCCGCCGCGCCTCGGCCTGCTCGTCTACATCGCCGACGCCTATCGAGACGGCAGGATCGAGGACCTGCAGCTCGTGCCGGTCGCCGTGAGCTACGACCAGCTGCAGGAAGTCACGGAGTACGCGGGCGAGGCGCGCGGCGCGGCGAAGTCGGCCGAATCGCTCGGCTGGCTGGTGCGCTTCGTGCGTGCGCAGCGCGGGCGGTTCGGCACCGTGTACGTGCGCTTCGGCGAGCCCGTATCGACGCGCGCGAGCCTGGGATCTCCCGAGGAGGCACGGGCCTCGAGCCCGGAGGCATACCGGCTCGCGCTGCAGAAGCTCGCCTTCGAGGTGTCCCGCCGCATCAACGACGCGATCCCGATCTCGGGCAGCTCGCTCGTGACGCTCGCCCTGCTCGGCGCGCGCGGACACGCGCTCACGCTGCAGCAGATCCGCGCGGCGATCCCCGGCTACCTGGATTTCGCGCGCAGGCGTGGCCTGCCCATGACCCCCACGTCCGCGCTGGACTCGGACGCCGCGGTCGTCGGCGTACTCGACGGACTGATCGCACAGGGCGTCGCCCGATCTCACGTGACCGGAGAGCGGGCGGTATTCGGCATCGCTCCGGAACAGCACCTCGCGGCCGCCTTCTATCGCAACACGATCGTCCACCACTTCCTGTCGAGTTCCATCGCCGAACTGGCGCTCCTCGGCGCCGCGGAGCAGGCGCCGGTGGACCGCGCGGCCGCATTCGAATCCGAGGCGCTTGCGATTCGCGACCTGCTCAAGTTCGACTTCTTCTTCGGTGATCGAGAGCAGTTCATCGCAGGCGTCGAGTCCGAGGCCTCGACGCTTGCGCTCGACTGGCGCGAACGGCTGGCAGCAGGCCCGACCGGAGTCGCGGCCCTTCTCGAGACCGCGCCGATGCTCTGCTCGGACATGATGCTTCGCTCGTTCTTCGAGGCCTACTCAGTCGTGGCCGACGCGATGGCGTCGGGCGACGCGAGCCGCCCGCTCGAGGAGAGCGCGCTTCTCGACCAGTGCATGGGACTCGGCCAGCAGTACCTGCTGCAGGGCCGGCTGCGCAGCCCCGAGGCGGTCTCACGCCACCTGTTTCGCGCCGGAATCGAGCTCGCCCGCAATCGCGGACTCTGGTCGCCGGCGGAAGGCATCGATCGACCGTCGCCGCGAGTTCGCGGCAGGCCTCCAGGCGGTCCTCCGCCGCTTGAGCGTCGTGCACCGCATCGCCGTGCAGCGCGTCGAGCATGCGCTCGGCGCCGCAGCTGGCGGCGAGAGTCGCTAGCCCGCGAGCCAGGCCTCGAGATCGCCAATCACGCGGTCGCGCTCGGGCTCGTTGTACACCTCGTGGTACAGGCCCTCGTAGACCTGCAGCGTCCGGCTCTTCGCGACGCCGAGGTGCTGGTAGATGGGATACACGGCCGCGAGCGGCACCAGCGAATCGGCGGTGCCGTGCTGGACGAGCACGGGGAGCCGCAGCTCGTGTGCCGTCTTCTGCAGACGCTGCATCGCCAGCAGCAACTCGGCGAGGGTACGGGCCGGAATGGACCCGCGGAACACCAGCGGGTCCGATTCATACGCCCGCACGACCGCCGGGTCGCGACTCACGGCTGCAGCGGGCAACGTCAACGCTCCCGTGTTCGGCGCGATGGCCGAAAGCAGCTTCACCATCCACACCTTGAAGGCAGGCAGTGCCTCGCCCGCAGCGAGCGCCGGCGCGGAGAGCACGAGCGCGCGCAGCACCTTGTGGTACTTGAGCGCACACGCCAGCGCGACGGCGCCACCCATGCTGTGGCCGAACAGGATGACTCGCGAATCCGGGTGCTCGCGCTGCGCGCGCCCGATGAAGATGCCGAGGTCCGAGACCAGGTAGTCGAACCGATCGATATTGGCGCGCCGCCCGCTCGAGCGGCCGTGGCCGCGATGATCGATCGCGTACACGGCATAACCCTGCCTCGACCAGGCGGGCGGCGAGGTCGGCGTAACGCCCGCCGTGCTCCGCAAGCCCGTGCGAGATGACGATGACGGCGCGCGGAGCAGCCTCCGGCAGCCACGCCTGCCCGAACAGGCTTGCGTCCTGGCTGCCCGGGAAATGCAATTCGCGTTGCTTCATGTCAGCGCCTCGTCTTCCTGCCTGCGGGCGACTTCACGAGGCCAGTCCTCGAGCCTCTTCGACGAAGAGACCGCGGACGGCCGCGATGCGCCTGTCGAGGTCGCGTTTCGTCCAGCCGCTCGACGTCGATCGGCGGCAGCACGGCGATATCCACGGTGCCCGGGCGCATCGTGCCCGAACTGCGCGACCCGATGTCCTCGACGTTGCGAATCACGATCGGCACGATCGGCACCTTCGCCGCCATCGCCATGCGGAAGGCGCCCTTCTTGAACTCGCCGACTCCCGCGCCCTCGACGCGCGTCCCCTCGGGCGCGACCAGGATCGAGATGCCCTCACCGAGCAGCTTCGTCGCGGGCTCGAGCGCCGCGACCGCCGCACTCGTATTGTCCCGCTCGACGAACGCGATGTGCATGAAGCGGCTCGCCGCGGCGAACAGCGGCACTTTCTGCAGCTCCTTCTTCGCGACCGCGCCGAAGTCGCGCTGCACGAGCCGCCCGACGATCTGCGAGTCGAAGATGTTGCGATGGTTCCAGATGAACACGGCGGGGCGCGCGGCCCAGAGATTCTCCGCGCCGACCACGTTGAGCCGGACCTTGCCGAGCGCGAGCGAGATCTCGGTGAGCGTGGAGGTCAGGAAGTTCGCGGCCTCGCGCTTGTCGCCGGTCAGGGCGCGCATCACCGCCGCGCCGAGGAACACGGGCACCGCGCTTGCGGTCGCGAGCGTGCTGCGCAGGTAGGCGTCGGCAGAGGGCCGGCCCCGACTCGCAAAGCGCTGCACCGGCCAGCCGCGCGATTCCGATTCACGCGCAAGCGCCGCGCGCGGATTTGTCGGACGCGGGTTGCCCACCAGGCGCATCAGCGCCACGTCCTCGTCACCGTCCGCATAGAAGAAGCTCTGCGCGAGTCCGATGCCCTCGCGCCGGCAGAAGTCGCGGACAGCATCCGCCTTCGCCCTGCCCCACAGGATCGGGCCCTTCGACTTGCCGGTGAGCACGCCCGCGCGCGCGTCGAGTCGCGTGCAGAGCACGTGCTCGATGCCGAGGTCGCGCGCCGCTGCCGCCACCTGGAACGGGGCCGCGGAACTTGCGAGCACGAGCACGTGGCCCTTGCGCCGATGCTCGTCGACGATCTCGCGCATCTCGGGATAGACGAGGGCCTTGATCTCGCGCAGGTACAGTTCCTCGCCCAGCGCATCGAGGTCGGCCACGCGCTTGCCCTGCCACTGGTGCATGCCGCGCGCGATCAACTCACGGTTGTCGATGCTTCCGAAGGCGGACTCGAGCAGCGAAACGGCCGTGCGGGCGATCGCGACGGCGCCGATCTCACGACGGCGTGCGCGCTCCTTGAGGAACGCGAGGATCGAGTACCCGGCAATGAGGGTGCCGTCAAAGTCGAAGATCGCAGCGGTTCGAGCCATGTGCGCGGCCTCCCGGTCCGTGTCCCTGCCGCGTGTGCCGGAGGACTTTAAGCGGATTTCCGCCCGGATAGGCGGCCGTAGGTGTTTATCACTAGTTGCGAATGATTCTTATTCGTATAAAGTTGAGCCCGTACCCCCACCTGGAAGGTCCGATGCATTCCGCGAATCGATTTGCCGCCTTGTGCGCGGCGGCGCTGGTCTCCTGCGGGCTGCCGGCCCAGTCAGCGCGCGCAGAAGGAACCGAGTTCACCATCGTGATCAAGGATCACCGCTTCACGCCGACGGAGCTCACCGTGCCGGCCGGCCAGAAGATCCGCCTGGTGGTCGAGAACCAGGACCCGACGCCCGAGGAATTCGAGAGCTACCAGCTCAACCGGGAAAAGATAGTCCCCGGCAACGGCCGCATCGTCGTGTTCGTCGGTCCGCTGAAGCCCGGCAAGTACGAGTTCTTCGGCGAGTTCAACATGGCCACCGCTCGCGGCTGGCTGGTTGCGAGGTGATCCATGCTCGGCTCCGCCATCATCGTCTTTCGCGAAGTGCTCGAAGCAGCACTGATCATCGGCATCGTGCTTGCGGCATCCCGTGGCATAGCGACGAGCCGTCGCTGGGTCGCGCTCGGAGTGATCGCCGGGATCGCCGGCGCACTCGTCGTCGCGGCCGGGGCAGGATCGATCTCGGAGGCTTTCGAGGGCATCGGCCAGGAAATCCTGAACGCCGCGATCCTCTTCACCGCCGTGCTCATGCTCGCCTGGCACAGCGTCTGGATGCGCCAGCACGGCGCCGAGATCGCACGCGACATGCGCGCCGTGGGCCACGACGTGAGCGCGGGCACGCGTCCGCTGCACGTACTGGCGCTCGTCGTCGGGCTTGCCGTGCTGCGCGAAGGCTCGGAGGTCGTCCTGTTCCTCTACGGCATCGCCGCCGGCGGCGCCGGATCCGCTGCGCTGCTCGGGGGCTCCCTGCTCGGGCTCGCAGCGGGTGCCGCCGCCGGCGCACTGATGTACTTCGGCCTGCTGCGCATCCCGACCCGACACCTGTTCTCCGTGACGGGCTGGCTCATCGTGCTGCTGGCGGCCGGCATGGCCAGCCAGGCCGCCGGATATCTCGTCCAGGCCGGCGTGCTGCCGGGGCTCGTCGAACCTGTCTGGGATGCGTCGGGCTGGCTGCCGGAACACAGCCCTGTCGGCCAGTTGCTGCACGTGCTGACGGGCTATGACGAGCAGCCGAGCGCGATGCAGCTCATCGCGTTCCTGGGAACATTCTTCGGCATCGTCGCGCTCTCGCGCGTGGTGAACCGGCCGTCGGTGCGACTGCCGCAAGCCGCTGCCGTGCCGGCGCTGCTGCTCGCCATCGCGACCGGCGCGCACGCTCCGGAGGCTCGCGCCGACCATGTCGTCTACTCGCCGCTGGTCGAGGAAGGCGAAGTCGCCGTCGAGCTGCGCGGACACTATGACTTCGACGGCAACAAGGATCTCGACGGCGGACAGGCATACAAGGCGGAAATCGAGTGGGCGCCAATGTCCCGCTGGCGGACCGAGCTGCTGGTGGAGTACGAGCGCGAGCCGGGCGAGGACCTCGACGCGACCGAGATCGCATGGGAGAACGTCTTCCAGCTCACCGAGCAGGGCCAGTACTGGGCCGACTTCGGCCTGCTCGCCGAGTACGCCTACTCACTCGAGGACGAAGGCACGGACGCGATCGAGCTCGCGCTGCTCGCGCAGAAGGACTTCGGCCGCAACGAGGCGCGGGTGAACCTGGTGTTCGAGCAGCCGCTCGAAAGCGGTGCCGACCTCGAGATGGAGTACCGGTGGCAGTACCGCTACCGCTTGAGCGAGGTATTCGAGCCCGGCGTCGAGATGTATGGCGGCATGGGCGAGTGGGGAGAGTTCGGCTCGTTCAACGACCACGAGCAGCAACTCGGCCCCGCGGCCTACGGCAAGTTCCGTACCGCCAGCGGCGCGATCAAGTACGAGGTCGGACTGCTGTTCGGGCTGACGGACGATACGCCCGACACGACGGCGCGCTTCATGCTCGAGTACGAGTTCTAACCGGCCGTGGCCGAGGTGTCGCCGAACGCGGCCAACGCCCGCTCGGCGACGACCTGCCCGTGCTCCTGGACGAAGTGCCCGGCCTCCGGCAATTCGAGCGGCACGGGACAGCCGCGGATCGTCTTCGAGAGTGCCAGCATGACCGGTGGCCCCAGCACCGGATCCTGCATGCCGATCGCCATGAACGTGCTGCCGTTCCACTGCTCGCGGAAAAACTGCGCGGACTTGAGCGATACATCCACGCCCTCCATGTCGGGCGTGACCGGCACGAGCGCGGGAAACCTGCGTACGCCCGCGCGGTAGCGACGGTCCGGGAACGGCGCGTCGTATGCGGCCGCCTCGGCGTCCGAGATTCCCTGCACCGATCGCTTCATCATGCCCGCAATCTCGAAGTCGGGCTTCGCCGCGACGAATGCCTTCCAGGCGTCGAAGCCGGGACCAGGCGAGCGGCCGACACCGATGCCGGTGTTCATTACGATCAGCCGGTCGATGCGGTCGGGATACTCCATCGGCAGCGTGAGTCCCAGCAGCCCGCCCCAGTCCTGCACGACGAGCGTCACGCGCTTCAGGTCGAGCGCCTCGATGAAGCGCATCAGCATGCCGCGGTGGAAGTTGAACGTGTACACGGCGTCGTCCACCGGCTTGTCCGAGCGCCCGAAGCCGAAAAGGTCCGGCGCAACGACACGGTGGCCGGCTGCCGTGAACACCGGGATCATCTTGCGATACAGGTAGCACCAGGTCGGCTGGCCGTGCAGGCACAGGACCGTGCGACCGCTCGCAGGCGCGGGCTGCTCGTCCAGGTAATGAACCCGCAGGCCCTCGTAGCCCGGCAGACCATCGAGGTAATGAGGCTGATACGCGAACCCGGGCAATCCAGCGAATCGCTCGTCGGGCGTGCGCAGGGCTTCGATCGTGTCTGGCATCGACGTTTCTCCGATCATTGAACCAGCCGCCACTCGCGTGCGGCCGAAAGTAGAATACGCGGGTGAGCAATCAAGGCAAACCGACGGGCCCACGGTCGCTGTTCCAGAAGATCTGGTCGGAGCACGTGGTTCGCGAGATCGGCAACGGGCTCGCGCTCGTCGCCATCGACCGGATCTTCCTGCACGAGCGCACCGGGTCCATTGCCCTCAAGAGCCTGCGCGAATCCGGCAGGCCGGTGGCAGACCCATCACGCGTCTTCTGCACGATGGACCACATCGTCGATACGTTTCCGGGCCGCGGGGACGAAACGCGCATGCCGGGCGGTCGCGCCTTCATCGTCGAGACGCGCGAGGCGGCACGCGAGGCAGGCATCCACCTCTTCGACGTACGGGACCCCGACCAGGGCATCGTTCATGTCATCTCGCCGGAACTCGGCATCGTGCTGCCGGGCGCCACGGTCGTATGCCCGGACAGCCACACCTGCACCCAGGGTGCGATGGGCGCTTTCGCCTGGGGAATCGGCTCGACCGAAGCCGAGCACGCGCTCGCCACGGGGACACTGAGGGTCACGCGACCGAGGACGATGCGTATCCGCTTCGAGGGCCGGCTCCCCGACGGCGTCACCGCCAAGGACCTGAGCCTGGCGGTGATCAGCCGCCACGGCTCGGCAGGCGGCAACGGCTACGTCGGTCGAGTACGCGGGAAGCGCAGTTCGAGCGCTCGACATCGAGGCGCGACTCACGCTCTGCAACATGGCCACCGAGTTCTCGGCGATGACCGGGCTGATCGCGCCCGACGAAAAGACGTTCGCTTACCTCGAGGGGCGCCGGTTCGCGCCGCGGGGCGACAACTGGCGGCGCGCAGTCGAGCACTGGAGTTCTCTCGTCTCGGACGAGGATGCCACGTTCGACCGTGAAATCGAGATCGACGCCGGACGCCTCGAGCCCATGATCACCTGGGGCACGAGCCCGCAGCACGCGGTCGGGATCTCGGGGCGCGTGCCGGGGCTCGCGGAGAGCGGCACGAGTCGCGAGGCCTACGAGCGGGCGCTTGCCTACATGGACGTGAAGCCCGGCGATGACCTGCAGTCGCTCGCGATCGGCGCAGCCTTCATCGGCTCGTGCACCAACAGCCGCATCTCCGACCTGCGCCGCGCGGCGGCGATACTGCGCGGCCACCGGGTAGCGCCCGGCGTGCGCGCGATCTGCGTGCCGGGGTCCATGTCGGTGAAGCGGCAGGCCGAGGCCGAAGGACTGGACCGCGCCTTCGTCGAGGCAGGCTTCGAGTGGCGTGAATCCGGCTGCTCGATGTGCTTCTACGCAGGCGGCGAGAGTTTCGGGCCGCGCGAGCGAGTCGTGTCGTCCACCAATCGCAATTTCGAGAGCCGCCAGGGTCCCGAGACGCGCACGCACATCGCGAGCCCGGAAACGGTCGCAGCGAGCGCCATTGCCGGACATCTCGCCGACCCGCGCCGGCTCGCCGGCTGACGCGTTCCGTCCGACCGGACCGGCCGGCGTTACGGCGTATCGTCGCGATGCAACTCCTGGTCGTCCAGCGCGGACGGGTCGCCCAGCGGCTCCAGGTGCGTGAATACGGTCACCGGCGGCAGCGCACGGCGGATGTCAGCCTCGATGCGCTCGAGCAACTCGTGTCCCTGCTGCACCGACCATTCCGGCGGCACCAGCACGTGCAGGGACACGAACCGCAGCGCGCCCGACTGGCGCGTCCTGAGCGCGTGATACTCGATGCCGTCGACGGCGTAGCGGTCGAGCAACTGGCGCAGCAGCGTGATCTCGCTGGCCGGCAGCGCCGCATCCATCAGGCCGGCCACCGAAGTGAGCACGATGCGGCCGCCGGCGAAGACGATGTTCGCAGCGACGGCCAGCGCGACGATCGGGTCGAGCCGCTGCCAGCCGGTCAGCGCGACCGCTCCCACGCCCACCAGCACTCCGGCGGACGTCCAGACGTCGGTGAGCAGGTGATGCGCGTTCGCCTGCAGCGTCGCGGACCGATGCTCCCGCGCCGCCTTCAGCAGCACGAGCGCCACGCCCAGGTTGACCAGCGAGGCGACCACCGACACCGCGAGGCCGAGACCCACCTGCTCGATCGCCCTCGGATGTATCAGGCGCTGCACCGCTGCGACCGCGATGCTGACCGCCGCAACGAGGATCAGCGTTCCCTCGACTCCCGCGGAGAAGTACTCCGCCTTGCCATGCCCGTACGCGTGATCCTCGTCGGGCGGACGCGCGGCGACGCTCAGCATCGCGAGCGCCATCAGCGCACCGGCAAGGTTTACCAGCGACTCCAGCGCGTCGGACAGCAGGCCGACCGATCCGGTGAGCCACCAGGCAAGCGCCTTGAGCGCCATCGTGGCCAGGGCCGCAGCGATGGAAAGCCAGGCGAACCGGGTGAGCGAGGTTCTCTGCATGGGATGACCAGGGCCCAAGTGTAACGGCTCAAGGGGGACGATCGTTGCGGATCGCCGCAGCGCAGTCCGGCAGTACAATGGCGCCCCTGGTCCCCACGGCGTCATGGAACGGTCAAGGCCCGCATGCTCAAGTTCGACGTGCTCACCGCGGTTGCGGCGCCCCTGTTGCGGGCGAACGTGGACACGGATGCCATCATCCCGTCCCGGGAAATGAAGAGCGTGTCGAAGACCGGGCTCGCGGCAGGGCTCTTCGCCGGGTGGCGCTACACGCAGATCGGCGGGCGCGAGCCCGATCCCGATTTCGTCCTGAACCAGCCCGACTACGCGGGCGCGCAGGTGCTGCTCGCCGGCGAGAATTTCGGCTGCGGCTCGAGCCGTGAGCACGCCGCGTGGGCGCTGCTCGAGTTCGGCATCCGCGCGATCATCGCCCCGAGCTTCTCGCCGATTTTCCGGATGAACTGCGTGCGCAACGGCATGCTGCCGGTCTGCCTGCCTGCCGCGACCATCGCTGCGCTTGCCGAGTCCGTCGCCATCGCGCCGCAGGTGCGTCAGGTCACCGTCGATCTCGTGCGCCAGGTGGTGTCGGGACCGGACGGCGCGGAGCATGCGTTCGTCATCGACCCGGAATCGAGGGAGATGCTGCTCGAGGGGCTCGACGCCATCGACCTCACGCTGAAGCAGCGTGGCGCGATCGATGCATTCACGGCCGCCGATCGCGACGTCCGGCCATGGATCTATGTGCTGCAATGAATCCGACGGAGCCGGTGCATGACGACTGAAGTGCTGGTGAGCGAAGTCGGGCCGCGCGACGGACTGCAGAGCATCCGATCGATCATGCCGCTCGACGCGAAGAAGGCGTGGGTGGCCGCCGAGGCGGCGGCTGGCGTGCGTGAGATCGAAGTCGGCAGCTTCGTACCGGCGAGGCTCCTGCCGCAGCTCGCCGACACCGCGGAACTCGTGGCGCACGCGCGGTCGATCCCGGGGCTCACGGTCGCGGTGCTGGTGCCGAATCTCAAGGGCGCCGAGGCTGCCGTGCAGGCGGGAGCCCACAAGATCACGATTCCGCTTTCGGTCTCCGAGACGCACAGCCTCAAGAACGTGCGCCGGACCCACGCGCAGATGCTGGACGAAGTCCGCGGCATCGTTGCATTGCTCGATGCGCTTCCCGCCAGACGAGCGTCCGAAATTCGAGGGCGGGCTGTCGACCGCGTTCGGCTGCACGATCGAGGGCGACGTGCCGGCAGACAAGGTCGTCCGTCTCGCGGAGGCACTGATGGCGGCGGGCTGCGACGAGGTGGGGCTTTCGGATACCACCGGCTATGCCAACCCCGCGCAGGTGAAGGATCTCGTGAAGCGGGTGCGCGCCGCCGTCGGCGACCATGCGCTCTCGGGGCTGCACCTGCACAACACGCGGGGACTCGGGCTCGCGAACGTCCTCGCCGGCCTCGAGGTCGGCATCACGACGTTCGACAGTTCGCTCGGCGGCCTCGGCGGCTGCCCGTTCGCGCCAGGCGCCTCCGGAAACATCGTGACCGAGGACCTGGTCTTCATGCTCGAGGCCATGGGTATCCGCACCGGCATCGACCTGCCGCGGCTGCTGGAGGTACGCGAGGTCCTCCGTCGCGCCTTGCCGGGCGAAGAGATCTACGGATTCACGCCCGATGCGGGCTTGCCGCTCGGTTTCAGGCCGGCAACGCAGGCCGGAGGCGGCACATGAACGAGCAGGTGCAATCGCGCGACCCGGCTGGCTCCAGTCCGGCGCCGCTGAGCGGCCTGCGCGTGGTCGAGTTCACGCACATGGTGATGGGTCCCGCGGTGGGCGCGATCCTGGTCGAGCTCGGCGCCGAGGTGATCAAGGTGGAACCGGTCGGCGGCGACGCGACGCGGCAGCTGCTCGGCTCCGGCGCCGGCTACTTCTCGATGTACAACCGCAACAAGAAGAGCGTGTGCCTCGATCTCAAGAATCCGCGCGGCCTTGCAATCGCGCGCCGGCTCGCTGCGAGCGCCGACATCGTCGTCGAGAATTTCCGCGCGGGCACGATGGACAAGCTTGGCCTCGGATACGACTCGCTCGCGGCGGAGAATCCGCGACTCATCTACTGCTCCGAGAAGGGTTTCCTCTCGGGTCCCTACGAGCACCGCACGGCGCTCGACGAGGTCGCGCAGATGATGGGCGGTCTCGCCTACATGACCGGTCCGCCCGGCCGTCCGCTGCGTGCCGGCACGTCCGTGATCGACGTGACGGGCGGCATGTTCGGCGTAATCGGCATCCTTGCCGCGCTCGAGCAACGGCATCGCACCGGACGCGGACAGAAGGTCGCGAGCTCGCTTTTCGAAACCACTGTGTACCTGGTCGGCCAGCACATGGCGCAGAAGGCCGTTACCGGCCAGGCGGCCCGGCCCATGCCCGTGCGCATCTCGGCGTGGGCGATCTACGACGTATTCGAGACCAGGGACGGCGAGCAGGTGTTCGTCGGCGTCGTGTCCGATTCGCTGTGGGAGAAATTCTGCGCGGCTTTCGAGTTGCGTGAGCTGGGCGCGAACCCGCAATACAGGACGAACTCGCAGCGTGTGCTGGCACGGGAGACCCTGCTGCCGCAGGTGCGCGAGATCTTCAGGCAGTACACCAAGGCGGATCTCGTCGCGAAGCTCGAAAGCACCGGGCTGCCGTTCGCGCCGATCGGCAAGCCCGAGGACATGTTCGACGACCCTCACCTGCTCGCGAGCGGTGGTCTCGGCGAAGTCACGCTCACGGACGGCACCCGGACGCGACTGCCGCTGCTGCCGGTCGAACTGGACGGCCGGCGCCCCAGCCAGGGAGGCTCGCTGCCGACAGTCGGCGAGCACACGCGCGAGGTGCTTTCGAGCCTCGGCCTCGGCGGTGACGAAGTCGATTCACTGGCGGCCGCGGGGGCCATTCAGTAACGTAGCGCCCTGCCGGGGCCATACAACTCCAATGCAAGGCTCCACAGGGGGGCCGAGGATCGCTGATGCAGAACTTCCAGGACTGGATGAACTCGCTCAATTCGTTCGTCTGGGGCCCGGCGATGCTGCTGCTGATCCTCGGCACGGGCTTCTACCTGCAGGTCCTGCTGAAGGGCATGCCGATCCGGCGCATCGGCAGCGGACTCAGGCTCGTCTGGCGCGGCCGCGACGTCGATCCGGACCACCCGGGCGAAGTCAGTCCGTTCGCCGCGCTGATGACCTGCCTCGCAGCGACCATCGGCGTCGGCAACATCGCCGGCGTCGCGACGGCGATCGCGCTGGGCGGTCCCGGCGCCGTGTTCTGGATGTGGATGACGGCGCTGGTCGGCATGGCCACCAAGTACGCGGAGGTCGTGCTTGCCGTTCATTACCGCGAGCGCGATGCGCACGGTCGTTATCGTGGGCGGGCCGATGTACGCGATCAAGAACGGCCTCGGCAAGGGCTGGGCATGGCTGGGCACGACATTCGCCATCTTCGGCGGAGTCGCGGGCTTCGGCATCGGCAACATGGTGCAGTCGAACAGCATCGCGGCGGCCATGAACACCTCGTTCGGAATTGCGCCATCGGTGACGGGGATCGTGCTCGCCGTGCTCACGGGCGCCGTGATACTCGGCGGAATCAAGCGCATCTCGGCCGTCGCGAACTGGCTGGTGCCGTTCATGGCGGTCGGCTACGTCATCGCAGCGCTCGTGGTGCTCGTGGTGCACGCGGCGGACGTTCCCGGCCGCCTTCGTGACGATCTTTACGAACGCCTTCACGCCGACCGCCGCGGTCGGAGGCTTCGCGGGTGCCGCGATGATGGCGGGGATCCGCTACGGCGTGGCGCGCGGCATCTTCTCCAACGAGGCCGGCCTCGGCACCGCCGGCATCGCGCAGGCCGCCGGCATGTCCTCGAGCCCGGTGCGCAGCGGCCTGATCGGCATGATGGGCACGTTCTTCGACACGATCGTCGTCTGCTCGATGACGGGGCTCGCCATCGTCGTCTCCGGCGCGTGGACCACGGGCAAGACCGGCGCCGAACTCACCCAGGTCGCGTTCCAGAGCGCGATGCCGGTCATCGGCGACGAGGTGGTCGCGGTGGCGCTCGCGATCTTCGCGCTGACGACGATCCTCGGATGGAGTTACTACGGCGAACGCTGCTGGCAGTTCCTGGCCGGCTCCTGGACCATCATGCCCTACCGCGTGCTGTGGACCATCGCCGCATTCCTCGGCGCCGTGACGCACCTCGACCTCGCGTGGACGATCGCGGATACGCTGAATGCACTGATGGCCGTGCCGAACCTGGTCGCGCTGCTCGCGCTGTCGCCGGTCGTCGTCAGGCTGACCCGCGACCAGCTTGCCGCAGCCCTCGGCAAGGACTGAGGGCTGCGGCAGCCTGCACTGAACCCGCGCCGGCCTACTTGTCGATGATGATCGCGGGGTCGAGCGTGCTGACCATCCGTGATCTCGATCGTTGTACTTGTAGATGACTTGCCCGGGCCACCTTTCTTGTCCTTGGACCTGCTGACCATGCCCGAAACCGACCATTCGTCGCCGATCTTGGTGGCCGCCTTCTCGCTTGCCGGTCCAGTCTTCGAAGGGTGTCGAGGCCGGATTCGTGAACTTCACGCTGAAAGCCCTGTCAGAGCACCCAGAACTACCTCGTCGTCCCCACCGAGGAAGATCTACGTCGGCATTTCCAGCGCCAGCGCCACGTTTGACACCGCATCCTTCGGTCGCCAGTTGATCCTGCTCGTCGAGCACGACGTCGAGCGTCAGCATTTTCGGATCTCTTTGTCAGTATCGATTCCATGATTGGTCGTCTCCCCTGTTGGTTGCCGCCAGGACGCCGCGGCACGCCATGCCGCCTGACCGAGACCGCTCGGCCTCCGGCCGGCTGTCGGCGCGTGCTTGCAGGTGTAGTCCAGGATCTCGCCGAACACCGTGGCACGCGGCGCATCCATCCAGATGAGGTTCCTGTCGTTGCGCGAAGCCTTCTGGATCTCCTCGCCCTGCAGGTCGGTGCCGGCGTAGAACTTGCTTTCCACCATCGCGACCTTGCGCGGCGTGCAGTCGATCCGGTAGTCGGTGCGCACCGACTGGTAGGTCTTGCCCTTCTTCGTCGACTCGCGCGGCGAGAGGTAGTTCTCCTTCACCCTGGCCTGGAGCATCGTGCCGACCAGCTTGATCGAGCTCGTCTTCACGAAGGCCTCTTCGTTGTCGGACAAGGCGACCGAATACCATTCGGATGCAGACGCGGCCGGCTTGTCTTCGGCCACGGCCACGGCGGACATTGAAAGCAGTGCGGCCAGCCCGAGGCCGACCAGCGAAACCTTCTCGATGCGCATTCTGGGCTCTCCAGGCGCCGGAAATCGGCGCGACCCCGACAGTTTATGCCTCCGCGCCAGCCGCAGGGAGGGCCGGCCCGCCGAGTCTCTCGGCGAATTTCTCGTCGGCGCTGGCCATGGCGTCCAGGTCTCCGTCCGCGAACCCGAGGATCCCCATGTCGGCGTAGGCCTTGCGGACCCTCGGGCCCCAGAGGCCGATGTCCTTGATCGTCGGGACGATGCGGCTGAAGAGGCTCCCCCGATAGACGCGCATCAGCTCCGACCGGTCGACCCAGTCCTTGCACTCCTGCGACCGGCAGCCCGAGCGTCTCCCAGACCTCGTCGCCCAGGAAGCGGTCGCGCATCAGGTAGCAGCCCTCGACCACGAATTCCTCGCGCTCGTCCCGCTCCTTGTCCGTCAGGTGCGGGTAGTAGTCGCGCAACGCGATGCGCCCGAAGGCGACGTGACGCGCCTCGTCCTGCATCACGTACGCCGTCACCGACCGCGCCAGCGGATTGCGCGCGAAGTCGCGGATGAGCCCGAACGCGGCGAGCGCCAGGCCCTCGATCAGCACCTGCATGCCGAGATAGGTGAAGTCCCAGCGCGAGTCGCGCAGCGTGTCGTCGAGCAGGCTCTTCAGGTGCGGGTTGACCGGGTAGACGAGCTCGAACTTCTCGTGCAGCAGGCGGGAATACGCCTCGACGTGCCGCGCCTCGTCCACCACCTGCGTGGCCGCGTAGAACTTCGCGTCCATGTTCGGCACCTGCTGCACGATCTTGGCCGTGCACACGAGTGCGCCCTGCTCCCCGTGCAGGAACTGCGACAGCTGCCAGGACTGCAGGTGGTGCCTGAGCCTGGTGCGCTCCTGCGCGTTCATGCGGTTCCAGACGTCCGAGCCGAAGATCGAGATCATCTCGTCCGGCAGGCCCGACGGATTCTCGGGGTCGATGTCCTGCGACCAGTCGATGCGGTCGGAGGCGTTCCACTGCTGGCGCTTGCCCTTCTCGTAGAGGTTCAGCAGCCGCTCGCGGCCGTCGTCGTACTCCCACCGGAAAGTCGTGTCGAACGCCTGCGGCACGTGCCATTCGGCCGGCTCGACCGGCGCCGTGTAACGGTTCATGCTCGACATCTTCCAGTCCCCCTGTCGACGGAATACATTCGGGCGCGACCGCCCAAGGATGTATCCGACCGGCCGGGCTTGTCGAGCCGGAGAGCACCGAAATGACCGAAGACATCCTGATCACCGAGATCCGCGACGGCGTCGCGACCATTACCCTGAACCGGCCGCGGCAGATGAACGCGCTGTCGGCGGAACTGAGGCGTCGGCTGGTAGCCGCGCTCGATGGCCTGTCCGGCGACGACGCCGTGCGCGCCGTCATCGTGACCGGGGCGGGCGAGAAGGCCTTCACGGCCGGCGTCGACCTGAAGGAACTCGAGACCGCGCCGCTCACGACCGATGAGCTCGGGCCGGACGGCCCGATGCACCGGGCGATCCGCAAGCTCGGCAAGCCCACGATCGCCGCGGTGAACGGCTTCGCGATCACCGGCGGCATGGAACTCGCGATCAACTGCGACATCCTGGTCGCCTCGACCAGCGCCCGCTTCGCCGATACGCATGCGCGCGTGGGAATCGTGCCGGGCTGGGGCATGTCGCAGCTGCTGCCGCGGATCATCGGCCCCGTGCGCGCCCGCTACATGAGTTTCACCGGCAACTTCGTCGATGCGGCGACCGCCAAGGCGTGGGGACTCGTGCTCGAGGTACTGCCTCCGGACGAACTCATGCCGTTCTGCCAGAAGCTCGCCGTCCGAGATCGCGAGCTGCGACCGCGCCACGCTCGCGGACATCCGCAACGCGATCAACGGCGGACTCGACACGACTCTCGCGGAGGGACTCGCGCTCGAGGGGCGGTTGAGCAAGGCCGCGACGCAGCGCATGGACCGTGCCCGATTCGCCGCGACGCGCGAGGCCGTCATGTCGCGCGGCAAGGAACAGAGTTCCTGACGGGCGCGGGGCCGGCGCATCACCGTCGAGTGTATAGTGTCACTCGACATGAAGGCCCCAACCGACGGCCGCCGTTCGGGCAAGTCCCGCGGCGGAAACGCAGCTGACTCGGTCGCTCGGCCGGCCCGGCGCATCGGAAACCGCGACCGCGCTGCGCATGCGCGACCTCGTGCGCGAGAGCGGCCTCCCCCGCGAGACGATCCACTTCTACATGCAGCAGGGCCTGCTGCCCAAGGCCCTGAAGACGGGTCGCAATACCGCCCTCTACACGCCGGAACACCTCGAGCGCCTGCGACGCATCCGCGAACTGCAGGAGCGCCAGTTCCTGCCGCTGAAGGCGATCCGCGCCATCCTCGACGACACGGCCGACGAGGGCTTCACGCCCGAGCAGGAAGACCTGGTGCGCCGCGTGCGCGCGACGCTCGGCGGCTGGGTCAACGCACAGCAGAGTCCCGACGGTTGCCGTTTCGGACTTCGTGCCGGACCGCGTGCCGCGACAGGAACTGAAGGAACTGATCGCGTGCGGGCTCGTGCAGGTGCACGGCCGGGCCGACGCCGCCACGCTGTCCGAGGACGACGCCGTGATCCTCGAGTGCTGGGCGCAGTTCAAGGAGGCGGGACTCAGCCCGGACCGGGGAGTCGGGCCGGCGGAGTTCGAACTGTACGACTCGGCCATGGAGCAGCTCGTCAGACGCGAGGCACGCCTGGCGCTGCGCGCCTACTCCGGCGCGACGGTCGACGAATTGTCGCGGGTGGTCGAGCAGACGGGCCCGATCATCGGCCGGCTGCTGAGCGCCATGCATCGCAAGCGGCTCCGGCAGTTCCTGGCCGAGGCCGGGCAGGGCAACTGAAGGACGCGAGGCGCCCGGGGGTTGCGGGGACCGGACAGCACTGTATAGTGTTTATACACACTTTATTTTCGCCGGGTTCCCGTCATGTCCAGGGCCGCCGCCTTCGTCCGAGCATGGTTCGCCGAGCCGGCCCCTACGTTCGAGCTTCGGACGCCGAGTGCCCGCTGGGGCAAGGTCGCGCCACACGCGGCGCGGCGCGAGTTTCGCGTCGTCGAGGTCGTCGACGAAACACCGTCCACCCGGACGTTCGTGCTCGAGCCGACAGGCACTGCGCGCCCTCTCGTGTACGAGGCCGGCCAGCACCTCACGCTGCTCGTCGAGATCGGTGGCGTGACGCACCGTCGCTGCTATTCGTTCTCGTCTTCGCCGGCCTCTGGACTCCGGCCAGCGATTACCGTCAAGCGCATGGCCGAGGGACTCGTCTCCCGGCACCTCCACGAGCGCATCCGCGCAGGCGACACGCTCGTCGCGACGGACCCGTCGGGCCAGTTCACGCTTGCGACGAAACCGGCACTCGAGCGCACGATTGCATTCGTCGCAGGCGGCGTCGGGATCACGCCGCTCATCAGCCTCGCCGAGACACTGCTGCGCGAAGAGCCGCAGAGCCGCGCGGTACTGCTCTGCGGCAATCGCTGCGAGGACGAGATCATCTTCCGCGAGCGTCTCGCCGCACTCGAGTCGGAGTTCGCGTCGCGTCTCGTCGTACGACACGCTCTCGACCAGCCGCCCGCGAACTGGAGCGGCGTCGGTGGCGCGCTCGACGGAGCGCGGACGCTGCAACTGCTCGGCACGACCGACGCCGACGCGTTCTACGTCTGCGGCCCCGAAGCGATGATGACCGACGTATGCGGCGCACTCGCCGGCGCCGGCGTCGC
>CAVTDU010000042.1:0-37973 GCA_963733565.1 uncultured Gammaproteobacteria bacterium
GGGATGGCGGCCCCGCTCCGCTACCTGGCCGCCCCGCTGGGGCCGTTGCCGATGCGCTCCGTTGCCGCGAATCGCCAACGTCCAACCGCGCTGTCGCGCGGTTGTCGAACGCCCCGACGACGTCGGGGGTTCTCAATCCCTCAGCGGCAACCGAAAAATGAAAAAGGGCCCACCTCGTTCAGGCGGACCCTTTTTCATTTTCTGGCGCGGCCGGAGGGATTCGAACCCCCGACCCTCAGGTTCGAAGCCTGATGCTCTATCCAACTGAGCTACGGCCGCACGAGGGAGTCGCAATCTTACAGGACGCCGCACAGCGGCGGCGATTGCCCAGTCACGGCTACTTCATCGTCGGCATCACGAACTGGGCACCCTCGCGGGCCGAGGTCGGCCAACGGGAGGTCACCGTCTTGAGCCGGGTGTAGAAACGCACACCGTCCGGACCGTGCACGTGAAGCGGCCCGAACAGCGAGCGCTTCCAGCCGCCGAACGAGTGAAACGCCATGGGCACCGGGATCGGAACGTTCACGCCCACCATGCCGGCCTGCACGCGCTGCGTGAACGACCGAGCCGCCTCGCCGCTCGCGGTGAAGATCGCCGTGCCGTTGCCGAATTCGTGCGCATTGACGAGTTCGAGCGCCGACTCGAGGTCCGGCGCCCGGATCACGCAGAGCACCGGCCCGAAGATTTCCTCGCGATAGATGCGCATCTCGGGCCGGACGTGATCGAACAGGCAAGGCCCGAGGTAGTAGCCCTGCTCGTGCCCCGTCACGCGAATGCCGCGCCCGTCGACGACGAGTTCCGCGCCTTCCTGCACCCCGAGGTCCACATAGCCGCGCACACGTTCGAGGTGCTCGCGGGTCACGAGCGGCCCCATGTCTGCGCGCTCGACGGTGCCGGGGGCGACCAGGAGTTCCGCGAGCTGCTGCTTCACCGCCTCGACCAGCCGATCGCCGGCCTCGCCGACCGCCACGGCCACCGCGATGGCCATGCAGCGCTCGCCGGCAGAGCCGTAGGCCGCACCGACCAGCGCGCTCGCCGCATTGCGCGTATCCGCATCCGGCATCACCACCATGTGGTTCTTCGCCCCGCCGAGCGCCTGCACCCGCTTGCCGTGGGCGGATGCCGTCCGATAGATGTACTCCGCGACCGGCGTCGAACCGACGAAACTCACCGCAGCGACGCGGGGATCCGTGAGCAGCGTGTCCACCGCGTCGCGGTCGCCGTTCACGACGTTGAACACGCCGTCAGGCAGCCCGGCCTGTTTCAGCAACTCGGCGACGCGCAACGGCACGCTCGGGTCCTTTTCCGAGGGCTTCAGCACGAACGTGTTGCCGCAGGCGATCGCCACCGGGAACATCCACATCGGCACCATCGCCGGAAAATTGAACGGCGTGACTCCGGCGCACACGCCCACCGGCTGGCGAATGGACCAGCTGTCCACGCCGCTGCCGACGTTCTCGGTGAATTCGCTCTTCAGCAGCTGGGGAATGCCACAGGCGAACTCGACGACCTCGATTCCGCGCGTGAGCTCGCCCCTCGCATCGGACAGGACCTTGCCGTGCTCGGACGTCAGCAGCAGCGCGAGTTCGTCGGCATTGGCCTCGAGCAGCGCCTTGAAGCGGAACATGATGCGCGCCCGTTGCAGCGGTGTAATCGCTGACCAGCGGGCAGCGCGGCTTCGGCTGCCGCGATCGCGGCGCGCGTCTCCTCGTCGCTGGCGAACGCGACGTGGCCGCGCAGGGCGCCGGTGGCCGGGTTGTACACCGGACCCTCGCGGCCGGACGTGCCCGCGACGTGCCGCCCCGCGACGAAGTGCCCGAGGGCGAACGGCGCTGCGGACTGGCTGGCGGCGGGAGAAGGCTTGCTCATCGGCTGTCCTCGACGGGTGCGAACAACTTGTCCTGGGGCAACACGGTGTCGGCCGGGAATGATTCCTGCCCGGCGATGGCGGCATACACGGGCGTGAAGTCCGGGGCCGTCTCGCGAAAGAGCTGCCCGAAGTCCTCGATCACGAAATACGTCTGCTGGAAGGTGTCTATCTTATAGCGCGTGCGCATCACGCGCTCGATACCGAAGCCGATGCGGTGCGGCGCCGGGCTCGAGATCGCATAGGCGACCTCGCCCGGCGACGAGAGGATGCCGGCGCCGTAGATGCGCAGCCCCGCCCCGGTCCGCACGAGGCCGAACTCGACCGTGTACCAGTAGAGTCGCGCCAGGTACTCGAGCGCGTGCAGGCCGTCGGCCTTCAGTCCGCCACGCCCGTACGCCTGCATGTAGTCGGCGAACACGGGATCGAAGAGCAGCGGCACGTGCCCGAAGAAGTCGTGGAAGATGTCCGGCTCGACGATGTAGTCGAACTCGGGCTCGTCGCGCAGCCACACGGTGACCGGAAAGCGGCGTTCGGCAAGGTGGCCGAAGAATACCTGCTCGGGCAGCAGCCCCGGCACGGCCACGACCTGCCAGCCCGTCGCGCAGCCCGAGCCGCTCGTTGACCTCGTCGAAGCGGGGAACCCCGGTTTCGTAGCCCAGCGTTCCGACGACCCGGAGGAACTCCGGACAGGCGCGCTCCGCCACCAGGCGCATCTGGCGCGCGTAGAGCCTCCGCCAGCGGTCCTGGTCCGCCTCGGCGTAGGCGCCATAGTCCTGCACGACCGTGTAATCCGGCCGCATGTCGCGGTAGTCGCCGCGCACGCCGTGCGTGCTGGCGCCATAGGTTCCCGGGAAATCGGCGGCTGGCATCGGGTCTCCTCCCCCGGTCCGAGGCGCCAAGGATAGCGCCGGGCAGGGCTGGCGGGGGTGGCGGGGGTGTCTGCTATAGTTTTGCGCCCAACTTTCCGACCCGCGGCTGCCGTGGGCCCAGTGATCCTGCAGAGGAACCGACATGAAGCTCTCGACCCGCATCTCCCTCGTCGCCGTGCTGCTGGCGTCCGGCGTTTCGGCCCAGGCCGCCTGCGTCTACCCGCAGGCCCCGCAGAATCTCCCGAATGGCGCGACGTCCACGAAGGACCAGATGCTCGCCGCGCAGGGGACGATCAAGGAATACTCGAAGTCCGTGCAGGAAACCTACCTGCCGTGCCTCGAGCAGGAGAAGAACACGACGATCGCCGCGCTCGACCCGGCCGATCCCGAGTACGCACAGAAGAAGACCGCGATCGAAGCGGTGCAGGCGAAGAAGCACAACGCCGCGCTCGACGAGCTGACCGCGCTCGCGACGCGCTGGAGCGAAGAGATCAAGGCGTTCACCGCCGCCCAGAAGAAGTAATCACGCCGTGGGGCCACTGCCGACGCCCGCTGCGGCCGAGGCACTGGTCCGCGAGCGGATCAAGGCGCTGCCGGTCGAGTCGCGCCCGCTGGCGTCGCTCGCCGGGGCCGTGCTGGCGCAGTCCGTGCGTGCCGAGCGTGACCAGCCGCCATTCGACCGGGTCACGATGGACGGGATTGCGATCTCGTCCGCCTCCTGGCGCGAGGGTCGCCGGCGATTCGTCATCGCCGGAACCCAGGCGGCCGGCCGGCCGCCGCTGCGACTGGAGGCCGCGGACGCCTGTCTCGAAGTGATGACGGGCGCCGTACTGCCTGCGGGCTGCGACTGCGTCATCCCGGTCGAGCGGCTGCGCATCGCCGACGGGTCGGCGGACGTCAACGAGGACGCCGTGGTCGAGCCGTTCGCGAACGTGCACACGCGCGGGCTCGACTGCCGCGAAGGCGACATGCTGCTGGCTCGAGGCACGAGGCTCGGCGCGCCGGAACTGGCCGTGCTTGCCTCCGCCGGGCTGCCACGTGCCGACGTGCATGCCGATCCCCGCATCATCATCGTCGCGACTGGCGACGAACTCGTGGAGCCGGGCGAGCCCATCGAGGACTGGCAGATCCGACGCTCGAATTCCCATGCGCTGCGCGCTGCGCTCGCCCTCAGGGGCTTCCTGCGCGTGGCCGACGACCACCTGCCCGACGATCCGCAGGTGCTCCGCGATCGCCTTGCGGTGCACCTCGACACCCACGACGTCGTGGTGCTGAGCGGCGGCGTCTCGATGGGACGATTCGACCATGTCCCGCAGGCGCTCCGCGACGTCGGCGTCGAGGAGGTCTTCCACAAGGTGGCGCAAAGGCCCGGCAAGCCGATGTGGTTCGGTGTGTCGCGCAACGGCCAGCCCGTATTCGGGTTGCCGGGAAATCCGGTGTCCGCGCTCGTGTGCCTGGTCCGCTACGTGGTGCCGGGCCTCTGCGCCGCGATCGGAGCGCGCCCGGCGCCGGCCGAACCGATGCCGCTCGGCGCGCCCTACCGCGTGCAACCACCGCTGTCGTTGTTCCTGCCAGTCCAGCTGGAGCGCAGCCCGACCCTGGGCCTGGTCGCCATGCCGAAGCCGACGCGGGGCTCCGGGGACTTCATCTCGTTGCTCGGCACCGACGGTTTCGTTGAACTTCCGCCCGGCCCGGCGGACTATCCTTCAGGATACCTGGCAAGCTTTTACCGCTGGTGAGACCCCGCGCGATGCACGACGAGCCGGACATGAGCGCAGTTCCAACGCTGCCCGATCGCGGGCTCGTGCGGGACCGCCTCGGCCGCCCGATGCGCGACCTGCGCATCTCGGTCATGGACCGCTGCAATTTCCGCTGCCCGTACTGCATGCCGCGCGAGACCTTCCACGAGCGCTACCGCTTCCTCAAGTCTTCCGAGCGACTGAGCTTCGACGAGATTGCCCGCACGGCCCGGGTCGCGGTCGGACTCGGAGTGCGCAAGGTCCGTCTCACGGGCGGTGAGCCGCTGCTGCGTGCCGGACTGGCCGAACTCGTCGCCGAGATCTCGACCATCGAAGGTGTCGAGGACATCGCGCTCACGACGAACGGCGTGCTGCTCGCGAACCATGCGGCCGAACTGAAGGGCAACGGGCTGCATCGAGTGACCGTGAGCCTCGACAGCCTCGACGAGGCGGTCTTCGAGCGGATGAACGGCGGTTTCGGCGGCCTGCACCAGGTGCTCGACGGCATCGAGGCCGCACTCGAGGCGGGCCTCGGTCCCGTCAAGGTCAATGCCGTCGTCAAGCGTGGCGTCAACGACCACACCGTGCTGCCTTTGCTCGAACGCTTCCGCGGCACGCCGGTGATCGTGCGGCTGATCGAGTTCATGGACGTCGGCAATCGCAACTCATGGCGACCGGACGAAGTGGTGCCGTCCGCGGAACTGCTGGACTCGATCCGGGCGCGATGGCCCGTCAGTGCGTTGCCCGGCCGAGTCCGCGGCGAGGTGGCCGAACGCTACGCCTATGACGACGGCGCGGGCGAGATCGGCTTCATCTCCTCGGTGACCGCGCCGTTCTGCGGCGACTGCAGCCGCGCCCGGCTGTCGTCCGAGGGCGTCTTCTACACCTGCCTCTTCGCCGGACAGGGCCTGGACCTGCGTTCGCCGCTGCGGGCCGGCGCCGCGGACGACGAACTGCTCGCCCTCATCCGCCGCGCATGGACAGGCCGCGACGACAGGTACAGCGAGCTGCGGGACCCGAAGGGCGCCGTGGAGCACCCGCTGCGCAAGATCGAAATGCACTACATCGGCGGGTGACGAAGATGTTCAGTCATGTGGACGACCGCGACCAGCCGGCCATGGTGGACGTGAGCGGCAAGCAGGTCACGAAGCGCACGGCCATCGCCGTGGCGCGCGTGCGCTTCCCGCACGAGGTCGCGCAGGCGCTCACCGACGCCGGCTTCTCGACAGCCAAGGGACCCGTGTTCCAGACCGCCATCATCGCGGGCGTGATGGCCGCCAAGCGCACGCACGAGCTCATCCCGTTCTGCCATCCGCTCGGCATCGAGAGCTGCCGCGTCGAGATCGACATGGATGCGCACGACAGCGCGGTCATTCACTGCACCGTGAGCGTGCACCATCGAACCGGCGTCGAGATGGAGGCGCTGACGGGCGCTTCGGTCGCGGCACTCACGATCTACGACATGTGCAAGTCCATGTCGCACGAGATCGTGATCGGCGAAGTGCGCCTGCTCGAGAAGCACGGCGGCCGTCGCGACGTGCAGCAGCCATGAACGGCCTGGCCCCACTCTACGGCGTGGTACTGGCGGGCGGCGCCAGCCGGCGCATGGGCAGGGACAAGGCGACGCTCGAGTACCGCGGCCGTTCGCAGGTCGCGATCGCGTTCGATCTGCGTGTCGCGCCACTGCCAGCGAGCCTTCGTCTCGGTGCGGCCCGACCAGGCGAACGACCCGGCGCGCGCCGCGCTGCCGCAGATCGTGGACGAAATCGCCGGTCGTCGGCCCGATCGCGGGTATCGCCGCAGCGCAAGCCGCCCATCCGGAGGCGGCGTGGCTCGTCGTTGCCTGCGACCTGCCCTTCCTCGGCGACGCCGCGATCGCACGCCTCGTCGCGGCGCGCGGCGCTCACGCCATCGTCGCCTATCGCAGTGCGCATGACGGGCTGCCCGAGCCGCTCTGCGCGATCTACGAGCCCTCCACCCGCGCGGCGATACTCGACGCCATCGGCCGCGACAGGCGCTGCCCGCGCAAGTTCGTCATCGAGAGCGGCGTCCCGCTGCTCGACCAGGAGGATCCGGCTGCGCTCGACAACGTGAACACGCCAGCAGGAGTTCGACTCCGCCGTGGCACGACTCGACACCGGGAGCGTCCCGCGATGACACGGACGGTGCACGTGCAGTACTTCGCGGCGTTGCGCGAGCAGGCCGGGCGCAGCGCGGAGTCGCTCGAGACGCCCGCGGTCACCCCACGAGAACTCTACGTGGAACTCAGGCAGCGCCACGGGCTCGCGCTGCCGGAGTCGCTGCTGCGCGTCGCGGTCAACGAAGAGTTCTGCGACTGGGAGCGGCCACTCGTCGAGGGCGATCGCGTGGTGTTCATCCCGCCAGTGGCGGGCGGCTGATGCAGCCGTTCTCGTTCAGCTCGAACACGCTGCGACCGGAAAGCTGCCGCGAGGCGCTGTGCGATCCGGCCGCAGGCGGCTACGCGAGTTTCGAGGGCTGGGTGCGTGACCACAACGATGGCCGCCGGGTGCGGCGCCTCGAGTACGAGGCCTTCGAGGCTCTCGCGATCAAGGAAGGGTCGCGAATCGTGCAGCAGGCCATCGAGAAATTCGGCGTCAGCCGCGCGGCATGCGTACACCGGGTCGGTGATCTCGCCGTTGGCGAGCTGGCGGTCTGGGTCGGCGTGAGCGCCGCGCACCGGCAGGAAGCCTTCGCCGCCTGCCGCTACATCATCGACGAAGTGAAGCACCGCGTGCCGATCTGGAAGAAGGAGCACTACGAGGACGGCGACTCGGGCTGGGTGAACTGCGAACGCTGCGCGGAAGTCGCGGTCGATCACGTCCACGACAGCGGGATGCCGCACGCGCATGGCGGGCATCAGGACACGGCCACGACCGGCTTCGCCCACGATTACTCGCGCCAGGTCGCGTTGCCGGAGGTCGGCCAGGCGGGACAGCAGCGCATCCGCGATGCGTCGGTCCTCGTGATCGGCGCCGGAGGTCTCGGCGTCCCTGCGCTGCAATACCTCGCCGCCGCCGGCGTCGGCCGGATCGGCATCCTGGACGGCGACGTCGTCGAGGCGAGCAACCTCCACCGGCAGCCTCTCTACGGCGTCGCCGACATCGGCCGACCGAAGGCCGTCGCCGCCGCCGACCGGCTGCGCAGCCTGAATCGCGACGTGCGTTGCGACGCCATCGTCTCCGATGCAACGGCGCGAGAACATCGACGCGCTGGTCGCCGACTACGACGTGGTGCTCGAGTGCACGGACAACCTGCGGGCGAAGTTCCTGGTAAACGATGCCGTCGTGCGCGCCGGCAGGCCCGCCTTGTTCGCGAGCGTCTACCAGTACGAAGGACAGTTGCAGGCCTATCTCCCCCGGCCCGACTGGCCGTGCCTGCGGTGCGTATGGCCCGAGGCACCGCGCGACGGCATGGTGGGCAACTGCGCCGAGGCCGGCGTGCTGGGACCAGTGCCGGGCACGCTCGGCGCGATGCAGGCCATGCAGGCGCTGCAGTTCATCCTGGGTCTCGGGCCGGAGCCGGCACGCGGGCTCGTGGTCGTGGACCTGCTGAGTCTCTCCACGCGCAGCATCCGCGCGGCGCGGCGCGCCGGCTGCGATCACGATGCACTCGCGGGGCCCGGCGCAACCTTCGACGGAGCCTCTCGAAGTTTCGTTTGCGAGCCTGGCCGAGGCGCGCGCCGCAGGCTTCGAGCTCGTGGATATCCGCGAGGCGTGGGAGCGGCGATTCGACCGGCCCGACCAGCACATCGAACTGCACCTGCCCATGAGCGAACTGCTCGACGGCCGGGTCGCGTTTCCCGAGCGGGGCCGCCACCTGATCGTGTGCGCGCACGGCGTGCGCAGCCTCGCGATCGCGGAGCAACTCCGCCAGCCAGGGTCGTGCCGACGTCTATTCGATGCGCGGCGGACTCGCCGCCCTATAGCCTCACGGCCGGACCTGGCCCGAGCCCCGCACGACGTACTTGTAGCTCGTGAGCTGCTCGACGCCCACCGGCCCACGCGCATGGAACCGGTCGGTCGAGATGCCGATCTCGGCCCCCATGCCGAACTCGCCGCCGTCCGCGAACTGCGTCGAGGCGTTGTGCAGCACGATCGCGCTGTCCACGCGGGACAGGAATTGCTCGGCTGACGCGGCATCATCGGTCACGATCGACTCGGTGTGCGCGGATCCGTACTGCGCAATGTGCCTCACCGCGCCATCGACGCCCTTCACGACGCGGGCCGCGATCACCGCGTCCAGGTACTCCGTGTACCAGTCGTCCTCGACCGCGGGTCGAACGCGCGGGTCGACGGCCTGCACATGTTCGTCGCCACGAACCTCGCAGCCGGCGTCGAGCAGGTCGCGCACGATCGGCGCAAGGTGCGTCGCCGCGCAGGCCTCGTCCACGAGCAGCGTCTCGGCCGCACCGCAGATGCCGGTGCGGCGCAGCTTGGCATTCATGACGATCGCGCGCGCCATGCCGAGATCCGCCGCACCGTGCACGAACACGTGGCAGTTGCCCTCGAGGTGCCCGATCACCGGCACCCGGGCTTCCTGCTGCACGCGGGCGATGAGGCTCTTGCCGCCGCGCGGCACGATCACGTCGATGTAGTCCGTCATCGCGCCGAGCATGTAGCCGACGGCAGCCCGGTCGGTGGTCGGCACCAGCTGGATACAGGCCTCCGGCAGTCCTGCCGCGCGCAGGCCCTCCACCAGGCAGGAATGGATCGCGGCACTCGATCGATGGCTCTCGCTGCCACCGCGCAGGATGGCCGCGTTGCCGGACTTGAGGCACAGCGCACCGGCATCGCACGTCACGTTCGGCCGGCTCTCGTAAATGATGCCGATGACGCCGAGCGGTACGCGCACGCGCTGGATCCGCAGCCCGTTCGGACGCACCCAGTCCGCCACGATCGTGCCGATGGGATCCGCGAGCGTCGCGATCTGCTCGACGCCGACGGCCATCGCCTCGACGCGCGCGGCATCGAGACGCAGCCGGTCGAGCATCGCGCCACCGAGGCCGGCAGCCTCCGCCGCATCCACGTCCCGCGCATTGGCCGCAAGTATCTCCCCGGCGCGCGCGCGCAGCGCCTTCGCCGCCGACACGAGCGCAGCGTTCTTGCGATCCGTGTCCGCGAGCGCCAGCACCTCGGCGGCCTCGACCGCGGCGCGGCCGATCGAATCCATCATTTCCGCTACGACAGCGCTCATGCCATGACCACCAGGTCGTCACGATGGATCATTTCGTCGCGACCGCGATAGCCGAGCAGTTCCTCGAGCTCGCTGCTCTGGCGGCCGCACATGCGCTCCGCATCGCCGCTCGAGTAGGCGGCAAGCCCGCGCGCGATCTCGCGGCCCGTGGGGTCCGTCACGACGACCGCGTCGCCACGGTCGAAGCGCCCGCTCACCTGCACGATGCCCGCCGGCAGCAGGCTCTTGCCCTGGCGCAGCGCCCGTGCCGCGCCCTCGTCCACGCGCAATTCGCCGGTCGGCTTCAGCATCCCCGCGATCCACTGCTTGCGGGCAGCTACCGGAGAGCCATCGGCCAGGAACCAGCTGCAGCGTGCACCCGACTCGATCCGTCGCAGCGGATGAGCGTCGCGACCGGCCGCGACGCACATGTGGCATCCCGCCGCGACGGCGATCTTCGCGGCAAGTATCTTGGTCGCCATTCCGCCCGAGCCCACGTCCGACGCCGAGCCGCCCGCCATCGCCTCGATTTCAGGCGTGATGTGCGGCACCTCGGCAATGAACTGCGCGTCCGGCGACCGAGTGGGATCCGCGGTATAGAGCCCGTCCACGTCGGACAGCAGCACCAGGCAGTCCGCGCTGACCATCTGCGCGACGCGCGCCGCGAGACGGTCGTTGTCGCCGTAACGGATCTCCGCGGTGGCCACGGTGTCGTTCTCGTTGATCACGGGGATGGAGCCGAGCCGCAACAGCGCCGTGAGCGTGTTGCGCGCATTCAGGTAACGCCGTCGCTGCTCGGTGTCCCCCAGCGTCAGCAGCACCTGCGCCACCGTGAAATCGTGATGCTCGAGCACCTCTTTCCAGGCATGCGCGAGCCGGATCTGGCCGACCGCGGCGGCGGCCTGGCTTTCCTCGAGCCTGAGCTTGCCCGCAGGCAGCCCGAGCTGCCGCCTGCCGAGAGCGATCGCACCGGACGACACCAGCACGACCTCCTGGTCGCGCGAGCGCAGCCGCGCCACGTCCTCGGCGAGGGCCTCGAGCCATGACCGGTTCACGCGCCCGGACGACCGCTCGACCAGCAGCGCGGAACCGATCTTGACGACGACCCGGCGGGCCGAAGCAAGGCGAGACGCGCCAGCCCCGGCCGCAGTGGTCATGCGATTGCGAAGTGCTCGGCCGGCAGCTGCATCAGTCCCGTCGCGCCGGCGCGCGCCGCCGCGGCGTGCGCATCCACGCGAGGCAGCAGCCGGTCGAAGAAGAATCGTGCCGTCACGAGCTTCGCGTTGTAGAAATCGGCGTCGCCGGTGCCTTCGGCAATCCGCTTCGCGGCCACGCCGGCGGCGGCCAGCCAGCACCAGCCGAGGCAGACGTAGCCCGAGAACTGCAGGTAGTCGCTCGCCGCGGCGCCGACCTCCTCGCGGTCCTTCATCGCCGCCACGCCGAGCTCCTGGGTGAGCTTGACCCACTGGTCGAGACGCCTGCCGAGATCCGCCGCCATCGGCGCGAGTTCCGGCAATGCCGCCGAACTTCACGACCGCCTCGCGGATGCGCTCGGTCATCAGCTGCACGCTCTTGCCGCCGGTGCCGAAGACCTTGCGGCCGAGCAGGTCGAGCGCCTGGATGCCGTTCGTTCCCTCGTAGAGCGGCGTGATCCGCGCGTCGCGCATCAACTGCTCGACGCCGGTCTCACGGATGAAGCCATGGCCGCCGTGGATCTGCACGGCGAGGCTCGTGACCTCCATCGAGGCGTCGGTGAGGAAGGCCTTCACGATCGGCGTCAGGAACGCCACCAGGTCGTTGGAGCGCTTGCGCGCGGCCTCGTCGGTGTTCAGGTGCGCGCTGTCGATCTCGCGGCCGGTCAGGAAGCACAGCACGCGGCCACCCTCGACGAGCGCCTTCTGCGTGAGCAGCATGCGACGCACATCGGGGTGGACGATGATCGGGTCGGCGGGCTTGCCGGGCAGCTTGGCGCCGGTGAGCGCGCGGCCCTGCAGGCGGTCGTTCGCGTAGGCGATGGACGCCTGCCACGCGAGCTCGGACTGCCCCTGTCCCTGCAGCCCGACGCCGAGGCGGGCATGGTTCATCATCGTGAACATGCACGAGAGGCCTTCGTTCTGCTTGCCGAGCAGCCAGCCGACGGAATCGTTGAAGTGCATGACGCAGGTCGGCGAGGCGTGGATGCCCATCTTGTGCTCGATGGACCCGCAGGTGACGCCGTTGGCGGCCCCGAGCTTGCCATCGGCGTCCGACAGCAGCTTCGGCACGACGAACAGGCTGATGCCCTTCGTTCCCGGGGGTGCGTCCGGCGTCCGGGCGAGGACCAGGTGGATGATGTTCTCGGTCAGGTCGTGCTCGCCGGCGCTGATGAAGATCTTGGTGCCCGTGATCGCAAACGAGCCGTCGCCGCGGGGCTCGGCCTTGGTGCGCAGGATGCCGAGGTCGCTGCCGGAATGAGCCTCGGTCAGGCACATCGTGCCGGCCCATTCGCCCGAGACCATCTTGGGCAGGTAACGCTGCTTCAACTCGTCGGAACCGTGCGCGGCGAGGGTCAGGCCGGCGCTCTCGGTCAGCCCCGAGTACATCTTCCAGGCCATGTTGCCGGAGCAGAGCATCTCGCCGAAAGCGAGCGCGAAGCCGCCGGGCAGGCCCTGCCCGCCCCACTGCGGATCGGCGGTCATGGTGATCCAGCCGTCCTGGCAATAGCGGTCGTAGGCCTCCTTGAACCCCGGTGGCGCATAGACCATGCCCTTCTCGAAGCGCAGGCCGTGCTCGTCGCCGATGCGGTTGGTCGGCGCCAGCACGGTCTCGGCGAACCTGGCCCCCTCCTCGAGGATGCCCTCGAGCAGGTCGCTGCTCAGGTCGTCGCGCCCGAAAGTGCGGTAATGATCGACGAAGTCGAGGACGTCGTGAACGACGAAGCGGATGTCACGGAGCGGTGCGCGGTAGCTATACACGGTCTGAACCTTCCTGTTCGTTGCCTTGGGTGGATTTTACGCGACGCCGGCGGTTTCGGCCGTAGGTGAGTTCCGGTTGCCTGCCGTCGCAGGTCGCCCGTATAGTTGTTCGCAAGCGCGCAAGGCGAAGATTCGCGATATTCCTGCCGAGGGCCCCAGTGTGAGCCGCGATTACGACCCGGTACCGGGCAAGTGGTACGAAGACCTCGAGACCGAGGAGATCTTCAAGGTCCTCTCGCTGGACCCTGACGAGGAACTGGTCCGGATCCAGTGGCTGGACCGGGAACTCGAGGACCTCGACCTCGACGTCTGGAATCGAAATGGACCTGGAACTCGCCTCCGAACCGGAGGGCTGGGCCGACGACGATGCCGTCGATGACGACGAAGACGACCTCGACGACGACGAACTCGACGAGGACGAGGACGACGACTGGGACGATGAGGACGAGGACGAAGACGACGATTACGACGACGACGACGACGAGTATCGCGACCGCGAGTGAACGACTCGACCTCTGGCCCCCCAGGTTCCAGGCCCGCTGACTATCCGGCCGACCTCGAACGGACCTGGCTCGCCGCCGACGGCACCCCGGTCACCATTCGCGCCCTGCGTCCGGACGATCTCGACCGGGAACTCGCCTTCGTCGCGGGGCTCTCCGAGCAGACCCTGCACCTGCGCCTGCAGTACAGCAGCAAGGGCATCACGCGCGAGGACGCGGCGCGGCTGCTGCAACTCGACTACGTGGACACGCTCGCCATCGGTGCCTTCGTAGCGCCCCCCGGGGCAGAGCGGATCGTCGGGGTCAGCCGCTATGCGCGCGTGCCCGGCACCGATCGGGCCGAGTGCGCGATCGTGGTCGCAGACGACTGGCAGGGTCGGGGCCTCGGTACCGAGCTCATGCGCAGCCTGGGCACGGCGGCACGGGCCCGCGGAATCCGCAGCCTCGAGGCCTCGAGCCTCGCCGAGAATCGGCGCATCCACGACTGGGCCCAGCGATTCGGGTGCGACGTCAGGACCGAGCCGCACTCCGGCGGGCTGCTGCTGGTCACGATCGACCTCGCTTCGTTCCCTTCCTGAGTGCGCGAGTCGCCTTTCGCCAGCGCCGGAGGGCTGGCAGGACCCGGCATGCAAGTGTCGCTGCCCGTGCCCGCAGGCGCCTCTCCCGTCGCGTAAGCAGCGCCAGCAGGCGCCTGGTCAGGTTGCCGCCGAGCGCGCTCTCATTCGAACTCAGCCAGTGCACGGCGAGTACCACGTCGCGGTGCTCGCCGATGCCGTCCTGTGCCGCCCGCAGCCGGCGAAGCAGCTGGCTGACCTCGTCCGGCGCGACGTCGGCCACCGGGTCCAGCGCATAACGGCCGTGCTTCAGCGCGAGGCGCAGCGCGTGCAGCCCCGCGGTGTCGGTCGGTTCGCTCTCGAGGCGACGCACCGCCGCCGTCCATGAGTCGTTTACGCACCGGAGCACGTCGCCCAGCGTGGCGTCCGGACGAATGCGCAGGTCGGCGATCGCCGTCTCGCTCTGCACCGCGGCGGCAAGCGCCGCCCAGCCCGGCTCCGCCACGTGACGCGCGAGCGAGGACCTCGCCTCGAGGCAGCGGTCGTCCAGCATGGTCGCGAGCCGCTGCAGATCCTCCGCGGTCAGCCCCGGATCGCTCCCCGACAGCTCGACCAGCAGGTCGCGCCGCACGTCGGCCTCGCGGACGAGCGCCAGCGACCGGGCGAAGCTCCGCAGGTCGGCCCGCATCAGGCGCGCGCAACGCGCGTCCAGCATGGGGCGGAACGTCTTGAGCAGCGATCGCATGCGACGGGCGGCCACGCGTCCATCGTGAACGTCGTCGCTGCCCGCATCCGGCAGGCGGGCGGCGGCGGCGCGCAGCTGCCGCTGCTGCTCGCGGAGCGCCGCCTCGATCCTGCGGCTGCCTTCGGCAGCCTCGGGCACGGGCCTGGGGCGTTGCGGTCGCTTGCGAAGCATGGTCGGGCAGCTATATCACGCCAGCCACGCGACGCGAAACCGTGGAGCCGGACGCTCCGAACGGGTCACAGTGCGTCCACCACGCGCCGCTGGCGCGCATGGACTTGAATCCCGAGGCAGCGGCCCCACCCACAGGCCGGGCCATGGAATTACCGACCCGGAGTACCTGATTCATGAAGCGCGTCCTGCTGTTCCTCGCCACCAACCTCGCCATCATCGTGCTGCTGGGCTTCGTGCTCCGCCTGCTCGGGCTGGAGAGCGTGCTCGATGCGCAGGGAGTCGATCTCGACCTCGGCAAGCTGCTCGCGTTCGCGGCGGTCGTCGGCTTCACCGGTTCGTTCGTGTCGCTGGCCATTTCGAAGTGGACGGCGAAGCGGATGATGGGCGTGCGGGTGATCGGCCAGCCCGGCAACGCGACCGAGAGCTGGCTCGTGAGCACCGTGCAGCGACAGGCGCGCGAAGCGGGCATCGGGATGCCCGAGGTCGGCGTCTTCGACTCCCCGGAGCCGAATGCCTTCGCCACCGGCGCCCGCCGCGACGCGTCGCTGGTCGCCGTCAGCACCGGCCTGCTGCAGAGCATGTCCCGCGAAGAGGCCGAGGCCGTGCTTGCGCATGAAGTCAGCCACGTCGCGAACGGCGACATGGTGACCCTCGCGCTGATCCAGGGCGTGGTCAACACGTTCGTGGTGTTCCTTGCGCGAGTCATCGGTCACACCGTGGACCGCGTGGTCTTCCGCACGGAGGAAGGCCACGGCCCGGCGTTCTGGGTAACGACCATCGTGTCGGAGATCGTGCTTGGCCTGCTGGCAACCATCATCGTCATGTGGTTCTCGCGGCAGCGCGAGTTCCGCGCGGACGCAGGCGGCGCCCGTCTCGCCGGCCGCCAGAACATGATCAGCGCGCTCGAGCGCCTCCAGCAGCGGCATTCGGGCCCGCTGCCGGACAAGATGGCCGCGTTCGGCATCGCCGGCGGTCTCGGCAGCGGGTTGAAGCGTTTCTTCATGACGCACCCGCCGATCGAGGAACGCATCGCCGCACTGCGCGCCCAGGCATGAGCGACGGCTCGACGGCCATCGTATGGTTCCGGCGGGACCTGCGACTGGCGGACAACCCAGCCCTCGCGGCCGCCTGCGACCGGGCCGATCGCGTCGTCGCGCTGTACATCCACGCGCCTGACGAGGAAGGCGACTGGCAGCCGGGGGCAGCGAGTCGATGGTGGCTGCACCACAGCCTGGAACGTCTCGCAGAGTCGCTGCGCGCCCGCGGCGCCGCACTTCACGTCCGGCGCGGGCCGACGCTTCAGGCGTTGCTCGCGGTGGCGCGTGAAACCGGGGCCACGCAGGTCTTCTGGAATCGACTCTACGAACCCGCCATCACCGCAAGAGATGCGCGAGTTGCCGCCGGCCTGGATGAGGCCGGGCTCGCTTGCCGAGAGTTTCAATGCGGCGCTGCTCGTCGAACCATGGGAGACGCGCACCGCACAAGGCGCTCCCTACCGCGTGTTTACGCCGTTCTGGCGCTCCTGCAGCGCGCCTGTCGCAAGCCAGCCGCGTCCGCACCCGGCTCCGGCCAGGATCGCCGGGGCGTCCGTGACGCTCCCGCGGCCTCGCGCTTGAGGAACTCGAACTCCTGCCGCGGGTCCGCTGGGATGCCGGGCTCGCTGCCGCATGGACGCCCGGCGAGCAAGGCGCACTCGACCGGCTCGAAGCCTTCTGCGAGCACGCGTTGGCCGGCTACAACGAAGGGCGCAACCGCCCCGACCTGCCGGACACCTCGAGGATTTCGCCCCACCTGCACTTCGGGGAGATCGGACCCCGGCAGTGCCTCGCCGCCGTCCGCAACGCGCAGGCCGATCGACCCGGGGCCGGGGCTGGCGCGGAAACGTTCCTGCGTGAAATCGGCTGGCGCGAATTCGCGCATCACCTGCTGCACCACTTCCCCCGCACGGCGACCGAACCGCTGGACGAGAGGTTTGCGCGGTTTCCGTGGACGCCGAACCCGGCCTGGCTCGAGGCGTGGCAAAAGGGACGCACCGGCTTTCCCATCGTGGACGCCGGGATGCGCGAGCTGTGGACGACCGGCTGGATGCACAACCGGGTGCGCATGATCGTGGCATCGCTGCTGACCAAGAACCTGCGCCAGCCCTGGCTCGAAGGGGCGCGCTGGTTCTGGGACACGCTGGTGGACGCAGACCTCGCAAGCAACACGCTCGGCTGGCAGTGGACGGCGGGTTGCGGCGCCGACGCCGCGCCCTATTTCCGTGTTTTCAACCCGGCCCTGCAGGCGGCACGCCACGATCCGGACGGAAGCTACGTGCGTCGCTGGCTCCCGGACGCCATGGCTGATTACCCGCCACCTGTCGTGGACCTGCAGCAGAGCCGGGCCGCGGCCCTGGCCGGGTATGCGCAGATCAAGGCGGGAGCCGCGCGTCCCACCTGAATCCGGCACCGGCTGCGCGACGAAAGTCCCGCCATGCCGCAGCCTCACGAATATTCGCCGCACTCCCCTGCTGCTGGCCTGCCTGCTGTTCGCCGCGCCCGTCGCGCAGGCGGCCACTGGCCTCCCGGCGGCCATGCCCGAAAGAGCCGAGCTCAAGAAGGTCGGCGGCGGCCAGCTGAGCTGGCTCGGCTTCGACATCTACGACGCCAGCCTCTGGACGGGATCCGGCCGCTACGAAGGCTTCGGCCCCGGCCAGAAAGTCGCGCTGAGCCTTTGGTACCAGCGCTCGTTCACCGTTGACGAACTGCTGGGCATCACGGAGAAGGCCTGGACCCGCCTGGGTCGCGATCCTGCCTGGCGGGCAGAGCAGGCTCGCCAGCCTGCGCGTGCTGTGGTCCGACGTCTCGCGCCGGCCAGAACATGACGACCGTGGTCGAGGCCGGTGGCGCCACGCGTTTCTACGACGAGCAGCGCCTGGTCGGACGTATCGACGACCCGGAGTTCGGCCCGGCATTCCTCGCGATCTGGCTCGACCCGCGCAGCATCGTCCGCGACCTGCGGGTTCAGCTGCTTGGCGGCTCGGACGGCCAGGCGACGCCGGCAAAGAACGCCGGCAACTGACGTGTCCAGCGTGAGATCGCCCGACAGCGCAGTAGGTAGACGTCGAGCCGGCGACACAGCCTCGCGCGCATGGCGGACGCTGTCGCGCTGGTTCGATTCGGGATCCGCGCCATCGTATTCCGGCAGCGAGGGCGCCGATGGCGTGGACTGGGCACGGATCGTGCCATTCGCTGGAATGCACTTCGCCTGCCTCGGCATCATCTGGGTCGGCGTGAGCCCCGTGGCCGTGGCCGCGGCGGTTGGCCTGTACGTGCTGCGCATGTTCGCGATCACGGGCTTCTACCACCGCTACTTCTCCCACCGCACGTTCAAGGCCTCGCGCGGCGTGCAGTTCGCGTTCGCAGTGCTTGGAGCCTCCGCCGTCCAGCGCGGCCCGATCTGGTGGGCGGCGCATCACCGGCATCACCATGTGCACTCCGACCGCCCGGAAGACGTGCATTCGCCGGCGCAGCGCGGCTTCCTCTGGTCGCACATGGGCTGGTTCCTGTCGCGGCGGCACTTCGCGCCGGACCTCGGCCGCGTGCGCGACCTGCTGCGCTACCCGGAACTGCGCTGGCTCGACCGCTTCGACATACTCGTGCCGTTCGCGCTTGCTGTCGGCCTGCTGGTGCTCGGCAAAGTGCTCGACGCACGCTGGCCGGAGCTCGGCACGAGCGGTGGCCAGATGCTGGTCTGGGGCTTCTTCGTCTCCACGGTCGCCTGCTACCACGGCACCTACACGATCAACTCGCTCTGCCACGTGTGGGGGCGTCGCCGCTACCAGACCGGCGACGACAGCCGCAACAACCTGCTGCTCGCGCTCATCACGCTCGGCGAGGGCTGGCACAACAACCACCACCGTTACCCGGCCTCGGCCCGGCAGGGCTTCTACTGGTGGGAAATCGACCTCACCTACTACGGTTTGCGGCTGCTGGCCGCGCTCGGCCTGATCCGGGACCTGAAGCAGGTGCCTGCCAGGATTCGCGCGGCGCACACCGCCGTGACGTCATGAGGATCGCCGTCGTCGGCGCCGGCGTCGCCGGACTTCATGCAGCGTGGCGCCTTTCCCGCGACCACGACGTTACGATCTTCGAGGCGAACGACTATCCCGGCGGCCACACCAACACGGTGGACGTCGAGTTCGCGGGCCGCACCTGGGCGGTGGACACCGGCTTCATCGTGTTCAACGACTGGACGTACCCGAACTTCATCGCGATGCTCGAGGAACTCGGCGTCGCGTGGCAGCCGTCGAACATGAGCTTCAGCCTGAGCTGCGAGCGTACCGGCCTCGAGTACAACGGCACGTCGGTCAATTCGCTGTTCGCGCAGCGCCGGAACCTGTTTCGCCCTTCCTTCCTGCGCATGATCGCCGACATCCTGCGCTTCAATTCCAGCGCGAAGGCACTGATCGGGTCGGGCGACGAATCGCTGACGCTCGGAGCCTACCTGCGCGAGGGCGGCTATTCGCAGCAGTTCGTCGAGCACTACATCCTGCCGATGGGGCGCGCGATCTGGTCCGCCGAGGCGAGCGCGATGCTCGACTTTCCGGCACGGTTTTTCGTCGAGTTCTTCGACCGGCACGGCTTCCTCTCGGTGGACGACCGCCCTGTCTGGCAGACGGTTCGCGGTGGCTCCCGCGAGTACGTGCGCAGGCTGCTCGCGGCGTCGCGCGCGAAACTGCTGCTCTCGACCCCCGTGGAGTCGATCCGCCGCCAGCCGGACCGCGTCCTCGTGCGCACGGTACGCGGCGACGTCGAGACGTTCGACCACGTCTTCCTGGCCTGCCACTCGGACCAGGCGCTCGCGCTGCTCGAGTCGCCGACTCCTGCCGAGACAGCCGTGCTGCAGGCGCTGCCCTACGCGTCGAACGAAGCGATCCTGCACACGGACGAAAGCCTGCTGCCGAAGCGGCCGCTCGCCCGGGCCGCGTGGAACTACCACCTGCTCGCCGACGCACAGGAACCGGTGGCATTGACCTACGACATGAGCACGCTGCAGTCGCTGGCCGCGCCGGTGCGGTTCCTGGTGACGCTCAATCACCGGCGCGCCATCGACGAGCGCAGGATCCTGCGCAGCTTCAGTTACCAGCATCCGGTCTATCTGCCGCAGGGCGTCGCGGCGCAGAAGCGCCACCGCGAGCTGAACGGCCAGCGACGCACCTACTTCTGCGGCGCGTACTGGCGCTGCGGCTTCCACGAAGACGGCGTCGTGAGCGCGCAGACCGCGCTTGCGCATTTCAACGAGGATCTCGTCCGTGCAGAGTTGCCTCTACAAAGGGTGGGTTAGGCACCGGCGGCACTCGCCCGGACCGCACTCGTTCCGGTACGAGGTCTGCATGCTGTACCTCGACCTGGCGGAACTGCCGCAGGCTCTCGAAGGCTATTGGTTCTGGTCGGCGCGCCGCAGCTGCCCTCGCCCGCTGGCACCGCGAGGACCACCACGGCGATGCGACCGAGGCGCTCGACCAGAGCATACGGTCGCTGGTGGCGAGCCGCGGCGCGGTCCTCGTCCCGAGGGCCCGATCCGCCTGCTCACGCATCCGCGCTACTTCGGGTACGGATTCAACCCGGTCAGCTTCTATTACTGCTTCGATGCGCAGGACACTCGCGTCGAGGCCGTCGTCGCCGAGATCAACAACACGCCGTGGGGCGAGCAGCACTGCTACGTGCTGCCTGCGACCGCAAGCAGCGGCACGCCGGACAAGCTGCGCTTCCACTTCGGCAAGGACTTCCACGTCTCGCCGTTCCTGCCGATGGACATGGACTACGACTGGCGCTTCGCCGCGCCCGGCGAGCGGCTGCTCGTGCACATGGAGAACTGGCGCGAGGACAGGCCGGTCTTCGACGCGACCCTGTCCCTCGAACGCGAGCCCCTCGGATCGCGCGCGCTTGCCGGCGCACTCGCCGGCTACCCCTTCATGACGGCGCAGGTCGCCGGCGCAATCTACTGGCAGGCGCTGCGGCTGTGGCTCAAGCGGACGCCATTCTTCACCCATCCCGACAAGACAGGTGCCGGGCACCGCCACTTCGAAGGACGCATCGAGAGACTCCCTTCATGAGCGAAAACATCGTTCCCGCAACGACCAGTCTCGGCATCGGGGCACGCGAGAGCCTGCTGCAGCGGCTCGGCCGACGGGTCTTCCTCGCCAAGCTCGGGCAGCTCCGCCATGGCGAGCTCACGGTCGTCGAGGGCGGCGAGCGCCGGACGTTCGGCCAGCGCACCGAAGACTGCAGCCTTCACGCGACCATCGAGGTGCTCCACCCGCAGACCTACGCCGATGCGGCCTTCGGCGGCACGGTCGGCGGCGGCGAGGCTTTCATGCGCGGCCACTGGCGCAGCGACGACCTGACTTCGCTCATCCGCCTCTTCATCGCCAACCGCGAGGTCATGGAGACCATGGAAGGCGGTGCGGCGATCGCGACGGCCCCGCTGCGCCGCGTGCTGCACTGGCTGAACCGCAACAGTCCCGACGGCAGCCGGCGCAACATCGCCGCGCACTACGATCTCGGCAACGACCTGTTCGCGCTGTTCCTCGACGAGACGATGGCGTACTCGTGCGGCATCTTCGAGCGCGACGACTCGACGCTGCACGAGGCGCAGATCGCGAAGTTCGAGCGCATCTGCCGCAAGCTCCACCTCTCACCGTCGGATCACCTGCTCGAGATCGGCACCGGCTGGGGCGGGCTCGCCATCCATGCCGCGACCCGCTACGGCTGCCGCGTGACGACGACGACGATCTCGCGCGAGCAGCATGACTGGGCCGCCGAACGCGTGCGCGCGGCGGGCGTGTCCGACCGCGTGACGCTGCTGCTCGACGATTACCGGGACCTGCGGGGCCGCTACGACAAGCTGGTCTCGGTCGAGATGATCGAAGCCGTGGGTCACCAGTTCCTCGACACCTACACGGCGCGCTGCTCGCAGCTGCTGGAGCCGCATGGCGCGATGCTGCTGCAGGCCATCACGATCCAGGACCAGCTCTACGAGCAGGCGCTCGGCTCGGTCGACTTCATCCAGCGCTTCATCTTCCCGGGCAGCTTCATCCCGTCCATAACGGCGATCACGGACTCGGTGCGCCGCGCGACGGACATGAAGATCTTCCACCTGGAGGACATCGGCCCGCACTACGCGACGACGCTCAGGGCGTGGCGCGAGCGCTTCTTCGCGCGCCTGGACGACGTGCGCAGGCTCGGCTACCCGGAAGAGTTCATCCGGATGTGGCACTTCTACCTCTGCTACTGTGAGGGCGGGTTCCTGGAAAGGCAGCTGGGCGACGTCCACATGCTGCTGACCAAGCCCCGCTGCCGCCTGCCAGCGGCCTAGCGGGTTTCACCTACTACCGCCGGGAACCGCATCCCGCGAGAATCGGCGGGACACCTATTCTGCGGAGCGCGGACCATGAGCGAAGCCGGCGTTTTCGAAGCCCTGAGCAAGTCGAAGCTGGCCGTCGAACTGAACGACGACGAGCAGCGGACGCTGGCCCGCGCCATGACCCTGCGAGACCTCAAGCACGGCGAGGTGCTGATCCGCGAAGGGTCGGCCGACGATCACCTCTACGTCGTGGCGAGCGGCGTGCTCGGCGTCGTGAAGGGCGTCGGAACGGATGCCGAGGTCACGCTGAACGCCATTCGCCCGGGCGACGTGGTGGGCGAACTGTCGTTCCTCGATGCGTCCACGCGCTATGCATCGCTGGTCGCGCTGAGCGACACGCGGGTCCTCGGACTGAGCCGCAGCGCCCTCGAGGGCATGCTCGACACGCACCCGAAGGTCGTCTACCACGTGATGCGTGCGATCGTGCGGGTGGTGCACGAGATCCAGCGCCGCCTGTCGATGCAGACCGCCGAACTGACGAACTACCTCTACAAGACGCACGGGCGGTACTGACCCCGGCGCACCAGACTGGGGCCGCGACCGCGGCACCGGGATCCCATCCTGCACCGGCATGGAGCAGGACGGGGGTCCGTTACGCGCCTGGCGGCGTTGGCACGATATTCGCTTGGGTCCCGGGAAGGACTTCCCGCAATGGACCGAACCGAGCCGCCCTATGACGAGATGTACGCGCCCGACGGTCGCGTCCGCCCGCATTACGCCGCCTACTCCGACTGGCTCGTCCGCCAGCCGGACGACGCGCTGCGACAGAAGCGCGCCGAGGCCGACAGCCTCTTCCACCGCGTCGGCATCACCTTCGCCGTCTACGGCGAGCAGGAGGGCAACGAGCGGCTGATCCCGTTCGACATCGTGCCGCGCGTGCTCTCGGCCGAGGAATGGCGGGCGCTGGCGGCGGGCCTGCGGCAGCGCGTGCGGGCCCTGAACGCCTTCATAGGGGACATCTACCACGAGCAGGACATCCTGCGTGCGGCGCTGATTGCGCCGGAGCAGATCTACTGCAACCCGCAGTACCGGCCCGAGATGCAGGACATGGACGTCCCGGGCGGCATCTACGCGCACATCGCCGGCATCGACGTCGTCAGGGCCGGGCCAGGCGAGTTCTACGTGCTCGAGGACAACCTGCGCGTGCCCTCCGGCGTGTCGTACATGCTCGAGGACCGCAAGATGATGATGCGGCTCTTTCCGGAGCTGTTCGCGCTCAACCGCGTCGCGCCCGTCGAGCACTACCCGGACCGTCTTTTCGGCAACCTTGCCAGCGTCGCTCCTGACGGGGTGGCCGACCCGGTCGTCGTGGTGCTCACGCCCGGCGCGAACAACAGCGCCTACTTCGAGCACGCGTTCCTCGCGCAGCAGATGGGCGTGGAACTGGTCGAGGGCCAGGATCTGTTCGTGCGCGAAGGATTCGTCTACATGCGCACGACGCGCGGCCCGCAGCGCGTGGACGTGATCTACCGCCGCATCGACGACGATTTCCTGGACCCGCTGGTGTTCCGCACCGACTCCGTGCTCGGTGTTCCCGGGCTCATGTCGGCCTACCGCGCCGGCCGGGTCACGCTGGCGAACGCCATCGGCACCGGGATCGCCGACGACAAGTCGATCTATCCGCACGTCCCGGACATGATCCGCTTCTATCTCGGCGAAGAGCCGCTGCTCGCCAACGTGCCGACGAAGGTGCTGCGCAGGCCCGACGACCTCGCCTACACGCTCGCGCACCTCGACGAGCTCGTGGTCAAGGAAGTCCATGGCTCCGGCGGCTACGGCATGCTGGTGGGGCCGGCCGCCTCGACCGCCGAACGCGAAGACTTCCGCCTGCGGATCCTCGCCGCTCCGGAGAAGTACATCGCGCAGCCGACGCTCGCGCTCTCGACCTGCCCGACCTTCGTCGAGCAGGGCGTGGCGCCGCGTCACATCGACCTGCGGCCGTTCGTCCTCTCGGGCCGCGAGATCGACATCGTGCCCGGAGGCCTCACGCGCGTCGCGCTGCGCGCCGGCTCGCTGGTGGTCAACTCCTCGCAGGGGGGCGGCACCAAGGACACCTGGGTGCTGGAGGACTGACGCGTGCTGAGCCGCACCGCAGACCATGTCTACTGGCTCGGCCGCTACGCCGAGCGCGCGGAGAATTTCGCGCGCACGCTCGACGTCCAGTACCGGCTGTCGCTGCTGCCGCAGGAGGCGCAGTCCGACGGCGTCGGCTGGCAGCGCATGCTCACCACGCTCGGCTTCAGCGATGAGTACGCCGGGCGCCACGACACGCTCGAGCCCCACCACGTCATCGACTTCCTCGCGTTCGACCGCGGCAACCCGTCCAGCATCCTCAACTGCCTGCGCATGGCCCGCGAGAATGCGCGCGCGGTGCGCGGCACGATCTCGTCGGAGATGTGGGAGACGTTCAATTCGACGTGGCTCGAGGCGCGCGCGAACGCACCCTCGCGCTTCAGCACGAGCAACGTCGCCGAGTTCGTCGACTGGGTGAAGTATCGCGCGCACCTGGCCCGCGGCGTGGTGCTCGGCTCGATGCTGAGGGACGAGGGCTACCACTTCATGCAGATCGGGACCTTCCTCGAGCGCGCCGACGGAGTCGTGCGCCTGCTGCTGACGCGGCTCGCCTGCGAGCCGTCCGGCCCCGATGGCAGGCCGGTCGCACACGACTACTACGCGTGGAGCGTTCTGCTGCGGGCACTTTCGGCCTTCGAGATCTTCCGCCGCGTGTCCCGCGACAGCGTGACGCCGACGAACGTGCTTGCATTCACGATCTTCCGGCCGGACGTGCCCCGCTCCGTGTATCGATCGACCTCGCTGGTGTACGAAAACCTGCAGGCCGTGAGGAACTCCCATTCGGCGGAAACCGAGCGACGGGCCGGCCTGCTGCACGCGTCGCTCAGGTTCGGCACGCTCGATTCGGTACCCCCCGGCGGCGTCGAGCACTTCCTCAACGGCATCCTGGCGACGACCGCGGACCTGAGCGAGCGGATCGGCCGGGACTTTCTCGGGCACTCGCCCGCGGGATGAAGGACACATGCAACTGCACATCCGCCACGAGACGCACTACGTCTACGAAGATCCGGTCAGCTACAGCATCCAGGCGCTGAAGCTGACGCCGCGGCTGGAGCCGGGCCAGCGGGTCGTCAGCTGGCGGGTGACCTCGCCGGGCGAGCGGATCGAGCAGGTCGACCCGTATGGCAACCTGATGCACGTGGTGACGCTCGAGCAGCCTCATCGCGAGGCACGAATCGTGGCCGAGGGCATCGCGGAGATCAGCGACGTCGTCGAGGCGACGCCGGAGACGTCGCGGCTCTCGCCGCTCACCTATCTCGCGCCCACGCCGCTGACCCGGCCGGACGCGGCGCTGCGCGCCCTCGCCGACCACTGCCTGGGCCGGCACCCCGCGTCGCGCCGGTCGCTCGCGGATCTCGTGGACAGCATCCGGCACGTCGTCGCGTACGCCCCTGGAGTCACCGACGTGACCCACAGCGCATCCGAGGTACTGGAACTCGGCGTCGGCGTCTGCCAGGACCAGGCTCACGTGCTGGTCGCCTGCTGCCGCACGGCCGGCATTCCGGCGCGCTACGTCAGCGGCTACTTCCATGCCGGCGACAGCGGTGAGATCGCGAGCCACGCGTGGGCCGACGTCTGGCTCGGCGCCGACCAGGGCTGGCTCAGCCTCGACGTCACGCATGCCGAGGAGACCGGAGGCCGTCACTGCCGCCTCGCGGTCGGCCGCGACTACCTCGACGCCGCCCCGATTCGCGGCTTGAGACGCGGGGGCGGAAAGGAAGCCATGGCGGTGACGGTGAAAGTCTCGGGCGGACAGGCAGGCCAGCAATGACCTGTTGCGTGGCACGGTAGTCGAACGTCCCGGCGACGGGCGAACCGGGTCGGTAAAAGACCTGAGAGCCATGCGGATTCCGCCAGCTATCATGCGCGGGTCTCTGGCCTGCAATCCCTGAACGAAATGACCCTGACACGGTTTGGCATCGTCGCCACGCTCTGGCTGCTGCTGGCGTCCCTCGCGGGCGCCGACACGCCCGACACGAAATCCAGCGAATTCTGGTACGGCACCGCCGCGGACGGCGGACCGACCGTGCGGCTCTATTACTTCTTCTCCCCCACCTGCCCGCATTGCCAGGCCGCAAAGCCGTTCCTGGACGAGATGGCGGCCCGCAAGCCGTGGCTCGAGATCAAGCGCTACCCGGTGAAGGACAATCGCGACAACGCACGGTTCTATTTCGACACGGCGAAATCGCTGGGCGTCGAGGCGCTTTCGATCCCTGGCTTCGTGTTCTGCCGACAGGTCATGATCGGCTACGACACCGCGGCAACTACGGGAGCGGACCTCGAGAAGGCGCTCGACGCCTGCCATGCGGATCGTGTGGCGAATCCGGGTGCCGACCCGGCGCCGACAGCGACGCCGGCAGCATCCGCGGCGGCGGCCGGCGGCCAGACGACGATCGATTCCCCTTCGCCTGGCTCGGTCGTCCACCTTCCCTTCATCGGCACTGTCAATGCCGAAGCGCTCTCGCTGCCGCTGCTCACGCTGGTGCTGGCCGGCATGGACGCGTTCAATCCCTGCGCGTTCTTCGTGCTGCTCTTCCTGCTCAGCCTGCTGGTGCATGCCAAGAGCCGCACCCGGATGCTGATCGTCGGCGGGACGTTCGTGCTGTTCTCCGGCATCGTCTACTTCGTCTTCATGGCCGCGTGGCTGAACGTGTTCCTGATCGCCGGCGAGCTGCGCGTGATCACGATCATCGCGGGACTGCTGGCGCTCACCGTCGCGGCGCTCAACATCAAGGACTATTTCTGGTTCAAGGAAGGGCCCAGCCTGTCGATTCCGGACGCGGCGAAACCGGGCCTGTTCAAGCGCATGCGCGAGGTGGTCACCACGGGCAACATGGGGCCGATGCTGGCGAGCACGGTGCTGCTGGCGATCGTGGCGAACTCGTACGAACTGCTGTGCACGGCCGGCTTCCCGATGGTCTATACGCGCGCGCTGACGCTCGCCAGCCTCGAGTCATGGCAGTACTACGCGTGGCTCGCCGCCTACAACGTGATCTACGTGCTGCCGCTGCTCGCCATCGTCATCGTGTTCACCCGCACCATGGGTGCCCGCAAGCTGAGCGAGTCGGAGGGTCGCATCCTCAAGCTCGTCTCGGGATTCATGATGCTCGGCTTCGGCCTCGTGCTGCTGTTCGCGCCGGGCCTGCTCACCAACCCCTTCGCGTCGATCCTCGTGCTGGTCGTGGCCGTCGCCGCCTCGGTCCTCATCGCGAAGATCGCGGCGCCGCGACCCGCGTGATCACCGAAGCCGTCGCGCGCATCCGCAAGGCCCTGGGCCCCGAGGGCTGCATCGAGGAGCCGGATCGAGTGGCGCCCTTCGTCGTCGATTTCCGCGGCCTGTACCGCGGCGCGACGCCGCTGGTCGCCTGCCCTGCGTCGACCGCCGAGACCGCGCAGGTGCTTGCGATCTGCAACGAACTCGGCGTCGGCGTGGTGCCGCAAGGTGGCAACACCAGCTACTGCGGGGGCGCGACGCCCGGCGCGCGCGGCGACGAGATCGTGCTTTCGTTGCGCCGCCTGAACCGCATCCGCGAGATGGATGCCGCCAATTTCTCGATGGTCGCCGAGGCCGGCTGCATTCTCGCCGACGTGCAGGCCGCGGCCGAGCGGGCCGACCGTTTCTTTCCGCTGTCGCTCGGCGCCGAGGGCAGCTGCCAGATCGGCGGCAACCTCTCGACCAACGCCGGCGGCCTGAATGCGCTGCGCTATGGCGTGGCGCGCGAACTCGTGCTCGGTCTCGAGGTCGTGCTGCCAGACGGGCAGGTGCTCGACGGACTCACGAGCCTGCGCAAGGACAATACCGGTTACGACCTCGACGACCTGTTCATCGGCGCGGAAGGCACGCTCGGCGTGATCACGGCCGCCAGCCTCAAGCTGTTCCCGCTTCCGCGCACGACGGAGACCGCGTTCCTCGCCGTACGCGATCCGGGCTGCCGCGGTGGAACTGCTCGGGCTGCTGCGGGCCGCGACGGCGGACGCGGTCACGAGCTTCGAATACCTGCCCAGGATGGCTGTCGAGTTGACGATCAGGCACATTCCCGGCGTGTCGGACCCGCTCGGGCGGCCGTACTCCTGCTACGTGCTCTGCGAGATCTCCTCGACCCGCGACGATCCGGCGCTGCGCGCCATCCTCGAGGCGACGCTGGAAGACGCCATGGGCGCCGGGCTCGTGCTCGACGCCGTGCTCGCCGAATCGCTCGCGCAGCGCAATGCACTGTGGCGGCTGCGCGAATCGGTGCCCGAGGCGCAGCGCGCGGAGGGCGCCAGCATCAAGCACGACGTGTCGGTCCCGGTCGCCGCGCTGCCGGACTTCATGGCTGCCGCCACCGCTGCAGTTCTCGCGATCGTCCCCGCCGGGCGAATGGTCGCCTACGGCCATGTCGGCGACGGCAACCTGCACTTCAACGTGAGCGAGCCCGCGGGAGGCGATCGGGCCTCGTTCGTCGCGAAGGAACCGCAGATCCAGGCGGCCGTGCACGCCGTCGTGGGACGATTCCGCGGCAGCATCAGTGCCGAGCACGGAATCGGTCGCCTCAAGCGCGACGCGCTGGCCCGTCACAAGAGTGCGGTGGCCCTCGAGACGATGCGGGCCATCAAGCGCGCGATCGACCCGAAAGGCATCATGAATCCTGGCAAGGTCCTGCTGGACACTGGCCCCGGGAAACGAGGCGAGGAGCGCAACCGATGAACGAGAAGCCAGGCCCGCGTTTCCTTCGTGCCGACCCACGTCGCCGTGATCTGCCACGATGGGCCGGACTCGCAGGCGGCGCGCAAGGCGGCCGCACAGGACCACCTGCGGTACGTCCAGACCATCCTCGATCGGCTGGCGCTGGCCGGGCCCCTCTTCTCTCCCGACGGCCAGCGGATGATCGGCAGCCTCTACGTGTTCAAGACAGGCAGCCTCGACGAGGCACGGCGCTGGCTCGAGGCCGACCCGTATTTCGCGGCCGGCTTCTGGCAGAGCATCGACTACCGGCCCTTCCTGCCGGCCGCCGGGGATTTCGTCGGCGGCACGATCTGGTAAAAGGCAGGCATGGTACAGACGACATCCGCGTCTTCCTCCGTGCGGCCGACCTGTGTCGGCGGTCTCTACGAAGTCTGCATCGGCGTGCCCGACATCGCCGCGTCGCTCGCCTACTACGAGCGCTTCGGCTGCCGCGCCGGTCGCTTCGGCGCGCTGGACGCCGCGTCCGCGCGCGCGCTCTACGGAGTCGATTCGCCGTTGCGTTCGCTGCGACTTCACCACCAGGACGCCGACCACGGCCTCGTGCGCCTGATGCAGTGGGAACGCCCGCGCAACGACGGTCTCGGCCTCGACGCCGAACCTGCGCTGCGTCGGCAGCCGCTGGGGCGTCCGGCTGACGACCAGCGTCCTGAACATTGCGAACCACGCGGCGCTCGCGAAGGACCAGGGCGAGCCCATCAGCGTCATCGACCCGATCCTCGCCGTGATCGGCGAGGTAACCGGCGAGGCTGCGGCCCGGCCGTTCGCCGAGGCGGTGGTTGGCGTGCGCGAGATGGTCGTCCTGCAGCCACTGTACCGGCAGGTCTTCTTCGAGCGTTTCGGCTACCAGAGCCCGCTTTACGGGCGAATCGACCCGCATTGCCTGTTCCAGACCAGCCAGCACACGCACGCCGGGATGATGATCGCGACCGACGACCACCAGGTGCTGCGCTTCTACGACGAAGTGCTGGGCCTCAAGCGCTGGTTCGATGCGGAGCGACCCTACGGCCAGGCGACCGGCTCACGGACCATCTTCGGCCTCGAGCCCGACGAAACGCACTGGATGGTGGATTTCGACGACCCGCGATCGGGCCACTCGCTCGACGAGCGCCGCTCCGGCAAGCTCAAGATCGTGCGGTTCGGCAGGGGCAGTCGCCTCGCCGACAAGCTGGACCGGTCGCGTCCGGGCAGCCTCGGCTGCTCGCTGTACACCTGGCGGGTCAACGACATCGAAGGCATGTGGAAGCGCGTGCACGGCAGCGGCGCCACCGCGCTGACCGACGTATTGCCGGACGAGTTCGGAACGCGTTCGTTCTCGTTCGCCGCCCCCGACGGCTACTGCTGGACCCTGCTGCAGGCCTGAGCTTGTTTCTGCCGGGCCGGACTCGCTACAGTCCGGGCTCGGGGGCGGGTGGCCTCACTACAATCAGTCAAAAGGGATACGTTCATGCCCATGTCGAAGAAACTTGCAGCGGAGTTCATCGGTACGTTCTGGCTCGTGCTCGGAGGCTGCGGCAGTGCCGTGCTTGCGGCGGCGTTTCCGGAACTCGGTATCGGCTTCGCCGGCGTTGCGCTGGCTTTCGGTCTCACGGTACTCACGATGGCCTACGCCATCGGGCACATCTCGGGCTGCCACCTGAACCCCGCCGTTACCGTCGGTCTCTGGGCCGGCGGCCGGCACCCGGTGGGCGAAGTGGTGCCGTACATCGTCGTGCAGGTGCTGGGCGCCATCGCCGGTGCGTTCATGCTCTACATGATCGCGTCCGGCAAGCCAGGCTTCGAACTGGGCGGTTTCGCCTCGAACGGCTATGGCGAGCACTCCCCCGGCGGCTACTCGCTCGCTTCGGGCTTCCTCACCGAAGTCGTCATGACGCTGATGTTCGTGCTGATCATCCTCGGCGCGACCGACAAGCGCGCGCCCGCGGGCTTCGCGCCGATCGCGATCGGCCTCGCGCTCACGCTGGTCCACCTGATCAGCATCCCGGTCACCAACACATCGGTAAACCCGGCGCGCAGCACCGGCCCGGCGCTGATCGTCGGCGGCTGGGCCCTCGCGCAGCTGTGGTTGTTCTGGGTCGGCCCGATCTTCGGCGCGCTGATCGCCGGCTACGTGTACCGCTGGCTGGGCAGCAGCAAGTGACCTGACACCGAGCCGTGGCGCGGCCCGCCGGGGCCGCCCACGGCTGTGACTTCCGAGGGCATCCCACCTCGTGGCACGGATCTTCAAGTCGAAGCTCGCATGGGCCGCGGCATTCGTCGCCGCGCTGGTCGGCCTGTACGCGCTCGTCGGGTTCAAGGTCGCTCCCGGCCTGGTCCGCGACCAGGCGATCAAGTACGTCCGGCAGAACTACGGCCGCGAGCTTCGCATCGGCGAGGTACGGATCGATCCGTTCAAGCTGCAGGCCGAGATTCGCGACCTGGCCATTCCCGACGCCGACGGCTCGCCGATGCTCGGGTTCCGGCGCCTGTTCGTCGACTTCGAACTGGCCTCGCTCTGGCAACGGACGCTGATCTTCAAGGACGTGATCGTCGAGGTGCCGGAGGTGCGCGCGGTCATCCGCCGCGGCGGCGCGATGAACTTCGCGGATCTCGCGCCGAAGAAGTCCGCACCACCCGAGGACAGCGAGGATTCTGCCCTGCCGGATGTCTGGCTGCAGTCGGTCGCCGTGAAGGACGGCCGGGCGGACTTCGCGGACCTTGCCCGCACGCGACCCTTCAAGCGCAAGTTTCTCGCCCGTTACGTTTTCCCTGAAGGATTTCCGCACGACTCCGGAGGGAGGCGGGTTCCAGCTCTCGGCCAGCAGCGAAGCCGGCGAGACCTTCGACTGGAAGGGTCGCTTCGCACTCGCACCGAAGGTGTCGTCGCAAGGCGAACTGGCGATCGGCGGACTGCAGGCACCGGGCGTGGCGGAATACCTCGGCGACGCACTGCCGTTCGACCTTACTTCCGGCGTCGTGAACCTCGCCGGCACCTACGCGCTCGCGCTCGGCAAGGAGTTCGACGTCAAGCTCAAGCTGCCGAAGATCGAACTGACCGGACTGGGCCTGCGGGCGCGCGGCGAGAGCGATGACTGGGTGACGCGTGCCGAGCGTCGTGCTTTCGAACACTGCGGTCGCGCTCCCGGAGCAGACGGTCGATCTCGCGAGCATCGTGGTTTCCGGGCTCAAGGCGCAGGCGTGGATGTCGCCGGACGGCTCGATCAACCTCGTCAGCCTCGTGGCGCCGGCAGATGCGCCGGCCGCACAGGCCGAGCCGACGACCGCCGCAAAGGGCACGGGTTCCGGCAAGCCGTGGCAGGTCCGCATCGCCAGCGTCGACGTCGCGAATGCATCCATCGACTTCGAGGACCGGATGAAGGAGCCGGCCAAGCAATTCGCCATCGCTCCGCTCAACGTCCGCGTCGGCAACGCGAGCCTCGACCTCGCGCAGCCACTGCCGGTTTCAATCGACGCCGTGATCAACGGCCACGCGCCGTTCAAGGCCGAGGGCACCGTGACGCCCGAGCCGCTCGCGGCGCAGCTCGACGTGTCGCTGGCGAAGGCCCGCATGACGATCCTGCAACCGTACGTCCTGCCGCTCGCAGACCTGACGATCAAGGCCGGCGAACTCGGCCTCAAAGGCAAGGTCCGGCTCGATCCGCCGGACGCGCCCGGACCGGACATGAGTTTCGATGGCGAGGTCACGATCGACGGCTTCAAGTCGGTGGACAACGCGCTCGGCAAGGACCTCGTCAACTTCCGGCAAGTCGCGCTCGGCAAGCTCAGCGTCGCGATGGGTCCCGACGCCGTCAGCATCGACACGATCACGGTCAGCGAGCCGTTCGCACGCGTCATCATCAGCCCGGAGCGCGTCATCAACATTGCCGCGGTGCTGGACCCGCAAGGCACGGCGGCGGCGCTCGAGGCACGTCGTGCGCAGGCGGCGGCCGAGGCGCAGATGACTCCGGCCGACAAGCGTCGCCGGGACAAGGAGATCGAGCGGGCCAAGTCGAAGGCCGCAAAGGCCCGCAAGGCGTCGGGTGGCGCGGCCGCCCCGCCCTCCCCGGCGCCGCTGCCGGCCGAAGGCATGCCGATCCGGATCCGCGAGGTGCGGATCGACAACGGGACCATGGATTTCACCGACCTCTTCGTGCAGCCGAATTTCGCGGCGGAGGTCATGCGGCTGAACGGAACGCTCGCCGGTCTGTCGAGCGACCCGGCGTCGCACGCGAAGGTGGACCTGAAGGGCGCGGTCGGCGAGTTCTCTCCGGTCACGATCAGCGGGGAGATCCAGCCGTTCGCGTTCGAGCGCTACACGGACATCGGCCTCAGGTTCGAGAACATCTCGCTGCCGATTTTCAACCCGTACTCCGGCCAGCTTGCGGGATATTCGATCGCGAAGGGCAAGCTCACGACGGACCTTCACTACCTCATCCAGGACCGCAAGCTCGATGCGCAGCACAAGATCCGCATCGACCAGCTCGAGTGGGGCGAGGAGACCGCGGCCAAGGGCGAGGCAACGTTGCCGGTCAAGTTCGCGACGGCGCTGCTCAAGGACCGCAACGGAGTGATCGAGCTCGACGTCCCGGTTACCGGCTCGATCGACGATCCGAAGTTCCGCATCGGCCCGATCGTCTGGCAGGTCATCAAGAACATCCTGGTAAAGGCGGTCACCGCGCCGTTCGCGCTGCTCGGCTCGCTGTTCGCGGGTGCGGAGGAAGCGCAGTTCGTGGATTTCGCGCCGGGCAGCGCCACGCTCGATCCTGCGAGCGCCGGGCGCCTGGCCGCGCTCTCGAAGAGCCTGGTCGAGAAGCCCGCGATCAAGCTCGACGTGCCGATCGGCGCGCTGCGCGGAAATCGACGGGCCGGCACTCGCTGCGCGTGCCTACGACCAGCAGCTCGCGGATGCGATGACGACTCGCACTTGCCAGTGGCAGGAAAGACGGGGCACCCGTCCCGTCGTTCGACTCGCTCGGACCTGACGAAAGGATCGCCGTGCTCACCGCCATCGTGAGGAAGCAGACGGGCAGCGAGCCGCAGGTCCCTGAACCGCCGGCGCCACCGGAGGGGACTTCCCGTGGCGAGGCCAAGGCACTGGGCCAGGCAGCGACGATCGAGTACCTCGAGAAGACGGCTCGCACTGCGGTCACGGTGCCCGACACCGAACTCGGCGCGCTCGGCGAGGCGCGCGCCGCCGCGGTTCAGCGCGCGCTGCTCGATGGCAGCGCTCTCGAGCCGACACGCGTGTTCCTGACGAAGGCCGGCAAGGTCACTGCGCAGGACGGCAAGGTCAGGCTGGAACTCGCGTTGCAGTAATCCGGCCGTCGGCGATCGGCAGGAATCCCTGAGGTTCCGTTTACCTTGGCGCGGAACTCGACTGCAGGTAGACGATGAGGCTGGCCCGGTCGGCGTCGTTCGCGACGCCCGGAAACGCCATGCCGTTGCCGGGAATCATCGCGCCTGGTTGTTTCAGGAACGTGTCCAGCGTCTGCTGCAGTCCACACGATGCCGGACTTCGCCATCGCGTCGGTGTACTTGAAGCCAGGCGCCGTTCCAGCGGTGCGCCCGAACACGCCGTTCAGGTTGGGGCCCACCTTGTGCGGCAGGCCCGGCTCCGCGTCGTGGCACGCCTTGCACTGCATGTAGAGCAACTGGCCGCGCTTGGGGTTCGCCGCCGCGAGACGCTGCTCGAGTTCGTCGGCAGCCGCATGCCCCGCAGCGACGACGACCAGCAGACTGCAGACAACCGCCGTACGCACGCGCATGGTCAGTTCCTCGTCCTCATCAGGCCTTCCTGGGCGGTGCTCGCGACCAGCCGCCCTTCGCGATCGAATATGCGGCCGAATGCAACTCCGCGCGAACCGGAACTGCTCGGGCTGATGAGCGCATACAGCAGCCATTCGTCCACGCGCAGCGGCCGATGGAACCACATCGCGTGGTCGATGCTCGCGAGCGTCACGTCGCCCGAGCGGTACGCGAGCCCGTGTGGCAGCGTCGCCGTCTCGAGCAGGTGGTAGTCCGACATGTAGGCCAGCAGGCAACGGTGCAGCACCGGGTCGTCCGGGCAACGCTCGACGAGGCGGAACCACAGGTTGCGCACTCCGGGACGCGGCTCGCCGGCCTCGACCGCTTCCACCGAGCGGAATTCGAATGGGCGCTCGAGCGACCAGAAGCGTCGCCGCTCGGCCGGCATGCGCGAAAGATGCTTGCGCACCTCGGTCGTGAGATCCGGCAGTTCCTCGGGCGGCGCGACCTCGGGCATCGGCACCTGGTGGTCGGGCCCGTCCTCCTCGATCTGGAACGAGGCGGCCATGTTGAAGATCTGCTGCCCGTGCTGGATCGCGACGACCCGCCGGCTGCTGAAACTCGCGCCGTCGCGGCTGCGATCGACCTCGTAGACGATCGGCGCGTTGAAGTCGCCGCGGCGCAGGAAATAGGCGTGCAGCGAGTGCACCGAGCGGCCCTCGACCGTGCCGCACGCCGCCATGAGCGCCTGGCCGAGCACCTGTCCACCGAATACCTGCGGGCTGCCGATGTCGCGACTCTCGCCGCGGAACAGGTTCATCTCGAGACGCTCGAGCTCGAGCAGGCGGACCAGGTCCGCGAGCAGCTGGTTCATTGCCAGCGTCCGCGCTGCATGCTCACTCGGAAACGCCGAGCCGCTTCTGCATGATCGGGCTCGTGGTCGTGTACTGCAGGTGCACTTTCTTCGCGGGATTGATGTGCTCGGCGATCGCGAATGCGGCGAGCGCCGCCTCGTGGAAGCCACTCAGGATCAGCTTCTTCTTGCCCGGATAGGTGTTGATGTCTCCGATGGCGAAGATGCCCGGCACGCTGGTCTGGAACTTCGCCGTGTCCACCTTGAGCGCCTTCTTCTCGAGCTCGAGGCCCCACTCGGCGATGGGCCCGAGCTTCGGGTGCAGGCCGAAGAAGGCCAGCACGTGATCGGCGTCGAAATCTTCCGTCGTGCCGTCGGTGCGCCTGATCGTGACGCCGGTGAGGCGGCCATCGGCGGTGCGGATGCCCGCGGCGATGCCCTCGACGTACGTCATCCGGCCCTCCGCGACCAGCTGCTGCATCCGCGCAACCGATGCCGGGGCGGCGCGGAACTCGGGCCGGCGGTGCACGTGCACGATGCTCGTTGCCTTGCCGGTGAGGTCGATCACCCAGTCGAGCGCCGAATCGCCCCCGCCGAAGATCACGAGCCGCTGGCCGTGGAAATCGGCCGTGCTGCGCACGCGGTAGTGGACCTGCCTGTCCTCGAACGCGTCGGCGCCCTCCACCCCCAGCCTGCGTGGCTGGAACGAGCCGAGGCCCGCCGCAATCACGACCGCCCGCGCCACGAACCGCGTGCCCGTCGAAGTCTCGATCGCGAAGGAACCGTCTTCCAGCCGCTCGAGGCCCGAGACCTCCTGGCCGAAATGGAACTGGGGCTCGAACGGCTTGATCTGCTGCAGCAGCCGGTCCACCAGCTCCTGCGCGCCGCATACCGGCAGCGCCGGAATGTCGTAGATCGGCTTGTCGGGGTAGAGCTCCGCGCACTGCCCGCCCGGGTGCCCGAGCGTGTCGACGATGTGCGACTTGATGCCGAGCAGGCCCAGCTCGAACGCCTGGAACAGGCCGGCCGGGCCCGCCCCGATGATCACGGTCTCGGCCGCGATCGGCGAATTGGCGGTGCCGGAAACGTCGGCTGAGTCGTTGTTCGTCAAGGTCGTCTCCGGCTGGTACGGCGGGAAGGTGTCAAATTCTAGCGGATCGGCCGTCCGACCCCACCCCTCCCCCTACCGGCCGCCTCCCGCGGCGTCTATGCTTCGGCATGTACCAATAGCCGGCGGCTTCGGCATTCCCATCCTTGACGCACGTCAAGGCGGGGCCGCCCGCCGTGGAGCACGCTCGGGACGCATGATGGACTCAGAGACAAAGATGAATTCGCACCAGGTCCGCTTCGACGTCGACCTCATCCGTCGCTACGACCGGTCGGGCCCGCGCTATACGTCGTACCCGACGGCGGTGCAGTTCACCGACCGCTTCGGGCTTGCCGAGTACCGGGCGGCGGCGCTCGCGAGCAACCAGGACCCGATTCCGCGGCCACTGTCGCTGTACGTGCACATCCCCTTCTGCTCCAGCCCCTGTTTCTACTGCGGCTGCACCAAGGTCATCACCCGCAACCACGAGAAGGCCGAGGCCTACCTGTACCGCCTGCATCGCGAGATCGAGCTGCAGAGCCAGCTCTACGACCGCGACCGGGAGGTCGAGCAGCTGCACTTCGGCGGCGGCACGCCGACGTTCCTGACATCGCTCGAGATCGACCGGCTGATCGAGAAGCTCGGCAGCCACTTCAAGCTGTCGAGCGATCCGGGCCGCGAATACTCGATCGAGCTCGACCCGCGCACGATCTCTCGCGACACGCTGCGCGACCTGGCGCGCGTCGGCTTCAACCGCTGCAGCCTCGGCATCCAGGATTTCGATCCGCTGGTGCAGGAGGCCGTCAACCGGATCCAGTCCGTGCCCGACACGCTGCGGCTCATACGCGAGGCTCGCGAGTTCGGCTTCGGGTCGGTGAGCGTGGACCTCATCTACGGCCTGCCGAAGCAGAACCTGGAGGGCTTCGCGAAGACGATCGACACCGTGCTGTCTGCCAAGCCGGACCGTTTCGCCGTCTACGCCTATGCGCACCTGCCTCAGATGTTCAAGGCGCAGCGGCAGCTGAACGCGGAATTCCTGCCGACGCCGGAAACGCGACTGGACCTGCTCGGGCTCACGATCGAGAAGCTCACCAAGGCGGGCTATGTCTACATCGGCATGGACCACTTCGCGCTGCCGCAGGACGAACTGGTCGTCGCGCAGGAGAACGGCACGCTGCAGCGCAATTTCCAGGGTTATTCGACCCGGGGCTACTGCGACCTGATCGGGCTCGGCGTGAGCTCGATCGGCAAGGTCGGCGACAATTTCGTGCAGAACCTGAAGACGCTGCCCGAGTACTACGGCGCGCTGGACCGTGGCGAGCTGCCGGTGCACCGCGGCCTCACGCTGACGCGCGACGACATCATCCGCCGCGACGTCATCCAGCAGATCATGTGCTACGGCGTGCTCGACTACGACGCGACGGGCAAGCGCTTCGGGATCGATTTCCGCAGCTATTTCGCGAGCGAGCTCGTCGCACTCGAGCCGATGGTCGCCGACGGCCTCGCGGAGT
>CAVTDU010000043.1:0-27731 GCA_963733565.1 uncultured Gammaproteobacteria bacterium
ATGATCTCGAGCTGCACCAGGCTGCGGCATCCCTGGCGGATCGCCGTGCCCACGCAGTCGGTGCCCGTGTCGCCGCCGCCGATCACGACGACGTCCTTGCCGCGCGCGTGGATCGGGCTCGCATCGGGTCCGCCGTCGAGCAGCGCCTTCGTGCTCGCGGTGAGGTACTCCATCGCGAAGTGCACGCCGCCGAGCTTGCGCCCGTCGACGGGCAGGTCGCGCGGCTGCGTCGCGCCGGTGCAGATCACCGTCGCGTCGAAGTCGCGCAGCAGCAGCTGCGCCTCGACGTTGTCGCCGACGCTCGCGTTGCAGATGAACTTGATGCCCGACTGCTCCATCAGCTCGAGCCGTCGCAAGACGACTCTCGCGCTTGTCGAGCTTCATGTTCGGGATGCCGTACATCAGCAACCCGCCGGGCCGGTCGTCGCGCTCGAGCACGGTCACCAGGTGTCCGGCGCGGTTGAGCTGCTCGGCCGCTGCGAGGCCGGCGGGCCCCGAGCCGATGACGGCCACTTTCTTGCCGCTGCGCGTCTTCGGCGTCTCGGGCAGGACCCAGCCCTCGTCCCAGCCGCGATCGATGATCTCCGCCTCGATGTTCTTGATCGTGACGGCGGGGTCGTTGATGCCGAGCACGCACGAGCCCTCGCACGGTGCCGGACAGACTCGCCCGGTGAACTCCGGGAAGTTGTTCGTCATGTGCAGGCGGTCGAGCGCTTCGTGCCAGAGACCGCGGTAGACGAGGTCGTTCCACTCGGGGATGACGTTGTTGATCGGGCAGCCCGACGCCATGCCGCTGATGAGCTTGCCCGTGTGGCAGAACGGCACGCCGCAGTCCATGCAGCGCGCGCCCTGCTGGCGCAGCCGCTTCTCCTCGAGGTGCGGGTGGAACTCGTTCCAGTCCGCGATACGCGTGAGCGGGGCGCGGTCGACCGGCAGCTCGCGAAGGTACTCGATGAATCCCGTTGGCTTTCCCATGGCGATAAGGGCTCTAGGCTGTGGGCTGTGGGCGGTGGCTGAAGTCAGTTGCCGCCGACCCGTGACAGGTCGCGCGCGTTCTCCTCGAAGGCCACCATGATCGCCTCGTCGCCGACGAGGCCCTGCTCCTCGGCCCGGGAGATCGCCTCGAGCATGCGCTTGTAGTCGCGCGGGATGACCTTCACGAACCGCGGCAGGTGGGCGTCCCAGGCGTCGAGCACCTTGCGCGCCTTCTCGCTCGAGGTGTGCTCGAGGTGTGCTTCGACGAGGCGGCGCAGCTCCGCGATCTCGGCCGGGTTCTCCAGCCGCTCGAGGTCCACCATCTGCTTGTTGATGCGGCCCGGCAGCTCGTCGCGCTCGTCGAGCACGTAGGCGATGCCGCCGGACATGCCGGCCGCGAAGTTGCGCCCGGTGGATCCGAGCACGACGACGCGGCCACCCGTCATGTATTCGCAGCCGTGGTCGCCGACCGCCTCGACGACCGCGTGCACGCCGCTGTTCCTGACGCAGAAGCGCTCGCCCGCCATGCCGCGGATGAAGGCCTGGCCGCTCGTCGCGCCGTAGAGCGCGACGTTGCCGACGATGATGTTGTCCTCGGCGACGAACGTCGACTCGCGCGGCGGGAACACGGCGATCCTGCCGCCCGACAGGCCCTTGCCCACGTAGTCGTTGGCGTCGCCTTCGAGCGAAAGCGACATGCCTGGCGGGATGAACGCGCCGAAGCTCTGGCCGGCCGAGCCGCGGAAGTGCAGGCGGATCGTGTCCGCCGGCAGTCCCTTCGCGCCGTACTTGCGCGTGATCTCGCTGCCGGTGATCGTGCCGACCACGCGGTTCACGTTGCGGATCGGCAGGTCCGCCACCACTTCTTCGCCGCGCTCGATCGCCGGCTTGCACAGGTCGAGCAGCACCGTGAGGTCCAGCGACTTGTCGAGGCCGTGGTCCTGCTCGTCCTGGCAGTAGCGGCCCCAGTCCGGGTCCACTTCCGGCGAGTACAGCAGGTTCGTGAAGTCGAGGCCCTTCGCCTTCCAGTGATCGATGGCGCGGCGCGGCTCGAGCCGGTCCACGCGACCGACCATTTCCTCGACGGTCCGGAAGCCGAGCTGCGCCATGATCGCGCGCAGTTCCTCGGCGATGAAGCGCATGAAGTTCACCACGTGCTCGGGCTTTCCCTTGAACTTCTCGCGCAGCCGCGGATCCTGCGTCGCGACACCGGCGGGGCAGGTGTTCAGGTGGCAGACACGCATCATGATGCAGCCCGTGGCCACCAGCGGCGCGGTCGCAAAGCCGAATTCCTCGGCACCGAGCAGCGCGGCCACCGCGACGTCGCGCCCGGTCTTCAACTGGCCGTCGGTCTCGACCGCGATGCGGCCGCGCAGGTTGTTCAGCACCAGCGTCTGGTGCGTCTCGGCGAGGCCGAGTTCCCACGGCAGGCCCGCGTGCACGATGGACGTCTGCGGCGAGGCGCCCGTGCCGCCGTCGTAGCCGCTCACCAGCACGACGTCGGCATGCGCCTTGGCGACTCCGGCCGCGATCGTGCCCACGCCGACTTCGGCCACGAGCTTCACGCTGACCCGCGCGCGCCGATTGGCGTTCTTCAGGTCATGGATCAGCTCCGCGAGGTCCTCGATCGAATAGATGTCGTGATGTGGCGGCGGCGAGATCAGGCCGACGCCCGCCGTCGTGTGCCGCGTCTTCGCGACCCACGGGTACACCTTGGTGCCCGGCAGCTGGCCGCCTTCGCCGGGCTTCGCGCCCTGCGCCATCTTGATCTGGATCTCGCGGGCGCTGACGAGGTACTCGCTCGTCACGCCGAAGCGTCCCGAGGCCACCTGCTTGATCGCGGAATTCCTCGAGTCGCCGTTCGGCAGCGGCACGAACCGCTCCGGATCCTCGCCGCCCTCGCCGGTGTTGCTCTTGCCGCCGATGCGGTTCATCGCGATCGCGAGCGTCTCGTGGGCTTCCTTGCTGATCGAGCCGTAGGACATCGCGCCGGTCTTGAAGCGCTTCATGATCGTCTCGACGGGCTCGACCTCGTCGAGCGGCACCGGATCGCCGGCCTTGAACTCGAGCAGGCCGCGCAGCGTGCACAGGTTCGTCGCCTGGTCGTTGATCAGCGCCGAGTACGCCTTGAAGGTCTCGAAGCTGCCCGTGCGGACCGCCTTCTGCAGCCGGTGGATGCTCTCGGGATTGAAGAGGTGGTACTCGCCGTCCGCGCGCCACTGGTACTGGCCGCCGACGGGCAGCGCATGCCGCTCGAGCGGCCGCTCCGGGAACGCCGCGTGGTGGCGCATCAGCACTTCCTGCGCGATCACGTCGGTGCCCGCGCCGCCGACCCGCGAAGAGGTCCAGCTGAAGTACTCGTCGATGACGTCCTGCCGGATGCCGAGCGCCTCGAACACCTGCGCGCCGCGGTAGCTCTGCAGCGAGGAGATGCCCATCTTCGAGGCGACCTTGATCACGCCCTTCGACGCGGCCTTCACGAAGTTCTTGCAGGCGGTCTTGTGGTCGACGTTCGTCAGCATGCCTTCCTGGATCATGCGGTCGAGCGTCTCGAACGCCAGGTAGGGGTTGATGGCGCTCACGCCGTAGCCGATCAGCAGCGAGAAGTGATGCACCTCGCGCGCCTCGCCGGTCTCGAGCACCAGGCTCACGCGCGTGCGCAGGCCCTCGCGGATCAGGTAATGGTGCAGGCCCGCCACGGCCATCAGCGCCGGCACCGGGGCGAACTCCTTGTTCACGCCTCGATCGCTCAGCACGATCACGTTGACCTCTTCCTCCTCGATCAGGCGCCGCGCCATCAGCCGCAGCTCCTCCATCGACTTCACGAGGCCCTTCTCGCCGCGCGTCACGCGGAACAGGATCGGCAGCACGCCGACGCGCAGTCCGGGCAGGTCCATGCGGCGGATCTTCGCGAACTCCTCGTTCGTGACGATCGGCCACTTCAGTTCGAGGCGGCGGCAGTCCGATGGCTGCGGGTTCAGCAGGTTGCCCTCCGAACCGAGGCGCGTCTCGGCGGAGGTGATGAGCTCCTCGCGGATGCAGTCGATCGGCGGGTTCGTCACCTGCGCGAAGAGCTGCTTGAAATAGTCGTACAGCAGCCGCGGCTTCGACGACAGCACCGCGAGCGGCGTGTCGTTGCCCATCGAGCCCACGGCCTCGACGCCGTCGCGCGCCATCGGCGTGAGCACGATGCGCTCGTCCTCGAACGTGTAGCCGAACGCGACCTGGCGCTGCAGCAGCGTCTCGGGATCCGGGGCAGGCAGCTCGGGCGCGGCGGGCAGGTCGTCGAGGTGGATCAGGTACTCGTCGAGCCACTGGCGGTAGGGCCGCTGGGCAGAGATCGTCCGCTTGATCTCCTCGTCGTCGATGATGCGGCCCTGCTCGGTGTCCACCAGGAACATGCGGCCCGGCTGCAGCCGGCCCTTCTGCACGACGTTCGCCGGGCGGTATGTCGAGCACGCCCGCCTCGGACGCCATGATCACGAGGTCGTCCGTCGTGACGTAGTAGCGCGAGGGTCGCAGGCCGTTGCGGTCGAGCACGGCGCCGATCTGCTTGCCGTCGGTGAACGCGATCGCGGCGGGACCGTCCCACGGCTCCATCAGGCTCGAGTGGTACTGGTAGAAGGCCCGCTTGTCGTCGTCCATCTCCTGGTGGCCGGACCACGGCTCCGGGACCATCATCATCATCGCGTGCGGCAGCGAGCGGCCCGCGAGATAGAGCAGCTCGAGCGTGTTGTCGAGCATGCCGGAGTCGCTGCCGTTCGGGTTGATGATCGGGCTGATCTTGGCGATGTCCTCGCCGAACAGTTCCGCCTCGAAGCGCGCCTCGCGGGCGTGCATCCAGTTCGAGTTGCCGCGCACCGTGTTGATCTCGCCGTTGTGGGCGACGTAGCGGTACGGGTGCGCACGATCCCAGCTCGGGAACGTGTTGGTGCTGAAGCGCGAGTGCACCAGCGCGAGCGCGGTCTCGATGGCCGGGTTGTGCAGGTCGGGGAAGTACTGGTCGAGCTGCGTCGTGAGCAGCATGCCCTTGTAGACGAACGTGCGGCACGAAAGGCTGACCACGTACCAGGACTCGGCGCCCGGCAGCGTCGACGTGCGGATCTCGTTGTAGGCGCGCTTGCGGATCACGTAGAGCTTGCGCTCGAAGCCGAGCTCGTCCGCGATCGACGGATCACGCTTGATGAATACCTGGCGCATGAACGGCTCGCAGGAGCGGGCCGTTTCGCCGAGCATGCCGTTCACGGTCGGGACCGTGCGCCAGCCGATCACGTGCTGGCCCTCGGACTGCACCACCTGCTCGAACTTCTGCTCGACCTGGCGGCGTACCGAGGGATTGCGCGGCAGGAAGATGATGCCGCTGCCGTACTCGCCGGCCGCCGGCAGCGGGATGCGCGCCTTGCGGCACACCTCCTCGTTGAAGGCGTGCGGCATCTGGATCAGCACGCCTGCCCCGTCGCCGGTGTTGACCTCGCAGCCGCAGGCGCCACGGTGGTCGAGGTTCTTCAGGACCTGGATGGCCTGCTCGAGGATCTGGTGCGACTTGCGCCCCTTGACGTTGACCACGAAGCCGACGCCACAGGCGTCGTGCTCGAACTGCGGGTCGTAGAGCCCCTGCTTGGCGGGGCGGGTAGGGGCGGGGCGATGCTTGGTGCTCATCGGTTCAGGCCTGCCTGCGGTTCGAAAAGCGTCGTTCACGGGGCACGACCGGGCTCCGGCAACCGTTGGCGCCGGGCTCCCCATGCCGAAAACGACAGGATCGTGGATACGGAATCCATATGACATGCGGGCTTGCCGTCGTCAATGCAGTGCAGCAAAGAGGGCGGCAGACCGTGGGCAATGGGCCGTGGGCTGTGGACCAGGGAGTGGCACTTATCCCCAAGAGCGCCGGCTCATGCTACGTTCACGGACCGGGCCCGCCCGGATCGGGCCTGGGCGAGCGGCCACTTGTCATTGGAGGAAAAATGGAAAATACGGCAGGGGTGTTGGGGGTCGGACTGGGGATCCTGATCCTGTATTTCGTACTGAGCGGCCTGATAGTGGGCGCGCTGGCCCGGTGGCTGCTGCCGGGGCCAGATCCGATGAGCTGGCCGGCGACTATCGGCTACGGCCTTGCCGGCTCGTTCCTGGGAGGCATCGTGGGCCGGCTGATCAACGCCTCGGCCACTGATCGGTCTCGTCCTTTCCGTGGGCGGCGCGGCGCTGCTGATCTGGTTCTTTCGCAGGCGGAATGCCGCGAAAACCCTCGGGAATGAACATAAGTAGCTGATTTTAATTGAAATCTGGCACGCCCCGGCTGTCGCTGGCAGCCGGGGCCTGCTAGACTGCGCGCTCTCTTGGTCCCTGGTCTCCACTGAAACATGCGCATGTATCGCAGCCGAAGCTTTGCCAGCACGCAACCCGAGGGGCCGCTCCCGGGCGCGCAGCCTGCTGGCTCTGGGCGTGCTGGCGCTGACGATTCCGTTCGGGGCCGCCCGGGCGAACGTCCAGGAAGGCACCGTGTCCTGGTACGGGGCGCAGTTCCACGACCGCCAGACCGCCAATGGCGAGCGTTTCGACATGGGGGCGCTCACGATGGCGCACCCGACGCTGCCGTTCGGTACCCGCGTCAGGGTCACGAACCTCCGCAACGGTCGCAGCGTCGTGGTCCGGGTCAACGACCGTGGCCCGTTCGTCGGCCATCGCATCGCCGACGTCTCCCGTGGCGCCGCCGCCCAGCTGGGCATGGTGAGTCGCGGCGTCGCCCGCGTGCGTATCGAAGCCCTCGACGGGGACTCGATCTCGCTCAACTGAGCCGCGGCGGCTGGGCTCTGGCGTCAGGCTTCCGTCGAACCCCGCCCTGCAACTCCGGCTGGACGGCCGAGGGTGAACTCGGCACTTGCGGCAGCCTGCGCTGCGAAGAGGCAGCCGCGTTTTCGATGATGTACGCCGCTATCTGGTGCAGCGCCAGGTTCGCTTCCGGCAACCAGCCGAAAACGTGGAACACGTGCGGCATCTCCCGCCACACCTCGATCTCCGCGACGACCCCCGCCTGCCGCGCCCGGTCGTGCGCGCGCACCGAATCGTCCAGCAGCATTTCGGTGGATCCGGCGTGGAACAGCAGCGGCGGCAAGCCGTTCCAGCTGCCGAACAGCGGCGAGACGAGCGGGTTGGTGCGATCCTGGTCCGGGCAGTAGAGCGGCGGCAGCAGGTCGCCTGCCTCGCTGGCGAACATCGGGTCGGCGTCCGCGTTGTACTTCGCTGAAGGCGCCGAGAGCGTGAGGTCCGTCGACGGTGACAGCAGCACGGCGCAGCCTGGCATCGGCAGCATCAGGTCGCGGGCGCGCATCAGCGTGACCAGCGTCAGGCTTGCCGCCGGCCGAATCGCCCGCCACGGCCAGTGGCCGGTCCGCGTAGCCCTGTTCCAGCAGCCAGCGGTAGGCCGCGAGACAATCGTCGATCGCCGCGGGGAACGGGTGCTCCGGCGCCAGCCGGTAGTCCGGCAGCAGCACGCGCATGCCGGTGAGTTCCGAGAGCTTCGTCGCCAGGCGGCGGTACACGCCGGGCAGGTGGATGCACCATGCGCCGCCGTGCAGGTAGAGGATCGTGCCCCTGGCAGACAGCGCCGGCTCCCCGAACCACGTGGCCTTCACGCCGGCGAATTCGACCGCTTCGGTGGCCACCGGCGGCGCCTTGCGGCCTATGCGGGCGTCCATCTTTGCCGCGTGGGCGCGGACCTGCCGGATGTCGAGGTCCGGCCGCCACACCGACTTGGTCGTGCGGCGGAGGAAAGCGTTGGTCAGTCTTGCGCGGATGCTCGGCATTGCCTGTTCCGATGGGATGCTGCAGCGCATCATTGTGGACCTGACGGACGCCGCTTGCCAGTCGTTGCGCGCGGGCTAGGCTGCCGGCCATGGTCCCGAAATTCAGTCCACGCGGCGAAGCCGGCGAACGATTGCCGATGCCGGACGCGGAGGTGCGCCTCTGGCCGGCCGCTTTCGCGCCCGACGAGGCCTCGCAGCTCTTCGACGAACTCATCGCGGGCATCGACTGGCGACAGGAGGAAGTGCTGATCTTCGGCCAGCGCCGCCCCGTGCCGCGCCTCGTCGCCTGGCATGGAGATCCGGGCGCCAGCTACACGTACTCCGGCACGCCGCACGATCCGCTGCCCTGGACCCGGCCGCTCGAGCGGATCCGGTCGCGGCTCGTCGAACTGACAGGCAACAGGTTCAATTCGGTGCTTCTCAACCTGTATCGCGACGGCCGCGACGGGATGGGCTGGCACGCGGACGACGAGCCGGAACTCGGCCGCGATCCTGTCATTGCATCGGTCTCCCTCGGCGCGCCGCGAAGGTTCTGCTTCCGCCATCGTCGCGACCGGACGCTGAAGCTCGACGTGACGCTGTCGAACGGCAGCCTGCTGCTGATGTCGGGCGCCACCCAGCATCACTGGGTGCACGCCGTGCCGAAGACCTCGCTCCCGGCCGGCCGCAGGCTGAACCTCACTTTCCGCACCGTGGCGCTTAGGTAGATGAGCGGATTGCGGCCGGTCGCCGGCACGGCACAGCGTTGCCCAGGTTCGTTCAATCCGCGGGTGATGAAATGAGCACCGCAAGAATCGTTTGCCTGGCAGTGGCGGCACTTGCAATGGCGGCCGGAGCGGGCTGCGCACGCAAGCAGGAAGTGAGCTACCAGAAGGACGTCGCTCCGCTGCTCGCGAAGCACTGCGCGGCGTGTCACACGCCCGGACAGGCGGGTTACGTCGTGAGCGGATTCGAGTTGAAGGACTACGAGTCGCTGATGAAGGGCACGAGCTTCGGCCCGGTCGTCCTGCCCGGTGACGCACTCACCAGCGTGCTCGTGATGCTGATCGAGGGACGCGCCGACCCGTCGATCAACATGCCTCACGGTGGGGCGAACCCAATGACGAAAGAGGAGATCGCCACCATCCGCCTCTGGGTGGAGCAGGGCGCGAAGAACAACTGAAAGAGGGACACTCTCCTGCCAGGAGAGTGTCCCCTGGCCCTATTTCGGAGCCGGTGCGCGGTCCTGGTTCGCCCGCGTGATGATGTAGGCGTGTATGTCGTGCACGTCCTGCTCGGTGACCAGGTCGCCCATCTTCGGCATGCCCGCGCCGTGGATGACGCCGTCGTACACGATCTCCTTGAAGATCGCGTGCTTCTCCGGCGGCAGCATGCGCAGGTCCGGCGTCACGCCGCCCGACACCACGAGCGCGCCGTGGCAGACCATGCACGTCGCCCCGTACCTGTACTTGCCGTTTTCGACCTGTGCCGCCGTCGCTTCGATCGCGGGTTGCTCCGGGATCGACGCGTTCTTCTCCGCCACGCGCGGCATCGCCGCCTTGCCGCCGAGCTTGAACGCGAGCACGTAGCCGTCGTTCATGTACTTGCCCGAAGCCATGGTGCGCGGATCGCCGCCGGTGACGCCGCCCGCGCCGCCGTAGCCTGCCATGACCGCCACGTACTGCTCGCCGTCCACCTGGTAGGTGATCGGCGGGGCGATGATGCCGATCATCGTGGGCACCGCCCACAGCACCTTGCCGGTGTCTGCCGCATAGGCGACGAAGCGGCCGTCGCCCGTGCCCTGGAAGAGCAGGTTGCCGCCGGTGGTGAGCAGGCCGCCGTTCCAGAACGCCGGGTGCTCGATCTCCCACACCGTCTTCTTCTGCACCGGGTCCCAGGCCTTCAGGTAGCCGCGGTCCGGCGGCAGCGGCCCGCCGATCTTCGTCATCAGGTCGGTCGACGGTGTTCAACCAGTTGTTCCAGTCGATGCCGGGGTTCCAGAACATGTCGCTGGCGCGGGTACTTGCCGGTCTTCTTGAATTCCTCGGACAGCGCGTAGATGCCCATCGGCTGCATCGCCGGGATATAGACGAGGCCGGTCTGCGGATTGAAAGCCATCGGGTGCCAGTTGTGCGCCCCGAAAGGCGCCGGCACGATGAGCCGCGTCTCGCGGCTGTAGTTCGCCTCGGCCGTTTCGACCGGCCTGCCGGTCTTCATGTCCACCTGGCTCGCCCACGTGACCGGGGCGTACTTGTCCGCCGAAATGAGCTGCCCGGTCTCGCGGTCGAGCACGTAGAAGAAGCCGTTCTTCGGCGCCTGCATCAACACCTTGCGTGTCTTCCCGTCGAGCACGAGGTCCGCGAGGATGATGTGCTGCGTGGCGGTGTAGTCCCAGTTGTCGCCCGGTGTGGTCTGGTAGTGCCACTTGAGGGTGCCCGTGTCCGGGTTCATCGCGAGGATCGACGAGAGGTACAGGTTGTCGCCACCGCCCGGCGAGCGGATGTCGCGCGCCCACGGCGAGCCGTTGCCCGTGCCGACGTAGAGCGTGTCGAGTTCCGGGTCGTACGCCATCGAGTCCCAGACCGTTCCGCCGCCGCCGCCGACCCACCACTCGCCGTTCCAGGTCTTCGCGGCCGCCTCGAGTTCCGGGTTCTCGAAGCCGTCCTTCGGATTGCCGGGGACGGTGTAGAAGCGCCAGGCGAGCTTGCCCGTCGCGGCGTCGTAGGCGGACAGGTAGCCGCGCACTCCGTACTCACCGCCGCCATTGCCGATCAGCACCTTGCCTTTGACGATGCGCGGCGCGCCGGTGATCGTGTAGGGCTTGGTGCGGTCGATGGTGTTGACCTCCCAGCGCTTGCCGCCGGTGCGCGCATCGAGCGAGATGAGCCGGCCGTCGAGCGTGGCGAAGTAGACGGCACCCTTCCAGATGGCCACGCCGCGGTTCACTGCGTCGCAGCATGCGTAGCGTCCCCACTCGCGCGGCACCTGCGGGTCGAACGTCCAGAGCTCCGCCCCGGTCTTCGCATCGAGCGCGTAGACGACGCTCCACACGCCTGTCGTGTACATGGTCCCGTCCACGACGATCGGCGTGGCCTGCAGCCCACGCCGGGTGCCGGTTGCATACGACCAGGCCAGGCCAAGCTTCTCGACGTTCCCGTCGTTGACCTGCCGCAGCGGGCTGAACCGCTGCTCGCCGTAGGTCCGGCCGTGCGCCAGCCAGTTCTGCGGCTCGGTATCGGCGGCGGCGATGCGCGCGCCATCCACGCTTGCGGCGCCTTTCGCTGCCGGTTTCGGGGCGCCGCCCGCCAGCGCAGGCAGGGCCAGTGCCACGAACGACATGCAGAGGATCGCGAGACGATGGTGCTGGATCGGATGCATGGAAATCTGCCGGGTTGGACGGTTGTCGTGCGAGTGTCGACGGGCCGCCGGCCAATGGCAAGTGCCAATGCGCCGCGGCGTCGGCCGGCGTGATTTCCTGCCGCGCAAGGCACATGATTCGTCGCGAATCGTCGTGGCACGGAGCAACTCGAATGGGATTCCGGGAATACGGGGACTACGATGCGGTCGGACTCGCCGGCCTGGTGCGCAGCGGACAGGTGAGCCCGTCCGAACTGCTGGACGAAGCGCTGGCCCGGACGGCCGCGCTCAACCCGCAGATCAATGCCGTCATCCACCTGATGGAGCCGCGTGCACGTGCCGCGATCGCGGAGGGCCTGCCGGACGGCCCGTTCCGCGGCGTGCCTTTCCTGGTCAAGGACCTGATGACGGCGTTCGCCGGCGAGCCGATGCGCTGCGGGTCGAGGCTTGTTCAGGGACTACGTTCCGCCGAGGACGAGGAACTCACCCGTCGCTACCGCCAGGCGGGCCTCGTCATCTTCGGCAAGACCAACACGCCGGAGCTCGGAGTCTCGAACGTCACCGAGCCCGAGCTCTTCGGGCCGACTCGCAATCCCTGGAACCTCGAGCGCACGTCGAGCGGGTCGAGCGGCGGGTCCGCCGCGGCGGTGGCGGCGCGCATCGTGCCCGCCGCGAACGCCAATGACGGCGGCGGATCGATCCGGACGCCGGCCTCGAACTGCGCTCTCGTGGGGCTCAAGCCGAGCCGCGGTCGCAATCCGACCGGGCCCCTCGCGCCCGACGTCTGGTTCGGACTCATCGGCGAGCACGCGGTGACGCGCACCGTGCGGGACAGCGCGGCGCTGCTCGACGCCACGGCGGGCGACTATCCGCAGCAGCTCATGAAACTGCCTGCGTCGGAGCGCCCGTTTCTGGACGAGGTCGTCGCGCGACGCCGGGCCGGCTGCGCATCGCCTTCAGTTTCGATCCGGGACTCGCGAAGTCGCTGCACCCGGAGAATCGAGCGGCGCTCGAAGCGACGACGGCGCGGCTGGCTGCCCTCGGACACGAGGTCGTCGAGGTCAGGCTTCCATTGCCGCCCGAATCCTTCATCGATGCCTATGCATCGCTCGTCAGCGCGGATGTCGCTGCGACGCTGCGAATGTCCAGGCAGCTGGTGGGGCGCGAGGCGACCAGCGACGACGTCGAGCTCGCGACCTGGATGCTCGCGAAGATGGGCGAGGCGCTGTCGGGCGCCGACGTCACCGAAGCGCTGTGGAACATGCAGGTGTTTTCGCGCCAGTGGCTCGCGTGGTCGTCGGGCTTCGACGTGCTGCTCACGCCCACCGTCGGCGTACCGCCGCTGCAGATTGGAGCGTACAAGCTCCCGGTGCTGCAGCGTCAGGGTCTCAAGCTGCTCGCGGCACTGCCGGCCGGGGCGCTGCTGAGCCAGCGGCCGAAGATCGTCGAGGCCTTCGGGCAGGTGTTCGAGGCTTCGCCCTACACGATGGTTGCCAACGTGACCGGCCAGCCGTCCATGTCGCTGCCGCTGCACTGGACCACGGACGGACTGCCGATGGGCATGCTGTTCACGGCACGCACCGGCGACGAGGGCACGCTGTTCCGGCTGGCAGCGCAGATCGAGCAGGCGATGCCGTGGAAGGATCGCCGTCCGCCGCACGCGGCGGCCTGAGCGACGCGAAGGAGGGACGACATGAACGTCGCAGAGATCATGGCGACCTACTTTCGCGGCGAGAAGTCGGAGGCCGCGCTCATCATGCTGGCAGGAGCGCTGTCGCTCGCGGCGGCACTGTGGCTCTGGTTCTCGGTGCGCGAGCCGTTCGCGCGCGGGCTCGCCGCGTCGCTGCTGCTCACGGCTGCGCTGGGGCTCGGCGTCGGCGGCGGCGTCTACTTCCGGACCGACGCGCAGGTGGCCGCTCTGCAGCAACTGCAGCGTTCGGATCCGGCACGATTCGCGGCGGAAGAGGGGCCGCGCATCCGCCAGGTCGTGAAGAGCTTCGGCATCTACCGCCTGTGCTACGCGGCCGCCGTGCTCCTCGCGCTGCTGTTCGTGTTCGTGCTGGGCAAGCCGCTCTATCACGGTCTCGCGGTCGGGCTGCTGATCCTGGCCGCACTCGGCCTGACCATCGACTACTACGCCGAGGCCCGCGCGGTCCGGTATGCGGAAGGCCTCGAAACGGCCGGTGCGCTCCCGGCTCGATAGCGGTCCGAGGTAGAGCATCAGCGCTTCGCGGCCGCGGCTCTTCAATTCCTGGTAGGCCTCTCCGACGTGGCGCGCGAGTTCCCGCAGGTCGTACATCGTCGCGCCGTTGCCGAGGAACCCGAAGTCCATCCGGTCGTGGTACGAGGTCAGCGTGGCGTTCAGGCCGACGGACGCCGCGATGGCGGTGACCGGATACATGCCAAGCAGCGTGGCGCCGTTCAGGTACATCTTTTCCCGCCCGCCCGGAACGTTTGAGATCACGAGGTTCGCGAGCGGCGGGATCACGCGGCTTGCACGGGCCGTCGCGCGGACCTCGGCCACCCCAAGTATTGCGACCGCATACATCATCGCGGCGTCCTTCGACATCGAGCGCAGTTCCTCTTTCGCCTTGCCCATGGACGCCACGACCTGGGCGATGCGCTCGACGGTCGTCGCGTCGTGCTCGCCCAGGTGCACGAACATCGCGGAGGCCTTCGTGGCCGCCTCGTTGTCGCCTTCGTCGCGCAGCGACATCGGACAGAAGGCCACGAGACGGTGCGGGAACGCGCGCCCCGTCTCCTTCAGGTAGCGATGCAGTCCCTCGTCGACGATCGTGACCGAGAGGTCGTTGAGCGTCGCTCCGAAGTGCCGGCCCACGTTGCGCATTTCGTCCAGTGGCAGCGTCAGCGTCGCGAGGGACCTGGCCATCTGCAGAGGCTCGTTCATCGGCGCATGCTGCGCCGAGAACGGCCGGCTGCCGCCCGGGTCCTCGCCCAGCAACGTGGCGAGGCCTTTCCTCAGCGCACCGAGCGAGACGTCCCTCAGGGCGAGCGTCTGCTTCGTCGCGGTGACGCCGAGCTCCGCCAGGCGGTCCACGAGGGCCTTCGGCGGGCGCGGCTTGCGCACGGGGACTTCGATCGCGAACGCAGGTGTCGGAATGGTGCGCCGGGCGCTCGTGCTCAGGCTCGCGTAGATGCGCCTGGTTCCCGACGCTCCGTCGATGATGGCGTGATGCACTTTCGTGTACAGCGCGAACCGGTTGCCCGGCAGTCCGTCGATGAACCAGTTGCGGAACAGCGGCCGGCCGCGGTCGAGCATCGGTTCGTGCAGGTCTGCCACGAGGCGCAGCAGGCCTTCGTGCGACGAGCCTTCGGGCAGCACGAGATGCGTGACGTGGTAGTCGGGGTCGTAGGAGGCCGCCTCGCGGAAATAAGGCATGCCGGCGCCGCCGAGTTCCGGAACGTAGCTGAACGGTGGCGACGGCTCGGCCTCCCTGTAGGCCGTCGACGATCTCGCGGACGACGTGCGGGCGGCCCTTCGGCTTCTCGAAAAGCAGCATCGCGCCGACGTGCGTCGGGCTCGCCTGCGTTTCCATGACCAGCCACATCAGGTCGAGCGGCGGAATCGGCTTCGTCATCGGTTCCCCCTTCGGCTGCGGTACCCGCAGCTCGCATTCTTGAAACCGAAAGATACCGCGTGTCGGGGCATGGCCGCTCCCGCAACCTGAGGGGGGCGAAGGAAAGGGGGATGTCGCGAGTCCAGTGGCCTTCGTTACTTCTACGGGTGCCGGGTCCGCCCGGCCGGGCGGTATGCTCTCCTTCTTACATCGGGACCCCCGGGGATGCTCATGCTGTTCCAGCTGCAACTGCTCGCCTACCGCCTCATGAAGCCCTTCATGAAGCCGCTTTCCTGGCTCGTGGCGATCCCTCGGCCGGTGCTGTTCGTCGGGCCCGGGTCCGCGGCCAGGTTGTGCCGGCTGATCGGCGGCTCGGGTGCCCGTCGCACCCTGATCGTGACCGATGCGGTGCTGGTGAAACTCGGCCTCGTCGAACCCGTCCGGCGCTCACTGGAAGCGGAGGGCATCGACGTGGCGGTGTTCGACGGCATCGTGCCCGACCCGACCCACGACGTGCTCGACAAGGGGGCCGCCGCGGTCCGTGCGCACGGCAGCGACTCGATACTCGCGATCGGCGGCGGCTCGGCGATCGACGCGGCCAAGGTGATCGCCGCCATGGCGACGACCGGCAAGACCTCGGCGAAGCTCGTCGGCATGCTCAAGGTCAACAAGCCGCCGCTCCCGCTCTACGCGGTGCCCACGACCGCCGGGACGGGGTCGGAGGTGACCGTTGCCGCGGTGGTGACGGACCCGGTGAAGCACGTGAAGGCCGTCGTGGTCGATCCGAAGCTCGTGCCGCTCGCCGCCGCGCTCGATGCCGAACTCATGAAAGGCATGCCGGGCCCGATCACGGCAGCAACCGGCATGGATGCGCTGACCCACGCCGTGGAGGCGTACGTCAACCGCTGGCCGCACCAGGAAACGCCGATGTTGTGCGTGTCCGCCGTGCGGCTCATCTTCGCCAACCTGCCGCGCGCCTATTCAAACGGCGCGGACCTCGAGGCGCGCGAGGCGATGGCGCTCGCGTCGCTCTACGCGGGCCTCGCGTTCACCAAGGCCTACGTCGGGTACGTCCACGCGTTCTCGCACAAGATCGGCGGCGTGTACGGCGTCCCGCACGGGCTCGGCAACGCGATCGTGCTGCCCTACGTGCTCGACTTCCTCAAGGACGCGCCGTACGCGGAGGCCAGGCTCGCGGAGCTGGCGGTCGCGATCGGCGCAGGCGCTGCGTCGGAGTCGAAGGCTGCGCTCGCGCAGCGATTCGTCGATCGAGTGCGGGAATTGAACCGCACGGTCGGCATTCCCGAGAAGATCGCGCCGCTGCGACGCCGAGGACGTCGGCACGATCGCGCGGGCCGCGATGGTCGAGGCGTATCGCGACTACCCGGTGCCGAAGAACATGCGGCTCGGCGAGGCCGAGGCGCTGCTGCAGCGCTGCCTGTAAGGGACTGTCCCCGCAGGGGACTGTCCCCTGTCGGTGCAGGGGACACTCTCCCAGGGGGAGAATGTCCCCGTCATCCGCGCTGCATCAGCACCTGGCCGAACTTCTCGCGCAGGTCCTTCTTGCTGATCTTGCCGGTCGCCGTCATCGGCAGGCTGTCGACCACGATCACTTCGTCCGGCAGCTGCCACTTGGCGAAGTGCTCGGCGATGTGCGCGAGCACGGAGTCGCGCGCAGGCGTGTGGCCCTGGCGCGGCACGACGAGCAGGATCGGGCGCTCGTCCCACTTCGGGTGACGCACGCCGATCGCGGCCGCCATCAGCACGTCCGGGTGCCCGCAGGCGCAGTTCTCGAGGTCCACGGAGCTGATCCACTCGCCGCCCGACTTGATGACGTCCTTGGCGCGATCGGTGATCTGCAGGAAGCCGTTCGGATGGATGGCCGCGACGTCGCCCGTTGCGAACCAGCCGTCCGCATCGTGCGACGACGACGACTCGATCCGGAAGTAGCCGCTGCAGACCCAGGGGCCGCGCACCTTGAGTTCGCCCGACGCCTTGCCGTCCCACGGCAGCTCGCGTCCTTCTTCGTCCACGATCTTCATCGAGACGCCGAAAATGCCGTGGCCCGCGAGCGCACGCAGCTTGAACTGCTCTTCCTCGCGGCAGCGACTCCATCTCGTGGCGCAGCGTGCTCACGGTGCCGAGCGGGCTCATTTCCGTCATGCCCCAGCCCTGCACGACCGTGACGCCGTGCTGCGTGTAGAAATCCCTGATCATGGACAGCGGCACCGCCGCTCCACCGACCACGGTGCGGTTGAGCGTCTTCAGTTTCACGCCCGACTGCCGCAGGTAGTTCAGCAGCAGCGTCCACACCGTCGGCACGCCGGCCGCGAGCGTCACGCCTTCCTCGTTCATCAGCTCGGTCAGCGTCGCCGGGTCGCCCATCTTCGGGCCCGGGAACACCAGCTTCGCGCCGGTGATCAGCGCCGTTGTAGGGCAGGCCCCAGGCATTCGCATGGAACATCGGCACGACCGCGAGCACGGCGTCGCGGCCGGACATTCCCATCGAGTCCGCCATGCAGCCCGCATACGCGTGCAGTACCGTCGAACGATGGCTGTAGAGCACGCCCTTCGGGTTGCCGGTCGTGCCCGACGTGTAGCACAGCGCGCTGGCTGCGCTCTCCTCGAGCGCCGGCCACTCGAACTCGTCGGGCTGGTCGGCGATGAACGACTCGTAGTCGGGCAGCTTGCCCGCGACCGCGGGAGGCATGGCCGCGGCGCTGGTCATCACGATCACCCGTTCGACGGTCGGGATCTTGCCCTGCAGCGGCGCCAGCACCGGCAGCAGCGTCGGGTCGATGAAGAGCAGGCGGTCCTCGGCGTGATTGACGATGTACTCGAGCTGCTCCGGGAACAGGCGCGGGTTGATCGTGTGCAGCACCGCGCCCATGCACGAGACGGCGTAGTACAGCTCGAGGTGCCGGTAGTCGTTCCACGCGAGCGTCGCGATCCGGTCGCCCGGCTTGATGCCGGCGGCGCGGAGCGCATTCGCAAGCTTGCGCGCGCGACGGAAGACCTCCCGGTAGGTCGTGCGGTGGCGGGGATTGTCGAACGTGATCGAGACCACCTGGCCATCCGGAAAATTCCGGTCGGCAAAGCGCATGATCTCCGTGATCAACAGGGGCGAATCCATCATCTGGCCGTGCATTGCTGTATCTCCCGCCGATTGTCTGCCGAGCGTCGTTTTGTTCGTGGCCGGCCCTGCGGCCGGATTGCGGATATTCGCACCACTGCCTGCCCGATTGAAACAGGCGCCCGCGGCCCCGGGCGGCCTGCCTGCCGGGCGGTCGCCCGCCAGCCCTCCTGCGTGGCCGCCGTCAGGGCGCCTTGACCTTCTTCTTCCGGCCGCGCGCCAGCGTCCGCCGCGAGCTGGTCGAGCGCTTCGACCGTGTAGCCGGCCATTCGTCCGAGGTCGGGCACGGCTTCCTTCAGCGCGATGAACGTCACGTGCAGGTCTTCGACGTACGTGGTCACGGTGACGTTCAGCACCTGGTGGTGCGCGACCACCGAGATCGGGAGCGCCAGTTCGACGTCGGCACCGTTGAACTGGACGCGCTCCTTGAAGCCCGCGGGATTGGAGATGACGACGTTGGCCAGCATGGGCAGCTCGCCGAGGTGCAGCGACTCGATCGTGCTTGCGAGCGAATGCCCGAGGATGGAATAGAGCATCAGGCTGTCGCCGGAGAGCACGCGCACTTCCCGCTTCATCTGCTGCGTCTCGTGCACGATGCGCCGCAGTCGCTCGGCTGGCTTCGATCCGGGCAGGCCCATCGGCACCTGCAGGATGGTGATCCGGTTGCCGGCACCGCCGTGGTCCTGCAGCGCAACCGGCACGTCCGCCACGAGTGGCGCATCCGGCGGCGAGCCTCGTTCCTCGAGGTAGCGGCTCATCGCCATGTCGATCGCCGCCAGCATCACGTCGTTCACCTTGGCCCCGCCGCGCTTCGCGACCTGCTTCGCGCTCGCAAGCGACAGCGTGCAGTGCGCGAGCACCCTGTTGGCGCTGGGCGGTGTCTTCAGCACGTTCGGCGTGTTGACGAAAGGCGCGGCAAGCCCGCTTCCGATGCCGAGCCCCCGCAGCCCCTGGTGCCACGCCAGGCGGGCCATGTCGTTCGCGATGCGGCGCGCTTCGTCGGCGATGCCCAGCAGCGTCCGGGTCGCGGCGGCCGGGCGTGCCTGATGTCCTTCGAGCGGCGGAACCGCCAGCATCCCCTCCCAGATCGCATGTTTGCGCCTCTGGGAAGCCCGGCTCGAAACGATGCCCGTGAAGATGCGGATGAAGCCGATGCCGTCGATGAGCCCGTGGTGAGTCTTGAAGTAAAGCGCCACGCGGCCGTCGGGCAGGCCCGTGAAGACGTGCATCTGCCACAGCAGTTCGTCGCGCGGCAGCAGCTTCGCGTGGATGCGGCAGATGTGCCGGAACAGCGTCTCGAGACTGCTGCCACGGGGCAGCGAGTGCCGGTGCACCTGGGAGCGCGGGTCGGCGCCCTCGTCCTCCTCCAGCGCGAGGAACGGCCGCAGCGGCCCCGGCTTCAACCGGTAGCTGAAGGGCGGTCCCACCGGGCATTCGAGCATGCCCGCCACCAGCCGGTCGGCGAACCTGCTGCGCGGCGACCCCTGCGGCGGCTTGAGTACCAGCAGCGCGCCGACGTTCATCGGCCGCTCTGGCGTTTCGAGCAGGAAGAAGGCCTGGTCCACTGCGGACAGTCGCGGCATGAGAAGATCGTACGCCGCGTTCAGCGTGCCGGTATTTCGGAATTGGCTAGCTGCGCTGCAGCATCGACGCCGGGTGCGACACTGGGTCGGGGGTGCATGTGAACAAGTGGAAACTGATGCTTTCGACGCTGCCGCTGGTCGGGGCGATCCTGGCCGGCAAGTTCGTGCTGCAGTTCGCGCTCGGTTTCCAGGGCTTCGTGGATTTCTCCGACGTCGGCATCGTGCTCACCGCGGGCGTGTTCCTGCTCGGCTTCCTGCTCGCCGGCACCATGGCCGACTACAAGGAGGCGGAGAAGATCCCGGCCGAGGTGGCCTCCACGCTCGAGACGCTCGAGGAGATCTTCGTGCTTGCGGCAACCAACCGCCCGGGACTCGACGTCGCGAGCCTGAGGCGCGGACTGCTCGAGATGACTGACGGCATCAAGGGCTGGTTGCTGAAGAAGCGCACTTCGCGCGACGTCTACGAGTCCATGACCGGACTGAACGGCCTCATCCAGCAGCTCGAGAGGGAAGGGGCCGGGCCATACGCGTCGCGGGCCGTGCCGCAACTCCTCGCGGTGCGCCGCAGCGTCTCGCGCATCGACGTGATCAGGCGCACGGGCTTCCTGCCGCCTGCCTACGCGCTGCTCGAGGTGCTGGTCACGATAATCATCGCGCTCACGCTGATCGCCCGCTTCAAGAGCGTCGCGGCGGCGTGCCTGCTGGTGCCCTTCGTCGCGCTGATCAACATCTACATGCTGCGGCTGATCCGCGACATCGACAATCCGTTCGACTACGAGACCGACGGGCGCGACCACGGATCGGGGGAGGTGCCGCTCTTCCCGCTGGACGAATACCGCGAGCGCCTCGCGGCGCGGATCGAGGGCGGCCCGGTCAGGCCATCGACTTCAGGACCTTGAATTCACGCTCGAGCTTCTGCTCGATCTCGGAGCCCACGAACGACGCGATGACCCCGCCAAGGAGCGGGATGCCGCAGGTGACGTCGAAGTTCCACTCGACGGCGCAGCCGCCCTTCTCGGGCGTGAGCGACTTGCTGCCGACGATCTTCACGGGCACGCCCTTGATGTCGATGACGATGTCCGCCTCGTGCACGTCGCCGTCCGCGGTCCAGTTCTCGGTGTGGCTCACCTCGCTCTCGCTGGGAACGATCCTGCGGATGGCGGCCGGCGGATTCGCGGCTTCCTTGCGCGAGATCCTTAAGCTTACGTTCGGCGCGCGGCCCTCGCGCTTGATCTTCACCTCCGTGCCGCCGAGCTGGGAGTAGATGGACTCCTGGTGCTTCTGTTCGGTGCAGAGCTTGAAGACCGAGGCGACATCGCTCTTGATCGTGTGCTTCACGTGGACTTTCATTTCTTCTCCCTGGCAGCGTCCCGTTCCGGCGGTAGCGTCGTCGGATTCTAGTTCCCCTCGCAGCCGGCGCGCCATGATGAACTCATACAGGCGCGGTGCGAACCGGTTCAGCTGCCAGGCTGCCCGGGCCGTCCGCCCGATCAGCAGCAGCCGCTGGCCGCGCTGCGCTGCGGCAAAGACCTGTCCGGCAGCGTCTTCGGGCGTGAGTGGGCGGCCCACGGTCACCTGCGCGTGTCGCACGGGTTCGCCGTCGCCGCCGAGTGCATTCCGGTCGATGCGGGTCGCGATGAAGGACGGGCAGGCAACCATCACGTCCACGCCCTGTGGCGCGAGTTCGGTGCGCAGGCTGTCGAAGAAGCCGTGCAGCGCGTGCTTGCTCGCGGCGTAACCCGTGCGTGCCACCAGCGGCGTGTAGCCCGCGACGCTCGAGATGACGATGACGAGGCCTCGGCGCGCGACCAGGTGGGGCAGGGCGGCCTTGGTGCAGTTCACCGCGCCGAAGAAATTCACGTCCATGACGCGGCGGATGACGTCGAGCCCGGTTACCGCGAACCCGCTGCGATGGCTCATGCCTGCGTTGTTCACCAGCACGTCGAGCGACCCGAAGCGCTCGACCGCCTGGGCGACGGCCGTCGAGCACGCCCCGGCGTCGGTGACGTCGCACGGCAGCGGCAGGCACGCCGTGCCACGCGCGTGAAGTTCCGCGGCGAGGCTGTCTATTCCTCCGGCGTCCTTGTCGAGCGCGACGATGTTCGAGCCGGCCGCGCCGAAGCGCAGCGCCAGCGCGCGGCCGAGTCCGCCGCCCGCGCCCGTCACCAGTACCGTGGCTCCCTCGAACGAACGGCGCGTCATTACGCGGCGGGCCCGAGGCCGTGGGACTTGCGATAGAACTCGAACACCTCGGCGGACGTCAGCTTCGGAACGTAGCCGAACTGCTCCTTCAGGCGGCGGTTGTCGAGCACGGGACGATAGCGCAGGAAATCGACCTGCTCGGGACCGTAGCGCGACAGCCCGAGGGGGTGGGCCACGGCGAGCGCGGCCCGCAGCAGGCCGGGCGGAATCGTCAGGCAGCGCTTGCCGAGGCGCGCGGCGATCTCCTGGATGCTGAGCGCACCGTCTCCCGCGACGTTGAAGATGCCCTCCTTGCCGGAAAAGATCGCATGCTCGATCGCGCCGACGACGTCCCGGTCCCAGATGAACACGAACGGGCTCTTCGAGCCCCGCAGCGCGATCAGCCGCGGCCGATCGAACAGCGCCGTGATCTGGTTGCGCGTCGTCTCGCCGAGGATCGTTCCGACGCGGAAGACGACCTGCTTCAGTTGCGGATGGTCGCGGCGGTAGTCGGCGAGCATTTCCTCCACGAGGCGCTTGTGGTGCGAGTAGGCGAATGCCTCGTTGCCGCGCACCGGGTCGTCCTCGGTGAGCCACTCCGGATTGTCGGCATGGTAACCATAGGCCGCGCCGCTCGACGTGACGACGACCTTGCCGGCGCCGGCGGCAACGCAGGCCTCGAGCACGTTCTTCGTGCCGAGCACGTCCACGGAGTACTCGAGCTCGCGGTTCGACTTCGCGCCCGGCGTGACGATGGCCGCGAGGTGCACGACGATTCCGATCGCATGGCGGCGCAGCAGCTCCGCGAGCCCGGGGTCGCGGATGTCCATCGCTGCGTACTCCACGCCCGGCAGGCGCCGCTCGGGCGGCACCTCGCGAACGTCGGTGGCAACGATGCAGCCCGGGTCGCCGCTGCCGGCGGCACGCCGGGCGAGTTCCGCCACCAGTGTGCTGCCGAGGTACCCGGCGGCTCCGGTAATCAGCACGCGCTGTGTCATGTCGTAACCCACCTTCCAGCGGGCGGGCGTCTTCGCCACCACGTCGCGAGCGTCGTGCCCGCGATCAGGTGCCAGATGCCCCACCACGCCGCCACGATCGCCATGCCGCCGAGGCCGCCGAAGAAATTGAAGACCAGTGCCAGGCCGAAACCGGAGTTCTGGATGCCGACCTCGAATGAGACCGCGCGACGGTCCGCCTCCGGCAGGCGCGCGAGCTTCGCCGCGTAGTAGCCGAGAGCCAGCGCGAGCGCGTTCAGCAGGAAGACGAACAGCGCCACCTGCGGGACGTAGTCCATGAAGAACTCGAGGTTCGCCACGAGCCCGCCGACGACGAACACCGCGAAGAACGCCAGCGAGAGGATCCGGAACGGCTTGCGCGCCCGCGCGGCGAACGTCGGGTAGCGGTGCGCGATGCCCATGCCGAGCACGCTCGGGACCACGAGCAGCACCAGTATCGTGCCGAACACCTGCCACGGGCTCAACGCGACCTCCTGGAGGATCGCCTGCGTGGCGGGGTTCATCGAGCCCCAGAACGCCAGGTTGAACGGCGTGAACAGGATCGAGCCCAGCATCGAGAACGCGGCGATGGTCACCGACAGCGCGGGATTGCCGTGGGCGTAGTTCACCAGGAAGTTCGAGATGTTGCCGCTCGGGCAGGAAGCCACGAGCAGCATGCCGAGCGCGATGCTCGGCGCGGGCTTCAAGGCCATGGTCAGCAGGAACGCGGCCGCGGGCAGCAGCAGCGAGTGCGCCACGAGGCCGATCACGGTGCCGCGCGGCGCGGACACGATGCCCTTGAAGTCCGCGAACTTCATGTCGAGCGCGACGCCGAACAGCACGAACGCCAGGATCACGTCGAGCGCGATCAGCGACTCCGGCGTGAAGTTGAGCCGGATCGCGTCGATGCCGCTCACTTGCCGCTCACTTGCCGCTCGGCTCCTGGTGCATGTCCTTGAAGTGCATCAGGCCGGGCGCCCACATGTGCTTGACCGGGTCCACGTCCACGTGGATGACGGCCGGGCCGCCGCTCGCGAGCGAGCGCTCGATCGCGCCCTTGAGTTCACGCGGGTCGGACACGCGCTCGCCGTGCGCGCCCATGGATTCGCCGAGCTTGTCGAAGCGGATCTCGCCGAGGTCGGTGTTGATCGTCTCCTCGGGCTGAGCGACTTGCGGATCAGCGTCTTGATGGGCTTCAGCGCCAGCTGCTGCGTCATCTTCACCATGCCCCACTGCCGGTCGCAGATCACGAGGTAGACGACCCGCAGGTGATTGCGCACGGCCGTCTCGACCTCCTGCGGGTGAAACCCCATCGCGCCGTCGCCGATGATGCAGCAGACGGGCGTTTCGGGACGCGCGACCGCGGCGCCCAGCGCCTGTGCAGCCCCGGCGCCGAGCATGCCGAACTTGAACGTCGACAGGATCGTGTTCGGCACGCGCATCTGGTGGAACATCATCGCCCACACCGCGGTGTTGCCGCCGTCGGCGACCAGCACCGAGCCTTCCGGGAAGACCTGCTGGCACGTGTGCGCCACGTGGCCGGTGTTCATCGGCACCGCCATGTCCGCCAGCTTCTCGTCCAGCTTGGCGCGCTCGGCACGTGCGGCGTCGCGATACTTCGCGACCTTGCGACGGCGCGCATCGAGGTTCATGCGGCCCGTGCGTGCGACCAGCGCGTCGGCGAGGGCGGCGAGAAACAGCTTCGCGTCCGCGAGCGCCGTGAGCGCCGCCGGCTTGTTCGATCCGAGCACGTGACCGTCCACGTCGACCTGGATCATCTGCTGCTCGGACGGGCGTCGCCAGTACGGAGCCTTGCCCCACCAGTCGGTCTCGCCGAGCCGCGATCCCACCACGAGCACGAGGTCGGAGTCGTTGCGCACCTCGTGGTTGAGCTTCATGTAAGGCATCGGGATCGACGTCTCGCAGGTCTCGGGCAGGACGCCGCGCGCGGCCCAGCTCGTCGTGACCGGGGCGTGCAGGATCTCGGACACCCGTCGCAGCTCGTCGTACGCGCCGGCATGGATGACGCCGCTGCCCGCGTGGATCATCGGCAGCTCCGCTGCCGCGAGCATGTCGGCCGCGCGCTCGACCTGCGCCGGCGACGGCACGATCGGCTCGACGCGCCGGTACTGGTGCGGTTGCCACGTCGGCACTTCGGCCTTCACCTTGCCGTTCATGATCGTCTCGGGCACGTCGAGGTGCACGACGCCCGGGCGACCCTCGAAGCAGTGCCGGAGCGCGGTGCGCCCGAGTTCAGCGACGCGGTCGAACGAGACCACGGCCTGGCTCCACTTGGAAAGGTGCTTGATCGCGCCGACCTGGTCGAAGGCCTGGTAGGCGCCGCCGCGGTCCGGGTAGACGATCTGCGGTCGTCGGCAACTCGTGATCGCGAGCACGCGGTTGCCCTCGGCGTTCTCCACCGCGAGCCCCGGCAGGATGTTCGCGACGCCCGGTCCGTTGCTCGCCATGCAGACGCCGAGCCGCCCGGTGAGCCGGGCGTACGCTCCCGCCATGTGCGCCGCGCACGATTCGTGGCGCGGCGTGACGATCTCGATCCCGAGCTTGTGCAGGTTCGAGTAGAAGCCGAAGTAAGTGCCGTCGATGATGCCGAAGACCTTCTCGACGCCCTCCGCCTGGAGCATGCGTGCAAGGACTTCGCCGCCGCTGGTTTCAGTCATGATGTGCCCCTCGCGGGCCCGATCTGGCGGACCCGATTCTTCTGCGGGACTATACGCCCGCCGCGGCGCGGGTAAGCGCGACCGCGGCGATCCCAGTAGACTGCCGCGGTTTTCCACGATGGACATTGCCTGAGATGTTCGAAGCCCTGCTGCACTGGCTCCCGATGCTCGGCGCGCTGCTGGGAGCGGGCGCGGTCGGCGGCCTGCTGGCGGGACTCCTGGGCGTGGGCGGCGGCATCGTGATCGTGCCCGTGCTCGACGCGGCGCTCAATCTCGCAGGCGTCTCGCCGGACGCTTCGCTGCACGTCGCCGTGGCCACCTCGATGGCGACGATCATCCCGACCTCGATATCCTCGTCGCGCTCGCACGCGCAACGCGGCTCCGTCGACCCGGACATCGTGAAGCGCTGGTCGGTGCCCATCGTCGCGGGTGCGCTGGCAGGTGCACTGGCTGCGTCGCGGGTGGATGCGCGCGTGCTTGCCGCCGTCTTCGGCTGCGTCGCCGCTGCCGTGGCGCTCAAGATGGTGCTGCCGCTCGACCACCTCGTGCTGCGCCGCACGATTCCCGGCGGACCGGCCGGAGCCGCGATTCCGGCGGCCATCGGTGCGGTTGCCGCGATGATGGGCATTGGCGGCGGGGTTCTCAGCGTTCCGACCATGACGCTGTGCGGCGAGCCGATGCACAAGGCCGTCGGCACTGGAGCGCAGCTCGGGTTCTGGATCAGCGTGCCCGCGACTGCGGGTTACCTGCTTGCACCGGCTCCGGATGCCGCCTCGCTGCCGCTGACCATCGGCTACGTCAGCCTGCTCGGCTTCGCCGTGATCGCCCCGGTCTCCTGGGCGATCGCTCCGATCGGCGCGCGGCTCGCGCATGCGCTCGACCGACGGCGCCTGTCGGCTGCGTTCGGCGTCTTCCTGCTGATCGTTGCCGCCCGTATGCTGTACCGCGCGCTTGCCTGACTGCCGCCACCAACCGGGGGATCCGACCATGAGAATGGCATCGACGCTCGCAGTGATCACGACCGTGGCGCTTGCGCTGCCCATGCAGCGCGCGCTCGCGGCCGACGACCTGGCCCAGGGCGATGCGGCTGCGATTGCCGCCGCGATCGCGAGTCCCGACCGGCCCAAGGCGGACGTCGAGCAGGACGCACGCCGCAAGCCGCAACAGGTGCTCGAGTTCGCGGGCATCGCGCCCGGCATGTACGTCATGGATGTATTCTCGGCCGGCGGCTACTACACGGAGTTGCTGGCCCGTACGGTCGGCGCGAAAGGGCAGGTCATCGCCTACAACAACCCGCCCTATGCGAAGTTCGCCGAGAAGGGCATCGCGGCCCGCTACGACGGCAATCGCCTGCCGAACGTCAGGCAGGTGACGAGCAGCATCGAGGACCTGAAGCTCATCCCCGCGAGTCTCGACGCCGCAATCTTCGTCATGTCGTACCACGATCTCTACTGGCGGCCGACCGACGGCTCCTGGCCGGCGACCGATCCGATGCTGCTGCTCGCGAAGCTCTACGCCGCGTTGAAGCCGGGTGGCGTGGTCGTCGTGCAGGACCATGTCGCGACGCCGGGCGGCGACCCCGCCAAGGTCGTCGACACGGTGCATCGCATCGACCCCGCGCTGGTGAAGCGCGACTTCGAGAAGGCGGGCTTCGTCCTCGACGGCGAGAGCCGCCTGCTCGCGCATCCCGACGACGATCACAGCAAGCTGGTGTTCGACGATGCGATCCGCGGCAGGACCGACCAGTTCCTGTTCCGGTTCAGGAAGCCCGCGAAATGACGCACAGCGCGGGAGATTGAGTGAGCGGGCGTCGCCTTCCGGGAGAGGTGCTGCGGCTCGCGATGTGGTCCGGGCCGCGCAACGTATCGACGGCGTTCATGCGGTCGTGGGGCAATCGCGACGACACGCTCGTCGTGGACGAGCCCTTCTACGCGCACTACCTCGACTGCACCGGACTCGATCACCCGGGCCGCGACGAGGTGCTCGCCGCTCATGAGCGCGACTGGCGGCGAGTCGTGACCGCGCTGCTCGCGCCGGTGCCGGAGGGCGTCGCGATCCTCTACCAGAAGCAGATGTCGCATCACCTGCTGCCGCACATGGGCCGCGAATGGCTGGGCTCGATGACGCATGCGTTCCTGATACGCGACCCGAAGCCGATGCTCGCGTCGCTCGGCGAGAAACTCGGCGAGTTCGACCTGCTCGCCACCGGTCTCCCGCAGCAGGTCGAGATCTTCGATTACGTCGTGCGCAGCACGGGGCGAATCCCGCCGGTCGTGGACGCTGCCGACCTGCTCGAGGCGCCCGAGCCGATGCTGCGCGCACTGTGCGCCGCGCTGGAGGTCGAGTTCTCGCCGCGCATGCTGTCGTGGCCGCCCGGGCCCCGTGCGACCGACGGCGTCTGGGCGAAGCACTGGTACGAGCGCGTGGAGCGGTCCACGGGCTTCGAGCCCCAGGCGGCAGACGAGCCGA
>CAVTDU010000044.1:0-17490 GCA_963733565.1 uncultured Gammaproteobacteria bacterium
GCCGCCTGTGACGCCTGTCATGGTATCGAAAGCAGCCGATGGCAGGGCACCTGCCAATATGTTAAAAACACCCCGCGAGCACGGTCTCGCGCTTTAGCGTCGTGCTCACGATCGCTTAATTCCCATCCGAGGGTTCGAGGGCATGGAAAACACGGCTGCCAGCTCAAGCCGGCCGCGACTGGCAGGGCTCAAGGTGCTGGTCATCGACGACAGCAAGACGATCCGACGGACTGCCGAGACGCTGCTCGCCCGCGAGGGCTGCGAGGTCTTCACCGCCGTGGACGGGTTCGACGCGCTCTCCAAGATCGCTGACCACCAGCCCGACATCGTGTTCGTGGACATCATGATGCCCCGGCTCGACGGATACCAGACCTGTTCGCTGATCAAGCACAACAAGGTTTTCCGCACCATCCCGGTGATCATGCTCTCGAGCAAGGACGGGCTGTTCGATCGCGCTCGCGGCCGGATCGTCGGCTCCGAGCACTACCTCACGAAGCCCTTCACCCGTGAGGAGCTCCTGAGCGCGATCGAAACCCACGTGCATCGCTGACGACCGACCGATCCGGAGGATTCGACCCGTGGCACTGGTACTGATCGTCGACGACTCACCGACGGACGTCCACGTCATGCAGAAGGCGCTCGAGCAGGGCGGTTTCCGCACCGCGCTGGCGGCCGACGGTGGCGAGGGCATCCGCAAGGCCCGCGAGCTGCATCCGGACCTCATACTGATGGACATCGTGATGCCGGGCCTGAATGGTTTCCAGGCCACGCGCGAGCTCGCGAACGATCCGGCGACCCGCTCGATCCCGGTCATCATGGTCACCTCCAAGGCGCAGGAGTCCGACCGCGTCTGGGGCCTGCGCCAGGGCGCCGTGGACTACCTCGTGAAGCCCGTGGCGATGGACCAGCTGGTACGCAAGGCCCAGGCCGCGCTCGCAGTCTGAGATGCAGGAATCCGCAACACTCAGGTCGCTCCGCGACCGGCCGTACGAGTTGCTGCTGGAGCTCGACCGTCGTGCGCGCGCGGCGGCCCAGGGCAAGCCCGAGGCGGCGGCGTCCGGCGCGGAGTGGGTCGGCATCGCCTTCCGGCTCGGCGGCGAGGCGTTCCTGCTCGCCCGCGAGGAAACCCGCGAGGTGATGGGCTACCCGCCGTCGGTGACGCGGGTGCCGGGCGCGAAGAGCTGGATCCGTGGCCTTTCCAATGTCCGCGGCCAGTTGTTGCCGGTGATCGACGTGAAGGCGTTCCTCGGCTCCGGCGGGGCCTCGGTGACCCGCGCGACCCGCGTGCTGGTCGCCAACCATCGCGAGATTCCGGCGGGCCTGATGGTCGACGAGGTCATGGGCTTCCGCCGCTTCTACGAGGGCGAGTTCTCGGCCGACCTGCCGCCGACCCTGCTGCGCTGCGAGCGCTACCTCGCCGGGGCGTTCAAGCGCGGCGCCGAGGTCTGGCCCGTTTTCAGCGTGCGGACCCTGCTCGAGAGCCAGCAATTCCTGCAGGCCGCGGCGTCCTGAGCCCGCGCCCTGCCTGACCCTGACCGGGTGAAAAGATGACCAACCGATTCGACGCCGTCAGACTGCAGCCGATCCTGATCCGCGTGGCGCTCATTTCCGCGGCGCTCGCGGCCGTGGCGTTGCTCGTCTTCGGGCGGGCGACCAGCCAGCAGTCCCAGCTCGGCGAACACCTGGCCACGCTCTCCGCGCTCTCGCAGAACCTGCCGCTGCAGGCCGGGGCCGCCGTGCGCGGGTCGGCGCCGGCCTTCGATTCGCTCGCCGAGTCGCGGGCGCAGCTCGAGCGGGTGCTGAACGAGGTCGACGCCGGCAAGTCTTCCGTCGGATTCCTTGCCTCACCAAGCTCGAAGGCGCTCGCGGACTCTTCGGCGTGGGTCGCGATGCTCGATCAGTCGCAGGCGGTGCTCGACGGCCGCGATGCCGCGCTCAAGGCTCAGCAGGGCGCGGCGGCCGTGCGCGAGATCACGCCGCAGGTCATTGCGGCCACCGCCAATGTCGTCAAGGTGATGGGCAGCGCACGCCCGGAATCGCTCAACCGCCAGCTCGAGCGCTTCGAGCTGCGGGCGCAGGCCGTGGAGCAGGACGTCGCCGCGCTGGCCGATGGGACTGCGCCGGTCGAAGCAGCTTCGCGCCGTCTCGCCGACAGCATGCAGTTCATGGGCCAGGTCGTCGGCGGGCTCGCCGGCGAAAGCAACCCGCTCGGCATCCCGGCTGCGCAGGGGCAGGCGGCGGATGCGGCCCGGTTGCTCTCGGCCGTCTATCGCGGCGCGCAGGACCAGGTCCGCTCGGTCGTCGCGCTCGGCGACCAGCTCGAACAGATCCAGGCCGCGCGCAATGCGCTCGTCGAAAGCGGTGTTGCCGCCTACTCGAGCCTGGCGAAGGCAGGCCAGCCGGCGGCGGACGGCCCCCGCGGCCTGCTGGCGAGCCCGTGGCTGCCGCTGGCGTTCATCCTGGTCGCGCTCGCCGCGCTCGGTCTCGCGGCCTTCCTGCAGCGCTCGCTCGCGACGCTGCGCCGCGCGTCGGACCTGCAGGCGAGGCAGAACGAACGCAACCAGCAGGCGATCCTGCGGCTGCTCGACGAACTCTCGAGCCTGGCCGACGGGGACCTCACGGTGCAGGCCACGGTCACCGAGGACATCACCGGCGCGATCGCCGATTCGATCAACTACGCGATCGAGGCACTGCGGGAACTCGTCACCACGATCAACGGCACCGCCATAAAGCTCGACGCGGCGACGCGCCAGACGCAGGCGCTCTCGACCCACCTCGCGAAGGCGTCGTCGGCGCAGTCGAACCAGATCGGCGCGGCGTCCGAGTCGATCGCGGTGATGGCCGCCTCCACGGAGGAGGTGTCGGGCAACGCGGAGCGCTCGGCCGACGTCGCCCGGCATTCCGTCGACATCGCGCACAAGGGCGGCGACGCGGTGCGCCGCACGATCGACGGCATGAACGCGATCCGCGAGAACATCCAGGAGACCTCGAAGCGCATCAAGCGGCTGGGCGAGAGTTCGCAGGAGATCGGCAACATCGTCGAGCTGATCAACGACATCGCCGAGCAGACCAACATCCTGGCGCTGAATGCGTCCATCCAGGCGTCGATGGCCGGCGACGCGGGCCGCGGCTTCGCGGTGGTCGCGGACGAGGTGCAGCGCCTGGCGGAGCGGGCCGCGAACGCGACCAAGCAGATCGAGGTGCTGGTGCGCACGATCCAGGCCGACACCAACGAAGCGGTGGTTTCGATGGAGCGCACGACGACCGACGTCGTCGGCGGCGCATTGCTTGCCGAGAATGCCGGCGCCGCGCTCGAGGAAATCGAGCAGGTGTCGAACCAGATCGCGAGCCTGGTGCAGAACATCTCCGCAAGCGCGCGCGGGCAGGCGACCTCGTCGCAGAGCATCTCGCGCAACATGCAGGTGCTGCGCGAGATCAGCTCGCAGACGGCCGAGAGCACCACCGCGACGTCCGCGTCGATCGGCAAGCTGGCCGAGCTGGCGGCGCAGCTGCGCAAGTCCGTCACGGGCTTCCGCCTGCCCGACGACCAGGGCGCGAGCGTGAGCGGCGAGTACCCGATCCTGCGCCCCGAGGCGCCGCCGGCCGTCGACGAGGCGGAGCAGCTGCGCCGCGTCGGCGGCATCGCGGGTTGATGGCGCGGCGGGCTTGGCTACCGTGATTTCCAGACCCATGCATGTTCGCCGCGCCGGACGAGACGCATGCCTCGCTGCAGCTCGTCGTCCGCGAGATCGCGACTGAGCTGAACGAGGCGCGCAGCGCGCTCGAGGCGTTCGCGGAGAACACCGCGGATCGCGGCGCGCTGCACCGGTTCGCGGCCCACGTGCACCTCGCGCGGGGAGCCCTGCGCCTGGCCGAGGTTTACGGCGGGGCGCTGCTCGGCGAGGAGATGGAACTCGTCGCCCGCTATGTCGATGGCCACAGCCGCGACGGCAAGATCGACCTCGACGCGCTCGATGCGCTGATGCGCGCGATGGAGCAGCTGCCGGCCTATGTCGATCGCGTGGCCTCGGGCGGTCGCGACGTCCCGCTGGCGCTGCTGCCGTTGCTGAACGACCTGCGTGCGGTCCGCGGCAGTGCATTGCTGTCCGAGGGCACGCTGCTGCTGCTCAACCTGCACTCGGACGAGCCGGCACGGCCGGCCGGCATCGACGCAACGGGCCAGTCCGTCGTCGAACTCGCCCGCAAGCTTCGCCCGCGCTTCCAGCTCGCGCTGCTCGGCTGGATCCGTGGCGAGCACGTCGAGCAGAATCTCTCGGTGCTGGCGGACATCGCCGGCCAGTTCGAGTCGGCCGCCGCGACGCAGCCGCTGTTCCAGCTCTGGTGGGTGGTCGGGTCCGTGCTCGAGGCGCTGCAGCAGGGCGGCATCGACGGCAACGTGTCCGTGAAGCGCCTGCTCGGCCACGTGGACCGTGAGCTGCGCCGGCTGCAGGAGCACGGCGAGAGCCGCTATGCGGAATCGCCGCCGATCGAGCTGCTGAACAACCTGCTGTTCTACGTCGCCCGCGCGACCGTGGCCGGGCCGCGAATCGTCGGCGTGCGCGAGTCGTTCCGGCTGGACGAAGTGCTCGGCGTCGACGAGCAGGTCGCCGAAGCCCGCGAGACGCTCTCCGCCCCGAGCGTGCGGCTGATGAAGACCGTGGCTGCCGCCATCCGCGAGGACCTGACGCGCGTGAAGGACGTCCTCGACATCTTCGTCCGCAAGGGAGCGAACCAGGTCGACGAGCTGGTGCCGCAGCTCGAGATGCTGCGCAAGATCAGCGACACGCTCGGCGTGCTGGGGCTCGGCGCGCTGCGTGACCGGGTGCAGGGCGAGATCGAGTCGCTGCACGGCATCGTCGACCGGCGCCAGCCGCCGGACGATGCGGCGCTGCTCGGCATCGCCTCCGCGCTGATCGAGGTCGAGGACAGCCTCGATTCGCAGCTGGTGCGGCTCATCCTGCCCGAGGCCGCGCCGACGGACGGGCCGCCGGCCGAGCCGACGGACGAGGAGTTCCGCCACGTCCAGGACGCCGTGCTGCGCGAGTGCATCGTCAACATGGCGCGGATCAAGGAAGCGATCACGCAGGCGCTCGGTGCGCCGGCCGAGGCGCAGGGCCTCGACCAGGTGCCGCAGCTCGTGCGCGGCATCACGGCCGGCCTGCTGATGCTCGGCAAGCAGCGTGCGGTCGAGGTGATGGAGCGCGTCGGACGCGCCCTCGCGGGAATCGTGCGGCCGGCGCCCGGCGCCTTCGCGCTGCCGCGGCTCGATCGGCTCGCCGATGCGATCGTCGCCGTCGAGTACTACATGGAGATGCTGCAGGCCGGGCGTGCCGACCAGTGGCACATGCTCGAGAACGCCGAGTCCTGCCTCGCGGAGCTCGAGCAGGCGTCGCCGAACGTGGTCGCGCTCAGGCCGACGCGACCGCCGGAGGGCGAGGAGTCGCCGGTGGAGACCCGGGACGAAGGTGCCGAGCCGCTGTCGGCCGAAGCGGCGCCCACAGCCCTCGCGGGGCAGCAGGCCGGGTCGCAGCCGGCGCCGGCCGCCGCGGCTCCGCCTGTCGAGCCGACGGCGGTCGATGCCGAGTTCCGGCTGCTGTTCGTCGAGGAAGCCCGCGAGAACATCACCCAGCTCCAGTCGCTGTTCCCGCAGTGGGAGTCGAATCCGCTGGACGCGCAGGCGTTGCGCGACGTGCGCCGGGTGTTCCACACGTTGAAGGGCAGTGGCCGCATGGTCGGCGCGCGGCGCGTCAGCGAGTTCTCGTGGAGCATCGAAAGCGTCCTGAATCGCGTCATCAGCCAGACGCTGCCGCGCTCGCCCGAGATCGTGGATGTCGTGCGCGATGCCGTCGCCGCGATGCCGCAACTCGTCGACGAACTCGAACGCGGCGGCGAGCCGTCGATCGACGTGAGCGCAATCGCGAGCCGCGCCGACGCGCTGTCCGGGCGCGAAGCTGTCGCGGCACCGGCAGCCGACGCCGGTCGAGACTACCGCATGAGCCGCCGCAGGCCGCGGCGGCCGCGCACGATGCGAGTGTCGCGTCGCCCGAACCGGCCGGACTCGATCCGGTATTGCACGACATCTTCCGCAAGGAGACCGCGGGTCACGTCGCCGTCGTCCGCGACTACATCGCGCGATGCAGGGAGGCCGTGGCTCCGTATCCGGTGACGGAAGCACTGCACCGTGCCGCCCACACGCTGAGCGGCATCGCCAAGACCGCGGGTGTCCGCCAGGGCATCAAGGTGGCGGAGCCGATGGAGCACTACATCCGCAAGCTCCACGACAACGGCCACGGGCTGCCGGAAGAAGGGCTGCTGCTGCTGCGCGACACCGTCCACAGCCTCGAGAACGTCGTCGAGCACGTCGAAGAGGACACCGGTTATTTCCCGGACCACGGACGCCTCATCGCTGGCTGGCACGCGCTCGAGCGTTCGCTCGACGCGGAACTCGCCAGGCTCGCCGAGGCCGGCGAGCGCACCGTGGCCGACACCTGGCGCCCTGAAGAAGCAGCAGCCGGAAGCCGCGCCTGAAGCCGCGCTCGAAGCCGTGCCGGAAGCGGCGATCGAAGTCGAGCCCGAAGCGCTGTTCCAGGAAGTGTTCGAAGAGGTGCCAGAGGTTGCGCCCGAAGTCGCGCCTGAAGTCACACCCGCGGTTGCGCCCGAAGTTGCCGAGGTCGTGATCGAGCCTGTTGCCGACGAAGCGGCAGCGCCGCCGGAGACTGAGCGCGAGCTGACCGAGCCGCATCTCGTGATGCCGGAGTTGCCTCCGGGCATGCCGCCCCCGACCGAGGTCCATCTGCCGCAGGCGCAGCCCGCCGAGCACGAGCCGGCCTGGGCCGGTGCGGATGACGAAGGCACGGAGCCCGGATTCGATGCCGACATCGCCGCGATCTTCAGCGAAGAGGCCACCGAACTGCTGGAACAGGCGGAGTCCTCGCTCGGCAGCTGGACGCGCGACCGCGCCGACCGGGTCCGCATCACGGAACTGAAGCGTGTGCTGCACACGCTCAAGGGTGGCGCGCGCATGGCCGGAATCCGGGCCATGGGCGACCTGAGCCACGAAATGGAATCCTTCCTGGGCTCGCTCGAAGCGGGCGCAGTCGCGTCGGACTCCGCCGCGATCGAAGTGCTGCAGGCGTCGCTCGACGAGCTGCACCGGATGCGCGAGACCGCGATGGCGGGCCAGCACATCGCGCCGGCGCGCGATCTCATCGAGCGCGTCCGGGCCGTGGCCGCGGCATCCTCGGCGGGCGCGGCACCCGCGGAGCCGGTCGAGGTGCGGCCGATCGAGACGCCCGAACCGGCAGCCGTGGAAGCGGTTGCCGAAGCGGCGCCAGAACCCGTCGCCGAGGAACCCGTCGCAGAGGAACCGGCGGTCGCCGAGGAGCCCGCCGCCGAGGAGGCCGAGCCCGTCGCACCGGTCGAGCCGCCATACGTCGAGACCGAATTCGAGGAGCCCGCCGCGGCGATCGCGGCCGGGCCGCCGGCCGGCACCGAAGCGCCATCCTGGCCGCAGGAGACGTTCGAGGCGGCGGCCGCAGCGACTCCGTTCGTCCTGCCGGGACGCGAGCCCGTCGCGCCGGCCGAGCGGCACGAGCTGGCGCGCGTCAGCGCCGAGCTGCTCGATGAGCTGCTGAACAGCGCCGGCGAAGTGAGCATCTTCCGCGCCCGCGTCGAGCAGCAGATGACCTCGACGGAGTTCAACCTCGCCGAGCTGGGGCGCACCGTCACGCGCCTGCGCGAGCAGTTGCGCAAGCTCGAGCTCGAGACCGAGGCCCAGATCCTCTTCCGGCACCAGAGCGAGGCCCAGGGGCGCGAGGACTTCGATCCGCTGGAGCTCGACCGCTATTCGACCATCCAGCAGCTGTCGCGGGCGCTCGCCGAGTCGGTCAGCGACGTCGCGAGCATCGAGAGCCTGCTCGAGAGCGTGAACCGCGAGGGCCAGAACCTGCTGCAGCAGCAGGGCCGCGTCGTGGCGGAGCTGCAGAACGGGCTGATGCGCACGCGCATGGTGCCGTTCCAGCGCCACGGCCAGCGCCTGACGCGCCTCACGCGGCAGGCGGCGCAGGAGGCCGGCAAGAAGGTCGAACTCGTGATCGAGGGCGGCGAAGGCGAGATCGACCGGCAGGTTCTCGAGCGCATGCTGCCGCCCTTCGAGCACATGCTGCGCAATGCCGTCGTGCACGGCATCGAGCTCCCCGAGGATCGCCTGGTGCGCGGCAAGGCCGAGACGGGCCGGATCGCCGTGCGGCTGCAGCGCGAGGGCGCCGAGGTCGTGATCACCGTCGAGGACGACGGCGCGGGCCTCGACATCGCGGCGATCCGCGCCAAGGCGCGGCACATGGGACTGCTGAGGCCCGACCAGGAGCTCACCGACGAGGAGTCGCTGCAGCTCGTCCTCGAGCCCGGATTCTCGACTGCCGACCGGCTCACGCAGCAGGCGGGCCGCGGCATCGGCATGGACGTCGTCGCGACCGAGGTCAAGCGACTCGGCGGCGGTCTCTACATCGAGTCCACGCCGGGGCAGGGTGCGCGCTTCACGATCCGGCTGCCCTTCACGCTCGCCATCACGCAGGCGCTCGTGGTGCGCGTGCACGACGAGTTCTACGCGCTGCCGGTCGCGACGGTCGAGGGCGTTTCGCGCCTGCCGTCGTCGGAGGTGCGCATGCACCTCGAGGAGGAGCAGCCGACCTTCGAGTACGGTGGCCACGTCTACCGCTTCCAGCACCTCGGCGCATTCCTCGGCAGCGGTCCTTCGACCCTGCCGGAGACCGAGACGGCGTTGCCGGTGATCCTGGTCCGCGCCGGCGAGCATTCGACCGCGCTCGTCACCGACGAGCTGATGGGCAGCCGCGAGATCGTCGTCAAGTCGGTGGGTCCGCAGGTCGCGTCGGTGCGCGGAATCTCGGGCGCCACGATCCTCGGCGACGGCCGCATCGTCATCATCCTCGACATGGGCGCCCTCGTTCGCTCGGAGTGGCGCAGCCGCACCGCGGACGTCTCCGTGCGGCCGACCCGCGACGAACGCATCTTCGTCATGGTCGTGGACGACTCGATCACGGTGCGCCGCGTCACGCAGCGGCTGCTCGAGCGCAACGGCATGCGCGTGCTCACGGCGAAGGACGGCGTCGACGCGATGGCGCTGCTGCAGGAGCACACGCCCGACGTCATCCTGCTGGACATCGAGATGCCGCGCATGGATGGATACGAGGTCGCCTCGCACGTGCGCAACGACCCGCGCCTCGCGGACATCCCGCTGATCATGATCACCTCGCGCGTGGGCGACAAGCACCGTGCGCGGGCCATCGAGCTCGGCGTGGACGATTACCTCGGCAAGCCGTACCAGGAAAGCCAGTTGCTCGACGCGATCGAGCCGCTGGTGCTCGCCCGGCGTCGGCAGGCGCAGTGAGGAGGGTGCGATGAGCGTCGTGAGCGACGAGATCTACTGCCTGCTGGTGCCGCTCGCGGACGAGCGGTTGCTGGTGCCGCGCTCCTGCGTGACCGAGGTCGTCAACTACCAGGCGCCGACGCCGATGGAAGGCGCGCCTCCCTGGTACCTCGGCACGATCGCCTGGGGCGGCCGGCGCGTGCCGCTCGTGTCGTTCGAGGCTGCCTGCGGGCGCACGCCGCCGCGAGCAAGCGGCCGCACGCGCATCGTCGTCATGCAGGCGCTCACGGATGAATGCGCAGCCGGCCATTTCGCGGTGCTCACGCAGGGCTTCCCGCAACTGGTGCGCCTGAGCCCCGAGGTGGTGCACCACGACGACTCGCGCAGCTTCGGCGAGCGCAGCCCGGTCGTGTGCCAGGTGCGCATGGTGAACGAGTACCCGCTCGTCCCGGACTTCGAGCGCATCGAGCGGATGATCGCCGAGGAAACACGGGCCGCCTGATGATCCGAGGCGCCGAATCGAAGGTCATACGCGGTTGGGCTGCGCTCGACCTCGTGGTCTCCGCGCTGTTCGCCGTGCCGCCGCTGGCGGCGCTGCTGCTCGCATTCCTGTATGCGATCAACGGCCGGATGGGCGGAGTTTCCGTCGCACCGCCGTTCGAATCCGTGCACTGGCTCTTCGTCTGCCTGATGGGTGGGCTCGGGGTCGTCTGGGCGGTCGCCCGCCTCGTCGAGCCCGTGCGCACGCTCGGCCTGATCGACGCAGTTGCGCGCCTGTGGGTCGGAGCGCTGATCGCGTATTTCGTGTTTGCCCGCGGGGCTCCGACCGTGCTGCTGCTGTTCGTCGCGACCGAGCTCGGCGGCGCGCTGCACCAGTCCTGGTTGCTGCGACGTCCCGCACGCGATGCCCGCTGGTAGCCGCACGATGGCAGGCGCAAAGGGCCTGATCGACCTCACCGGCAAGCGAGTCGTCGTCACGCAGGCCCGCGACTTCATGGGTCCCGTGCTGTGCGAGGTCTTCGCGGAACTCGGCGCCGTCGTCATCGAGGATGAGCGTCCGCTCGCCGACCCGGCGGTGCCCGCCGAGATCATCGCGGCCGCCGGGCGCGTGGACATCCTGCTCGCGAACCTGTCCCTGCCTGCGCCGAGAAGCGCCGTCACCGAGGCGACGGATGCCGAGTGGCGGCATGTTTTCGAGAACCTGGTCGACCCGTTGCCGCGCCTGGTGCGCGCCGTGCTGCCGCAGATGATCGAGCGCCGCGCCGGCAAGATCCTGCTGCTCGGCAGCGCCGCGGCGCTGCGCGGCCAGAAGCGCGCGTCGACCTACAGCGCGGCGCGCGGTGCGCAGCTCGCCTACATCCAGACAGCGGGCATCGAGGCGGCGGCCCACCAGGTGCAGGTGAACGCCATCGCGCAGAACTTCGTCGACAACCCGACGTACTTTCCGCCGGAACTGCAGGCGAACCCCGCCTTCCAGGAACGGCTCAAGCGCGACGTGCCCCTCGGCCGGCTCGTCGCGTCGCGCGAGGATGCGCTGTTCGCCGCATACCTGTGCAGCGCCGCCGCCGATTGTTTCGTCGGCCAGGTGTTCCCGCTCTGCGGTGGATGGGTGACGCGGTAGCGCGCCCGCTCGCGCGCCGCGCCTTACTGCAGGTCGCCCCACATCGCCTGCAGCACGGCGAGCGCGACGATCCCCGCGGTCTCTGTCCGCAGCACGCGTGGCCCGAGCCGCACGGGGCTGAACCCGGCGCGCGTCGCCGCTTCTATCTCGGCGTCGTCGAGACCGCCCTCCGGGCCGATCAGCAGTTCCACCGCGGCAGCGACACTCGCGAGGCCAGCGAGCGAGGCCGGGCCGCCGGGGCTCAGCACCAGCCGCTGCCCCTCGCGTGGCGAATCGGCGAGGAAACGGCCGAGGTCGAGCGGGGCCCGTACCTCGGGCAGCGTGCTGCGGCCGCATTGCTCGCACGCGCCGGCCACGATCGACTGCCAGTGACGGAGCTTGCGCTCGGCCTGCCGTTCGTCGAGGCGCACGACACTGCGGGCCGACAGCACCGGCACGATGCAGCGCACGCCGAGCTCGGTCGCCTTCTGCAGCGTCCAGTCCATGCGCTCGCTGCGCGAGACCGCCTGCACGAGCGTGATCCTGAGCGGCGAGTCGCGCAGCCCCGCGCTGCGTTCGCCGACGATCACCGTCACCCGGTCGCTTTCGATGGCGGCGATCTCGCAGCGATAGTCGGAGCCGCTGCCGTCGAAGACGACGAGCGGCGCCCCTGCTCGCAGCCGCAGCACACGGGAGACGTGGTAGGCGGCAGCGTCCGGCAGCGCGATGGTCCGGCCCGCCACGAGCGGCTGGTCCGAGTACACACGGTTCAGTCGCATGTCGCAGCCTCGATCCCTGAGCGCGCCGTCGCGACGAGCGAGTCGATTTCATCCGGCGTGATGACGTAAGGCGGCATGAAGTACACGGTATTCCCTATGGGCCTGAGCAGTGCCTCGCGCTCGAGCGCGTGCCGGTAGACGCGCAGGCCGCGCCGTTCCTGCCAGGGAAAGGGCGCGTGCCGGTCGCCGTCGCGCGACATCTCGACCGCCACGATCATGCCGCACTGGCGGACCTCGGCGACGTGCCGCAGCTCGCCGAGTTCCGCGCAACGCTGGCCCAGGTGCCGCGCGAGCGCGCGATTGCGCTCGAGGACGCCGTCCTCCGCGAAGATCCTCAAGGTCGCGAGTGCCGCTGCACAGGCGAGCGGGTTGCCCGTGTAGCTGTGGGAGTGCAGGAACGCGCGCAGTTGCGAGTATTCGTCGTAGAAGGCCGCGTAGACCTTCTCTCCGGTCAGCACGACGGAGAGCGGCAGGTAGCCGCCCGTCAGTCCCTTCGACAGGCAGAGGAAATCCGGTGCGATGCCGGCCTGCTCGCAGGCGAACATCGTTCCGGTGCGGCCGAAGCCGACCGCGATCTCGTCCGCGATCAGGTGCACGCCGTGCCGGTCGCAGGCGTCGCGCAGCAGTTCGAGGTACACGGGGTCGTACATCCTCATGCTGCCTGCGCACTGCACCAGCGGCTCGACGATGACCGCGCAGACTTCGTCGGCATGCCGGGCGAGCGTCGCCTCCATCGCCTGGAACATCCGGCGGCTGCAGTCGGCGGTGCTTTCGCCGGGCTCCCTCGCGTACGAGTCCGGGGTCGGCACGGCGATCACGTCCATCAGCAGCGGCTGGTAGATCTCGCGATAGAGCTCGACGTGACCGACCGCGAGCGCGCCGAGCGTCTCGCCGTGGTAGCTGTTGGTGAGCGTGACGAAGCGACGCTTGCGGGACTGGCCGCAGTTGCGCCAGTAGTGGAAGCTCATCTTGAGCGCGACCTCGATCGCGCTCGAGCCGTTGTCGGCGAAGAAGCAGCGGGTGAGTCCCGGCGGCGCGAGCGCGGTGAGCTGCTCGGCGAGCGTCAACGGCGGGCTCGTGCGTGAAGCCGGCCATCATCACGTGCTCGAGCCGCGAAAGCTGCTCGGCCACGGCGCCGCCGATGCGCGGGTTCGCGTGGCCGAACAGGTTGACCCACCAGGAACTGATCGCGTCGAGATAGCGCCGGCCGTCGTAGCCGTGCAGCCAGACGCCCTCGCCACGGGCGATCGGGACCATCGGCAGCCACTCGTGGTCCTTCATCTGCGTGCACGGGTGCCACACGACGCGCAGGTCACGCTCGGCGAGGTCGCTCGAAGTCGGCATCGGATCTCCCTGTCGTTGCGGTGTGCCGATTCTAGTCGGCTTCGTCCGGTAGCGGGCGTGCCGGTGGCAGTGCATCATTGCCCGATGCAGACGACGCAGGTGCGTGCCGGCGGGAACGCGGCTCCCGAAATCGACGTGCCCTCGGGCTGGCTCGAACGGGCGCGTCGTCTCGAGTCGCCGAACTGCGACGAGCGGCCGACGGGCATGCTGCCGGAGCTCATCGTCGTGCACGGCATCAGCCTGCCGCCGGGCGAGTTCGGCGGCCCGTGGATCGACGCGCTCTTCACCAACACGCTGCCGCCCGATGCGCACCCGTATTTTGCGCAGGTTGCCTCGCTCCGGGTTTCCGCCCATGCGCTGGTGCGGCGCGATGGCGAGGTGGTCCAGTACGTGCCATTCCACCGCCGCGCCTGGCACGCCGGGCAGTCGAGCTGGATGGGCCGGGAGCGCTGCAACGACTTTTCGATCGGCATCGAGCTCGAGGGCACCGACGCCCGGGCCTACGAATCGGCCCAGTACGCGTCGCTCGCGAGCCTGGTCGCTGCGCTTTGCCGTGCCTACCGTACGCTTTCTCCCGACAGGATCGTCGGACACAGCGACGTGGCGCCGGGCCGCAAGTCGGATCCCGGCATCGCTTTCGACTGGCCGCTGCTGCGCGCGCTGGTGCGCTACCAGGTCGAGGTCGCCCCGACGTGAAGTGGACGGGGCTGTGGGCTCTGTTGCTGCTCGCGCTGGTGCAGGGCGCCGACGCGGGGCAGCGCCTCAGGATCGTGAGCCTGGCGCCCAGCCTCACCGAGCTTGCCTATGCCGCCGGCGCCGGCGATGCGATGGTTGGCACTGTCGAGTACAGCGACTATCCGGCGGCGGCGCGCGCGCTGCCGAGGGTCGGTGACGCCTGGAGCGTCGATGCCGAGGCCGTGCTGGCGCTGCGTCCCGACCTCGTCCTCTCGTGGCCGTCGGGAACTCCGGCGGGCACCGTCGCCAGGCTGCGTTCGCTCGGTGTGCAGGTCGTCGAGATACCGACATTCCGGCTGGCGGACGTCGCAACCGCACTGCGCTCGGTCGGGCACATCGCCGGGACCGAGGTCGTCGCAGAGGAGGCGGCGCGCAGGTACGAAGCCGGGATTCGCGACCTGCGTGCGTCCCATGCGGGCGTGCGGCGCGTGGGCGTGTTCGTCGAGATCGACGACGAGCCGCTGTACACGGTGAACGGCCGTCACGTGATCAGCGAGGTCGTCGATCTGTGCGGCGGCAGCAACGTCTTCGCGGACCTCCCGCAGCTCGCTCCACCGGTGGCGATCGAGGCGGTGCTTGCGCGCGATCCTGAAGTGATCCTGAGCACCGACGACACGATCCGCGACCCGGCGGCGCTGTGGCGACGGTGGAGCGGCATGAAGGCGGTGAAGGCGGGATCGATCTACTCGATGTCGTCCGATACGCTCACTCGCTCGACGCCGCGACTCGCCGTTGGCGCGGCCGAGGTGTGCGCCGCGCTCGACGATGCACGGCGGCGGAAATAGGGGACATTCACATAGGGGACATTCTCCTTTTCGGAGACGGTGAACTCCCTCGGAAGGAGAATGTCCCCTTTCCGAAACGGTGAATGTCCCCTACCTTTCGATGACGCCAGAGCACTTCGCTGCCGTTCTCGTGGCGCGCCAGCACGCGTGCCACCACGAACAGCAGGTCCGACAGCCGGTTCAGGTACTGCGGAACCTCGGGCGCAACGTACTCGGCGCGAGCCAGCGCCCAGACCCGTCGCTCGGCGCGACGCGTGACGGTACGCGCGACGTGGCAGGCCGCCGCGGCCGGCCCGCCTCCCGGCAGGATGAAGTCCTTGAGCGGCGGCAGCCGGTCGTTGAATTGGTCGAGCGTGGTCTCGAGGCGCTCGACGTCGCTCGGCCTCGATCGCGCGGTGGCCCGGAATGCACAGCTCGCCGCCGAGGTCGAAGAGCTTGTGCTGGGTCTCCACCAGGCAGTCGACGATGTCCTGCGGCAGGCCAGGGACCGCCAGCACGACGCCGACCGCGCTGTTCGCCTCGTCCACCGTGCCGTACGCCTCGACGCGCAGGTGTTCCTTCGGCACGCGCATGCCGTCGCCGAGGCCCGTGCTGCCGTCGTCGCCGGTACGCGTGTAGATCCTGCTCAACCTGTTGCCCATCAGCGTGTCACCTGCGCCGGACGAAGTGAGGCCGAGTAGGCGTCCCTCGACGTCGCGAGGGGCGCCTCGGGCGGGGCTGCCACGATTGCCGTGGGCCCGCCCGTGCCGGGAGCATACCGCACCGACACATACAGGCCGCGATCCGGAGTGTTGAACGTGCTGGCGAGTTCGTACTGCTCGTTCAGCGCGTTCTCGAGCCTCGCGACCAGGGACATCGCACGCGTTATCTTCCAGCGCGCGGTGACGTTGGCCAGCACGTAGCTGTCGAGCGTCACAGGCTGCGGGAAGCCGAAGTCCTTGCGCTCGCCGGTCGCGAGCACGTCGAGCCCGAGATCGACGGGGCCGAAACTCCGGGCCACCGCCACCGTGAGACTCTGGCGGGCCCGGCGATACAACTGCTCGCCGGTCGTCAGGTTCTCGGGGTCCTGGTAGATCGCCTCGACCCGCGCGCTCCACGGGCCCGACGCGTATTCGTATGCGGCCTCGACGCCTTCGATGCGGGCACGGTCGACGTTGCGGTTCTGCCCGGCGAACGGGTCATATGAAAGCACGACGAACTCGATCAGGTCGTCGATCTCGTTGCGGAAGGCCGAGAGCGACAGCGCGTGCCCGCCGTCGAAGCGGTGCCGGACGCCGGCCTCGATGTTGAACGAGCGCTCGGGGTCCAGGTCGGGGTTTCCGCCGTAGCCGTAGAGGTCGGTCGCGTCCGGCGCGCGGAAGCCCGTTCCGGCAAGTCCGTAGAGCAGGGTCCCTTCGTGCAGCGTGTATCCGTACTCGCCGTTCCAGGTCACATGGTCGCCGGCCGTCTCGTGGTTCGTGTAGCCGACCGCCAGCAGCGCGCGGTGCGGCCCGCTCGAGATGCGGTCCTGCACGAACAGGTTCGCGTAACTCGTGTCCGCCTTCATGGACTCGCCGTAGGACAGGCTGTCCGCCTTCTCGCGGATCGCCATCCCGCCGGCACTGAGCGACTGCACGGCCGAGAGGTCGTAGTCGAACTGCGCACCGACGCTGTTGCGATTCGTGGTCAGGTAGTCGGGCGTCTGGTTCTGCTCGACCTTGTCGTCGAAATGGCTCGCGGTCACGCTGCCGCGGAGCGCCGCGCCCAGCGGAAAATCGACGGCAATCGTCGTCGTGGAGTTCGCGAAATCCTGGTCCACGGGGGCCAGGAAGAAATCCGAATACTCCGTCGTGCCATCGGCGCGCCAGTAACTCAAGCTTACGTCGGCCGCGCCGACGCCGGTGCGCAGCTGCGCGGTGGTGTTCAGGTTGTGGAAGCCGCGGTCGACGTCGTCGGTCGTGCGGGTCGGGAAGCCCTGGCTGTCCGTCCATGCGGCCCCGAAGTCGAGTTCGGTCTTTCCGGAACTGAAGCCGCCGCTCAGGCTCGCCTTGGTCGTGTCGTAGTCCCCGTAGCCGACTTCGGCGGCCCAGCCACTGTCGGTGCCGCGCCGCGTGATCACGTTGATCACGCCGCCGATCGCGTCGGTGCCGTACAGCGCGGAACGCGGGCCTTTCACGACCTCGATCCGCTCGATGTTGGCGGTGTCGATGCTCTGCAGCGCCGCGAGCCCGATCGTGCCCGGGTTGATCCGCACGCCATCCACCAGCACCAGCGTGTGATTGCTGTCGGCGCCGCGCATGAACACGGCCGTGGTCTGCCCCGGCCCGCCGTTGCGGCCGAGCTCGAGCCCCGCGTGGAAGCGCAGGATGTCGCCCGGGTCGGCGGCACCGCTGCGCTCGATCGCGTCGCGGTCGATCACCAGCACCGGGACCAGCACTTCCTGCAGCGGAACGGGCACGCGCGTCGCGGTGACGACGATCTGTTCTTCGGGCAGGGCTGGGTCAGCCGGCAACGCCAGCGGCGCCAGTGCGGTGGCACTGGCCGCGATGAAAACGAATCGACGAACGAACATCCGACACCCCTTGCACGCCCGCAGGGCCAGCGTTGCAGTCCAGCCGGGGGCAGGGGGTGGCTCGGGTGAGCGCGCATGGGCGCGGATCCCGGCCGCTCGCCCACCGCGAGGCTGGTCTCGTCCGGCAGGCCGGTCTCCGGGCTCTCGAGTGGACCTCATGGGTCCCGCCTGCATCCCCTTCCCGCGCATTGCGCAGTGGGTGCCGGACTGTCCGGCTGATGCGGGCTCGACTCGACTACCGTTGCGGGGGCAGCGCCGGATTCTGACCGGCTTCCCGTTCTCCCGGCTACGCGCCCGGGATCACCTGTCGG
>CAVTDU010000045.1:0-11699 GCA_963733565.1 uncultured Gammaproteobacteria bacterium
TGTGTGCACGGTAGGCAAGGGGTACGAGCGTGTCAAGCCGAGCCGCGGACCGCGTCGATCTTGCCGTTCGGTGCGACAAGTGCAGACTATCCGCCGTCCAGCGTTCGCAACCGGCCGGCCATGCCTCATTCACCATATCTCGCCACCGCCCTCGACGCCGCGCATGCCGCTGCCGACGTCGTGCGTCATTACTACCAGTCGAACCTCGCGATCACGATCAAGGCCGACAAGTCGCCGGTGACCGAAGCCGACGTCGAGACCGAGAAGACGATCCGCTCGATCATCGCGGCGAAATACCCGGACCACGGGTTCTACGGCGAGGAGACGGGCTCGAGCCATCTCGACGCCGAGTACGTCTGGATCGTCGATCCGATCGACGGCACCAAGGCATTCGTGCGCGAGTACCCGATGTTCTCGACGCAGATCGCGTTGATGCACCGTGGTCGGCTCATCGTCGGCGTGTCGTCCGCGCCGGCGTACGGCGAGCTGGCCTATGGCGAGATCGGCGTGGGCGCGTGGCTCAACGACGCGCCGATCCGCGTCAGCGAGATCGCCACGATCGAAGACGCTGCGCTCTCGACCGGCAACCTGAAGACGCTTGCGACCGGGCCGCGCTGGCCCGCGTTCGGGCGACTGGTGGGTCGCCTGAACCGGATCCGCGGCTACGGCGATTTCCTGCATTACCACCTGCTGGCGTCGGGCCGGATCGACGCGGTCGTCGAATCCGACGTCAACATCCTCGACGTGGGCGCCTGCGCCGTCATCGTCGAGGCGGCCGGTGGGCGATTCACCGACATCGACGGACAGCCGCTCGGCCTTTCGAGCGGCTCGGTACTCGCGACGAACGGCCGCCTGCACGAGGCGGTGCTCGGCGCGATCCACGCCTGAGGAGGAGAAGAACATGCCTGCGAAGAAAATCATTGCGGTTGTCGGCGCCACTGGCGCACAGGGCGGAGGCCTCGTCCGCTCGATCCTCGCCGACCCGGGCGGCCCTTTCTCGGTCCGCGCCATCGCGCGTGACGTGAATTCCGATGGCGCACGCGCGCTTGCGGCGGCTGGTGCCGAAGTCGTCGCGGCCGACATCGAGGATGCGGCGAGCGTCCGGCGCGCGTTCGATGGCGCCCACGGCGCGTATTGCGTCACGTTCTTCTGGGCGCATTTCTCGCCCGAAAAGGAACTGGCCGACGCTGCCACGATGGCGGCGGCGGCGCGCGACGCCGGCGTCGCCCACGTCATCTGGTCGACGCTCGAGGACACCCGGCGCTGGATCAAGCTCGACGACCCGCGCATGCCGACGCTGATGGGCCGCTACAAGGTGCCGCACTTCGACGCCAAGGGCGAGGCCGACCAGACCTGGCGCGATTCGGGCGTTCCGACGACGTTCCTGCTGACGTCCTTCTACTGGGACAACCTGATCCACTTCGGCATGGGCCCGAAGCGGGCAGCGGACGGCAAGCTCGATTTCGTGCTGCCGATGGGCGAGCGCAAGTTGCCCGGCATCGCTGCCGAGGACATCGGCCGCTGCGCGCACGGCATCTTCAAGCGCGGTCCGGAATTCGTCGGCAAGACGGTTGGCATCTCGGGCGGTCATCTGACGGGTGCAGAGATGGCTGCATGGTTGTCGCGGGCGCTCGGGCAGGAGGTCCGCTACCAGCCGGTCACGCCCGCGGCCTATCGCGCCTTCGGGTTCCCGGGCGCCGACGATCTCGGCAACATGTTCCAGTTCAACCACGACTTCAGCGACGAATTCTGCGCCGCACGCAGCGTCGAGTTCTCGCGCTCGGTGAACCCGGCGCTGCAGAGCTTCGACGCCTGGCTCGCGGCCAACGCGAAGCGCATTCCGATCGGGTGAAGCAGCCGGCCGCGCCGCGGCGTCGACGCGCGGCGGCGGCAGGCGGGGCTCAGCGTTCCAGCAGCCCGAGCGATCCGGGATTCACGAGGCCGCGTGGGTCCACGGACCGCTTGATCGCCTCGAGCAGCTGCCAGGCCTCGGGCCGCAGCCCTTCGCGGTAGCGGTACGTCCGGCCGATCTGCAGGTGCGTGGCGCCGCGCGACAGGAACAGCTCGGTGAGCCGGCTGCGGGCCTCGAACACGAGCGCCTCCCCCGCGGGATTCGCGGGGAAGTCGGTGAATTTCGCCAGTGTCGCGTCGTCGAGCACGCGCTCGTAGTAGAGCGTGCGCGGGGCCGGCCAGTAGAACACGGGCTCGAGCACGAAAGCGTTCGAGCCCACGATCGCGGTGAGCACGCCGACCTTCACGCCGTGCGCGTCGAACTCCGCCTGCAGCGAGGCGAACAGCGCCTGCACCGCCGACCACGTTTCCGCCGCATCCGACAGCCGCACGAGTGCGTGCACCGGCAGCCAGCGCTCGCCTGCGGGCCCGATGGAGCTCGTCATCGGCACGAACCGCATGCCGCGCATCACCTTCGGGATCGTGTTCTCGACCTCGCGCCCGCCGTGCGCGGCGACGATGCGGCGCACCTCGGCCAGCGAGTCCGTCACGGCACTTTCCGTGCGGCCTTCGGTGCCGACGTGCATCGAGTACGGCACGTCGTCGAGGAAGCTGCGGCCGGCCAGCGCGACCTTCGCGGCTTCCTTGAGGCCCTGCGTGAGCCCGCGCGCGGAAGTGATGACGCCCTTGACGGCCTTCAGGTCCTGGGTGAGCCCCGCGCGCTTCATGCGCTGCGACTGCAGCACCGGGTCCATGCCGAAGCATTCCGAGACGAGGCCCTCGCGCGCGATCTCCGTCATCGCGCCCGACTGCGCGACGTGCGTGTCGAATCCGAACGACGCCGTCTCGAAAAAGGCCGGACGACGGATGAGCTTCAGCGTCGCGCGCGCCTTGATGCCAAGCGCGCCGGTGTCGCCGAGAAAGAGTCCGGTCAGGTCGGGTCCGTAGTAGCGCAGGAATGGCTTCGCCGTGCTGCAGTGCGCCTGCTCCGGTCGCGAGCAGGCTGCCGTCCGCGAGCACCACGTCGAGTGCCAGCACGCTCTCGGCCGACACTCCGTAGCGCGCCGAGCCCCACAGGATCGAGTTCTGCGACAGTCCGCCGCCGATCGTGGCCAACGCTCCGGACAGCGGTCCCCAGAATGGCGTGCGCACGCCGTGCGGCTCGAGCGCCGCGTACAGCGCTTCCCAGGTGCAGCCGGCCTCGACCGTCACGTACATGTCGGCGGTATTGATCTCGACGACGCGCGAGAGCCCGCGGGTGTCCACGATCACGCACGCATCGCGATCCGGAGCGAATCCTCCCGTGTAGGACGTCGCTCCGCCGCGCGCAACGACGCAGTACCCGGCGTCCGTTGCCGCCGCGACGGCGCCCGAGAGTTGCTCGACCGATTGCGGCCGAATCACGCAGGCGGCCACGTGCTGGCGCGGCCCGGAAATGTCCTGCGAGAAGAACCGGCGGTCTTCGTCGCCGGTCAGTACGGATTCGGCACCAAGCATGTGCTGCAGTCTTGCCACGAGCGGCGCGACGGCCGCGGGACTCGTCGAAGTCGTCATCGCCTGGCTCACCCCGGTACGAAAGTCCGTCCATCCTCCCAGCGCAGTTCGCGCACGGCAACCCCATACAGCGCGGCGACCGACTCTGAGTCGAGTATTTCCGCCGCGGGCCCGTGCGACCAGCGTCCGTCGCCGAACAGCAGCAGTGCCTCGTCGGCGAACCGCGCGGCCAGCCCCGGGTCGTGCAGGCTCATCACGACGCACGCCCCGGCATCGGCACGAGCCCGGAACAGCTTGAGCACGCTGAGCTGGTGCAGCGGGTCGAGCTGCTGGATCGGCTCGTCGAGCAGGAAGTACGCCGGCGTCTGCGCCAGCACCGTGGCGATGCCGAGCCGGCGCCGCTCGCCGCCGGACAGCGTCGTGACGTCGCGGTCGTCGAGCCCGGCGAGGTCCATCGCCGCGAGGCACTCGCGTGCGATCGCGCGATCGGCTTCGCTTTCCCATTGCCAGAAATCGATGTGCGGGTGACGACCGACCAGCGCCGACTCGAGCACGCTGCCCGGAAACGGGTCGTCGCTCGCCTGCGGCAGCAGTGCGACGCGCAGCGCGAACTCGCCTCGCGGCCACTGCGGCAAGGCGCGGCCCTCGAGCCTGACCTCGCCCGAGGCCGCCGGCCTGAGCCCCGCAAGCACGTGCAGCAACGAGCTCTTGCCGGTGCCGTTGCGGCCCAGCAGGGCGATGATCCTGCCGGGCCGCAGCACGGCATCGAGTTCGCGCACGAGCGTGCGGCCGGGCACGCTCACCGTGAGTCGCAGGCATTCGAGGGCGGTTCGATCGTTGCCGTTCATCGCAGCCAGCCGATTTCGCGCGCCGTGACCGGCCCGACCGTCATCTGCTCCAGCGAGTCGGGAATCCCGGCCGATTTCGCACTCGTGGCGATGCGACCGGCCATGATCTCTCCGGTCTCCTGCGGGTAGAGCGGATTCTGCGCGGGGTCGCCGAGACCGATCGGTGCCAGCGGCTGCCCCGTGCGACGGTCGTACTTGTCGGTCGCGCCGAGCGTGTGCAGGAACTCGTGCGCGAGCACGACCTGGTTGCTGGCGACGGCGTCTGGCCCCGAGAAAACGTGCGTCACGGCGACGAGCCCTTTGCGCAGGCCCGTCGAGTCCGGTGCGACCTGTCCGCCGTCGGGCGTGTGGTAGAGCGCGAAGACCTGCACGTCGGGCGGAGGCAACGGGTCGTTGGCCGCGACACGCCACGCCCAGTAGCGCAGCCGCAGGCTCCAGAGCGCGACGCTGAAGGGCCCCGGGTCCGTCGGGGCGGCGGGAGGCGGTTCGCGCACGGCGTGCGAGACGCGGATGCTGACCGGTTCGTCGATGCCGACACCGTACCGGGCGCCTTCATCGGCGATGAAGCCCGTGATGTCGGCGAACGAGTCCCCGTCGAGGCCGGCGACGAATCGCGTCGTGGCGGAGTCCGTGTCGATCGCGATCGGATAGATGGTCACTCGCAGCGTCCCGTCCCAGTCGGTGCTGCGCCTGCGCGTCGAGCCATGCACCGAGCGCGACGAAGATCAGCACCGCGAGCAGGATCGCGAGACGCACCGTGCCGAAGAAACTGCGCTCGCGCCACGACTCACGGATACAGGCGGGTCGCGAGCCAGGGGCCGGGCCTGAAGCTGTCGGAGCCCGCCGGGTCGAGTTGCCGCGTCCAGCGCGCGCGGTCGTGCACGCGGAACGGGCCCTCCATCCACAGTTCGACCGTGTCGGGCCACAGCCGGTAGCCGCCCCAGTGCGGCGGGCGCGGGACATGCGTGCCGAACCGGGCAGCCTCGGTGGCGACGCGCTTCAGCAGCGTGGTGCGCGATTCGAGCGGCTGGCTCTGCAGGCTCGCCCAGGCGCCGATGCGGCTGTCGAGCGCACGGCTCGCGAAGTACTCGTCGCTCTCGGCGGCCGGGGACAGCACCACGCGGCCCTCGAGGCGCACCTGGCGCGCCCACGTGTCCCAGTGCAGGACGGCGGCGACGCGCGGGTTGGCAGCGAGCTCGGCGCCTTTCCTGCTCTGGTAGTTCGTGAAGAAGACCGCGTAGCCCGGGTCCGGCACCAGCTTCTTGCACAGGACGACCCGGGCCGAGGGCTGGCCATCGGGCGTGGAGGTGGCGACGACCATCGAGTCGGGGTTCGGCTGGATCTTCTGCTCGCGGGCCTGTGCGAGCCACTCCGCGACCAGCGGCATCGGATCCGCGGGGAGTTTCGAAGGCAGGAATCCCTTGCGCAGCATCGGTCGCTCCCGGTCGGATCGAGATCGGGATTATGCACCACCATGCGGGCGCATCGCGGGCGCCACGGCTTGCGGGGCCGCGGACGGCCCGGTAAAAGAAGCCGTCCCCGCATGCGACCCGCACATGAAGTCACTTGAAGAACTGCGCGCCCGTCTCGACGTCCTCGACCGGCAGATACTCGAGCTGATCGCCGAGCGGCAGTCGCTCGGTGGCGAGATCGCCGCCGTCAAGCGCACCACCGGCCAGTCGACGCGCGATTTCCGCCGCGAGCGCGAGGTCGTTCTCAAGGCGCGACGCGACGCCGAGGCGCTCGGCGTGTCGCCGGCCCTGGCCGAGTCGATCCTGCAGACGCTGATCCGCGGATCGCTGACGACCCAGGAGCAGGCCCGGGTGGCCGCCCAGGGCCGCGGGTCGGGGCGCACCGCGCTCGTCATCGGCGGCCGCGGCAAGATGGGCCGGTGGACGGCGGATTTTCTCGCCTCGCAGGGCTTTCGCATCACGATCGCGGACCCGGCCGGCGACGTGCCGGGGTACGAGTGGGTGCCGGACTGGGCCGCGACCCGACTCGATCACGACCTGATCGTCGTGGCGACGCCGCTCAAGAAGGCGAACGAGGTCCTGCTCGCGCTCGCGGAGCGCAGGCCGGCCGGGGTCGTCTTCGACGTCGGGTCGCTGAAGACGCCGCTGCGCGCGGGCCTCTCCGCGCTGCAGGCGGCCGGCGTGCGCGTGACCTCGGTGCATCCGATGTTCGGCCCGGATACCGAGCTGCTCTCCGGGCGCCACGTCATCTTCATCGATCTCGGCGACGCATCGGCCCTCGACGAGGCGCGCTCGCTGTTCGCCTCGACGATGGCCGATCTCGTGGTGATGGGCCTCGACGAGCACGATCGCCTGATCGCCTTCGTGCTCGGGCTGTCGCACGCGCTCAACATCGCGTTCTTCACGGCGCTCGCCGAGAGCGGCGAGGCCGCGCCGCGCCTCGCGCGCATGTCGAGCACGACCTTCGACGCGCAGCTCGACGTCGCGACACGGGTGGCGGCAGAGAACCCGGATCTCTACTACGAGATCCAGAGCCTCAACGCGTACGGCGAGGAATCGCTGAGCGCGCTGCGCGCGGCCGTGGAGCGCCTGTACCGCTCGGTGCACGACCATGATCCGGCTGCCTTCGTGGACATGATGCGCCGCGGCCACGAATACCTGCGGGTGCGCCAGGCGGCGCTCGGGCAGGCGTCCGGCTAGCGCTGCCGCGACATCAGCAGCAGGAACAGCGGCACGCCGACGAGCGCGGTCAACGCGCCGACCGGCAGCTGTCGCGGCGCCAGCAGCATGCGCGAGGCGAGGTCGGCCGACATGAGCAGGATCCCGCCGAGCAGCGCGGCGGCCGGGAGCACCACGCGGTTGTCGGTGCCGAGCGCCAGCCGCGCGATGTGCGGCGTCACGAGACCGACGAAGCCGATGCTGCCGGCGGCGCTGACGGCGACGCCCGTGAGCAGCGAGCTCAGCATGAAGAGCAGGATCTGGAACCGGCGCACGTTCATGCCGACGCTCGCTGCCTGGGTGACGCCGCGCGCAAGCACGTTGAGGTGACGGCCGAGCAGGGCGCCCGTGACGGTCGCGACCAGCAGCAGCGAGAGCAGCCACTCCCAGCGCTCGGTCCGCGACAGGTCGCCGAGCAGCCAGAACACCATGCCGCGCAGCGCGGTGTCGTCGCTCAGCGCGAGCAGCAGGCTCACGATGGAGCCGGCGCCGGCCGCAACCACGACGCCGGTCAGCAGCAGGCGCGTGGGCGTCCAGCCGCCCGGCCCCTGGGCCAGCGCAAAGACGAGCAGGCACGCACCGAAGGCGCCGAGTGCCGCGGCGCCATCGACACCGGCGGCAGGCAGGCCGGCCATGATCGCGAGCAGCGCCAGCACCGACGCACCGCCCGATACGCCGAGCACATACGGGTCGGCGAGCGGATTGCGCAGCAGTACCTGCAGCATCGCCCCGGCGAGCGCGAGGAGGCCGCCGACCGCGAAGGCCGACAAGGCCCGCGGCAGCCGCAGCTCCAGCACCACGTCGCGTGCGATGGATGGCTGCTGCGCGCCAAAGGACTGTACGATCTCACCGATCGTCAGCGGCAGGCTGCCCGACGCGAGCGACAGTGCGAAGACCGCGCTGGCGACGACGAGCAGCAGCAGCAGTGCGGTGGTGAGGGATAGGCGGCGATTCATGCGGCGAGCCCCGGGCGGGCAAGCGTACGTGGCCGATTCCCCGGTTCACAAGGCGGCGTTGCCGGGGGCCGTCTTGGACCGTCGGCGCCGCAATGTGAAAAAATGAGTCAAGTCTGGAGCTTACGGGTCAATGACCGATTTCATCGACGCCCAGGGATTTCGCGCCAACGTCGGGATCGTGCTGATCCGCGACGGCGGTGAGGTATTCCTCGGCAGTCGCAGCGACGGCCGCGGCTGGCAGTTCCCGCAGGGCGGCGTGCAGCGCGAGGAATCGCCCGAAGAGGCGCTCTTCCGGGAATTGCACGAGGAGATCGGCCTCGAGCCCGAGGACGTCGAGGTGATCGCGACGACGCGGGACTGGCTGCGCTACCGCCTGCCGCGCCAGTACGTCAGGCGCCGGTCGCGACCGCTGTGCATCGGCCAGAAGCAGCGCTGGTTCCTGCTGCGCATGCTGGGCGACGACGAGCGCCTGCGGTTCGACACGACGGACCGGCCGGAATTCGACGACTGGCGCTGGGTCGATTACTGGCACCCGGTGCGCGAGGTCATTTTCTTCAAGCGCATCGTCTACGCGCGGGCGCTCGACGAGCTTGGGCGGCTGGCGTTTCCGGACGGCCCGCCCGCGTACCCGGAGTGGTGGTCGGATGACGTGCTGAAGCCGCCGGCGCCGGCGCGAAGTTCGCGGCCGGCTGGCGTGCGCCGGCGCCCGTTGCCCGAAGGGGCTGCGGAGTAGTGTCCGACCCGACCATCGTCCGGCCCCCGCAACCGCGCTGGCGCCGCTGGCTGCCGTTCCTGGCGGTCGCGGTCCTGGCAGTGCTCGCGTTCGGGGTCGGCTACCAGCGCGGGCAACTCGCCGCGGGGCTCGATGCCGCCGGCATCGCCCGTGAGCGGCGCAGCCTGGACGCCAGGGTCAAGCAGCTCGAGGCCGACAATTCGCAGCTCACGGCGAAGGCGGCCGAGCTCGAGATGGCGCGCCGCCTTGACCGGGACGCCTACGGCCAGGTCGAGCGGACGCTCGGCGACCTGCAGTCGAAGCTGGCCCGCCAGGGCGACGACCTCGCGTTCTACCGCAGCATCGTGTCGCCGGCGGATGGCGTGCAGGGGTTGCGCATCCAGCGGTTCGACGTCCAGTCCGGGACCAGCCCGCGCGACTTCACCATCAAGGTCACGCTGATCCAGGCCATGCGCCAGGAAAGCGTCGTTTCCGGGCTGGTGCAGGTGATCGTCCATGGCATGGACGGTGACCGGCCTGCGCGCCATTCGGTCGGCGAGATGATCGGGAAGCCGCGGGCGCAGCTGCCGTTCTCGTTCCGCTACTTCCAGACGATCGAGCAGGACGTGACGCTGCCCGAGGGCTTCCAGCCGTTCGAGGTGGAGGTGCAGGTGCGATCGGCCAAGCTCAAGTTCCCGATGCAGCAGCGATTTCCCTGGAAAGTGGCTACCGCAGCCCCTGTCGGAGGGCCCGGTGGACGACCAGGCGCAGGCGCCGCGGGAGACCGTCCGTTGAGTCCTGCAGCCGGGTGCTAGAATCGGCGCCTGCCTGACGCGACCGATGGAGCGACTGCCGATGACCAACCTGCAAGAGACCCTGGAGACCGCAGCCGAGCCGTTGCTGCTCTTCACCGACTCCGCGGCCGTCAAGGTGAGCGAGCTGATCCGCGAGGAGGGCAACCCCAACCTCAAGCTCCGTGTGTTCGTCTCCGGCGGCGGCTGTTCCGGCTTCCAGTACGGCTTTACGTTCGACGAGAAAGAGGAAGAGGGCGACACCTGCGTCGAGAACCAGGGCGTCAAGCTGCTGATCGACCCGATGAGCTTCCAGTACCTCGCAGGCGCCGAGATCGACTACAAGGAGGATCTCGAGGGCGCGCAGTTCGTGATCCGCAACCCGAACGCGACGACCACCTGCGGCTGCGGCTCCTCGTTCTCGGCCTGACCCGGGCTTGGCCCGCTCCCAGACTTCCGTGCCCGACGTCCTGGCGGCTGTCGACCTCGGGTCGAACAGCTTCCACATGGTCGTCGGCCGTTACTCGCACGGCCAGATCACGATCGTCGACCGGCTGCGCGAGACCGTCCGTCTCGCGGCCGGCCTCGACGACCAGGATCGATTGAACCGCGACGCCACCGGCCGGGCGCTCGCCTGCCTCGAGCGCTTCGGGCAGCGGCTGCACGACATGAAGGCCGAGCGTGTCCGCGTGGTCGGCACCAACACGCTGCGCAAGGCGCGGCGCAAGGGTGCGTTCCTCGACCGTGCGCGCGAGGCGCTCGGCCACCCGATCGAGATCATCTCGGGCGTCGAGGAAGCGCGGCTCATCTACCTCGGCGTTGCGCACACGACGCCGAGCGAAGGCGGCCATCGGCTGGTGATCGACATCGGCGGCGGCAGCACCGAGCTGATCATCGGCGAAGGTTTCGCCGCCCGGCGGCTCGAGAGTCTCTACATGGGCTGCGTCAGCATGACCTCCGCTTACTTCGCCGACGGCGACATCACCGAGAAGCGGTTCAAGCGGGCGCGTACCGCGGCCGAGCTCGAGTTCGAGCCCGTGATGGCGCGGTTCAGGAGGTCCGAGTGGGATGCGGCGTTCGGGGCCTCGGGCACGATGCGCTCCGTCAGCGACGTGCTCCTGGCGCGCGGCGCGCCGAACGGCGACATCACGCGCGAGGGAGTGGACTGGCTGGTCGACGAATGCCTGCGCGCGGGAAACGTCACACGGCTCAAGCTGCCCGGCCTCGCCGGCGACCGCCAGGAGATCCTGCCCGGCGGCCTCGCGATCATCGTTTCCGCGTTCCAGATGCTCGGCATCGAGTCGATGCGCGTGGCCGACGGCGCGCTGCGCGAGGGCCTGCTCTACGACCTCGTCGGGCGCCTCACGGACGAGGACGCGCGTACGCGCAGCGTGCGTTCGATGGAGGGCCGCTTCCACGTCGATGCCGCGCAGGCTGACCGCGTCGAGGCCACCGCGCTCGCCTTCCTGCGCCAGGTACGCGAGACGTGGGACCTGCACGAGCCGCTCGCCGAGCTCGCGCTGCGCTGGGCATCGAGGCTGCACGAGATCGGCCTCGACATCGCGCATGCGCAGTACCACCGGCACGGCGCATACCTGCTCCAGTACGGCGACATGCCCGGCTTTCCGCGGGAAGAGCAGCGGCTGCTCGCGGTGCTGGTGGGTGGACATCGCCGCAAGCTGAACCGGGAGCAGTACGAGGACCTCGTGCCGCCGTGGCACCTCAAGGCCGAATCGCTGGTCGTGCTGCTCAGGCTCGCGGTGCTGCTGCACCGCGGGCGCGGGCCGCGTTCGCTGCCGGAGATCGATCTTGCTGCGCGTGGCCGCTCACTGGAACTGACATTCCCGAAAGGCTGGCTCGCGGAGCATCCGCTGACCGCGGCCGACCTCGAGCAGGAGGTCGATTACCTGCGCGCCGCCGGCTTCCGCCTGCGAGTCGGCTGAAACCTGCGAGGTCCGGAAGCTGCCGGTCAGCGGCTGGCGAGCTGCTGGCCCGGAATGTGGCCGCCCGTGAGCTCGAGCTTCGCCAGCGACGTCTCGGCCTGCGAGCGGAATTCCGCCAGGTACTGCGACGGAATCTCGGTGCGCGGCAGCGGGATCGTCGACGGGTTCTTGTGCTCGCCGTTGATGCGGTATTCGTAGTGCAGGTGCGGTCCGGTCGAGGCGCCTGTCGTGCCCACGTAGCCGATGATCTCGCCCTGGTTCACGCGGCTGCCGTTACGCGCCGACTTGTTGAAGCGCGACATGTGCCCGTAGAGC
>CAVTDU010000046.1:0-17700 GCA_963733565.1 uncultured Gammaproteobacteria bacterium
CGAGGCCGGAAGTTCGAGACATGACATCGCTCAGGGAGTCTGCAATGAAGTTCGGAACTGCCCGAGGCATCACGCGGTCGCGCGTACCACTCCTTGCGTTGATGGCCCTGTCCGCCGCCGGTATCGCCGGTTGTGCGGGCAAGGGAGCGGACGGTGGTTCGGGAACCTCCGGCCCCACCGGCCCGACCGGGCCGACGACCGGCAACGGCACGATCGCGATCTCCGAGGCGGACACGGTCATCACCACGGTCACGAACGCGACCGTGGGGTCCGACAACAAGGTGACGGTCACCTTCACGCTGCAGGACAGCCAGAGCCGCGGCCTTGCGGGACTCCAGGCCGCCAACGTGCGCTTCACGGTGGCCAAGCTGATTCCGGGCGTGAACGGCTCGCAGAGCCAGTGGCGCAGCTACATCTCGCGGGTGAACAGTCCCGATCCGAAGGCGAACCCGGTGCCGCCGGCGACACCGGCGGCGGAGCAGAAGCCCACCGAGTACGCGACGTATGAAGGCGGCGTGGCCACCGTCAACAACGTGGCCTGCACGCCCACGGGCGTCTTCAAGTCGCTCGGCAACGGCAACTACCAGTACACGCTGTCGAAGGGCCTGCCCGACTACGCCGGCGTGTCGTACGACCCGTCGCAGACGCAGCGCGTCGGCCTGCAGGTCCGCGGCGACGCGACGTGCGCGCCGGGTGCGAACTCCGCCAGGCTCCTCGAGCTGACGCCGCGCAGCCTGATCACCAACGGCGTGCGTGACTTCGTGCCGGCGGGCGGCGTGCCTGCATCGCGCAACGTCATCGACCAGAAGCAGTGCAACGCGTGCCACGTGGAACTCAGTGCCCACGGCGGCGGGCGCACCGACTACGAGTTCTGCGTGACCTGCCACAACCCGTACACGGTGCAGTCGGCGACGAACACGTCGTTCGACATGATGTTCATGACGCACCAGATCCACATGGCCGGCAATCTCGCGATGCCGTTCCCGATCTGGATGCCCGGCAACGGGCACGCAGCCCGGCCGGATGGACTATCCGTTCGCGGAAGTGACGTACCCGCAGGACATCCGCAACTGCACGACCTGCCACAACGACACCGAGGCCGGCTCGGCCTGGAAGACGACGGTCACGGTCGCGAGCTGCGGCTCCTGCCATGACGCCACGACGTTCAGCGGCCCGAACCCGACGCACTCGGCGGGCCCGGCCACGGACGACATGTGCGCGGCCTGCCACGTGCAGTCGAACCTGCCGCAGCTGTCGGCCGGCCGGGGCCCATGCGGCGAGCAAGGCGGCGCCGCTGCTGCCCTCGACGCCGGTCGTGCGCGAGTACGCGAAGCGGTTCAGGTTCGAGATCGTTTCGCTCGACGCGGCGAGCTTCAAGCCCGGCGCGTTCCCGAAGTTCACGTTCAAGATCACCGACCCGACGAACGGCGGCGCGCCGTACAACCTCGTCACGAGCCCGTACTTCTCCGGCCCGCAGTGCGTGAACGGGACGGCGCGGCTGGCATTCGACATCGGCTGGACGACGGCCGACTTCAACAATGCCGGCAGCGGCACGGGCCCGGGCCAGCCGATCTCGCTGAACCCGCTCAATGCCGCGACCGGCTGCTCGACGCTCGCTGCGGGCGTGGTCGCGAACGCCGATGGCTCGTACACCATGACGTCCACGGTGGCGATCCCGGCCACGGTGACCGGCACGGTGATGCTCGGGTTCGAAGGCCATCCGGCCGGCGACATCGACGGCAACGGCACGTACACCGACCGGATCCCGGTGAAGAACGTGTTCAAGGTGGCGGCCGCCACCGGCACGAGCGCGACGAACCGGCGCGTGGTCGTCGACATCGCGCGCTGCAACGCCTGCCACAAGTCGCTGAGCCTGCACGGCAACAACCGCACGGACGAGCCGCAGGTCTGCGCGATCTGCCACAACCCGGCCGCCACGGACATCACGCGCCGCAAGGGCGCCACGATGGTCGCGTCCACCAGCTGCCCGCAGGGGCTGGTCTCGACGATCGACGGCAAGTGCGAGCAGACCATCGACTTCAAGCGCATGGTGCACATGATCCACGCGTCCGCACTGCAGCCGGCCGGGTTGCCGTTCGTCGTCTATGGATTCGGCAACGTCCCGATCGATTTCGCGGAGGTCACGTACCCGCCCGGCGACAAGATCGGCCAGTGCGAGACCTGCCACGCCCCGGACACCTACTACCCGGTGGATCCGGCGAAGGTGCAGGCCACCACGACCAATACCGGCGCGAGCATCACGTCGCAGACCGACGACACCGGCATGACGCCGAACACGGCGATCTGCTCCAGTTGCCACACGACGTCGACGGCGATGCTGCACATGACGCAGAACGGCGGCAGCATCAACGTCGCGAAGCCGGCGAACGGCATCGTGACGAGCCCGCTCGAGACCTGCAGCGTCTGCCACGGCCCGGGCAAGCCGGCGGACGTGAAGACGGCGCATGCCGTGGGCATCTACAAGTTCGACGACCAGACGGCGAACTGACCGGACGGAGTGACAGCGATGAAACCGAAGATGCACACGTTCGCCTACCGCCTGCTCGCGATCGCCGCGCTCTGGCCCGCCGTCACGCTCGGCCAGGCGCCGGCGGCTGCCGAAGCCAAGCCCGAACCCGCCGCCGAGGCCAAGCCTGCGGCGGCGGCCGCCGCGCCAGCCGCGGCGACCGGGGCCGTCGAGTACAGCAAGAAAGGCGCGGACACGTGCCTGACGTGTCACGACGACGAGCACGTGATGAGTGTCTTCCAGACGAAGCACGGCCAGCCCAACGACGCGCGCAGCCCGTTCGGCAAGGGCCAGCTGCAGTGCGAAGCCTGCCACGGGCCGGGCGGCAACCACACGAAGAAGGTCAAGAAGGGCGAGGAGCGCCCGCCGATGATCCGCTTCGGCCGCGACTCGAAGACGCCGGTCGCGGAGCAGAACGGCACCTGCCTCGCCTGCCACGAGAAGTCCATGAGCGCGAGCTGGCACGCGGGCCCGCACGACGCCAACAATGTCTCCTGCGCGTCGTGCCACGACAGCCACGCCTCGAAGGATCCCGTGCTCTCGGCGCGCACGCAGGCCGACGTCTGCTACACGTGCCACGTGGCGCAGCGCGGCGAGTTCCTGAAGCCGTACGCGCACCCGGTCAAGCAGGGCAAGGTCGCCTGCAGCGACTGCCACCAGCCGCACGGCTCGACGTCCGAGGCGCAGCTGGTCAAGTCGACGGTCAACCAGACCTGCTACCAGTGCCATGCGGAGAAGCGCGGCCCATTCCTCTGGGAGCACGCGCCGGTGCCCGAGGACTGCTCGAACTGCCACGCGCCGCACGGTTCGTCGAACCCCGGCATGCTGACCGCACGCGGACCGCTGCTCTGCCAGTCCTGCCATTCGCAGCAGGGACACCCGAGCTTCGTCCTACGGCCCGTCGGGACTGCCGGGCGGAACGGGGCCGACGACGTCGACCCTGGTGCTCGGTAACTGCATGAATTGCCACTCGCAGGTGCATGGCTCGAACCATCCCTCGGGTGCGTCGCTTACACGGTGAACCCTATGCACACCCGCAGTCTTCTTCTCTCGCTTGCGGTAGCGTCCTGCCTCGCCACCGCAGCCGACGCCGCCGAACCGGCCGCAGCGAACACCGGCGAATGGACCTGCTCGAAGTGCCCGTTCCCGAAGGGCTACCAGGCCGATGCGACGCTCGGCGGCGGCTACCTCGACGACTCGTCGGCGAAGTTCGGGCAGTACACCGGCCTCGACGAAAAGGGCGGCTACGTGGTCGCGGACGCGGAGGGCAGCTACACCGCCGAGTCCGGTTACGGGCTCTCGTACGAGCTGACCGACCTCGGCCTGAACTCGCGCGCGATCGACATCGCGGGCGGCAGGCAGGGCGCCTACGAGTTCGGCCTGCACTACGACCGCGTGCCGGTGCCCATCTGGGACACGACGCAGACGCCGTTCGGCAACGTCGGCAGCAGGAACCTGACGCTGCCGGCGAACTGGGTTTTCGGTGGCAGCACCGGCGGCATGACGTCGCTGGACGAGGACCTGCGCGGAGTCGACGTCGGCTACGACCGCGATCGGTACGGCGTCGACGGGAAGTACTTCTGGGGCCCGAACGTCGTGCTGGCTCTCGACTACAAGCGGGACGAACGCAATGGTTTCCGCAGCCAGTTCGCCACGATCGGCAGCACGTCGACGCAGCTGCTCACGCCGCTCGACGACGCGACCGACCGCGTCGACGCCGCCGTGCGCTACCAGACCGAGCACTGGTTCGCCGAGCTGACCTACAGCGGCTCGTTCTACAACACCAAGGCCGCATCGCTGAAGTGGACCAACCCCTTCGGCCTCGCGCTGCCCGGCACTGACGAGGGCCAGATGGCGCTGGCGCCGGACAACGACTACAACGAGATCGCGCTGTCGGCCGGGTGGCACGGCCTGCCGGGCAACACGACGATCGCGCTGTCCGCCGCGACCGGCAAGGGCACGCAGGACGTCTCGTTCCTGCCGTACACGATCAACCCGACCATCGCGACCCAGCCGCTGCCGATGTCGAACCTGCACGGCGACGTCGACGTGACGCGCGCCGACCTGACCGTGACTTCGCGGCCGTGGAGCAGCCTGCGCCTGCGCGGCTCCGTCACCTACGACGAGCGCGACAACGGCAGCAAGCAGGCGGCGTTCGATTCGATCGTGTACGCGGACAGCTTCCTGACGCTCTGGCGACACGACGAACCCGTCGTACGGCTTCGAGCGCTTCAGGGTCTTCGGCAGCGCCGACTACGAACTGCTCCAGACGCTCGACCTCGGCGTCGGCGGCGAGTACCGGCAGCTGAAGCGCACCGGCACGGAGCAGGAAGTCTCGCAGGAAGACTTCACCGACGGCTGGGGCCGCATCACGTACCGCCCGAGCGGCTACGTCGGCTTCGTGCTGCGCGGCGGTGCGCAGGAGCGCGAGCCCGACAAGTACGACGTGGCCGTCGCCGAGGATTACGGCCAGAACCCGCTCATGCGCAAGTACAACATGGCGTACCTGTTCCGCAATTACGGCGAGCTGGTCGCCAACGTCGGGCTGTGGACGCTGCCGGTCACGCTCGGTGCAAGCGCGTTCTACGCCGACGACGACTACACCAAGTCACAGATCGGGCTGCGGTCGGGCAGCACGCAGCGGTACGGCATCGACCTCAACTGGGCCATCAACGACAAGCTGTCGGCCTACGTGAGCGGCGGACAGGACAAGATCAGCTCGCTGCAGAATGGCAGCAGCACGTTCTCGTCGCCCGACTGGAAGGGCGACGTGGACGACAATTTCAATACCGTCGGCGCGGGATTCACCGCGCGGTTCAGCGACGATCTCGCGCTCGTCCTCGGCTACACGTACGCGCAGGGCGACTCGAACACGACGATCAAGGGCGTGAATGCGGGTGGGTTCCCGACGGTGCGCAGCCAGCTCACGAGCTTCAAGGCGGACTTCAACTACGACGTGACCGATCGGCTGGGCGTCGTGTTCTCTGGTGGTACGAGCGCTTCACGAGCCAGGACTGGGCGCTCGAGGGGATAGGGCCCGCCACGCTGCCGTCGGTGCTGTCGCTCGGGGCCGACCCGTACAACTACCGGGTCAACTACGCGACGGTGTCGCTGCGCTACTCCTTCGGGAAGTCCGCGCAGGAGGCGCCGGAATAGGGCAGCGCTGGCGCGGTACGGCTGCGGCGAACGCCGCAGCCCAGGGATCGCACGGGCCGGCGCATTGCGCCGGCCCGGCGTCATCAGGTCACTTGAGCGTGGCGTAGAACGCGGCGACGTTCGCGACGTCGGTGGCGCTCAGCTTCTTGGCAGCCTTGGCCATCTTGGCGTCCTTGGTGCGCGTGCCGTTCTGGTACTCGACCATCGCCTTGGTGAACTTGTCCACCGCCCAGCCGTTGATGGCCGGATTGTCGTCGTCACCCTTGCCGTCGTCGCCATGACAGTCGGCGCAACCGGCCTCGGCGATGGCCTTGCCCGCGGCCACGTCGGCGGCGTAGGTCGGGGACGCGATCAACGCGAGGGCAGCCAGCAGCGCCGACAACGAAAGCTTGTTCATCTGGAAAATCTCCTCGAAGGGGTCGCAAAACACGGCGGGTTGCCGCGAGGTGCCGATTCTCGTCGAATGCGATGCGGCGCGCTACTCGACCTTCGCCGCCAGCCTCTGGATGGCCCGCGTCAGGCCCCGGAACAGGAACAGGTGTGCCGGCACCAGCGTGTACCAGTACGCGAGGCCCAGCACGCCGGCCGGGTGCCAGTAGGCGGTGGCGCTGACCGTCGAGCCGGCCCCGCCCGGACCGGGCCGGACGACGAACTCGAGGACGCCGGCGCCGGGCGCCTTCATTTCCATGAGCAGCGTGAGCCGTCGCCCGGGCTCGAGCGCGATCACCCGCCACGAATCCACGACGTCGCCGACGCGCAGCTCGGTCGGGTGGCGCCGGCTGCGACGGAAACTCGGCCCGCCGACCAGCCAGTCGATCGGCGCGGCGGATGTCCCAGAGCAGGTTGGCGAAGAAATAGCCGCGCTCGCCGCCGATCGTGCAGACGGTCCGGAACACGGCTTCGGGTGTGGCCGCGCCGCGCGCTTCGGCCCCGGCGCGCATCGCGTAGTAGCCGTACTCCGGGTGGAAGTTGCGGCACGCGATCGCGCCTTCGACCCACCGCGCGACGACCTCGTGGCGGTTGTCCGCCTCGACCGCCACCCGCACCGACTCCTCGAGCCCCATCAGGCGGCGCGGCACGAGCTGGCGGATGGCCGCGTCGTCCGCGACGAAGTCGTGCTCGAGGCCTTCCACCAGCGCGCGCGCGACGTTGGTCGGCACGGACGTGACGAAACGCAGCCAGAGCGACGACAGTCTCGGCGTGAGCACGGGCACGGCGATGATGCGCGGCCTGCGCCCGACGAGCCGGCCGTAGCAGCGCATGATCTGCTCGTAGGTCACGGCGTCCGGCCCGCCGGTGTCGAACACGCGTCCCGCGGCCTCATCAAGGTCCGGGACGGCGACGAGGTAGGCGAGCAGGTCCGGCAGCGCGATCGGCGTGGATCGCGAACTGACCCAGGCCGGCGTGATCATGACCGGCAGGTGGTTCACGAGGTCGCGAATGACTTCAAAGGCGGCGGATCCCGGGCCCGATGATCATCCCGGCCCGGATCTCCGTGACGGGGACGGGGAAGCTGCGCAGCACTTCGCCTGTCTCGGCCCGCGACAGCAGGTGCTGCGAGCGGGGGTTGGGCGGGATCAGGCCGCCGAGGTACACGATGCGGCGAACTCCGGCATCGGCCGCGGCACGGGCGAAGTTGCCGGCTGCCTGGCGGTCGATGGCGGCGAAGTCGCGTCCCGCGGCCATCGAGTGCACGAGGTAGTAGGCAGTGTCGATGCCCGCGAGCGCGTCGCGCAGCGAGTCGACGTCGAGTGCGTCGGCCTGCACGAGATCGACTCCGTCCCAGCCGCGCGCCTCCAGCACTTCGACGTTGCGCGCCGTCGCGCGGACACGGTGATCCCGCCGCCACGAGAGCGGGGACGAGGTTGCTGCCGATGTATCCGCTCGCGCCGAAGACGAGGCGTGTCCCGGCCGGTACGGCGGCGGACCTGGTCATTGCTGCACTCCGTTGAACGGGCCCCGGCCCGGCGAATGGCCCTTGCCTAGCGAGCCGCCGCGTTGCGCACGCGGACGGCCTCCTCCTGGTCGACGGCGTCGAGCTGTTCCTCGACGAACCGCAGCGAAACGTCGATCTCGGGCAGCACCACGTTCTCGAGTGCCCTGGCGCGACGTTCGGTCCGGGTGTATTCGCGGGCGAGGCGCCGCAGGTTTCCCGCGCAGGCCGACATGGCGACATGCCCGGCAATGAGCCTGCGGAATGCCCGGGCGCAGCCGCGGGCTTCGGGCAACGGCTGCAGCGACGGCGGCTGGTCGCTGCCGCCGACCTCGTCGAGCGCGGCCTCGACCAGGTGAATCCCGAGGAACGCCCGGACATCCGACCGCACCAGGGCCTCGTCGAGGCTCAGCTTGGGCTCCACCGTGAGATCGTCGAAGCCGTAGGCGTCCGTCGCGGCATCGAGCGCGGTGCGCGCCTGCTGCTCGTGCTGGCTGAGATCGTCCTGCAGCGCGAGGTAGTGCCTGAGCTGGCGAAGCATCTCCGTCGCGAGCAGCACGCGCTTCTCATCGAGCAGCTCGTAGCCCTCCTGCACGAGCCGCCGCTCGTCCTTCAGCTCGAGGAACGCGACGCGCGTCGCGATGACCTCGCCGCCCATGTCAGGCATCGGCGGGCTCCTCGAGATGGCGCTTGATCTGGTCGTTCGACAGCCGCGTGAGCTCGGTGCGCGGCAGGCCGCGCAGCGCCTTCCAGCCTTCGTCCATGCTCTGCTCGAGCGTGCGCGAGGTCGCCTGCCGCAGCAGGCCATCCTCGAAGCGCTGGCCGAACGCGAGGAAGCTCCGGTCCGTTTCCGGCAGGCCCTGCTCTCCCATCACGCTCGCCAGCGTCCGCACGCGGATCGCGCGCGCATAGGCGGCGAACAGCTGGTGGGCGAGGGCGGGGTGGTCCGCGTGCGTGTAGCCTTCGCCCGTGCCCGAATCCATCAGCCTCGAGAGGCTCGGCAGGACCTTGATCGGCGGATAGATGCCGCGCCGGTCGAGCTCGCGATCGAGGACGATCTGGCCTTCGGTGATGTATCCGGTCAGGTCCGGGATCGGGTGCCCGATGTCGTCGCCCGGCATCGTCAGGATCGGCAGCTGCGTCAGCGTCCCGGCCCGGCCGCGGATGCAGCCTGCGCGCTCGTACAGCGCGGCGAGGTCCGAGTACATGTAGCCAGGGTATCCCTTGCGGCCCGGGATCTCGCCGTGGCTCGCCGAGACCTCGCGCAGCGCTTCGCAGTAGTTGGTCATGTCGGTCATGATGACCAGCACGTGCCGTCCCTCGACGAACGCGAGGTATTCCGCGGCGGTGAGCGCGTAGCGCGGCGTGAGCAGCCGCTGCATGCCGGGCTCGTCGGCCAGGTTGAGGAACATCACCGTGTGCCCGAGCGCACCGCTCGACTCCATCGCGCGCCGGAACTGCTCCGCCGTGTCGTGCGACACGCCCATGCCGACGAAGACGATCGCGAACTCCTCGTGCTTCTCGCCACGCAGCCGCGCGCGCTGCGCGATCTCGGTCGCGAGCCGGTCGTGAGGCAGGCCGCCCGCCGAGAACAGCGGCAGCTTCTGGCCGCGCACCAGGCTGTTCATCAGGTCGATGGCCGATATGCCGGTCTCGATGAAATCGCGGGGCAGCGCGCGCCACGACGGATTGATCGCGAGGCCCTCGATCCTCATGCGCGCCCGCGCGGAGACCGGCGGGCCGCCGTCGATCGGCCTGCCCAGGCTGTCGAATACGCGACCGAGCATGTTGGGGCCGACGCCGAACAGCAGCGGTTCCGGGCGCAGCCTGAGACGCGTCCCGCCGAGCCCGAGGCCGGCGGTCGGCTGCAGCACCTCGATCACCATGGACGTCTCGTCGAGCGCGGCGACGCGGCCGAGGCGCGCGCCGCCGTCGCTGCCGAGAATCTCGACGGCCGCGTTCAGGCCGACGCGCGCCGCGCGCTCCGCGAAGAGCAGCGGTCCCTCGATGCGTGTGACGGCACCTTCGAGCAGCAGGTCAGCGAACATGGCTTCGTACCGGCTGCAGCACGTCGAACTCGTAGTCGATTTCGCGTGGCAGCAGCGTCAGGCGCTTCAGGTCGGTCTCGCCGAATTCCTCGCCGAGCCGCTGCAGCTGGCGCAGGATCTTCATCTCCGCAAGCCGCGCGGGCGGCATGCCCGCCTGCACCGCCGCCTCCGCCCGGTCCATGAAGTGCAGCAGGACCGTCAGCATCGCGACCTGGCGCGCAGGCGAGCAGTAGCGGTCCACCTTCGAGAACGACGACTGGCGCAGGAAGCCCTCGTTGAGCAGGTCGGCGCAGAGCAGCTTCAACTGCTGCTGCGCCGGCAGCGCATCGCGGCCGACGATGCGCGCCATGCGCTCGAGGTGCGACTGCTGCTCGAGCAGCGCGAGCACGCGCTGGCGCTGCGTCATCCAGTCGGGGTTGCCGGAGAGCTTCCACCAGCTGGCGAGCGCGTCGGCATCGGCGCTGTAGGACTGCAGCGGATGGATGGCGGGGTAGAAGCGCGCCTGCGCGCGCTGGCGGTCGAGCGCCCAGAAGCAGCGGACGTAGCGCTTGGTGTGCAGCGTCACCGGCTCGGAGAAATCGCCGGCGGGAGGGCTCACGGCGCCGATGATCGTCACCGATCCCTCCTGGCCGGAGAGGGTCGTCACCCGTGCCGCGCGCTCGTAGAACTCCGCGAGCCTCGAGCTGAGGTACGCCGGGTAGCCGGCTTCGCCCGGCAACTCGCCGAGGCGCCCGGAGACCTCGCGCAGCGCTTCGGCCCAGCGGCTCGTCGAGTCCGCCATCAATGCGACGTGCAGCCCCTGGTCGCGGAAGTACTCGGCGACGGAGATCGCCGTGTAGATGCTCGCCTCGCGCGCCGCGACCGGCATGTTCGACGTGTTGGCGATGATCACCGTGCGCTCGGCGAGCGGCCGGCCCGAGCGCGGATCCTCGAGCTGCGGGAATTCGTCGAGCACTTCGGCCATCTCGTTGCCGCGCTCGCCGCAACCGACGTAGACGATCACGTCGGCGTCGCACCATTTCGCGAGCGCTTCCTGCAGCACGGTCTTGCCGGTGCCGAAGCCGCCCGGCAGCGTCGCGCGCCCGCCGCGCGCCACCGGAAACAGCGTGTCGAGAATGCGCTGGCCCGGTGATCATCGGCGCATTGGCGGGCAGCCGGCCGGCGGACGGACGCGCCGTCCGCACGGGCCAGTGCTGGCGCATCGTGATCTCCAGCAGCTTGCCGTCCGCGGCCGCGTACTTCGCGATCGGCTCCTCGTCGGAGTACTCGCCGTCGCCCGCGATCCACTCGAGGCGACCGGCGGCCCAGGGCGGTGCGAGGATCGACTGCGGCGGCGCCGCGATCACCGTGCCGATGGGTTGGCCCGGGGCGAGGGCGACGCCGGGCTCGAGCGACGGCCTGAAGTGGAAGCGGCCCGGTGCGGTCGTCGCGATGCCGGGCCTGACGCTGAAGTCCTCGGTGCCCGTGAGGCGGCGCAGCAACCCGTCGAAAATGCCGCCGAGCAGGCCAGGGCCCAGCGGCACCGAAAGCGAGCGGCCGGTGCCCGAGACCTCGTCGCCGGGCTCGAGTCCGGTCGTGTCCTCGTAGACCTGCGCGACGAGTTCGTCGCCGCGCAACTGGATCACTTCGCCGAGCAGCCTGTTCGAGCCGACGGAGAGCGACTCGTAGACGCTGAAGGGTCCTTCCATGCGGGCCCGCAGCACGGGGCCACCGATCCAGGTGATGCGTGCGCGACTCATGTCATTCGTCCTTCCGCCGCTCGGTCAGCCGTTCGAGCTCGGCGAGCAGTTCGGACTCGATCCGTTCGCGCGAGGCGAGCAGGCCGCCCACCGTCGCGTCGACGCAGGCGCGGCCGGCGTGAATGCGCAGCCCGGCGCCCAGGGACGGCACCTCCTGGAAGCGCACTTCCGGACCCGACGGGTGCCGCAGCGCCTCGTCCACGACCTTGCGCGCGTCGTCCGGGACCGCGGCGTCGATCTCGACCGTGTAGCCCTGGTCCGCCTGCAGGGCCCGCACAGCCACCGCGCACGCCGCGGCACACCACTCCCGTCGCGCGTCGTCGCGCTGCCACGAGGATGCGAGTGTCCCCGGCAGGTCGCGCCATGCGTCGTCCATCAGTTCGCGCAGCACGGCCTGTTCGCGCTGACGAGCGACGGTCTCGAGCGCGGCCCGGCGATCCGCGAGTGCCTTGTCGACGGCGCGGCGTTCCTCCTCGACGGCCTGTCGCAGGCGCGTGCGTGCCTCTTCCCAGGCTCGCGCCACGATGCTGCTGGCCTGCTCCTGCGCCGCGTCCCGGGCGCGGCGGCAACGCGATTCCTGCTCGCGTGCCACGCGGCGCAGCAGTGCCTCGGTCTGGGCCTGCACGATGCCTTCAGGCGTGCTCATGACTCGATCCCCAGTGCGAGGCGAACGTCGCGGGCGACATCCGGCGGCGGGCAGCGGCCGAACGCGTCCGGCACGATGGCAACCAGCGGCGCCTCGGCGATCAGTGCGGCGGAGAGTTCCCCGGGGTCGACCTCCGGGGCGAGGGCAGCGGAAAGCAGGATCACGTCGGCGCCGTCCGAGCACGCCCTGCGGAATACTTCGCCCGCCTCCGACGGCACCGGCACGCGCGTTTCGGCGCCCGCGAGGCGGTAACCGGCCGCAGTGACTTCGTCGCCGATGTAGTAGACGCGCGCCATGCTCAGCCCAGTCGGTTCAGGATCAGGATCGACACGATCAGTCCGTAGATCGCGATGCCTTCGGCGAGGCCGACCATCACCAGCACTCGACCGAAGAGCTCGGGCTTCTCGGCGAGCGCGCCGAGCGCGGCAGTGCCGACCTGGGCCACGGCATAGCCCGCGCCGAGGGCGGCGAGACCCGCGGAAGCCGCGGCCGATGCAAAGCCCCAGCGCAGGACGCCGGGATCGATGGCCGCAGCCGGACCCTCGGCCGCGAGCGCCGGCACCGCGAGCAGCAGCGCGACCGTGGCGAGGACGGCTGTCAGCACGGTCACGGTGGCGATCGCGTACATCCAGCGATTGGACGATTTCATGGCTTGCTCCGGGAGATCGGTTTGGAAGGCGGCACCGGCGACGGCAGCGGCTCGAACGCGCGGCCGCGCGCGGTGAGGAAGCGGATGAAGAACTCGAACAGGATGAGACGCGTGGTCTGGATGCTGACGACCAGTCCCTCGAGGCCGACGATTGCGGCATTGCCGATCAGCAGCACCGGCCAGTAACCGGGACCGGCGGCCTCGGCCATCCCGACGACGGCCGTGCAGAGGCCGGCATGTGCGAGCGCGAATGCGCCGACGCGCACGAACGACACGGTGTTCACGCCGAGCTGCAGCATCCGCTCGGCCACTTCGCCGACCGCCTGGCCCACCGCGCCGAATCGATCCTGCTTCGTCACCAGCGCCGGACCTGCAATCGCCCAGACGAGGCCGATCGGCAGGCCCCAGAGCGCGCGCGCGTCGAGCGCGGTTCCGACCAGGCCGAGGTACGCGAACAGCGTGCCGGCCTCGGTCGCGAGCCAGCGCAGGAATTCCCCGCGCCAGAAGTACTGCAGCGCGTTCAGCAGCTGGCCGACCGTGAGCACGACGGCACCGAATACGAGCGCAGTCCCGAGCACGAGCAACGGCTGCTCCAGCGGCCGGACCCACAGCGCCGGTATCAGGTCCTCCCGCGCGAACACGCTGCCGAACGCGAATCCGAACGCGATTGCAACGATGCCGCCCGGCACGAGCACCCGCAGCGCGGGCAGCCGGTTGCGCAGCACGAAGCCGCCGACGGCGACGGCCAGCCCCTGCAGCACGTCGCCGAACATGTAGCCGAACATGAGTGGGGCGAGCAGGGCCACGACGACGCTCGGGTCCGCGTCGCGCGTGCCGGGCACGCCCATGAGTCCCGCGAAGACTTCGAACGGCCGCGCCCACGCGGGATTGCGCAGCACCGACGGCGGTTCCGAGCCGGGCGGGGCGGGTGTCACGCGCAGCAGGTAATGCAGTCCGCGCGCATCGAGCGCGGCCTTCAGGCGCCGGTCGTCCGCGTCCGCGCTCCACCCGGTCACCCACGCGAAATGCTCCGTGACCGGCAGCTCGGGGACATGCGTGACGAGCCAGGCGGCGAGCGCCAGTTCGCCGAGCGCTTCCGGCAGGCGGTGCTGGCTGCCGAGCTCGTCGAGCGCCGCGCGCGCGGACTGCCCGCGTTGCGCCATCGATTCGCGCCGTGCGGTGAGAAAGCCGGCGACGTCGGCCGGGTCCGCGGGCAGGTCGGCAGGCAGCGTGACCACGCGGGCCTTGCGCGCAGCGAGTGCCTGGTCCAGCGACGCGATCTCGTCCTGCGGGCCTACCGCGACCAGGAACTCGCCGTTCCCGCGCGGCACCCTCTGCAACAGGACCGACGGCGGCAGTGACTGCGGAGGGCCCCCGTCCGGCACCGCATACACGCGCCCGGCGAGCATCGGGCCGGCACCGGCGACACGATCGAGGCGCGGCATGGCCGACTCGGACTGCCGCTGCAGCTCCGCCAGCAGCTCGTTGTCGTCCTGCAGCTGCGCGAGGCTCTCGAGCTCGGCGATCAGCGGGTCGGCTTCCTTCGTCCACCCGCGCACGCGGTCGAGCGCCGTGCGCGGTGCTTCGAGCAGGTCGCGCTCGGCGTCCGGCGGCAGCATCTTCGCGGCCGGCCAGTAATGCCCGTAGCGCCGCGCCAGCGTCTCGAAATCGGCCAGCGTGACACGCAGGTCGGGCAGGGCGAGCTTCGATTCCGAGCGGCTGTGCGACTGCAGCTGGACCGAACCGGTCGCGGCGAGGCAGTCCAGCGTGGCACCGAGTTCCTCTCGCGCAGTCAGCAGCTCGAACCAGCTCGCCGTGGCCGGCCTCAGCATCATGGCGCCGCCGGTACGTCGTGGAGGGCCCGCGTCGCGAGCGCGCCGCGCACCCTGCGCAGGTCGAGTGCAAGCAGGCCGAGGTATGCAACGGCGGCGGCCGGCGAGAGCGGGTGCCGCCGGAAGCCGAGCTGGAAGCGCCGCTCCAGGTCGCGCAGCGTGTCGGTCGAGCGGGCGCTGTCCGGCAAACGCGCGAGCAGGCTGCGCTCGTGGCCCGTCATGCGGATCAGCGCCTCGATTGGCGCGCGGCCCGGGTCGCGCGACGGCCAGAGCTGCCGCCAGTGCCTCGTCCACGTGGCGGCCATCTCGTGCGGCGGCTGGAATCCGCGGGCCAGCGGTGCGAGCGCGGTGCGGCGCAATGCTGTCGCCCGATCACGCGGTTCGCGGGCCACGATCGGCCCGAGCACCGCATCGTCGCGCATCCAGGCCTGCGCCCGTCCGCCGCGCGCGAGTTTCTGCAGCGCAGGCAGGTACGCGATCCAGCGCAGCCACAGCGATGCCCTTGCGCCACGCCTCCGGCTGCCAGCTCGCGACCTCGTCCACCCGGCGCAGCCATTCCTCGCGCGCGCGCCGTTCGATGTCGTGCACGCCCGGGACGCGCACCGAGCAGACCTGTCCAGCCGGCGAGCGGCGACGCACGCAGCACCTGGAGCAGCGCGCCGAGGTCTGCCGTTGCCGCGATCTGGCTCCAGTCCGCGACACGAGGACGCGCGCCGTAGCGCGCCTGCAGGCGCGCCTGCGAATACGCGAACGACGGGGTCAATGCGACTCATGATCGGTCGATATGAGCCGCGTTGCGAGGTTCACGAGCGCCTGGCGCGAGAGTTCGCGCAGCGTGCCGCGGTCTGCTCCAGGGGTGTCGGCGCCGCCCTCGAGTGCCTCGATGGCCTGCTGAAGCTGCGCCTGCGAGCGGGCGTGCAGCAATGAAGCGCGGCGGCGCGCGGTGTCGAGGATCTGGCGCCGCCGCGCGCGCGCTGCCTCGATCAGGCCTTCGGCTTCGCGTTGCGCGGATGCAATCGTGTCGCTGGCCTCGTGCTCCGCAGCGAGGACCCGATTCATGGCGTCGGCGATTGCCGAGTCGGGCGCGCGTCGTTCCATTGCGGCCTCCGCACTGCAGGCAACATACCGCCTGCGGCAAGAAGCCGCCTCAGCAGAATCCCCTACGATTCAACGGTTTGTGTTTTTGGGCCGTGCCTGGGCACCCGGGCACCGCTCGGGGGGCCGGAGGCCGCCGCCGGCTCAGCCGCCGTGGCCTTCCATCATCAGGCCGGTCCCGCCGCGCGAAATGTGCGCGACGACGGCCGTGCGCCGGTGCAGCTTCGTCACCACGCCGAGGCTGATCGCGAAGGCGAGTTCGACCGTCTGCCCCTTGCGCAGGCCGAGATCGCAGGTCTCCACGAACACTCCGCTCGCACTCAGGTTGCGGGCCTTGCACAGGCGTCGCTTGCGGCCCGGCAGCAGCAGGTAGACGGTGGTCCTTGCGCGATGTCTTGTAGTGAGTCTTCTTTCCACTGGCCGCGCTCTTTTGTAGTTGTCCGCAGACGGCTGCCCCGCTGCAATTATGCATGTCGCGCGCTGCGAGGGAAGAGCATTGCGTAAAGTCGCGGCGTTATGTTGCGTCGGGTCATTTCATCGTCGCGAGCGCGATCGAGCGTCGCCATTCCCGCAGCGTTGTAACGCGCACCGCGAGACGCTGCCCGGCGCGAACATCTGCTCGAGCATCGAGCTGGTCGTGCGCCGCAAGTTTCACCTCGAGCGCACCAAGGTTTTCGCGCAGGCGCGTGCGTCGCGTCGTGCCGAAGATGGGCACTATGTCCGGCCCCTGCGCGAGCAGCCAGGCGAGCGCAACCTGCGCAGGCGTGGCGCGTGCCCGGGCGGCAACTTCCTCCACGCATGCGACCAGCGCGCGGTTCGCGGCGAAGTTCTCGCCCTGGAAGCGGGGTTGCAGGCGCCGGTAGTCGGCTGCGGGCAGCTCCTCGGCCGGGGTCGCCTGGCCGGTCAGGAAGCCGCGGCCGAGCGGAGAGTAGGGCACGAGGCCGATGCCGAGCTCCCGGCACGCAGGCAGGACCTCGCGCTCCACGCCGCGCTCGAAGAGCGAGTACTCGGACTGCAGCGACGCTGATCGGGTGCACGGCATGCGCCCGGCGCAGCGTGGCAGCGCTCGCCTCGGACAGGCCCAGGTACCGGACCTTGCCCGCCTGGACAAGGGCCGCCATGGCCCCCACGGTCTCCTCGATCGGCACGGCCGGGTCCACCCGGTGCTGGTAGAGCAGGTCGATCCGGTCGGTCCCCAGCCGCTCGAGCGAGGCCTCGACGACCTCCCGGATGTGCGCGGGCCTGCTGTCGAGACCGGCGATGCGGCCCTCCGCGTCGATCCTGAACCCGAACTTGGTGGCCAGGACCACCCGGTCCCGGCGGCCGCCCGCGAGGCATCGGCCGAGCAGGCGCTCGTTCTCGAACGGGCCGTAGACCTCGGCCGTGTCGAGCAGGGTGACGCCCAGGTCCATGGCCTCGAGCACCGTGGCCTCGCATTCCGCCGGGTCGGCCCCACCCGTATAGGCGAAGCTCATGCCCATGCAGCCGAGGCCCAGGGCGGAGGTTTCGAGGCCCTGCCGGCCGAGCAGGCGATGCTGGATCATGACTTCCTCCTGACTCCGCGTTGACACCGGATCGGCGGCCGACCAGAATACGCGGCTCTCTGTCCGCGGAGGGGTACCCAAGCGGCCAACGGGAGCAGACTGTAAATCTGCCGGCTCATGCCTTCGTAGGTTCGAATCCTACCCCCTCCACCAGGACAGGAGAGCGGGAGTCGTGGGGGCCGCCGGAAACGTGGGACCGCCGGCCAGTGCCGGCGAGCGAAGCGGGTGTAGTTCAATGGTAGAACCTCAGCCTTCCAAGCTGATGGCGTGGGTTCGATTCCCACCACCCGCTCCATCCGGGGGTGGTGGGGGTGGTGTCGGAGAGGTTGCGCGGCCCACGTAGCTCAGTCGGTAGAGCACGTCCTTGGTAAGGACGAGGTCACCGGTTCGATTCCGGTCGTGGGCTCCAGTTTTTGAGGAGAGTGATCAGCGGTTAGCGGTTAGCGGTTAGTGAAGAGGCGTCCGGTCCGGCATTGCGTCGGGCCGGGGGCGCCCTCCGAGCCACCACCACTTTCCACTAACCGCTGGTCA
>CAVTDU010000047.1:0-10557 GCA_963733565.1 uncultured Gammaproteobacteria bacterium
GACCCTCATCGCGGTGATGCTGACCGGCAGCGCCATGCTCACGCGCGCCGCGCTTCCAGGCATGCGCAGCCGCGGCTTCGGGCGCATCGTGAACGTGGGCTCGATCCATTCACTGGTCGCATCGCCGTTCAAGAGCGCCTACGTCGCGGCCAAGCACGGCCTCATCGGATTCGCGAAGACGGTTGCGCTCGAGACGGCGGACACGGACATCACCATCAACACGATCTGCCCGAGTTACGTGCGCACGCCGCTGGTGGATGCGCAGATCGCCGCCCAGGCGCGCGCGCACGGGATTCCCGAGCAGAGCGTCATCGACGAGGTCATGCTGCGACCCATGCCGAAGCACGCGTTCGTCACGATCGAGGAGCTCGGCGGAATCGTCGAGTTCCTGGCAAGCGACGCCGCGCGCAACGTCACCGGGCAGTGGATCGCGGTGGACGGCGGCTGGACAGCCAATAAAGGAGAGTGACCAGTGACCAGCGGTTCGCGGTTGAGTGGGCAGGAAGCGCCGTGGCGCGTCGGTCGGAATGGCGCTGGTGGGCGCGTGCTGCAATGGTTGCTGCCTGCGGCAAGCCGTCGGCCGGGACGAACCGGCTCGCGGCACTGCCGCTCGACCCGGCCTCGGTGACGGTTTCCGGCCTGTCCGCCGGTGCCGCCATGGCAACGCAGTTCCACGTCGCGCACTCCGGCCTCGTCAATGGCGCGGCGCTGGTCGCGGGGGTGCCGTACTACTGCTCGGCGGGATCGATCACGCAACTCGCTCGGGCGCTGCATGAAGGCCGACGAGCCGATCCCCACCGCCGAGCTCGTCGAGCTGACGAGCCGGCTCGCGCTCGAAGGCTCGATCGATCCGATCGCCGGTCTCGCGAACGACCGCGTCTGGATTTTTCGCGGCGCGCTCGACCCTTACGTACGCAGAAGCCCGTGGCGGACGCGGTGGAGGGCTATTACCAGGCGCTGGTGAACCCGGCGAACATCGCCCGCGTCGAGCTCGACCGCGCCGGACATACGTTTCCGAGCGCGCGCGCCGACGCGAAGCCCTGCAACGTGACCGAGCCGCCGTTCGTCGGCAGGTGCGATTTCGACGGCGCCGGGACGCTGCTCGGACAGATGTACGGCAAGCTCGGCGCGGGCCGTGCGCCCGAGGACGGTGAACTGCGCGAGTTCGACCAGAAGCCGTATGCGAAAGCGTCCGGCAGTGCCGGCCTCGCGGAACGGGGCCTGCTTTTCGTGCCGAAGTCCTGCAGCAGCGGGAACAAGCCGACAGTGCCGGCTGCACGTGGTGTTCCACGGCTGCAAGCAGGGCGCGTCGCTGGTGGGCCGGGAGTTCGTCCTCGGGTCCGGCTACCTCGAGGCCGCCGCCGGCAACGACATCGTGCTGCTGTTCCCGCAGATCGAGGCCAGCTACCGGCCGCTGAACCCGATGGGCTGCTGGGACTGGTGGGGATACGAAGGCGAAAACTACGCGGTCAAGGACGGCCCGCAGATCAAGGCAGTCCGGCTGATGATCGGAGACCTGCTCGGCGAGCCGCGCGGCTGATCAGGCCGGCAGGCGGGCACGCTGCGTGCCGTAGTGGACGCTCAGCCGTCGCACGCCCTTCACGCGCTTCGATGAGCGGCGAATCTCCTTCATGAGCCTGAGCAGCAGGTTCAGGCTCTCGCGCTCCCCGCCCGCGCAGTACTCCTCGGCCAGCCCGATGTGCAGCACCGTCACGTGCTCGAGATCCGCGCGGGTGTAGACCGCCACGCCGATCGGCTTGCCGGTCGGCTCTTCCACGACGAACAGCGACTGGACCTCGGAAGGCCCCGCGACCTTCACCCGGAGCCAGCCGTCGTCACCGTGGATCTCCGGCGGACCGAACTTGTCGATGGCATCGACGATGCCGCTCGCCACGCGATCCTGGCAGCCGTTGAAAAACAGCAGCTGCTCGAGCGTAGCGCGGTGCTCGGCCGCAATCCGCGACGTGAAACTGACCGGCGTCTTCATGCTCCGTGTGGACCGGTGTACCGGTCTTCTGCTGGACCCGCGGCGATCATGCTCGCGGGCCGGCCCGGTGTCGAGTCCGGAGCGAACCCCGAGGGCCCGGACCGCACTGCTCTGGACTTGGTCCATCCAGATCGCCGTTATCTGCCTGAACTTTGAATTGCTTCAGGTTTTTGGCACCCGGCGGTGGACCTTACGCGCCGGCTGGTGCGCAATCACGCTGATGCCCGGAACAGCCCTGCCTCGCCAGCTCGAATCCTCGACTGAGGCCCGCGATCAAGCGGTCCTGGTCGACGTCGTCGTGCTCTCGACGGACATGCTGCTGTTCGAGGCGATCCGGGCCGCGATCGGCGAGCGCAACCCCGTCTGGCGCGCCCGCTCCGCCGAGGAATCGGTGGACATGCTGCTCACCGGTCGCTGCGGCGTGCTGCTCGTCGATCTCGCCGCGGTCTCGACTCAGCCGGCGACGCTGGTCGAGCAGATCGTCGAGCAGTTCCCGGACGTCGTCGTCGTCGTGGCGGGACGTCGCGAGGACGAGGCGCTGCTTGCGCAGCTGATCAGCGAGGGGCTCGTCTACCGCTTCATGCACAAGCCGCTGTCGGCGAAGCGCGCGGGCATGTTCCTGCACGCGGCGACGCGCTGCCACGTCGAACGGCGGGATTCGAGTGCGAAACGGCGACCGCTGCTGCCGCTCTCGGGCTCGCTGCCGACGCGCACGGACCGGCGCAAGTGGCTGTTCGTCGCGGTCGGCGTTGCGCCTGTTCGCCGGGTTGATCGGGCTGCTGCCGGCAAGCCGCGGCGATCGAGCCGCAAATCCGGCTGTGGCTCACGCCTGGCCGGTCCGCGCCGGCCGTCGTCGGTTCGCGGCCGCAGGCCGATCCGGTGCTGTCGCGGGCCAGGGCCGCATTCCAGGCGGGGCGCTACGAATCTCCCGCCGGGCGGAACGCGCTCGACCTGTATGCGGCCGTACTGCTCGCCGACCAGTCGCAGCCCGAGGCGCGCGACGGGCTCGACAGGACCGTGGCCAAGGTGGTCGCACAGGCACGGACGGCTGCCGCGTCAGGCGAGCAGGCCGAGGCGCAACGCCTGCTCGGGCGGTTGCAGGCCGTCGCCCCGGGCAATGCCGCGACCGTACGACTCGCCGCGCTGCTCGCGCCGCCGCCGGCTGTCATCGCTGCCGAACCGGCGCCGGTGACGCGCGCCCCTGTCGTGCCGCAACCGATGCCCGCGACTGTTGCATCGACGCCCCCGACCGATGCGTCGATGCCCGCAGACGTTACATCTACGCGCGCAGCGGTTGCAGATTCCCCGCCGACGATCGTTCCCGACCCGCTGGCGCCACGTTACAGCAATGCCGGCAAGCTCAGTCCGGCTGCTGCCGCCGCGGCCCGGCGACGCAACGGCACGATGATCCCCGGCGCACCGGTCCGCGGGCTGCCGATGGCCGGTTACGTCAGGGATTCCTACCCGGAACCGCCTGTTGCGAAGACCTGCGGTGCCCGACGGCTGAGATCGACGTGACGACTGCCGAGGGCCCACGCGACCAGCGCCCAGACAGCTGCGATCGCCGCGCCGCACCAGGCAACGCCGCTGACGCCGAGCCCGAACGTCGACTTCACCAGCGCGTGCACGGAAGCCGCCGTCGCATCGCCGCCGCGATACACGAACGTATCGATCAGGCTCTTGGCCTTGTACTTCTCTTCGCGCGTGACGACCGTGTAGAGCGCATCCCGTGACGGGCGCGTGATCGAGTACTCGCCGATGCGGCGGACCATCATGACGCCGATCAGCACCGCGAACGTCGGGAACGCGGCCAGCACCGCGAAGCCGGCGGTCATCAGCACCGGGATGCTCACGATCAGCGAACGGAAGCCGAACCAGCGGTACAGGCGCCCGAACAGGAACAGCTGCATGACGAGCGACCCGGCCTGGGTCCAGAAGTCGATGGTGCTGAAGAATGCGGTGCGCGCATCCCGGTCCGAGAACGCGTCCGCGACCATGGCCTGCTGCTCGAGGTACAGGAAGGTGGACACCCAGGTCAGCAGGAACACGAACAGCGCGATGAGCGCGAGATAGGGCGACTGCACCACCTGGCGGAAGGCCGCGAGCGCCGTGCCGCCGAGCCGCTCGTCCCGGTCCACGCCCTGCGCGGAATTCTCGCCGTCGCGTCGATGCCAGCGCAGCACCAGCAGCATGAAGACGATCGAGACCGCGAGCAGCGCGGCGGACACCAGCAGCAGGTTGATCGTGCCGAGCGGCTCCGCCAGGCGCTTGCCGAGAAACGGTCCGTTCAACCCGCCGAGGCTCAGGCCCGCGGCGATGAAGCCGAACAGGCGGCCCGCCTGCTCGCGCGTGAAGACGTCCGCCATCAGGCTCCAGAACACGGCCACCACGAACAGCACGAAGACGCTGAGCCAGATGAAGTAGGCGCGCGCGATCCACGTGTGGTCGGCCTGCAGGTTGAACCAGGCGTAGAAGCCGATGATGTTCAGCACGAAGAAGACGTACACCCAGGGCAGGAACACCGAGCGGCGGTAGCGGGAGGTGAGCCAGCCGTAGACCGGCTGCACCAGCAGCATGCCGGCGAACGTGCCCCAGAACAGCGCCGGCAAGGTCTCGAGCCCGGACGTCAGTCCCATCGTCTCGCGGATCGGCCGCAGGATCGCGTAGGCGGAGAACATGAAGAACGCGCAGAAGAACGCCGCCAGCGCGCCAGGGAGTTCGCGCGGCTTCGCATTGATCGCACCCGCAAGAGCGCCGGTCATGCCGCCGCTCCGAGGTCGAGCCTGACCCCAGGAGCTGCCACCTCGGCCTTGACGCCGTCGCCTCGCAGCACGTCGCGGAACGCCGCGGACGCACTCGTCTCTCCGTGCACCAGCCACACGGGCGGCTTGCCCGGCAGCGCCGCATACCAGCGCCGCAGGTCCGCCTGGTCGCCGTGGGCGGAAAAGCCGCCGAGCGTGTGCACGCGCGCGGCGACGCGAACCGGCGAACCATGGATGCGGACTTCGTCCCGGCCGTTCACGATCGCCCGGCCGAGCGTGCCCTCGGCCTGGAAACCGGTGAAGACCACGTCGCACTCCGGGCGCGGGAGGTTGTGCTTGAGGTGATGCACGATGCGACCGCCGGTGCACATGCCGCTGCCCGCGATCACGATTGCGCCACCCGGAATGCGATTGATCGCCATGGATTCCTCGACCGTTCGGCACAGAGTGAGATTCGGCAGCGGCGGCAGGTCGCCCGTCCTGCCACGCAGTTCCCGTGCCTCTTCATCGTAGAGTTCGGGATGGCGCCAGTACACCTGCGACGCCTCGATCGCCATCGGACTGTCGAGGAAGATACGCCACGAGGCGAGGCCCCATGCTTCGAAATGGGTGCCGAACTCATATAGAAGGTCCTGGCTGCGTCCCACGGCGAATGCCGGGATGAGGACGTTGCCGCCACCCGAGCGCGCATGAAGCAGGATTTCGCCGAGCTCGACCAGTGTCGCGCCGCGATCCTTGTGCAGGCGGTCGCCGTAGGTGCTCTCCATGACGACGAGGTCGGCGGCGGGGCCCGGCCTCGGGGTCGCGCAGGATGGGCGAGTCGTACTGCCCGAGGTCGCCGCTGAAAACGATGCGTCGCTCGAGATCGCCTTCGCTGAGACGCAGCCACACGCTCGCCGAACCCAGGATGTGGCCGGCGTCGCGGAACGTGAGCTCGACGCCGGGCAGCACCTCGACGGCGCGCCCGTAGTCGACTGGACCGGATGAGCCGCAGCGCCGCCTCCGCGTCGTCCTCGGTGTAGAGCGGCTCGGCCCTGCCCTTGCGGCCGTCGCGTGCCCGCCTGCGGTTCTCGCGTTCGGCGTCTCTCTGCTGCATCGCGGCGCCGTCCATCAGCAGGATCCGAGCGAGGTCGCGACAGGCCGCGGTCGCGTAGACGACGCCCCGGAAGCCGCGCCGGTGCAACAGCGGCAGCCGGCCGCAATGGTCGATGTGCGGATGGCTCAGGATGACCGCGTCGATGCCGGCGGCGTCGAACGGAAACGGCGCGCGATTGCGCTCGTCGGGAGTGGCCCCTCCCTGGATCAGTCCGCAGTCGAGCAGCAGCCGGCGACCGCCGACGTCCACGATGTGACACGAGCCGGTGACTTCACCGGCCGCGCCGAAGAACTGCAGGTGCATCAGGTCGCCTCAGGCGATCCGCTGGCCGACCGGGACTTCGGCTTCCGGCTGGGCCGGCCGTTCCCGCAGCAGCTTCACGCAGGCCTTGACCACCCGCGCGTCGTAGCGGCGACCAGCCTGCGACTGCAGCTCCTCCATGCAGGCGCCGAGCGCGAGGGCTGCGCGCTGCGGACGCGGCGAGAGCATCGCTTCGACGGCGTCCGCGACCGCCAGGATCCTCGCCTCGAGCAGGATCTCCTCGCCCTTCAAGCCGCGCGGATAGCCGGAGCCATCGAGCCGCTCATGGTGCTGCCGCACGGCTTCGGCGACCGGCCAGGGGAACTCGATGCGGGACAGGATCTCGTAGTCCCCGTTCCGCGTGCGTCTTGACCAGGTCGAACTCGGCGGCACCGAGCGGGCCCGGCCGCCAGAGTATCTCGCGCGGGATCATGCAGCATCCCGACGTCGATCACCTGGCCCATGACCCGCAGCCCGCGCACCGAGTGTCCGGGCAGTCCGAGCGCCGTGCCGATGCCGGCGGCCAGCTCTGCGACGCGCCTCGCGCGACCGCGTCTTGCAGGCGTCCTGTGTTTCCGACAGCGCGCCCATCGCCTCGACCGCGCCGAGCATCACGCGCTCCATGTGATCCATGGCGCTGACGACTTCGGCGTCCGAGCGCCGTCGCCGCAGCAGCCGGCTCACGGCATCGGCGACCTGCGTCGCGTGGCGCTCGTCTTCCTCGTCGAACGGTACCTTCTTGTTGGCGAGCAGCAGCACGCCGGCAAGGCGTCCGCCATCGAGCATCGGCGCGGCCAGCTGGCGATGCAGCGAGCCGGGCAGGCCGGCCTGCCGCAGGCCACCAGTGCCCTCGACCCCGTCGCGAATCGTGGCGCGCTGCGAGCTCAGGCAGTCGTACAGCGCAGTGTCGGCCGGGGGCAGGCCGCGCCAGCGCGTGAGCACCGACAGGTCGTTCGCGGCCGGACTGCCGTCGCGTCGCGCCGCGAGCTCGAACTGCCCGGCATCGGAGGTCGCGAGGAAGACGTAGCCTGCTTCGCTGCCCGTGAGCTTCTGGACGAGTTCGAGCGCGTGCGACAACGCCTCCGACTCGGTGTACGAGTGGGCGCGCTGCGCAAGGTCGAGCAGCCCCGTCGAGCGCCGCGATTCCCGGTCGGCGCGCTCCTGGGCGCGGCGGCGAGCCGACACGTCGCGCACGGTCAGCACGCGATTTCCGCCGGCACCGCCGACGACGGTGGCCGCCACTTCGACGTCGAATATCGAGCCGTCCGACCTGCGCCAGCGCGTCTCCTGCGTCAGCTGCCCGGAACTGCCGATCGCGACGCTGCGTATGGTGGATTCACCGCCTGCGCCGAGTTCGAACTGCTGCAGCGACAGGCCGGCGGCCGTGCCGGCGTCGAGCCCGAGCAGCGCGTGGAACGCCGCGTTCGCGTACTGGATGTCGCCTGTTGCGTCCACGAGGCACGCGCCGATCGGCGCCTCCTCGAGCGTGTTGGCGCGGGTGCCCAGGACGCAGCTGGGCCGCGCGTTCGGCACGCTCGAGCGTCACGTCGCGCACGGTCGAGAGCCAGCAGGCGCGCCCCGCATACGAGACCGATACGCGGCGCAGTTCGAGCATGGCCGGCGTCCCGTCCGGCTTCGCAAAGGCGAGGTCCACGGCTCGGGACGGATCCTCGCCTGGCACGTAGCCGGGCAGCAGCTCCACGAGCGAACGGCCTTGCAGGCCCTCGGGAGCGATGCCGAGCATCGCCGCGGCCGCGTCGTTCGCCGCCCGTACCTGGTGGGTCTCCATGTCCGAAATCAGCGTGGGCACCGGCTGGGACCGGAAGACCCGCTCGGCGTCCGCGGACGCCGCCAGCGCGGTAGCACGGCTCGCCTGCTGCTCGGCAAGCCGCGATTCAAGCACGCCGATGCGCGCGAGCTCCGCGCGCGACTCTTCCGCGGCGCCTCGCGCCTGCGACTCGGCGGCCGACAGCTGCTGCTGGCTTGCCTCGAGTTCCTGCAGCCGGCCCTGCAGTTCGCGGATCTTCGACGAATCGGCCGCCGCGAGGTCGGCCCGTTCACGCTCGCCCATCTCGGCCTTCTGTCGCGCGACGCGCTCGGCGACGGCGAGCAGGCGGTTCGTGGTCTCGAGCTCCTTGACCTGTCGCTCGAGCTCGGCGACGTGGCGCCGGTCATGCTCCCGCTTGTCGAGCAGTTCCGGCACCAGGGCCGGGATGCGCATCGTGTCGGATCCGGTCTTGTGCGCGTCGAGGGCGACCGCCATTTCCTCCAGCGTCGAGCCGCGAGGGAAGAAGCGCTCCGCGCCCACCTCGGCCGCGAACGCCTCGTACTTCGGTCCCTCGATGCGGAACGACAGCAGGAATACCGGCAGGTGGCGCAGCACCGGGTCTTCCTTGAGCCGGCGGCACAGCGAGAAACCGTCGAGCAGCGGGAGCAGGACGTCGCTCACCACCGCGTGCGGCGTTTCCTGCCGCGCCATTTCGAGCGCCTCGAGTCCGGTGTGCGCCTTGAGGATGCGATGCCCGCGGGACTGCAGCAGCGTCTCGATCGCCGCGAGGTCCTGGTCACGTTCGTAGGCGAGCAGCACGGGTCTCATCGCTGCGCTTCGCCTCCCGCACGTAACAACCCGCCGCACCAGTGATTCATGCCGAGCCCCAAGGTCTCAACGCGTATGTCGCGTCAAGTATGCGCCGCGACGCGGCCGGGACCAACGGGGCCACCGCCCGGCGGGGAAGCGCGTCACAGAACGGCGGCCGCGCCACCGTGCCGGGACGTCTCCAGGCGTCCGAGGCCCGGCTAGGCGCTTGCAGACAGGTGCTCGCGCAACACGGTGATCGGGCCGTGCACGAGGTCCTTGCGAATCTCGCGCTCGACGCAGGCCTTGGTCGGCTTCGACATCGCCTGCCGGAGCAGCCCGAGGAACGGCGGCCCGGCAACGACCACCAGGCGCTCGAACTCGTCCTTGCGCCGCGCCTCGTCGAGGCGGCGGGCAATGCGGCGGGCGAAGCGCACGGCCTCGCGCTGGCGAGGGTCGTTCTCACGCTCCAGCGCGTGGCGGGCGCCGCCGAAGCTCTCGTAGCTGCGTCCCGGACGGTCGCTCATCAGGTCGCGGTCGTGCTGGTGTGCAATGGGGTCGCTGATACGCGCCACCTCCTGTGGTGCGCCGTCGAGCGATGACGAGTCGTAAAAGATGGCCTCGGCCTGGTCGGCGACGAGGATGCGGAATCGGCTCATGGCAACCTCCGCTTTCGTTGAACCTTGCTAGAGGCTGCGCGCACGCCGGCAGCGGCGCAATTCGTGCTTGTAGCAGAGCCGCCAACGACATGGAACGTATTGTTTTGTATATATTTTTATCACCCTGACGTCGCACCGCCGGCAATCGCCCCGCGCGGCCGCCCGATGGCGGCTGCGCGGCGCCCTGACTGACCGATCGGTCGGTCAGTGATAGGCTGCGCGCATGGCCACTCCAGCACGCCGTGCGACAGGCACGGGCCCCGGGCAAGGGACGCATTGCGTCGGCCGCCCGCCGGCTCTTCGCGAGGCGCGGCTACGCCGGGACCTCGATGGCCGACATTGCCGCTGCCGCCGGCGTCAGCAAGGCCACGGTGTTCCACCACTTCGGCAACAAGCGCGGGCTGTACCAGGCGCTGATCGCCGACGCAGTCATCGGCTTTCGCGAGCAGATCGTGCCGTTGCTCGACGCCGAGGGCGAGACCGAGGCCGGCCTGGGTGCGTTCGCCGCGGCGCACGTCGAGCGGCTCGCCCGGCTGCGCGGCACGATGCGGTTGATCATGAGGGAGATGCTCGAAGGGTCGCCCGGTTCGCTCGAGGTGCTCAGGAGCGGCGAGATGGCGCGCAACTTCTCGCTGGTGGTCGAGGCGCTGCGCCGGGGCCAGGCCGCGGGCAAGGTACGGACGGACGCGGACCCGGGCCTCGCAGCCTTCGTGCTGATGTGCACCAGCTGGTTTCTCTTCCAGACCGCCGCGGTCACGCGGCGCCACCCCGACCTCGCCGTCACCGCCACCGCGGACGGTTACGCCGCCGAACTCGCGCGGCTGCTCTATCACGGACTCGCGCCACGGCCCGCGTCCGGTACCAGGAAACAGCCATGAATCGATCAAGCATCGCCCGGTTCGCCATTCTCGCTGCGCTGGCAGCGCTTGCCACGGCCTGTGGCAAGGACGCGGGGGACGGGAAGGACATGGTGCGCAAGACGCCGGTGACGGTCGCGCAGGCAACGCGCGAGCAGGTGGACGCCATCGAGAACTCGGTCGGCCGGCTCGAGGCCCTCGCCTCGCCTGCCCTCTCCGCCGAGACCTCGGGACGCGTCGTGCGGCTGCTCGTGGACGGCGGCAGTTCGGTGAAGAAAGGCCAGGTGCTGGCAGAACTCGACGGGGAGCCACAGCGCCTCG
>CAVTDU010000048.1:0-36382 GCA_963733565.1 uncultured Gammaproteobacteria bacterium
GACGGACTCCTATGCCGCCGTGAAGCGGCTCATCGAGGCTTCCGACCCGGGTCTCGAGGGCCAGATGGCGCGCGAGGGCAGGGCCATCGCGGCCCAGGCGATGCACTCGAACGGTGATCGAGGGCGTCCGCGCCTTCCTCGAGAAGCGTAAGGCGAAATACTGATCGTCGGGCGGCGGGTGACGCCGCGCGGGCCTCGTGTGTAGTATTGCGATGCAAAATCGCAACCGGGGCCCCACATCATGACCGACGCATTCATCCTCGATGCCGTGCGCACTCCGCGTGGTCGCGGACGTCCGGACGGCTCGCTGCATCCGATCACCCCCGTCCAGCTCGCCGCGCAGACGCTCGCGGTGCTGCGTGACCGCAACGGGCTCGACACCAGGCTCGTCGACGACGTCACGCTCGGCTGCGTCACGCCGGTCGGGGAACAGGGCGCGGACATCGCGCGCGTGGCGGCCATGGTCGCCGGCTACGACGAGAGCGTACCCGGCAAGCAGCTGAACCGCTTCTGCGCGTCCGGCCTCGAGTCGGTGAACACCGCCGCGGCGCAGGTGATGTCGGGCCAGTCCGAACTCGCCATCGGCGGCGGCGTCGAGTCGATGTCGCGCGTGCCGATGGGCACCGACGGCGGCGCGTGGGCCATCGATCCCCGCGTTGCATGGCAGCACTACTTCGTGCCGCAGGGCATCAGCGCCGACCTCATCGCGACGATCGAGGGGTTCACGCGCGAGGACGTGGACGCCTATGCGGTCGAGAGCCAGCGGCGCGCGGCGCATGCGCAGCAGTCGGGCTATTTCGACAAGTCGATCTTCCCGGTCAAGGACGCGATCGGCGAGGTGGCGCTGGCGAAGGACGAGTACCTGCGCCCGGGCACCACGATGGCGGACCTTGCGAAGCTGAAGCCCGCCTTCACGCAGATGGGCGAGGACGCCGGTTTCGACGCGGTCGCCATCATGCGCTACCCGCAGGTCGAGACCATCAATCACGTGCACACGGGCGGCAACTCGAGCGGCATCGTCGACGGTGCTGCCGCGATGCTGGTCGGCAGCAAGCGCGCGGCGCGCAAGTCGGGGATCCGGCCGCGGGCGCGCATCGTCGGTTTCGCGTCGATCGGCAGCGAGCCGACCATCATGCTGACCGGGCCCGCGGGCGCGAGCAGGCGCGTGCTGAAGCGCGCCGGCATGAAGCCCTCCGACATCGATCTGTGGGAGATCAACGAGGCGTTCGCCTCGGTCGTGCTGCGCTACATGCGCGACATGGAACTTTCGCCCGACAAGGTGAACGTGAACGGCGGGGCGATCGCGCTGGGGCATCCGCTCGGCGCCACCGGCGCCATCGTCCTCAACATCGCGCTCGACGAGCTCGAGCGGCGCAACCTGTCCACCGCGCTCGTCACGCTCTGCGTCGGCGCGGGCATGGGCACGGCCACGATCATCGAGCGCGTCTGACGCGTCACGCAACCCGCACGGGACCAGTTACATGACACAGAACATCCGTTATTCCGTCGACGGCGACGGCATCGCCATCCTGCTGATCGACGTGGCCGACCGCCCGATGAACGTGCTGACGCCGGGGTTCCGCAAGGACCTCGCCGAGTGCGTCGACAAGGTCGCCTCCGACCCCGCCATCCGTGGTGCGGTGATCGGCTCGGCCAAGTCGAGCTTCATGGCGGGCGCCGACATCAAGGACATGGCCGGCGCCTTCGAGCGCGGCCTGACCGCGAGCGAGGCTGCGAAGTTCAGCGGTGAGCTGAACGGGCTGCTGCGCCGGCTCGAGACCTGCGGCAAGCCCTTTGCGGCGGCGGTGAACGGCGTCGCGCTCGGCGGCGGCTTCGAGGTCGCGCTGGCCTGCCACTACCGCGTGATGTCGGACGACCCGAAGGCGGGCGTCGGCTTCCCCGAGGTCAAGATCGGCCTGCTGCCTGGTGCGGGCGGCACGCAGCGCACGCCGCGCATGATCGGCGTGACCGAAGCCCTGCGACTGATCAGCGAGGGCCGGCAGATCGGGGCGCAGGATGCGCTCAAGAAGGGACTCGTGAACGAGATCGCGCCCGCGACCGAGCTCGTGGAGCGCGCGAGGCAGTGGATCCTGAAGGGCGGCAAGGGCGTCCAGCCCTGGGACGTCAAGGGCTTCCGCGTGCCCGGCGGCGCGGGGATGACCTCGCCGGCGGCGGCGCAGACCTTCATGGTCGGCACGGCGCTCGCTGCGAAGATGACGATGCGCAACTACCCGGCCCCGGCCGCGATCCTCTCCTGTGTGTACGAGGGCACGCTGCTGCCGATGGATGCGGCGCTCGCCGTCGAGTCGAAGTACTTCGGCCAGCTGCTCTCGGGCAACGTCGCCCGCAACCTGATGCGCACGATGTTCATCAACAAGGGCCTTGCGGACAAGCTCGCGCGCCGGCCGGCGGGCCCGCCGAAGTCGCAGGTGCGCAAGCTGGGCATCCTCGGCTCCGGGATGATGGGCGCGGGGGTCGCCTACGTGTCTGCGCTCGCGGGCATCGAGGTCGTGCTGCTCGACAGCACGCGTGAGCTCGCGGAGAAGGGCAAGGACTACTCGAACAAGCTGCTCGCCAAGGATGTCGGCCGGGGCAAGAAGACGCAGGCCGACGCCGACGCAGTGCTGGCGCGGATCAAGCCGACGGTCAGTTACGACGACCTCGCCGGTTGCGACCTCGTGGTCGAGGCGGTGTTCGAGAATCGCGAGATCAAGGCGGACGTGACGCAGAAGACCGAGGCCGTCATCCCGAAGAACGCGGTGTTCGCGAGCAACACGTCGACGCTGCCCATCACCGGGCTCGCGCAGGCATCGAAGCGGCCGGCCCAGTTCATCGGCATTCACTTCTTCTCGCCGGTGGACAAGATGCCGCTGGTGGAGATCATCGTCGGCAAGAAGACCTCGGACGACACGCTGGCGCGCGCGCTCGATTACGTCGCGCAACTGCGCAAGACGCCGATCGTCGTCAACGACAGCCGCGGCTTCTACACCAGCCGGTGCTTCGGCACCTTCGTGTACGAAGGCATGGCGATGCTGCAGGAAGGCGTCAGTCCCGCACTGATCGAGAACGCGGCGAAGATGGCCGGCATGCCGGTCGGGCCGCTCGCCGTGGCGGACGAAGTCACGATCGACCTGCAGTGGAAGGTCATCAAGCAGACCGAGCAGGACCTCGGCCGCAAGTTCGTGAAGCCCGTCGCCTACGAGGTCGTGCAGAAGTTCGTCGAGGAACTGAAGCGACCGGGTCGCCGGTTCGGTGCCGGCTTCTACGACTATCCGCAGGATGCGAAGAAGCATCTCTGGCCCGGCCTGCGCGAGGTCTTCCCGTCCGCGGTGGTGCAGTTGCCGGTCGGGGAAGCCGAAAAGCGCATGCTGTACATCCAGGCGCTCGAGACGACCCGGTGCATGGAGGAGGGCGTGGTGACGACCGCGGCCGAGGCGGACCTGGGCTCGATCCTGGGCTGGGGTTTCCCGGCCTGGACGGGCGGGACGCTGTCGTTCATCGACACCATCGGCATCCGCGAGTTCGTCGCGGAGTGCGAGCGCATGTCGAAGCGCTATGGCAAGCGGTTCAAGCCGTCGAAGTGGCTCAAGGCGCGTGCGGAGCGTGGCGAGTCCGTTCCACGGGGCGGGGGCCGGCGAGCGAAGGCAGCTTGATCGGTTCGGCACGGCCGTCGGTGTCCAGCGGTGTTTCGCAGGGACGCCGTGAACCCCTCCGTGGGGGCTCCGGGCGCGGCGTCCTGCCGCGCACGGCCCTGCGAAGCACCGCCGGACACCGACGGCCGCGCGTGCGTCCGCTGCTGCTGGTCGTGACGGCCGCGGCCACGGGATCGCTGCCGCGTATTCATCTGCTCACGTTCTGACGGGTAACACTGCATGCCGATTCCAGCTGCTTTTCAAGGTCGCCTGAGCATTCCCGTCATCGGCGCGCCGCTGTTCATCGCCTCGACGCCCGATCTGGTGATCGCGCAGTGCAAGGCCGGCATCATCGGCTCGTTTCCCGCGCTGAACGCGCGGCCGAAGGAGATGCTCGACGACTGGCTGAACCGGATTCGCGACGAGCTCGACGCGTATGCCAGCGAGAACCCGGGCGCGAAGGTGGCGCCGTTCGCGGTCAACCAGATCGCCCATGCCAGCAACGACCGGCTCGCGCACGACGTCGAGGCCTGCGTGCGGCACCGCGTGCCGCTGATCATCACGAGCCTGCGTCCGCCGCGCGAGATCGTCGAGGCGGCGCATTCCTATGGCGGCCTCGTGTTCCACGACGTGATCAACGTGAGGCACGCGCGCAAGGCGGCCGAGCAGGGCGTGGACGGCATCATCGCGGTGTGCGCGGGCGCCGGCGGGCACGCAGGAATGGCGAGCCCGTTCGCGCTGGTGCGCGAGATCCGCAGCTTCTTCGACGGCACGATCATCCTGTCCGGCGCGATGAGCAGCGGCGCGGACGTCTTCGCAGCGCTGGCGCTCGGGGCCGACATGGCCTACATCGGCACGCGCTTCCTGGCCACGACCGAGGCCAACGTCCTCGACGACTACAAGCAGATGATCGTGGACTCGTCGTCCGACGAGGTCGTCTACACGTCGCTGTTCACGGGCGTGAAGGGCAACTACCTCGCGCGCAGCGTGGCGGCGATGGGGCTGGACCCCGACCGGCTGCCGGAGGCCGACAAGACGAAGATGGATTTCGGCTCGGGCGGCAACATGGAAAAGAAGGCCTGGCGCGACATCTGGAGCGGCGGGCAGGGCGTCGGCAACATCCACGACGTGCGGCCGACGGCCGAGGTCGTGGCGCGAATGGTCGCGGAGTTCGAGGCGACTCGGCAGAGGCTTTGCTGAAGTGAAGATCGAGCCGCTGAACCTCCGCACGGCGGCCGACGTCCAGGCGCAGAGCGCAATACCGCTCGCGAGTCGCTACACCGAGCGCAGCACCTACGACGCTGCTGCAGGCGAGCGCCGCTGCTCACGCCGACCGGCCTGCATTGACGTTCCTGCTGCGTGGCACGCTGGACGAGGATCCCGATCGTCTACAGCTACCGCGAATTGCTCGCACGAGTCACGCAGGCGGCCAACGCCTTCAGCCGGCTCGGAATCGGCCCCGGCGACGTCGTCGCCTACCTGCTGCCGAACCTGCCGCAGACCCATTTCACGATCTGGGGCGGCGAGACGGCAGGGCGCGTGGCGGCGATCAATCCGTTGCTCGAGCCGTCGCAGATCCTGCAGATACTGCGTGCCGTGAAAGCGCGCGTGCTGGTGACGCTGGCGCCCGGCGCGCCGGCACTCGACCTGTGGGCGAAGTGCGCGCCGATCCTGGGCGAGGTCGAGACGCTCGAGCACGTGTTGTGCGTGGACCCGGCCAACCTCGTCACGAAGCCTCTGGCGCCGCGCGCCTATCCGCCGCAGGGTCGCGTGGCGGTTCACGACTTCGATGCGCTGCTGGAACGCGAGCCCGACTCGCATCTCGGCTTCCAGCGGGAGATCGACCCGTCCGACATCGCCAGCCTGTTCCACACGGGCGGCACGACCGGAATGCCGAAGGTGGCGCCGCACACGCAGGCGAACGAGGTGTTCCTTGCCTGGTCGGTGGCGGCAACGCTGGGCATCGAGCCCGGCCAGACCATTTTCTGCGGCCTGCCGCTGTTTCACGTCAATGCACCGCTCGCCACGGGACTCGCCGTCTGGGCGGCCGGCGGAAACGTCGTGCTCGCGACCCCGGGCGGTTTCCGGACGCCGGGCCTGTTGCAGAACCTCTGGGGCCTGCTGGCCCGTCACCGCGCGTACGCCATGATGGCCGTGCCCACGGTCTACGCATCGCTGCTCGACATTCCGTGCGGCGAGCACGACCTGTCATGCCTGCGCCATTGCCTCGTCGGCGCGGCACCGATGCCGCTCGAGGTCTTCAACAGGTTCGAGCGCGTCACCGGCGTGAAGCTGCTCGAGGGCTACGGCATGACGGAGGGCACCGCGGTCTCGTCGCTGAATCCAGTGGCAGGACAGCGCAAGGTGGGTTCCATCGGCCTGCCGCTGCCGTATGCCGAGCTGGCCGTTGCGCACGTCGAGGGCACGACGCTGCAGCGCTTCTGCGAGACCGGTGAGATCGGCGTGCTGCTGATGCGCGGTCCGAACGTCTTTCCCGGCTATATGGATCCGTCGCACGACGCGAGCGCGTGGGTCGTGGACGCTGACGGCAGGCGCTGGTTCAACTCCGGCGATCTCGCCCGTTTCGACGAGGACGGCTACCTGTGGCTGGCCGGGCGCGCGAAGGACCTGATCATCCGGGGCGGTCACAACATCGATCCGCAGATGATCGAGGAGCGTCTTTGCGAGCACCCGGACGTGGTGCTGGCGGCCGCCGTCGGCCAGCCAGACGCCCACGCAGGCGAGGTCCCGATGGCGTACGTCGTGCTGCGCGAGGGCTCCACCGTCTCCGCCCAGGCGCTGCGCGAGTTCGCTGCCGAGCGCGTTCCCGAACGAGCGGCGGTGCCGGTGCGCATCGAGATCATCCCGCAGATGCCGATGACCGCGGTCGGCAAGATCTTCAAGCCGCGACTGCGTCACCTGGCGATCGAGCGGGTGTGCGGCGAGGCACTTCGGGCCTCAGGCATCGAGGCGGCGATCACGGTACGCGCCGACAAGCGCCTCGGCACCGTCGCGACGATTCGCCTGGCCGATGCGGCGTCACGCGACGCCGCGACCGATGCGCTGGCCCGGCTGCCGGTGGCGATCGAGTTCGAATAGCCCGGCCGTTCATCGGCGCCGGACGGCAATCGCGCTTGGCTTACCCGCGCCATTCGCATACCGTGCGCACGGAGTCCGAACTGTTCCGGCTCATATTCCACTCACTCACGAGGTCGAACGTACCCCGATGGCAAAAGCAAAGAAGTCCGTGAAGAAGCCTGCGAAGAAGCCCGCCCGGAAGGCTGCCCCGAAGGCCCCGCAGTCGGTCAAGAGCGTGCTTTCCAAGTCCGCGCTGGTCGCCCACCTGTCAGGCACCACGGGCGCCGCTGCGAAGGACGTGCGCGCAGTGCTCGCGGCACTCGAAGGCACGATCCACGCCGCGATCGGGAAGAAGGGAGCCCGCGTGTTCGTGCTGCCGGGCCTGCTCAAGATCACCGTCACCAACGTTCCCGCCAAGCCGAAGCGCAAGGGCGTCAACCCCTTCACCGGCGAGGAGATGATCTTCAAGGCGAAGCCCGCGACCGTGAAGGTCAAGGTGCGCCCGATGAAGAAGCTGAAGGACGCTGCGAGCGCCTGACGCTGATCGCTGGCTGGAAAGGGCGGCTCGTCAACGCCGCCCTTTCCTCGCTCGGCCGTCGCGCGGCGTCACTCAGCTCGCCTCGATCTCCTCGAGCAGCGGATGCACGTGACGACCGGCGGGTCGGATCAGGTACAGGGGCTCGCTCAGGTCCGGCACGCGACCAACGAGCCGCAGCCCGAACTGCGCCTCGACGTCGGACTCGATCACGGTCGGCACGCAGGCTATGCCGACACCGCGCTGCGCGAACACCTTTATCAGTGCGCTGTCATCGCAGCGCGCCACGACGCGCGGCGCGAGCCCATGCTCGGCGAGCCAGCCATTTATCGCAATGCCGAGCGGCGACTCGACGGACCTTGCTATCAGCGGTGCACCGTCGAGGCAGGTCGGGAAGACCCCGCGCAGCGCCCTGCGTACGCGCGGCGCCGCGACGAAGCTGAGGCCCGACCTCAGTAGCAGTCGCCCGCGCATCGAGCGCGCCAGATGTGGCGGCATGGGCTGATCCGCCAGCACCGCGTCGAGCTGGTGCGCGGCGAGCCGTCCGAGCAGGCCGGTGACCGCGCCCTCGACGCAGTCGAGCTCGATGCGATCGCGGTGACGCTCGAGCAGCGGGGCCAGCACGTGCGCGGTCAGCAGCTTCGGCACACTGTCGGTGACGCCAACGCGCAGCGCCAGGCGGCGCGGCTCGGCGCGGCCCGCCATCACGCGGCGCAGTTCCGTGCCGAGGGCGAAGATCGACTCCGCATAGTCGCGCGCCACCTCGCCGTCGGGCGTCAGCACCAGGCGCCGGCCGGCTCGCTCAAGCAGCGTCCGGCCGAGCGATCGCTCCAGTTCGCGCACCTGCGAACTCAGCGTCTGCGGCGCGAGGTGCAGCCGGCGCGCGGCGCCCGTCAGCGAGCCCTCGCGCGCCACCTCGTGGAAGTAGTGCAGATGCTTCAGGTTGATGCGTGCCGGGGGCTGTGAGTTCATCAGATTTTCTCGAACGCTGGTGCACATATATTCTCATTTTCTCTGGTTCCCGTGACCCGTAGGATCGCCCGGCAACTGCACCGAGGAGGAACCACCATGAAGATCGACGTCCATGCCCGCCGCTTCACGCTGACCGAGTCACTGCGCAATGCGGTCCATCGCGAGATCGCTCGCCTGACCCAGGCGGTCGGCGCCGGCATCACCCGGGTGTCCGTGCGGCTTTTCGACGTGAATGGCCTGCGCGGTGGCCCGGACAAGGGCTGCCTGGTGCACGCGCAGTTCACCGATGGCACCTCGATCGTCGGCAGCGACGTGGACGCCGACCTGTACCGCTCGGTACCAGCCGCGTTCGAGAAGGTGCTGCGCAGCCGGCGCATGAGTCGCGCGCGCCGCCATACGCTGCGACGGCGCGCGCTGCGGGCGCAGTTGAGCCCCGCCTGAGGCGGCGGCGCCAACCCCTTGGCCGCGCCTGGTCCTCGACCCGCGCCGTTACTTCTTCGCCTCCGTCTGCCGCGCAACCGCCTCGGCGCGGGCCTTCACGGCCTCGGCATCGCCGAGGTAACGGCTGGCGACGGGCTTCAACTGCGAGTCGAGCTCGTAGAGCAACGGCACGCCTGTCGGGATGTTGAGCTCGACGATGGCGGCGTCCGAGATGCCGTCGAGCATCTTCACGAGTGCGCGCAGGCTGTTGCCGTGGGCAGTGACGAGCACATTGCGTCCGCCCGCAAGTTCAGGCGCGATGCGCGACGTCCAGAACGGAAGAACCCGTGCCAGCGTGTCCTTGAGCGACTCGGAGGAGGGCAGTTCGCCCGCGGGAGCGCTCGCGTAGCGGCGGTCGAAGCGGGGATGGTTCGGGTCCTGCCGGTCCAGCGGCGGCGGCGGAATGTCGTAGCTGCGTCGCCAGATCTTCACCTGCTCGGCGCCATGCTTCTCGACCGTCTGGGCCTTGTCGAGCCCCTGCAGCGCGCCGTAGTGCCGTTCGTTCAGCCGCCAGCTGCGTTCGACCGGCAGCCACATCATGTCCATCTCGTCGAGCGCGATCCAGAGCGTGCGGATCGCGCGCTTGAGCACCGAGGTGAACGCGATGTCGAAGGCGATGCCTTCGGCCTTCAGCAGCCGTCCGGCCTCGGCGGCCTCGAGCAGGCCCTGCTCGGACAGGTCGACGTCGATCCACCCGGTGAAGAGGTTCTCGAGGTTCCAGATGCTCTGGCCGTGACGCAGCAGTACCAGTTTGCCGGTGCTCATGATGTTCGCGCGGTGATGGGAATGTGACTCTTATAGCAACGCGGCCAGTCCGAGGCCAGACTGGAAAGCCGCGATTCCGTCACGGGCGATGCCGATCGATTCCAGCCTCGCAGCGTGTCCGGCCGGAACGCACCGTTTCGCGCCAGAGCGCACGATTGGCTGCTGCCGAACTGCGGGACGCCGGCGGGTGGTCGAGGTGGAAGGCGATCGCGGCGAAGAGCAGCGTCTGCCGGCGGACGCCCGCGTTTCCGAGACGGGCGCAGAGTTCCTTGTCCTCCGAGCCCCACCCGCGCATGTCCTCGTCGAATCCGTTGACGGCAAGCAGGTCGCGCCGCCAGAAGCCCTGGTTGCAGGACTTGACGGCGACGATGCCGTTGGCCGCGCGACGCAGCAGCGCCGACATGGCCGGCGACCGAAATGCGTAGCTGCGCCGCAGGCCGCCCAGCCCGGGCGTGAGCGGGCCCGGGATGCCGGCGCCGGGGGCCAGTTGAATGCGCGTCGCGTGCGCGTCGAGCGGAATGCGCACACCCTGGCTGAAGTAGCCGTTGCGGGCATGCGCGACGTGATCCTCGACGAACCGCGGATGAACGACCATGTCGCCATCGAGCAGCACGACGTAGTCGCAATCGGTGGACGCTATCGCGGCATTGCGAATGCGGCCGGCCTGGAAGCCGTCGTGCGGCTGGGTCACGAATCGCACGGGGCAGGGCGCCTGCGACTCGAACCTCCTGACGACCTCGACCGTGGCCGGTCCCGAGCCGTCGTCGGCGACGATCACCTCGTCGGGCCAGCGGGACTGCTCCCCGACGCTCGCCAGTACCCTGGCGAGCGCATCGGGCCTCTCATAGGTCGTGACGACGAGGCAGCAGCTCGTCACCTCTCGGCCACGACGAGACGCCGCACCGCCTGCAGCGCGACCGACAGCGAGGGGAAGTCCGCTCCCGCCGGCTGTGCGCGGATGTCGCCGACGACCGCCTGCGCATGCGCGGCGGCCGCGCCGTGCTTCTTCTGCCAGCGCTCCAGCGCGCGCGCGGGATCGCGCTCCCGTGTCTCGTCGAGCACTCGCTGCACCAGGCCACGGTGGATTTCGTAGAGCGCCTCCCGGAGGCTGCCGCGTGCGACCGCATGCCAGTGGCCGTCGATGTCGAGCGCCTCGATGCGACTGCGCAGCCAGTCGAGCCCGAACGCGGCTCCCACGCCGAAGTACGCGCTGGCCGCTGCGTCCACGGACATGCGACGACTCTGCGCGAGCTCGACGATGTCGGGTGCGCACTGCAGCGCCGAGCAGGCGGCGACCTGGCGGGCGAGCGCCACCGGAACGCCTGCAGCTGCCAGTTCGCTGGCACGCGCGTCGCAGGCCGCGCGCTCGAGGCCTTCGAGCCAGCCGGGCTGGGAAGCCGCGAGTGCGCGCACGCCTGGCTGCAGTCGCCCGACCTGGCTCTCGATGCCGAGGTCGCCGCGGTGGCGCTGGATCAGCCAGTACGTCACCTGCCGGATCAGCGAGATGGTGTCCTGCACCATCGCGTACTGCACGCCGGCGGCGACCTTGTTGTCGAGCCGCTCGACCGATTGCCAGACATCGCGGATGTCGAACACTTCGCGCGCGATCGTGTAGGCCCGCGACACGGTGGCCACGTCCGCGCCCGTGTCCTGCTGGGTGCGGGCGACGAATGTCGGCCCCATGCGGTTCACGATGCTGTTGGTGGTCGCCGTGGTGATGATCTCGCGCTTGAGACGGTGCTCGCCGAGGAGCTTTGCGTAGCGCCGCGAGAGCCGGTCCGGGAAGTAGCGGTCGAGCTCGCGCCCGAGATACGGATCCTCGGGAACGTCGGAGTGGATCAACTGGTTGTTGAGCGCGATCTTCGCGTAGCTCAGGAGCATCGACAGCTCCGGCCGGGTGAGCCCCCGGCCGATGCGATTCCGCTCCTCGATCTCCTCGGCGCTCGGCAGGAACTCGAGCGCCCGGTCGAGCAGTCCGTCGAGCTCGAGTGCGCGGATGAAGTGCGCATGTTCGCCGAGCCGCTCCGCGGCGTTCGCCTCGAGCAGGCTGATCGCCTGGCTCTGCAGATAGTTGTCCCTGAGCACCAGCGCGCCCACATCGTCGGTCATTTCGGCGAGCAGCTTGTTCCGTGCGCCCGCCGTGAGATTCGTCCGGCGCCTCACGACGTCGAGCTGGATCTTGATGTTGACCTCGTGGTCGGAGCAATCGACGCCGCCGGAGTTGTCGACGAAGTCGGTGTTGATCCTGCCGCCGTTGAGCGCGAATTCGATGCGCCCGAGCTGGGAGAGGCCGAGGTTGCCACCCTCGCCGACGACCTTGCAGCGCAGTTCGCGGCCGTCCACGCGCAGCGCGTCGTTGGTGCGGTCTCCGATCGCGGAGTTGGCCTCCCGCGATGCCTTGACGTAGGTGCCGATGCCGCCGTTCCAGAGCAGGTCGACCGGCAACTTGAGGATCGCCTGTATCACCTGCGTCGGCGTGGCCCTTGCGGCCTCGATGCCGAGCAGCGCACGAGCCTGCGGACTCAACGGGAGTTCCTTCGCGTCGCGCGGATATACGCCACCACCCTTGGAAATGAGGCGCGCGTCGTAGTCGCTCCAGGCGGAGCGGGGCAGGTTGAACAGACGCTCCCGCTCGCGGAAGCTGCGCTCCGTGTCAGGGTCCGGGTCGAGGAATATGTGCTGGTGGTTGAATGCCGCCAGCAGCCGGATGTGCCGCGACAGCAGCATGCCGTTGCCGAACACGTCGCCCGCCATGTCGCCTATGCCGGCGACCGTGAAATCCTGCGACTGGATGTCCTTGCCCATCTCGCGGAAGTGGCGCTTCACGCATTCCCAGCCGCCCCGCGCGGTAATGCCCATCTTCTTGTGGTCGTAGCCCGCCGAACCGCCGGACGCAAACGCGTCTCCGAGCCAGAATCCGTACTCGGCGGCGAGCGCGTTTGCGGTGTCCGAGAAGGTTGCGGTCCCCTTGTCCGCCGCCACGACCAGGTATGGGTCATCCGCGTCGTAGCGCACCGTGCGCGCGGGTGGGATGACGGCAGATTCGCGAACGTTGTCGGTCAGGTCGAGCAGGCCGCGGATGAACATGCGGTAGCACTCGGTGCCCTCGCGATGCACCTCCTCACGCGTGCCGCGCGGCATCTGCTTGGGGAAGAAGCCGCCCTTCGAGCCGACCGGCACGATGAGCGTGTTCTTGACGTTCTGCGCCTTCATCAGGCCGAGGATTTCCGTGCGGAAGTCCTCGCGACGGTCCGACCAGCGGATGCCGCCGCGGGCTACCTTGCCCATGCGCAGGTGCACGCCCTCGACCCTGGGCGAGTAGACCCAGATCTCGAACATCGGCCGCGGCTTCGGCAGCTCGGGCAGGCTCTTCGGGTCGAGCTTCATGGACAGGTAGCCCTTGGGCCTGCCTGTGGCGTCCACCTGGTAGTGGTTGGTGCGCAGAGTTGCAGCGATGACGGCGCGGAAGGCGCGCAGGATGCGATCGTCGTCCGGGCTCGTGACCTGCTCGAATGCCTCGTCGAGTTCACGCCCGAGCGAGCGGAGCTGGGCCGCGCGCGTTGCGTCCTTGAGCTCAGGGTCGAATTTCGCTTCGAACGTCCATGCAAGCTTCGCGGCAATTCCGGGATGCCTTGCGAGCACGGATTCCATGTAGCGCTGACTGAAGGGCAGGCCCGTCTGCAGCAGGTAGCGGCAGAGGGCGCGAATGATCATCGCCTGGCGCCAGCCGAGGCCCGCCGCGAGCACCAGGCGGTTGAAGCCATCGCTCTCGGCCAGCCCGTTCCAGGCCGCGAAGAACGCTTCCTCGAAACGCGGGCCGACCTGCTCCGGATCGAGCTGGCGACCGCCGGAGTGGGTCACTTCGAGGTCCTGGATCCAGAGGTCCTGGCCCGTGCCGATGCGATACGGTCGCTCGTTCAGGATCCGCAGGTCGAAATTCTCGAGCAGCGGCACCAGGTCCGACATCGCGACCGGTTCGCCGCGACGATAGAGGCGCAGGTGCAGTGCCTTGTGCGCGCGGTCGCCCGGGCGCAGCTGCAGGCCGAGGGCCGGAGCAGTCGCCGGCAGCTCCATGATCTCGGAGATGTCGCCGATCGCGTCGCGGGCAGTGACATCTTCCTGGTAGGCGGTCGGGAACGCATCGGCGAATCGTCCCGCGAGTTCGTGGGCGCGTTCCTCCGGGAAGCGCGCCAGGAGTTCCTGCCGCAGGCGGTCCTCCCAGGTGCGCAGCGTCTCGGCGATGCGCCGTTCGATTCGCTCGATGTCGACCGTGACGTCGCGCTCGGGGTCGGTCCGCACCAGTGTGTAGAGGCGTGCGAGCGTCGACTCCGAGATCTGCACCTGCGACTCGAGTGCATGCCCGGCCAGCTCGTCGAGCAGGACCTGTTCGATGCGCTTGCGGGCCAGCGTGTTGTATCGGTCGCGGGGCACGTAGAGCTGGCACGAGAAGAACCGCTGGTACGGGTCGCGACGCACGAACAGTCGTACGCGCCTGCGCTCGTATATGTTGACGATGCCGCGCGCGCTGCGCATGAGCTCGGGGACGCTTGCCTGGAAAAGCTCGTCGCGCGGATAGCCTTCCAGAACGTGGAACAGGGCCTTTCCGTCGTGGCTCACCGGAGCCACGCCGATCTGGTCGATCACTCGCCGCACTTTCTGGCGGAGCAGCGGGATCTCGCGCGGGCTCGTGCTGTAGGTCGCGGAGGTGAACAGGCCGAGGAAGCGGCGTTCGCCGGTGACGCGGCCCCGCGAATCGAATGTCTTCACGCCGACGTAGTCGAGGTAGGTCGCCCGATGCACCGTCGAGATCGAATTCGCCTTCGTGACGACGAGCGGGGTCTCCTCGCGTGCCATGCGCCGGGTCTCGCCGCGCAGCATCGACGGTCGCGGCCGGGGCCGGCCCTTGCCGGTGCTGAGCAACCCGAGCCCCGATCCGGCGACGGGCACGAGCTTGTCCGCCGACGCGCCTCGCGTGAGACGGTATTCGCGAAAACCGAGGAAAGTGAAATGATGGTCGGCGAGCCAGGACAGGAAAGCGCTCGCCTCGGCGGTCTCCGCGCGGCTGATGCCGGGCAATCCCGCCCCGACGCTGCGCGAGAGTTCCAGCGCCTTGTCCGTCATGGCCTGCCAGTCGCGCACCGCAAGCTGTACGTCGGCGAGCACGGCGAGGATGCGTGCCCGCACGTCCGCGAGCCTGCCCGCATCCACGGAGCGGTCGACCTCGATGTGCTGCCACGACTCCGGGCGCGTGCCGACCGACGGATCGCCTGAGCATTTCTTCAGGCGACCGCCGCGATCGCGCACAACGTGCAGTACCGGGTGCACCATCATGTGCAGCGCCAGTCCGCAGTCGTTCAGCACCATGGCCAGCGTGTCGACGAGAAAAGGCATGTCGTCCGTGACGACCTCGACGACGGTGTGCGTCGAGGTCCAGCCGTGCTCGGCCTCGCTGGGATTGAAGACACGCACCAGCGGCCGGCCGGCGCGACGGACCGTGCCGAAACGCAGTTGGTCGATCGCCGCTGCGGCGAGCGCGGCCGGTGCCCGGCCGCGCAGGTCGTCCTCGTCCACTCCGCGGTAGTACGACTTCACGAAGTCCGCGGGCGGCACGGGCGGGCGCGGCTTCGAGGCTCGCGTGTGCGCCGCGATCGAATCGATCAGGTGCTTGCGTACGGCCGGGATGATTCCTGCCATTGTCTTGTTCCTCGGGTCCTGGTTGCCGTTCTGCGACGGACTGCGTGTGGCGGATTATAGGTCAGTACGAACCGACGACCGGATCGCGGCGTGGCTGCCGCAATGCAGCATCATTTCTTCCTCGTGCGAGCCGAGTCTGCGAGCGACTGCGCGCGAGCCGTAAGCTTGCCAAGTATCGAGTCGAGCGCCGTGATCTCCGCGGCCGCCAGGCCCTCGAGCAGCGAGCGCTCGTAGCGCAGCGCGACCGGCGCGATCTCGCGATACACGGCCTCGCCTGCGGCGGAAAGGCGCAGCACGGAGCGGCGACGGTCCTCGGCAGCGATCGAGCGGCGGATGCGGCTGGCCCGCAGCAGGCGTGTCACCGCGCGACTGACGGCGACTGCGTCCATGCGCGTGTGCGCCGCGACTTCGGCCGCCGACAGCCCCGGGTGGCGTGCCAGCACGGCGATGACGCGCCACTCCGGGATCGTGAGGTTGAATCGCTGCTCGTAGACGTCGGCGATCGCGCCGCTCACGAGATTCGTGAGAACGGAGAGCCTGTACGGCAGGAAGCGCTCGAGCTCGATGCGATCTGTGACGCTGCGCTTCACGCTGGGGCCGTGGCGGGAACGATGATTGCGAGTGTAACGATGCGCGGTCGTGCGGCGCCAGACCCTATGGCCGGTGGGGACGGGCGAGGTACGCGTGGGTCTGCATCTCGGCCAGCCTGCTGCGGGTACGATCGAACTCGAAGCGCAGCCGGTCGCCATGGTACAGCTGGTCGGGCGCCGCCGCCGCCGCGATCACCAGCTTGACGTTGCGGTCGTAGAATTCGTCCACGAGCGTTATGAAGCGCCGGGCCTCGTTTTCGCTGGTCACGTCGAAAACCGGCACGTCCGAGATCAGCACGGTGTGGAAGTCGCGTGCGATCTCGATGTAGTCGGCGGCGCCCCGCGGCCCTTCGCAGATTGCGGCGAAGTCGAACCAGGCGACGTCCGGGCCGAGGCGCCGCGCCGCAATCGACCGTCCCTCGACTTCAAGGGACTCGCCGGCGTTGCCAGGCGTACCCGCGATCGCCTCGAAGCGCGCCTGCATGGCTGCGTCGACGTCGCTCGACGCGGAGTCGAGGTAGAGCGGGGCCTTCTCGAGCTGGCGCAGGCGGTAGTCCGTTCCCGCGTCCACGTTGACGATCTCGCAGCATCGCTCCAGCAGGGCGATGGCCGGCAGGAAGCGGCTGCGCTGCAGCCCATCGCGGTAGAGGCCGGAGGGTGGTGCGTTCGACGTGAACACCAGCGTGACGCCTTGCGCCACGAGTGACTCGAAGAGTCCGGACAGGATCATCGCGTCCGCGATGTCGCTCACGAACAGCTCGTCGAGGCACAGCACGCGCGCGTCGGCAGCGATTCCCGCAGCTACCCGGGGCAGCGGATCCTCGACGCTGCGCAGCTCGTGCAGGTGGCCATGCACGCCTTTCATGAAGCGGTGGAAATGTTCCCTGCGCGAGGGCACGTGGAGGCCGGCATGGAACAGGTCCATCAGGAACGTCTTGCCGCGGCCGACGCCTCCCCAGAGATAGACGCCGCGGACGGCAGCGCCGCCGTCGGAGCGGCCGATCAGGCGTCCGAGCCAGCCTTGCGGCCTGTTGCGCTGCTGCAGGCGCCGGCGCAGGTCGTCGAGCCGCGCGACAGCATGTTCCTGGGCCGGGTCCGCCCGGTAACCGTGGCGGAGCAGCGACTCACGATAGGCGCGCGCCAGGTCCCCGGTGTCGCTCATCCGCGGCGCCGTTCAGTCACGTCGCGAGCTCCGGCCGGTCGCGGAAGTGGTCGAGCGCGCCCGGGTTGGCGAGCGCGTCGGTGTTCCTGACAGGCCGGCCGTGAACGACGTTGCGTACCGCGAGTTCCACGACCTTGCCGCTGATCGTGCGCGGGATCTCGGGCACCGCGACGATCTTTGCCGGCACATGGCGCGGCGTCGTGCTGGCGCGGATCGTGTCGCGTATCCGCTTCTCGAGCGCAGCGTCGAGCGCGACGCCCGGCCGAAGTCGCACGAACAGCACCACGCGAACGTCGTTCGCCCAGTCCTGGCCCACCGCGACGCTCTCGAGGATCTCGTCCAGCTTCTCGACCTGGCGGTAGATCTCCGCCGTGCCGATGCGCACGCCGCCCGGGTTCAGCACCGCGTCCGAGCGGCCGAGGATCACGATGCCTTCGTGGTCGGTCAGCAGCGCGTAGTCGCCGTGGCACCAGACGTTCGGGAACCGGTCGAAGTACGCCGCGCGATACTTCGCTCCATCCGGGTCGTTCCAGAAGCCGACGGGCATGGACGGGAAGGGCGCACTGCAGACGAGCTCGCCCTGCTGGCCCTGGACCGGATGCCCGCCGTCGTCGAAGACCTCGGTGCGCATGCCGAGCCCGCGGCACTGGATCTCGCCACGATGGACCGGCAGCCAGGGGTTGCCGAGGCAGAAGCACGAGATGATGTCGGTGCCGCCGGAGATCGAGGCGAGCTGCACGTCCTGGCGGATGCTCGCGTAGACGAAGTCGAACTGCTCGGGGGCCAGCGGCGAGCCGGTCGAAAGAATTGCGCGCAGCGCGGAGAGGTCGAAGGTCGCGCCCGGTTTCCCGCCGTCCTTCTCGAGTGCCGCGAGGTACTTGGGGCTGGTGCCAAAGACGGTGATCCGTTCCTGCTCCGCCATGCGCCAGAGTGCGTCGCGATCCGGCGCGAAGGGCGAGCCTTCGTAGAGCACGAGCGTGCAGCCCGTGGCGAGCGCCGATGCGAGCCAGTTCCACATCATCCAGCCACAGGTGGTGAAGAAGAACAGCCGGTCGTCGGGCTTCAGGTCCGTGTGCAGCAGGTGTTCCTTGAGGTGCTGCAGCAGCGTGCCGCCGACGCCGTGCACGATGCATTTCGGGACGCCGGTGGTGCCCGACGAATACATCACGTACAGCGGCGCGTCGAACTCGACGCGCGTGAACTCGAGTGGAGTGCCGGGCTTGCCGAAGTCCCCGAAGGCTACCGCCGCGGGAAGGCCGGAAAGGTCGGGGTTCGCGACGACGTAGGGGACGACTACGACTTTCTCCACCGAGGGCAGTCGTTCCAGCACGCCGCGGATCGGCCCCAGCGAGTCCAGTGTCTTGCCGCCGTAGAAATAGCCGTCGGCCGTGAACAGCACCCGCGGCTCGATCTGCCCGAAGCGGTCCAGCACGCCGTTGATGCCGAAATCCGGCGAGCACGACGTCCACACCGCGCCGAGGCTGGTCGTGGCGAGCATGGCGATGACGGCTTCCGGCAGGTTCGGCAGGAAGCCGGCGACCCGGTCGCCCGGGCGGATGCCGAGCTCGCGCAGCCCGGCCGCGACCCGCGCGACTTCGGCGTGCAGTTCGCGGTAGGTCAGGGCGCGCCGGGTTCCGCGTTCGTTGCGGAACACGAGGGCGACGTGGTCGTCGCGGCGGGCGAGCAGGTTCTCCGCGAAATTGAGCCGCGTGTCCGCGAACCACTTCGCTCCCGGCATCCGGTCGCGCTGTTGCAGCACCGGCGCGCTGCCGGGCGTACGGATCACCGAGGCGAACTCGACGAGCGCGGACCAGAACGATTCCCGCTCGTCCACCGACCAGCGCCACAGCGCCGAGTAGTTGCCCGATGGCGCGCCGTAGCGCTCGCGTGCCAGTTCGGCGAAGCGCGTCAGGTTGGACGCGGCGACCTGTTGCAGCGAGGGCGTCCAGATCGCTTCGGTCATGGCGAACCCGTCACATGCCCTGGTAGTTGGGTCCCGATCCGCCTTCGGGCGTGGTCCAGGTGATGATCTCGTACGGGTCCTTGATGTCGCAGGCCTTGCAGTGCACGCAGTTCGAAGCGTTGATCTGCAGGCGTCGCCCGCCCGCGCCGTCGTCCACCATCTCGTAGACGTGCGCCGGGCAGAAATACTGGCAGGGGTTGCCGTATTCCTGTGCGCAGCGCGTGGCGCAGATGTTCGTGTCGGCGACCTTCAGATGCGACGGCTGCGCTTCTTCGTGCGTGTTGCCGGCGAAGAAGACGGCGCTGACGCGGTCGCGCGGCTTCAGTTGCCGCTCGACCCAGCCTCGATCCGGAGATGCGTACTGGTCGAGACGCTTGAGCGCGCTGTGATCCGCGTGGTTCTCGAGCGTCCACGGCGAGTGTCCGGCGGTCAGCGTCTCCAGCGCGCCGTTCGCCATGCCGGCCCACATGCCACGACGGAAGCCCGGGCGAATGTTGCGGACCTTGTGGAGTTCCCTGCCGCCCGCGGACGTACGCCAGCGCTGGTCGAAGCCTGCCGTCCGCCCGTGCTCGGTGATGTGCTCGGCCGCGAGCACCGCCGAACGGATCGCCTGGTGCACGCCCTTGATCTTCGGCACGTTCAGCGTGCCGCCCGCGTCGCCGACCAGCAGTGCTCCGGGCATCTCGAGCGTCGGCATGGACTGCCAGCCGCCCTCGACGATCGTGCGCGCGCCGTAGGAGAGGATCTCGCCGCCGTCGAGCAGCGCCTTCAGGGTCGGATGGTTCTTGAACTGCTGGAATGCCTCGAACGGCTGGAAGCGCGGGTCCGCGTAGTCGAGGCCCACGACGAAACCTACGTACACGCGGTTCTGGTCGAGGTGGTACAGGAAGCTGCCACCGTACGTCGCCGGGTCCATCGGCCAGCCTACCGTGTGCTGGATCAGGCCCGGCTGGACCCGTCCTTCCGGCAACTGCCAGAGTTCCTTGAACCCGAGGCCGTAGGTCTGCGGCGACTTGCCGGCGTCGAGCCGGAAGCGCTGGATGAGTATCTTTGAAACGCTGCCACGACAGCCTTCCGCGAGGATCGTCGTCTTCGCGCGGATCTCGGGGCCGGGAGCGAAATTCGGGCCGGGCTCCCCATCCTTCTCGAGGCCCATGTCGCCGATGCGCACGCCCACTACCGTGCCCGCGTCGTCGAACAGCGGGGCCGCCGCGGCGAACCCGGCGAAGACGTCGCAGCCAAGCGCTTCTGCTTTCGTGCCCAGGTACTCGACGAGGTTGCCGAGCGAGATGATGAAGTTGCCGTGATTGTTCATCTGCGGCGGCGTGGGCAGGCGGAAGCGCTTCGTCTGTGTCAGGAAGCTGAACTCGTCCTGGCCCGCCGGCACGCGCAGTCCCTTGTACTCGTCGCGCCAGCCGGGCAGCAGCTCGTCGAGCGGGCCCGGCTCGAAGACGGCGCCGGACAGCATGTGTGCGCCGACGCTGGCGGCCTTTTCGAGGATGCAGACGTTGAGGTCGGGCTTGAGCTGCTTCAGCCGGATCGCGCAGGCGAGCCCGGCCGGGCCCGCACCGACGATCACGACGTCGTATTCCATCTGGTCTCTTTCGACCGTCGTGTCAGTCACGTCGCTCACGTTGGACTCCCGATCTTGCTTGCCGGGGCCGGATCCACCCCGCTGGTTCGCCAACTCTAACTGCGCCGCTCAGCGCGGCGCCATCCGTATGGACCCGTCGAGGCGAATGGTCTCACCGTTCAGCATCGGGTTCTCCGCGACCTGCCGGACGAGCGAGGCGAATTCCGACGGATGGCCGAGTCGCGGCGGGAAGGGGACCTGCTTGCCGAGCGACTCCTGCGCTTCCTTCGGCAGCGACGCCATCATCGGCGTCAGGAACAGGCCCGGCGCGATCGTCACCACGCGGATACCGAAGCTGGCCAGTTCACGGGCCATCGGCAACGTCATGCCGACGATGCCGCCCTTGGAGGCAGCGTAGGCGACCTGGCCGATCTGCCCGTCGAAGGCAGCCACGGACGCCGTCATCACGATGGCGCCGCGTTCGCCCGCGGCGTTCGGAGCGCCTTTCTGCATGGCGGCCGCGGCGGCCTTGCAGACCAGCAGCGTGCCGACCAGGTTGATCTCGATGACCTTGCGGAAAAACTCGCCGGGCATCGGGCCTTCCTTGCCGACCAGCCGCTTGGGCCAGCCGACGCCCGCGCAGTTCACTGCGAGGTTGAGCCCGCCCATGCTCGTCACCGCCGACTGCACTGCCGCATCCACGGCACTCTCGGACGTGACATCCACTTTCTGGAAGGCCGACCGCTCGCCGAGACGCTGCACTGCTTCCAGGCCCGCCGCCTCGTTGACGTCGAGCAGGGTCGCCCGGCCGCCGGCCGCGATCACGTCTTCCACGACCGCGAGCCCCAGGCCCGAGGCGCCTCCGGTGACGATGGCGCGAATGTCCTGCATCAGCATGGCCGGTCTCCTCGCAGCAAGTGGAAGATCAGAGGCGCAGGCCGCCGTCGACGTCGAGCGCGCGCCCGGTAAAGAAGTCGTTCTCGGCGATGAACACGGCGGCGTGGGCGACTTCCTCCGGGAGGCCGAGTCGCTTGAGCGGCACGGGCGCCGTGACTTTCTCCAGCATTTCCGGCGGCATGCCCGCAAGGATGTCCGTGCGCGTGAATCCGGGCGCGATGGACGCGGCGCGGATCCCGTAACGGGCGAGTTCCTTGGCCCACACGACGGCCATGGCGGTGACGCCGGCCTTGGCAGCCGAGTAGTTCGTCTGCCCGGCGTTGCCGCACTTCGAAATGCTCGAGATGTTGATGATGAGTCCGCCGTGGCCGAGCCCGATCATGCGCTCCGCGGCCTCGCGGCCACAGAGGAACACGCCGGTCAGGTTCACGTCGATGACGGCCTGCCACTGCTCGAGTCCCATCCTGCCGGTGACGACCCCGTCCTTCGCCTTGACGAGCAGGCCGTCCTTGATGATGCCGGCATTGTTCACCAGCACGTCGAGACGTCCGAAATCGGCGACGATGCCGTTGAACGCCGCGATCACCTGGTCCTCGCGCGCGACGTTGGCGGCGTACGTGCCGACCCGGGTGCCGGCCTCTGCGAATTCAGCGCGGGTCGCTTCCAGGTCGGAAGGGTTCAAGTCGATGATGGCAACACGCGCGCCGCGCTCGACGAATGCGCTGGCGATGGCCTTGCCGATGCCGCGCGCGCCACCCGTGACGGCGACGACCTTGTCCTTCAGTTGCATGCGTGGCTCCCGGTCGAGGCGTCAGTCGGCGATCTCGATCGCGATCGCGGTCGCTTCGCCGCCGCCGATGCACTGCGACGCGACGCCGCGGCGCAGGCCGCGCTTCCTGAGCGCGTGCACCAGCGTCGTGATCAGCCGCGCGCCGGTGGCGCCGATCGGGTGGCCGAGCGCGCAGGCGCCGCCATTGACGTTGACGCGCGCGGAATCGAGGCCCAGGTCCTTCATCGCGGCCATCGTCACGCAGGCGAACGCCTCGTTGATCTCGAACAGGTCGACGTCCGCGACCTTCCATCCGGCGCCTTCGATTGCCTTGCGGATCGCGGGAGCCGGGGCGGTCGTGAACCACTCCGGGGCCTGGGCGTGGCTCGAATACGCGACGATTCGGGCGAGCGGCTTCAGCCCGTGCTCGGCGGCATACGCCGCGCTCGCGATCACGACGGCGGCCGCGCCGTCGGAGATCGACGACGACGAAGCCGCGGTGACCGTTCCGTTCTTGCCGAACGCCGGCTTGAGGCCGGGGATCTTGTCGATGTCGAGCGCGAATGGCGTCTCGTCCTGGGCGACCGACTGCTCTCCCTTGCGGGTCTTCACGGTGACGGCAGCGATCTCGGCTGCGAAGTCGCCGTCGCGCACGGCACGTACCGCGCGGCGTACCGACTCCGCGGCAAATGCGTCCTGGTCGGCCCGGGTGAACGCATATTTCTCGGCAGTCACGTCGGCGAAGCAGCCCATCGACTGGCCGTCCCAGGGGCTCTGCAGGCCGTCGCGGAACATGTGGTCGATGATTTCACCGTGACCCATGCGGTATCCGGAGCGCGCCTTCGGAAGGAGGTAGGGTGCGTTGGTCATGGATTCGAAACCGCCCGCGAGGATGGCGGACGCGTTCCCTGCGCGGATCTGGTCCGCACCGAGCATCACGGCCTTCATGCCGCTGCCGCACATCTTGTTCACGGTCGTGGCCGGGACGTTCGCCGCGATGCCGGCCGCGATCGCCGCCTGCCGCGCCGGGGCCTGGCCCTGTCCGGCCGGCAGCACGCATCCGAAGATGACTTCGTCCAGCGCGTCCGCTGCGACGCCCGAATCGGCGAGCGCGGCGCGGGCGGCCACGGCACCGAGTTCGGGTGCGGTCACGGTGTTGAAGGCACCCTGGAATGCACCGATCGGCGTGCGACGCGCGGCAAGGATCACGACGTGTTCTTTCATGCAGGTCCCCTCATGGCTGACTGGCCGATGGCCCGGGCAGGTGCGCGGTCGCCGTGCAGCGGTTGCTTCACCGCAGCAAGCCAGTGTAAGCCGGGCGGATTTTGCAGCGCAAGACGGCGCTCAGGCGCGGGTTGCCACGGTGCGGGCAGGGCGGGGCAGCAGGCCGTTGCCGAAGAACGTGACGAAGGCGTCACCGACCTCTGCGGCCGTGAGCGGCTGGTTCTCGCGATACCAGTGCGCGATCCAGTTGAGAGCGCCGGCCATCGCGAACGCGGCGATCTTCGGGTCGCACGGACCGATCGAGCCATCGGCCACGCCCTCGCGCAACAGCCGGCGGATGCCCTGGTCGATCTCGGACTTGAGCGCGTTGATCTGCCGGCCGAGGTCGTTGCCGAGGTCGTGCTCGTGGGCGCGCACCATGCACCAGCCGTATTCGGACGCGACCGCTTCGGCATAGCCGCGCACGACAGTGTCCAGTCGCTCGCGCGCGGGGCGATCCGAACGCTCGGTTGCGATGACGATCTCGCGGATCCTCTGCAGGCCCTCGCGGAAGCACTCGAAGAGGAGTTGCTCCTTGTTCGCGACGTAGTAGTAGACGGTGGGCTTGGTGACGCCAAGCGCGGCGGCGATGTCGTCCAGCGACGTGTTGTGGTAGCCGCGCGCGTTGAATTCCTGCGCCGCCGCCCGGACGACCGCATCCCGCTTCAGGTCGTGGTCGCGCGGGCGGCGATGTCGCACTGCCCAGGGGGATCCGTCGCCGCTGCGGGGGGTGCGTATCGGGGCTGCACGCTTGCGTTGTTCGGCCATCGGGGTCTCCACTGGTCGCAGCCGCCCGGCAGGTTCAGGGGATTGACCGCCCGGGCCGGCCAAATCATACTCGTCGGTACTATTCTACTCAAGAGTAGGAATAGACTCGCGTGGGCAGCAGGACAGAACGGAGCAGGCACATGACCGCAGGCAAGGCGACTGGCAGCGTGCGACGGCTTCCGCAGGAGCAGGCGGACGTCGCGCCACTGCGCTTCGTGAGCGCCGCGTCGCTCTTCGACGGTCACGACGCCGCCATCAACATCATCCGCCGCCTGCTGCAGGCGCACGGCGCCGAGGTCGTCCACCTCGGGCACAACCGCAGCGTCGCCGACATCGTGCGCGCGGCGATCCAGGAGGACGCCGACGGCATCGCGGTCAGTTCCTACCAGGGCGGGCACAACGAATACTTCCGCTACATGGTGGACATGCTGCGCGAGCTGGGCGCAGAGCACATCCGCATCGTCGTCGGCGGTGGCGGCACCATCGCGCCGCACGAGATCGAGGAACTGCACGCCTACGGCGTCGAGCGCATCTACTCGCCCGAGGACGGACGCAAGCTCGGGCTCGACGGGATGATCCGCGACGTGATCGAGCGCGTGAGCGCCTGGTCGCGGCCCGCGTTCAAGTTCGGTCCGGTGGGTCCGCGTGACCACCAGCAGATTGCCCGCACCATCTCGGCGCTGGAGATCGAGGACGATGCGGCCGGGCTGCGCGAAACGCTGCGCAAGGCCGTGGCGCGCGTCGGCCATCGCACGGCGGTCGTCGGCATCACCGGCACGGGCGGTGCAGGCAAGTCGAGCCTCACCGACGAGCTGCTGATGCGGTTCGTGAGGCATTTCCCCGATCGCAACATCGCGGTCGTCGCGATGGACCCGACCCGCCGGCGCAGCGGCGGCGCGCTGCTCGGCGACCGCATCCGCATGAACTCGCTCGCCGCGGAGCAGGTGTTCATGCGCTCGCTCGCGACCCGCCGCCAGAACCTCGCGACCAGCGCCGTGCTGGCCGACGTGCTGAACCTGCTGCGTTACGCGAACTTCGACCTCGATCGTCGTCGAGACGGCCGGCATCGGCCAGAGCGACTCCGAGATCGTCGACCTCGTGGACGTGCCGCTGTACGTGATGACGAGCGAGTACGGTGCCGCGAGCCAGCTCGAGAAGATCGACATGCTCGATTTCGCGGAGCTGATCGCGCTCAACAAGTTCGAGAAGCGGGGCGCCGAGGACGCGCTCCGCGACGTGCGCAAGCAGTGGCGGCGCAATCACGTCGCATTCCAGCTGCCGGACGCCGACGTGCCGGTCTTCCCGACCATCGCGAGTCGCTTCAACGACCCGGGCGTCAACCGCCTGTTCGCGGCGCTGGGTCGGCGGCTCGACGAGAAGCTGGGCGAGGGCAGTCGCGGGTGGGCCGTCGCCGATCCGGGTCCCACCGAGCTGGTCGAGCGTCATGCGCTGGTGCCGGCGGGACGCACGCGTTACCTCGCGGAGATCGCGGCCAATGGCCGGCGCGCGGCCATCGACCTGCAGCATCGCTCGGAGGCGGCGAGCCGTGCCAACAGCCTCCACGAGGCGCTGCGCGCGCTCGACGACCCGCAGCTGCCGGCGGCGCTCGACCGCTTCCCCGACGCCGCGCTGGCCGACGCCTCTGACGCGGCACGATCGCGGCTGCGGGAAGCCTACAACGACGCGCTCGATGCGGTCGGACCGGAGGCGCTCGACCTGCTGCGCCAGTGGCCCGCGCTCGCGAAGTCCGCGACCGACGACGAGTACTGCTACGTCGTGCGCGGCCGCGAGATCCGCGGCGACAACTACACGAAGTCGCTGAGCCACACGTCGGTTCCGAAGCTCGCGATCCCGAAGTACCGCGACTGGGGCGACCTGCTCGCATTCCTGCTGAAGGAGAACCTGCCCGGGCATTTCCCCTACGTGGCGGGCGTCTACCCGTACCGGCGCGAGGAAGAGGACCCGACGCGCATGTTCGCGGGCGAGGGCGCGCCGGAGCGCACGAACCGGCGCTTCCATTACGTCGCCGCGGGTCACGGCGCCGCGCGGCTGTCGACCGCGTTCGATTCGACGACGCTCTACGGCGAGGACCCGGACGAGCGTCCTGACATCTACGGCCGCATCGGCAACTCCGGCGTGTCGATCGCGACGCTCGACGACATGAAGAAGCTCTATTCCGGCTTCGACCTGTGCGCGCCGACGACTTCGGTGTCCATGACCATCAACGGCCCGGCGCCGATGATCCTCGCGATGTACATGAACACCGCCGTGGACCAGCGCGTCGAGCGGCACCTGCGCGAGACCGGTGGCTGGGCCGAGGCGCAACGGAGGATCGGGGAGATCTACCGGGACCGGCCGAGGCCCACCTACAAGGGCGAGCTTCCGCCCGGTCACGACGGTTCGGGGCTCGGCCTGCTCGGCGTGACGGGCGACCAGCTCGTCGATCGCGAGACGTACGAGCGCATCCGCGCCGAGGCGCTCGCGCAGGTGCGCGGCACCGTGCAGGCCGACATCCTGAAGGAGGACCAGGCGCAGAACACCTGCATCTTCTCGACGGAGTTCGCGCTCAGGATGATGGGCGACGTCCAGCAGTACTTCAGCGACAACGGCGTCCGCAACTTCTACTCGGTGTCGATCTCCGGCTATCACATCGCCGAGGCCGGTGCGAACCCGATCTCGCAGCTCGCCTTCACGCTCGCGAACGGGCTCACGATCGTCGAGTACTACCTCGCGCGCGGCATGAAGATCGACGACTTCGCGCCGAACCTGTCGTTCTTCTTCTCGAACGGCATGGATCCGGAGTACGCGGTGATCGGCCGGGTGGCGCGACGCATCTGGGCACGTGCGATGCGCGACCTGTACGGCGGCGGGCCGCGCTCGCAGATGCTGAAGTACCACATCCAGACGTCGGGCCGCAGCCTGCACGCCCGCGAGATCCAGTTCAACGACGTGCGCACGACGCTGCAGGCGCTCTATGCGCTGTTCGACAACTGCAACAGCCTGCACACCAACGCGTACGACGAGGCGATCACGACGCCCACCGAGGAATCGGTGCGACGGGCGGTCGCGATACAGCTGATCATCAACAAGGAACTCGGGCTCAACAAGACGCAGAACCCGTGGCAGGGTTCCTTCGCGGTCGAGGAGCTGACCGACATCGTCGAGGAAGCCGTGTACCGCGAGTTCGACAGCATCTCCGAGCGGGGCGGCGTGCTCGGCGCCATGGAGACGATGTACCAGCGCAGCCGCATCCAGGAGGAGAGCCTCTACTACGAGACGATGAAGCACGACGGCCGGCTGCCGATCGTCGGCGTCAACACGTTCCTCGGCGCGGAGGACGGCGGCGCGGAGATCCGTGGCGCCGAGCTGATCCGCTCGACGGAGGAGGAGAAGCGCGACCAGGTCCAGGCCGTGCGCGCGTTCCTCGAGCGCAACGCCGACCGCCGGCCCGCGGCCCTCGCGGCATTGCAGGACACAGCCGCACGCGGTGGCAACGTCTTCGAGGCGCTCATGGAGAGTAGACCGTGGGCTTCGTGACTCCGAGCGCTGCCGCGACGTCGTCGAGCGACGTGTTGTGATAGCCACGGGCATTGAATTCCCGCGCCGCCGCACGCACGACGGCATCCCGTTTCAGGTCATGGTCGCGGGGACGACGATGCCGTACTGCCCACGGGGACCCGTCGCTGGTGCGTCGGGCGCGAACAGGGGCTGTACGCTTGCGTTGCTCGGCCATCGGGCTCTCCACGGTCGCGTCGCCCGGCAGGTTCAGGGGATTGACCGCCAGGGCCGACCAAATCATACTCGCCGGTATTATCCTACTCAATAGTAGGAATAGACTCGCGTGGCAGCAGGACAGAACGGAGCGCGCACATGACTGCAGGCAAGGCGACTGGCAGCGTTCGACGGCTTCCGGAGGAGCAGGCGAACGTCGCGCCACTGCGCTTCGTGAGCGCCGCGTCGCTCTTCGACGGTCACGACGCCGCGATCAACATCATCCGCCGCCTGCTGCAGGCGCACGGCGCCGAGGTCGTGCACCTCGGGCACAACCGCAGCGTTGCCGACATCGTGCGGGCGGCGATACAGGAGGACGCCGACGGCATCGCGGTCAGTTCCTACCAGGGCGGCCACAATGAGTACTTCCGCTACATGGTGGACATGCTGCGCGAACTGGGCGCCGAGCACATCCGCATCGTGGTCGGCGGCGGCGGCACCATCGCGCCGCACGAGATCGAGGAGCTGCACGCCTACGGCGTCGAGCGCATCTACTCGCCCGAGGACGGACGCAGGCTCGGGCTCGACGGGATGATCCGCGACGTGATCGAGCGCGTGAGCGCCTGGTCGCGGCCCGCGTTCAAGTTCGGTCCGGTGGGCCCGCGTGACCACCAGCAGATCGCGCGCACGATCTCGGCACTGGAATCCGAGGACGATGCGGCCGGACTGCGCGAAACGCTGCGCAAGGCCGTCGCACGTGTCGGCCACCGCACGGCGGTCGTCGGCATCACCGGCACCGGCGGCGCGGGCAAGTCGAGCCTCACCGACGAGCTGCTCATGCGGTTCGTGAGGCATTTCCCCGACCGCAACATCGCGGTCGTCGCGATGGATCCGACCCGCCGGCGCAGCGGAGGCGCATTGCTCGGCGACCGCATCCGCATGAACTCGCTCGCCGCGGAGCAGGTGTTCATGCGCTCGCTCGCGACCCGCCGCCAGAACCTCGCGACCAGCGCCGTGCTGGCCGACGTGCTGAACCTGCTGCGGTACGCGAATTACGATCTCATCGTCGTCGAGACGGCCGGCATCGGCCAGAGCGACTCGGAAATCGTCGACCTCGTGGACGTGCCGCTTTACGTGATGACCAGCGAGTACGGCGCCGCGAGCCAGCTCGAGAAGATCGACATGCTCGATTTCGCCGAGCTGATCGCGCTCAACAAGTTCGAGAAGCGGGGAGCGGAGGACGCGCTCCGTGACGTGCGCAAGCAGTGGCGGCGCAATCACGTCGCGTTCCAGCTGCCGGATGCCGACGTGCCGGTGTTCCCGACCATCGCAAGTCGCTTCAACGACCCCGGCGTCAACCGCCTGTTCGCGGCGCTCGGGCGCCGGCTGGACGAGAAGCTGGGCGAGGGCAGCCGCGGCTGGGCCGTCGCCGATCCGGGTCCCACCGAGCTGGTCGAGCGGCATGCGCTCGTGCCGGCAGGGCGTACGCGCTACCTTGCGGAGATCGCCGCGAATGGCCGGCGCGCAGCCGTCGACCTGCAGCATCGCGCGGAGGCAGCGAGCCGCGCCAACAGCCTCCACGAGGCGCTGCGCGCACTCGACGACCCGCAGCTGCCGGCGGCGCTGGACCGCTTCCCCGACTCGGCGCTGGCCGACGCCTCGGACGCGGCACTATCGCGGCTGCGGGAAGCCTACAACGACGCGCTCGATGCCGTCGGTCCGGAGGCGCTCGACCTGTTGCGCCAGTGGCCCGCACTCGCGAAGTCCGCGACCGACGACGAGTACTGCTACGTCGTGCGCGGCCGCGAGATCCGCGGCGACAACTACACGAAGTCGCTGAGCCACACGTCAGTCCCGAAGCTCGCGATCCCCAGGTACCGCGACTGGGGCGATCTGCTCGCGTTCCTGCTGAAGGAGAACCTGCCCGGGCACTTCCCGTACGTAGCGGGTGTCTACCCATACCGGCGCGAGGAAGAGGACCCGACGCGCATGTTCGCGGGCGAGGGTGCGCCGGAGCGCACGAACCGCCGCTTCCATTACGTCGCCGCAGGGCACGGCGCCGCGCGCCTTTCCACCGCGTTCGATTCGACGACGCTCTACGGCGAGGACCCGGACGAGCGGCCCGACATCTACGGCCGGATCGGTAACTCGGGCGTATCGATCGCGACGCTCGACGACATGAAGAAGCTCTATTCGGGCTTCGATCTCTGCGCGCCGACGACCTCGGTGTCCATGACCATCAACGGCCCGGCGCCGATGATCCTCGCGATGTACATGAACACCGCCGTGGACCAGCGCGTCGAGAGGTACCTGCGCGAGACCGGTGGCTGGGACGAAGCGCAGCGGAAGATCGGGGAGATCTACCGTGACCGGCCGAGGCCCACCTACAAGGGCGAGCTTCCGCCCGGACACGACGGTTCGGGTCTCGGCCTGCTCGGCGTGACGGGCGACCAGCTCGTCGATCGGGAGACATACGCGCGTATCCGCGCCGAGGCGCTCGCGCAGGTGCGGGGCACCGTGCAGGCGGACATCCTCAAGGAGGACCAGGCGCAGAACACCTGCATCTTCTCGACGGAGTTCGCGCTCAGGATGATGGGCGACGTACAGCAGTACTTCAGCGAGCACGGCGTCCGCAACTTCTACTCGGTGTCGATCTCCGGCTATCACATCGCCGAGGCCGGCGCGAACCCGATCTCGCAGCTCGCCTTCACGCTCGCGAACGGGCTCACGATCGTGGAGTACTACCTGGCGCGCGGCATGACGCATCGACGACTTCGCGCCGAACCTGTCGTTCTTCTTCTCGAACGGCATGGATCCGGAGTACGCGGTGATCGGCCGCGTGGCGCGACGCATCTGGGCACGCGCGATGCGCGACCTGTACGGCGGCGGGCCGCGCTCGCAGATGCTGAAGTACCACATCCAGACGTCGGGCCGCAGCCTGCACGCCCGCGAGATCCAGTTCAACGACGTGCGCACGACGCTGCAGGCGCTCTATGCGCTGTTCGACAACTGCAACAGCCTGCACACCAACGCGTACGACGAGGCGATCACGACGCCCACCGAGGAATCGGTGCGACGGGCGGTCGCGATACAGCTGATCATCAACAAGGAACTCGGGCTCAACAAGACGCAGAACCCGTGGCAGGGTTCGTTCGCGGTCGAGGAGCTGACCGACATCGTCGAGGAAGCCGTGTACCGCGAGTTCGACAGCATCTCCGAGCGTGGCGGCGTGCTCGGCGCCATGGAGACGATGTACCAGCGCAGCCGCATCCAGGAGGAGAGCCTCTACTACGAGACGATGAAGCACGACGGCCGGTTGCCGATCGTCGGCGTGAACACGTTCCTCGGCGCGGAGGATGGCGGAGCCGAGATCCGTGGCGCCGAGCTGATCCGCTCGACGGAGGAGGAGAAGCGCGACCAGGTTCAGGCCGTGCGTGCGTTCCTCGAGCGCAACGCGCGACCGCGGCCCGCGGCCCTCGCGGCATTGCAGGACACGGCTGCACGCGGCGGCAACGTATTCGGGGCGCTCATGGAGACGGTCAAGGTCGCGTCGCTCGGCAGCATCTCGCGGGCCCTGTACCAGGTCGGCGGGCAGTACCGGCGCAACATGTAGCCGTCAGTCGCCGCGCGTGCGCGCGGTCGGCGCGAGGTCCGGTTCGTCGAGCCTCTCGAGGATGAGGCGCCGCGTGGCCTCGCGAAGCGCATCGGGCTTTGCGCCCTCGGCGGGCAGCGGGGCGAGGAACTCGACCAGGATGCGCCCCGGTCGGACGAGCAGCGCCTTGCTCGGCATGGCGCGCCTCGCGCCGTGGATGACGGTCGGCACGACGGGTATGCCGCCTCGCACCGCCGCGATGAACGCGCCGACGTGGAATCGCTTCAGCCCGACGTGTTCGTCGAACGTTCCCTCGGGAAAGAAGACGAGCGAATGGCCTTGCTCGGCGCGCTTGATCACGCGGCGAGCGCCCCGCTGCCGGCCGCCGTGATCGTTACGGTCCACGAACTCCGACCCTATGCGCCTGAGCAGCAGGCCGACGAACGGCATGTCCGCGGCCTCGCGCTTGATCACGAACGAGAATCGCGGTGGGAGAATCGCCGTCAGCACGACGCCGTCGACGTAGCTCGAGTGATTCGCCGCGACCACGCAGGATCCCTCCGGCAGGTTCTCGAGTCCCGTGACCGCGACGCGCAGCCCGAGGATGGCAAGCGCGATCCTGGCCAGGCGATGCGTGAGGCTGCGGCGCCAGTCGAGCCGCGGCACGACGAGCGCAGCCACCGAGGCAATGACCAGCAGCAACAGGAAGATGGCCAGCGCGCAGACGCCGTACAGCGTGCGCAGCGCTCGCCCCAGGAGTCGAAGCATCGACGCGAATCCTCGTGCGGGTGGAGCCGTCCGGGCGCCCGGCGGCATTCTGTGAACTGGTTCCGGTTATGTTAACGGCGGGCGGGATCTGTGAGGGCAGTCACGTCCGGTGCGCGGTGTCGGCTCGCATACTTCGCGCCACTGAAGGCCTAGAGATCCCATGAGTACAGCAGTCAAGACCAGTGTCCTCGCCCGCGATCCGCGCGGCAGTGCAGGTACGCGCGGCCCCGGTCCGATCGACCGGTTTCTCGACGCGGTCTGGATGGAGCGGGGGCTGTCGCCCAACACGCTGGCCGCCTATCGCGCGGACCTGACCGCGCTCGATCGCTGGCTCGACGGACACGAGGCCGAACTCACGTCCGCGAACCGCGGCGACCTGCTTGCGTTCATGGCGTCCCGGGTGCAGGCCGGGGCGCAGCCGCGCTCCACCGCGCGCCAGCTGTCGAGCTTCCGTCGATTCTACCGGTACCTGTTGCGCGAGGGGTCGCTGCGCGAGGACCCCACGGCCCTGATCGCCATGCCCAAGGTCGGGCGTTCGTTGCCCCGATCGCTCACGGAGGAGGAAGTCGAGGCCCTGTTGGCCGCTCCGACCGTGAGCGATCCTCTCGGCCACCGCGACCGCACGATGCTCGAGGTGCTCTACGCGACCGGGCTGCGTGTTTCTGAACTCGTGAACCTCAAGCTCGCCGCGGTGAACCTGAACCAGGGCGTACTGCGCATCGTCGGCAAGGGCGACCGGGAGCGGCTCATTCCGCTCGGCGAGGAGGCGGTGCAGTGGGTGCAGCAGTTCCTTCTCGGACCGCGGGTCGAGATCCTGCTCGAGCGGCAGACGGACTACCTGTTCCCGACCCGTCGCGGCGACCGCATGACGCGCCAGGCCTTCTGGCACATCATCAAGCGCTACGCGAAGAAGGCGAACGTCGAAAAGGAACTGTCGCCGCATACGCTCCGGCACGCTTTCGCCACACACCTGCTGAACAACGGAGCCGACCTGCGGGTAGTGCAGATGCTGCTCGGCCACAGTGACCTCTCGACGACCCAGATCTACACGCACGTCGCCCGCGAGCGCCTCAAGGACCTGCATTCGCAGCATCATCCGCGTGGTTGAGCGCCTCCCCGGGCCATCGCGCGCGCGGCTCTGCTAGACTGCCGCGCTCTCGGATTGAACCAGTCGCCGGCGCCGTTGTCTGAGACGGCTGTCGGGGTTCGTGCCCCTGCCCGGATGGATCGAATGCGCACAGCAAGATTTCTGGTGTTTTTCGCCGTCTCCTTCGCCACAGCTTCCGGGACCGTGGCGTCCGCCCAGGACAAGCCCGCCAAGAAGGCTGCCAGGCCGGTGGCGGCAGCCCCGGCCCAGGTTCCAGTGCCGGCCGACGTGAAGGCGAGGGTCGTCGCGAAGCTGCACGACGTGAGCCCGGCCGACGTTGCCTCGTCCCCCGTCCCGGGACTCTACGAAGTTACGATGGGCGGCCTGATCGCCTACGTCAGCGCCGACGGCAAGTATCTCGTCAGCGGCAACATCTACGACCTCGACACCGAGGTCAACCTGACCGCGATGCGTCGCAACGCGGCGCGTGCCAAGGCCCTCGCGTCGCTGCGCGAGGACCAGATGATCATTTTCTCGCCCGAGAAACCGAAGATGACGGTCACGGTGTTCACGGATGTCGATTGCGGCTACTGCCGCAAGTTCCACAGCCACATCGCGGACCTGAACAAGGCCGGCGTCAGGGTTCGCTACATGCTGTACCCGCGCACCGGCCCGGGCACGGAGTCCTGGCGCAAGGCGGAGGAGGTCTGGTGCTCGGCGGACCGCAACGCAGCCCTGACGCGCGCGAAGAAGGGCGATCCCATCAAGGCCAAGGACTGCGGCGACGCTGCGATCACCGCGCAGTACGACCTGGGCGGGGAACTCGGCGTCGAAGGCACGCCGGCCGTGTTCACGCAGTCGGGCGACTATATCGGCGGTTACCTCACTCCCGAGCAGCTGGTACAGGCCGTCCAGGAATCGCAGCAAGCGGCGGCTGTGCCCCGCTGACCGGCCGCACTCAGCGTTCGAGCATCGCCAGCTTGTTGGGGTAGCCGTCCCATTCCTTGGCGTCCTCCGGGGCGTCCTTCTTCTCCGTGATCACCGGCCATTTCCTGGCCAGTTCCGCGTTCAGCGCCTTGAAGGCCTGCTGGCCGTCGGGCAGTTCCTCTTCCGAGAAGATCGCCTCCGCCGGACACTCGGGCTCGCACAAGGTGCAGTCGATGCACTCGTCCGGGTCGATGACCAGCATGTTGGGACCCACGTGGAAGCAGTCCACCGGGCAGACCTCCACGCAATCCATGTACTTGCACTTGATGCAGTTTTCCGTAACGACGAAGGTCATCGGCTGGCTCCACGAACGTCTGGCCCGGCCGCGCCCGCTGGCGGTCGGAGGGGCGCGTATTGTGCCAAAGTGACGCCGCGCTGAGAAATCCCAGCTTCAGCCCGGTGGCTGCTTGCGGAAGTCGAGGGCGGTGAAATGGTGCGGCTCGACACCGCTGCGGCGGTCGTCCAGGTAGCGTCTTAGTGCGAAATCGACGCTGCGGAACGCCATGTCGTGCCACGGGATGTCAGTCTCGTCGAAAAGCATGACCTCGAGACTCTCCCGACCCACGCCGAATCTCGGGGCGGGCAGACGGGCGCGGAACATGACGTGTACCTGGTCCGCGTGCAGCACGTGCACGACCGCCAGCAGCGAACCGATTTCGACCTCGGCCAGCGCTTCCTCGGCGGCTTCACGGCGCGCGGCGTCCTGCGTCGTCTCGCCGTTCTCCATGAAGCCGGCGGGAATCGTCCAGTAGCCGAGGCGAGGTTCGATCGCGCGGCGACAGAGCAGGATCCTGCCCTCGAACTCGGGCACGCAGCCAGAGACGATCTTCGGGTTCTGGTAATGCACCGTCCCGCAGCCGGTACAGACGTGACGCTGCATGTTGTCGCCTTCCGGGACCAGGAGACTGACCGGCTGGCCGCAAAGGGAGCAGAAGTTCATGTGCATGGCGGACCGGTCTGCGCGCAATTCGTTGGTGCCGGGAGAGGGAATCGAACCCTCACGAGTGATTAGCTCGCCGGATTTTGAGTCCGGTGCGTCTACCAGTTCCGCCATCCCGGCGCGGACCGCGAAGCTTACCCGATTGTCGATACGCAAACTATAAAGTCTTTATAGTCAATAGGTTATGGAATATATCGCAGGTGCTTTCCGTTCCCGGTCACTCTGTGCGGCAGGTCTGCCGGCGAGGTCCGGTGTGCGCCCGCGGAACCAAGTAGACTGCGCGCGGTCTGAGTGCGGACTACGTCGCCTGCGGGCGGCACGCGTTCAATGCACGGAGAGTGCTCGCATGCGACGACGTTCATGGCCAATGGCGGCCCTCTTGCTTCTTGTGCTCGCGACACCCGCTGGCGCCGATGAGTCATTGGCAGCGGAACTGGTCGCGGCCGCGCCCACGGCCAATCCCAAGGTCCTGTCGCTCGCCGCACGCGCCGCGGATTGCGCCCGCCGGCAGGGTCTGCTGGAGGGGTTCCACCACCTCGCCGTCATCGACTACTCGCTTCCCTCGACCCAGCCACGCCTGTGGGTGTTTGACGTCGACCGCGGTCGCCTGCTGTTCCAGGAACTCGTTGCGCACGGCCGCAACACCGGGGAAAAAGTCGCCGAGCGCTTCTCGAACATCGAGGGCAGCAAGATGTCGAGCCTCGGGCTTTTCCAGGCGACCGACACGTACTACGGCAACAACGGATACTCGCTCCGCTTGCGCGGGCTCGATGCCGGATTCAACGACAACGCCTTGTCGCGCGCCATCGTGATGCATGGAGCGCCGTACGTGAGCGAAGCGATTGCGGCACGGCTCGGCCGGCTCGGGCGCAGCTGGGGTTGTCCGGCCGTGCGTCAGGAAGTGGCGCGAGTCATGATCGACGCGCTGAAGGGCGGGGCGCTGCTGTTCGCCTACTACCCCGACAGCAAGTGGCTGAAAGAGTCGCCTCTGCTGACCTGCCCGACCGGGTCGCAGTCCAGGATCGCCGTTAACGCTACCGCCGCCCGCGCCGCGAGGCTGATGGAGCGAGCCGACCCGAAGGCCGGCGTATGCAGCCCCTCTGCTAGCATGCGCGCCCCATGCTGCGCGCCGACTTCCATTACGAGTTGCCTGACG